>NZ_LR217737.1:0-1081117 GCF_900699015.1 Candidatus Erwinia haradaeae | reverse complement strand
ATCACTAATAATAAGGTAATATCAAAAATTGTAGTTATTTGAATACTATTTAACATAGAATCCAGTGATTGAGTAAAACATATGATAACTTCTTAAATTTAACTTGATGCTTAGATCCAGTGATGATAGAATTTTCTATCTAGACTATTTGATATAGAAAATAGAATCGCTTTCAGTATCTCGCTAAACATTTAAAGAAATCTTAACTAAGAGAAAAGATGTATTTAATAAACACTGGAACATGTCTTTTAAATAAATTACAATACAATTTAATAAAAAATGAGTGCTAATAAACAGATCGACACACTAGTGTACTGTAATAAATAAATTATAATTCAATTTTTATTTATAAAAGTAATTTTTAAATTTAATTACAGGTTGAAATATATCAAAATTTGAATAAGATATTTGATGACATATATTTAAGTTAAAAAATTTATTTAAAAATATTTTATAGTAGACCTAAAGCCTAAAATTATGCGATTGTAAATCAGTATCTAAATCTAAATAGAAAATCTAAATTTCAGTATAATTGAATAAGTATTTTAATGTACAATACACTATTAATAATTTAGTCCTTAAAATATAATTATTAATTACTTGTAAAAAAGAAAATTTTAATATAATCATCTAATTTATTACAAAATAATCTTCTGTTTATACTTTAAAATACGATTAATATAATCTATTGTTCGATGATATTTAAAATAAAGGAAATCTAAACATAAAAAATATGTTCTTATTTTTTATCCTGAACGAATTAATTCTCCAGTGATAAGATCACGTATTTCAGATGGATTATAAAAACCACTAGTTTGACCCATTAATACTGGAATATGATTACCAATTTTTTCTATTACTTCAGATGCAAAACGACATGGAAGTAATCCTGTTAAATTGGCACTTGTTGATACTAATGGCATGTTGCAAAGCTTACACAAAGCAATTACAGTAGGATGTCTACTTATGCGTACTGCAATGGTAGTAAATCTTCCTGTTAACCAAAATGGAGTTGTACGACGAGATGGCACGACCCATGTTACTGGGCTAGGACGTGGTACAAAAATAGAAGATCTTTGATCATTAGATAATTCCTCATCAGCAATCCATGGTAAAAGTTGTTGATAATTTGCAGATACTAAAATTAAACCTTTTTCAATGGATCTATTCTTTAAAGCAAGAAGGCGCGTGACTGCTATTTGACTATTTGGATTACAACCTAATCCAAACACTGATTCAGTAGGATAAGCAACTACCATTGACTGAGATATGTATTTTGCGCATTGCATTAATGAATAGATAATTGGACTCATATGTGCTATACTCCAAGATTAAAATCTAATGAAATAAATAAAAATAAAATTCATTTGTATCCACAAATAAATTTTGAATAAAAATGTAATCCCCATAAAATATTAACTACTAATTAACGAATCATTTGATATGTTCTAAATAAAATAATCAATAATTCAGTATGTAAAAATATTACAGCTTAATATCTTCTGTTATAGTTTATTAAAACTAGTTCTTAATACATCAATATCAAAATACATCATTATTACTAATAATATTAGTATTTATAATCCATTAAATTTTAAAAATTATGAAGGATATTGATATTTATCTAATGATTGTATCCATATTAATTAATCTAGTTATAAACTAGATTAATTAATATGGATACATTAATACATAATACTTTTACTAAAAATATATTATATCTTCATAAGATGAAATTATATGATAATTCGCAACAAAAAAATAAATTTTTGATTTTATCTTATTTAAAAAAGATTTTATTTTAAATTTATATATTAAGATGATTAAGATATATATCTATAATCAAAAAATATTATGAAATATAATTCAATGTTACTGATATATATATAACTAATCTATCAAGTAATCTTTTGAGCCTATGAAAAAATTAATTTTATATTGGAATACATTAACCTCTTGAATTATAATTATAAGTTTCTATTCAAAATTATTTCGTTAATAATATCCTCTCAAATATATCATGTCCTTACAATATAAGAAATATCAACTACTATAAGTAGTTGTAGAACTATCTGTAAAAAAATTACATTAAATAATTTCTATTTTCATTCATAATACAACAATTTTCATTCATATTTAATATTAAAATAGAAATAATTTTATTAAAAATGTAAGGAAATATCCATTTTTAATAAAATTATGACATTATAAATTATATGCTGTAAAAGCATTTAATTTAATATATGATATAATAAATAGAATTTAGTCATTTTCAACATCATTTGATCTTACCATTACACTTTTACTTTATACTCAATGCGTAATCTCATCATTATGATCAAAAAGTAATTCTTCCATTTTTTGATAAGCACTCTCATATCCAGGAAGATTAAAGAGCACCATTAGAACTACCCATTTCAGATCATCTAAATTAAAATCAAGAGTATCTAAAGCCATAATACGCTCAATAATCATTTCACGTGTTTTTAGATTTAAAACCTGAATTTGCTCTAAAAATAAAAGGAATCCTCGGCAATTAACATCTAAACGTTGGCTTTCTTCTTGAGTGTAAATACGCATAGACAGTGGATCAGTAGTTAAAAAAATTGGGGAAATTAATCCATCCTGATAATCTACTAATTTTTCTAACCAGGTCAAAGCATTAAAAATATCTTCACGATGAAATCCTACATCAGATAAATCATTAGTTAACTTATCTTGATCTACTCGCATTTCTGCCTGATTATGAATATAAGTTTCAAATAAATACATTAGTACGTCGAACATCGCATACCCTCCTGAACCAGAAATAGCGGATGGGTATAGCCCTATCGCCATACAGATCGCTCGAAATATTTTTAGAAGTTGTCTTGTCTTTAATTATTAAATTAAAGAGTGCTAATAGATGAATCTATGATACTATATAGTTATTATCGCAGTTTATACGTTATCTAATATAGAGAAAAATGACAAAAATAAGTTGTTCTATTTATTAGTACATTAATGATTGTAATGGTGAGTGTTACATCAAACAATAGTTCAGTATATTTAATCGGTAAAATAATGCTATGAGAAAATTAAAATACATTATCTTAATTTTTAATAGAATTGATATTTATACTATAAATAGCTATCTATCATCATTTTTAATTTAGTACCAGATATCACTATTAAAAGATTGATTAAATTGATTTATTTTTTATTAGACAGATTACTTTATGGCAATATTTATATAAATAATCTATTGTAGAAGTATTATAACTGAATATTATAGATACTACCTATATAGATAACATGAGCTATGTTAACTCAATCTCGCTATACAATAGATGTATTTATAAATTATTATATTAATAGGTTAATTAAAAATATAGATAAGTATCCTATTTGTTTTCAAATAGATTTATGATCTAAAAAGATGTTAAACAAGCTATTTATATAAAACCTATTCTTATGCATGATCTTATCATTAACTATCTTTTAATTTAAATAATTATGAATTTAGAGGACTTAATAAAAATCACTAATCTATGCTAAAAATCTATTAAATATATTATAATATATAACTTAAATTACTAGATAAGGAAAATATTGTTAACTATTCATTTCTGTTATTTATTTATAGATTTATTTAAAATATAAAATATAGAATAAATTTTCTTGATACTAAATGGAATAAGTTTTATATGTAAAAGTGAAAATTTTTTTATTTTAAAAAAATTATTTTTTTTTAAAATAACAATGTTTCTAACATAGTATTTAAGAATAATCGTCCTTTCTGAGTAACTTGCCAAAAATTATCTGTTTCTATTAAATAACCACTCTTAATCCATATCTCAAGTGAGCTTCGAATACCGTTTTCTAACAAACCAGTATGATTTCTGTATTCACTTTTTGGTATTGGTTCGAATAACCTTAATCTATTTACAAAAAACTCGAATGGCTTATCAGAATCAGATACTTCTAAAAGTTTATGTAGATAACAACCAGACATAAATTTATGAGGATGTCTAGTTTTTTCTGTTCGAATAATTGTACCATCTAGTTTAGTAATTTTTCCATGCGCTCCACAACCAATACCAAGATAATCACCAAATCGCCAATAATTTAAATTATGTTTACAATAACTCCCGGATCTAGCATAAGATGAAATTTCATATTGTTCATAACCAGAAGTTAGTAGCAACTTCTTACCTTGTTGAAAAATCTCCCATAAATCATCTTCACTTGGTAACGGTGGCAAAATTATTGAATATAATGTATTTTTTTCAATTGTTAACTGATACCATGAAATATGAGGAGCCTTCAAGTTAATTGCTACTTTTAAATCTTTTAATGCTTCTTTTTTATTTTGATTTGGTAAACCATGCATTAAATCAATATTAAAACTATTCAAACCTAACTCACTTGTTAATACTATCGCTTTGATTGCTTCATTTGAATGATAAGTACGATGAAGGTATCGTAAGCTTTTTTGGTTAAAACTTTGAACTCCAATGGAAATACGATTAACTCCAGATATTTTATAGCCACTTAATCGACTGACTTCTATTGAAGTAGGATTGACTTCCATAGTAATTTCTACTAATGGAGAAACATTAAGACCAATACGTACTCCATCAAGCAACAACTGAATACTTTTACTACTAAATAAACTGGGTGTTCCACCACCAATAAAAATACTCTCTATCTTTCTTTCAGATACTAAAGAGATATCATTTGATAAGTCATTTAATAGATGACGCACATAATCTTCTTCAGGTACTCTTTCTTGTAAAGAGTATGAATTAAAATCACAGTATGGACATTTTTTTATACACCAAGGAATATGAATATATAAACTTAATTTAGGAAGATTAGGCATGCTTGTAATTTTACTATTTTAGTATGGTTAGATTATTTCACCTATTGTAATCGACTATTGTAGTAATCCAAAAAACTAAAATAATCTCTTCAGTGATATTTGTAGTAAATAATTAATCTTGCTTATTAGTAGTATAGATCATGAGACAATACATGAAATTTACTTATATAAGCCAATAAATATTACTATAGTATTCACTATTACTACCACTAAGTTCAAATAAAATTCTATCTTTTTAAGGTTATAACAATGTCATTTCATATGTAAATTACGTCTTACTTACTTAATAAAATTGATAATGTAAATACATGTCCATTATGTTATAAGCATTATTTGATAATAAATCTCATAAGAAAAATTACTTTATCTTTATTATTTTCTTCTTATCTACAGAGACTCAAATAAATAAAAAACTCATTATTATAATACTTTAATATTGTATACAGATCATGATATTATCATGTATTTATAAAATAATAATACCATGATATTTCTAGAGTTTTAGACTATAATTTAATTAATTTTTTCATTTCATCACATTCAAATTTACATTGAAAACCTGTTGTTTATAACAATCTATGAATATAACAATATGTTCATAAATATAGACAAAAATAATAGTGATTATAAAATGTATAACAATGGTTCAAGCATGAATCTAATTTTTAATTTTATTTCTGGACTGGCCATGTTACTTAAAGACGGTGTTTAGTCTGTTAAGCAAGAAATTAGACAATTGGCGTGTTTTAGGACAATTTGTGATGAAAATTAATCATCGTAGTCAAGCATTTGTTCACATGACTGAAGAAGCTATAAGTATTTTACGCTCTTTACTTAAGATTCTACTCAATTACAAAATTTTTATTTTATTCCAGTGGAGCACATAGGGAATTTTCAGAATTTTTTTTACATTTATTAGAACAAAGTAGTAAAAGCAGATTACATTAATGAGGCTATTGATCCAAAAGCGCTATTAAAGAAATACAAAAATATTATGAACCTAATTAATCAATGTAAAAATATTAACATAAATATACTTCGGCATCCTTGTAATGAACAGATAGAAAATATCCGAAAAATCTACTTATATTTATTTTAGTCCCAATAAAACCATTGATTATTTCGCTATACACGAAATATCTAATCTTCCTCAGTATACACTGGTAGCTAAACTCTCATTTACTCTTTTATCAAAACCTTTCAACCTCAGTAGGTATGGTATCTTTATATACTACTGCATAAAAAATATTGGTATTACTGCTCTAACAGTAGTTGTTGTTCGTGAAGATCTTCTAGACTAAACACGGAATAAATTACCATCAATTTTCATTATAAAGTATTAGAAGAGAACAATTCTATGTTTAATAGTTCTCCTACTTTTTCTTAGTATCTTACTAATCTAGTTTTTAAGTAGTTAAAAAAGGGGGAAACTTAAAAAATAGAAAAATAAATCAATTTAACACAAATCTCTTGTATCACATCATTAATAATAGTAATCTGTATTATAATATTATAGTTATAGCCAATCGCTCATATGCAAACAAATCATTTCAACTTTTAGATAAAAGATTGAAGACACTATTTTCTTTCCGAATCATTATCTGCTGGATTGTATACATCACGGGGTTATAAAACTATAGGAGTATTCATGTATTTCTCTATAATGCTATGCTAGTGTTTAGAGTGATAAAATCAGATGATTTTATGTAAAATTTTGAATATAAATATTATGGATATATAATGCTATTTCTTATAAAATTCAAGCTTGTAGATGATATGAAATCATATTTAACATGTTGTTATTTTAACAGACCATCTAAAACTTAATATAATTATATTTCTATAAAATATTATAGATAATTAATTTATATATTTTTTATGAAATACTAACTATAAATATGGTTATTTCATCCTGTGGTCTTGATTACAGTTCATAGACTTTATCATAAAATTAATATTGAAATGAAAAGATCTATGTAGATCCTGTGCTTATAATATGTTACATACTTTTAATCTAAAATAAAGGCAATACACCTTAACAAGATATTTCATACTTAGGTGATCTTGATATGGATATTCATATTTTAATCTTTAATATCTAGTCATAAAAATAAATTATAACTTTGTGTTTATTAAAACTCTATTTCAATCTTATTATTAATCTATATAGTTGATTTTATTTTATCTATTGTATAAAATACTATAGTAGTAATTTACTGGTACTTGTAATTACAATAAATTTTTAAAATTTTTAAAAATTATATTTTTATGATATTCTATTACCATAGAATAATGAATAATAACACATATAATTCAACATATGTAATAACTCACTCTATATAAAATTTTAATTTAGACAAAATATGAAATTAAAAATTATTTGTAACTCTACAGAATATGGTAACAAGACATATTTTGGGTCGATAAAATATCTGAATATCATGAATCATGATGTAAATTATTACAATCATTTTCTTTATATATAGAAGATATCAATCTTACTATAATCACATAATTAACTATCATACTAATTTCATTTTATTTATTATATGTCATCTATTTTCCTCAAAACGTCTTTTATTCTTTAAAAAATAATATTTAAAAAATATTAGTTCATTTGTAATGAAGTAAAGAAAAAATAGAATATAAGATATCTGATCATGATCAACTTTATTAAATATTAAAAATTCTGTAATTGTATTAGAAAGTTTCTTAATGTTTGTGATCAATCTTGATTATAATATCTTAATTAAAAGTAGAAAATAATCTGTAAATAATTGTTTATAAAAAAGAGATAATTAGGTGTCATTAAGAATTCAGATAATTTAGTGAAACGCTTAGCAAGCAATGCTTATAGAAGCAATAGACTATTTGTAATCATTTTGAATAGATATCGATCTTGCTTGGTAAAAAATTTATTTATCATTATCACTAAATATACATCTAAACATAAGATCATTATAATGAAAATTACATTTTCTATTTTTTTAAAAAATTAATAATCTTAAAAATAAAACGCTTCTATAATAAAACTAATCATAAAATAGTGGTGCTGTCTTAAAATACTATATTTATTTATTTAAAATATTATGATAAATATTGCTTTATACAAAATATCATTTTGAAGTTGAATTCATATTCTACACAATCTATCACAATGAATAATTTAATCATCAAAGTTACATATATTCATCCTAATTTCAACATACAATTAGACTAATTTAAGTTTTTTAATGAAGGAGAACACTGGGTGACCAATACGGTACCTGTCATAACCATCGATGGTCCTAGTGCTGCAGGAAAAGGGCAATTATGTCAAGAAATGACCAAAATATTAAAATGGAATTTTCTTGATTCTGGTCTAATTTATCGAGTATTAGCTTTGTTAACATTAGAAAATCAAATTAATCTCAGTGTTGAAGAAGATATTTGTAGAGTTGCCATGCAACTTCAAGTTTTGTTTTATTCTAAAAATGGAAAAGTACAGGTTATACTAGAAGGTAAAGATGTATCCACTAAAATTCGTAATCAAAACATTAGTATAATAGCATCGAAAATTGCTGTATTACCGTGTGTACGAGAAATTTTACTATCATTTCAACGTAAATTTCGTCTACCACCAGGATTAATTACAGATGGTCGTGATATGGGGTCAGTAGTTTTTCCTGATGCATTAATTAAAATTTTTTTAGATGCTAATCTATCCGAACGTGTCAACCGACGTAAGCTACAGTTGCAGAAAAATGGCTTTAGTGTTAATTTTAATAACCTTATAGATCAGATTCAAGAGAGAGATGAGCGCGATCGTCAACGCAGTAGTTCTCCTCTTCTTCTTGCACCTGATGCACTAAGGATTGATTCAACTAATATCCCAATGAAACAAGTACTTGGAATTGCTCTTAATTATGTATACAAAAAACTTTCTTTACTGTAAATCTCAGAAATACTCAGTGAATCTATAAAAATTAGAGAGTACTAAATAATGTATCTCATTCTATGTGATGGACACCATGGATCATGCCACAAAATTCCACCTGTCAGGATGATAGGGGATGTTAAATTTAAGAATCCTGAAGATTATCAATTATGACTGAATCTTTTGCTTTACTGTTTGAAGAGTCTCTAAAAAAAATTGAGACCCGACCTGGCTCTATCGTGCGTGGTGTAGTGTTATCTATTGACAAAGATATTGTTATAGTTGATGCAGGTCTAAAATCTGAATCTACAATCTCTACAGAACAATTTAGGAATGCATCTGGTAGATTAGAAATTCGAGTTGGTGATCAAGTCGATGTTGCTTTAGATGCAGTAGAAGACGGTTTTGGGGAAACCCTGTTGTCCCGTGAAAAAGCTAAACGTTACGAAGCTTGGATTGCTTTAGAAAAAGCTTATGAAGAAGCTGCAACTGTTACTGGTGTAATTAATGGTAAAGTTAAAGGAGGGTTTACAGTTGAACTAGCTGGAATTCGTGCGTTCTTACCAGGTTCCTTAGTGGATGTTCGTCCAGTTCGTGATACAATACACTTAGAAGGTAAAGAACTAGAGTTTAAAGTTATAAAATTAGATCAAAAAAGAAATAATGTTGTAGTATCGCGTCGATCTGTTATTGAATCAGAAAGTAGTGCAGAACGTGATCATCTTCTAACACATTTACAAGAAGGGTTAGAAATACGAGGAATCGTTAAAAATCTTACTGATTATGGTGCATTTGTTGATTTAGGCGGTGTTGACGGATTGCTTCATATCACCGATATGGCCTGGAAACGTGTGAAACATCCTAGTGAAGTTGTTGTTGTTGGTGATGAAATTTTAGTGAAAATTCTTAAGTTTGATCGTGAACGCACTCGTGTTTCATTAGGTTTAAAGCAAATGGGAGAAGATCCATGGGTAGCTATTGCAGTACGTTACCCAGAAGGAACAAAACTCAATGGTCGGGTAACGAATTTAGCCGATTATGGATGTTTTGTGGAAATTGAAGAAGGTGTTGAAGGTCTAGTGCATATTTCAGAAATGGACTGGACTAATAAAAATATCCATCCATCTAAAATTGTTAACGTATCTGATACGGTAGAAGTAATGGTACTCGATATTGATGAAGAGCGTCGACGTATCTCTTTAGGACTCAAGCAATGTCAGCCAAACCCTTGGCAAAAATTTTCTGAAAGTTATAAAAAAGGCGATCGAGTTATAGGAAAAATTAAATCCATCACAGATTTTGGTATTTTTATAGGTTTAGAAGGTGGTATCGATGGCCTAGTTCATTTATCTGATATTTCTTGGAATAATACAGATGAAGAATCTATACGTAATTATAGAAAAGGTGATGATATTGCTACTGTAGTTTTACAAGTTGACGCGGAACGTGAGCGTATCTCTTTAGGTGTTAAACAGTTAATAGAAGATCCATTTAACAGTTATCTTTTATTAAATAAGAAAGGTACTCTTGTTAATGGAACGGTTATGCTTGTAGATGCAAAAGGCGCTACAATAAAATTAGATGATGGTGTAGAAGGGTATCTTCGTATTACTGAAACAACATTAGATCATACAGAAAATTCTGATCCTATATTAAAAGTTGGTGACTATATTACTGCTAAATTTAATGGTGCAGATCGTAAAAATCGTATAGTTAGTTTATCTTCTCGTTCTAAAGATAAAATAGATGAACGAGATTTTATTAATCCTATTCAAAAAGAAAAAGAAGAGAGTAACTTTTCTAATGTGATGGCTGCAGCTTTTAAAGCTGCACAAAGTGAATAATATTAGTTTACGTAGTTCTATTTTAAAATAGAAGGTTGAATTATCACAATTATTCTAATCAATAATTTAACGGAGGATTGTGTGACCAAGACGGAACTGATTGAAAAGTTAGCTGCACAGCAATCGCATATTTCGATACAAATGATTGAGGATGTAATACAAAAGATATTAGAGCAGATGATAGGTATGTTGTCTAAAGGTGAACGTATCGAAATTCGAGGATTTGGTAGCTTCTCTCTACACTATCGTTCATCTCGTATTGGTCGCAATCCTAAAACTGGAGAAAAAGTAAAATTAAAAAGCAAATCTGTACCATATTTCAAACCAGGAAAAGAATTGCGAAATCGAGCTAACTTTAGTGATTAAATAGATCGATAAGATTAAATATTCTTATAGAATAACACTAGGAAACCTGGATTGCACACTTTACTTCTATAATTTAAATAAATGATTACGACTCATATAATATACGTTCTAGTCGATAAGTTGTGTTGAATAGTCCAGGAATCCCAGTCTTACTTTGTATGCAAAATTTCTAAACAACTGATCTTTTAAAAACTAAATAATAATGAATCAGATAAAAAATGTAATATACACGTATAATTTCAATTATATAATACTTTAATTATATTGAGTGAAAGACAACAATAATTAGTATTTAGTCTATTTAGATAAACAATTAATTAGATATATACAATTAAGTTTTAAATTTCTTAAATCTCTGTAATTAAGACTTTTGTAGTATTTTTGAATAGATGATTTGATTGATCAATTTTAAATCTAATTAACTAGATAAACATAGAGTAAAACTAATTTAATTACATCAATTTACCTATCTTACAAAGATATCTAAATGAATGTTTTAATAACCAACAAACTATTTAATATAATTTATGATTTTATTTTCTAGTATTATTCGTGGTTCTTTTGGTCATATATATGGTAACTAATGCTTTAATTATATAAATAGTTTATAATAATTTTGTTAAATACGAATTTAATCAATTAAATTTAATATACTTATTAATCTAAATAATATAACTCATTTTTAATAAAAATATATTTCATCATCAGTGATGAACTATGATATATTTTATTAAATGTCATTTATTGGATGCTAATTTATATTAATATAATACTTATAAAGCACGATTTTTTAATGGTAAAACATTGTTATTTTTAAATAATTTAATAACAAACCTTTAACCTAATACAAAGTAATCATTAAAAAAAATCATAACATGATATAATTATCATGATAATGAAATATAAAATAGATAATGTTATTAAACATCAATCTTTATTTTGATTTTTTACAATAGAATTGTATTCTATTTTAACACATTATAATATTAAAAATTAATAGATTTAAAAATTTGTCTGAAATTTTTAAACTTTATGAATTAATACCAAGATTTACATCTAAATATCTTACTTAGATAAATTATTAACTACATTAAAATAATCGTATCTAATTATTCTATAAAACTTAATGTATAATTAAATTATCTATAGCGCAATATAGCTTTTAGTTATCTGCATTGTTTGGAACAATAAATGATATTGTCTACTATTGACTTAGAACATGCTCTTTTAAATCAGCGTTCTGTATTAATAGCGTATAGTGGTGGGTTAGATTCCAGTATTCTTCTTTATCAATTGGTTCAGCTACGTAAAAAATATACTGATTTGAGACTTCGAGCAGCTTATATTGATCATGGCATACATAATGATTCTAAAAAATGGATAATCCATTGCCAGAATCAATGTACAACTTGGAAAGTTCCTTTAGTGGTTCATAGTGTTCAAGTAAATTCTAAGGGACAAGGAATAGAATCTTCAGCACGTCAAGTACGTTATAATGCTTTATATAAAATGCTATTAACAGGAGAAGTACTACTCACTGGTCATCATCAAGATGACCAGTGTGAAACAGTTTTATTAGCATTAAAACGTGGAAGAGGGCCAGCGGGTATAGCAGGAATGCTCCCTTCAAAGAACCAAAGAGGTAGTTATCACCTTCGACCTCTCCTTACTTATACACGGGAAAAACTAGAAGAATTAGCACATTATCATGGTCTTATTTGGATTGAAGATGATAGTAATCAAGATATCCGCTATGATCGTAATTTTTTGCGTTTAAAAATAATACCATTACTAAATAAAAGGTGGCCTTATTTTTCTAGTACAGTTTCACGTAGTGCAAAATTATGTGGTGAGCAAGAACGTTTATTAGATGAATGTTTATTAGATACATTAAATTCTTTAATAGATTCCTCTAATTCATTAGATTACATACCATTATTAACAATGAGTTCGGTTCGTCGTGCAGCATTATTACGTCGCTGGATTGCTCGTCAATACAACGGTGAGCTTCCATCTTATGATTCATTAAAACGAATATGGAAAGAAGTCGCTATTGCCCGTCCAGATGCAAATCCATCTTTAAAAATTGGGATTAAAGAAATAAGACGTTTCCGTTCTCGGCTATATTTTATGTCACTGAAAAAATCATTAATTAACATTAAGTTATTATGGGAACCACCTTGGAAGCCTTTATCCTTACCTGATGGATTAGGTCAGCTTACTCAGTCTTTAAATGGCATAGCATTACGTTATCCTACTATACATACTATTGTGAATGTACGTTTTTGCGCATATGGATTATTCAAGATTATAGGTCGTTCTAGAAGCCGTTCTTTAAAAAAGATATGGCAAGAACATGAGATTCCACCATGGAATCGTACGCGTACTCCTTTGATTTTTTATGGAGATGTACTTATTGCCGCTCCTGGTATTTTTATCACTTTAGAGGGTGCGCCTGAAATAGATCAAGAACCATGGCATATTGCGTGGGAAACTTCTGTACTAAATAAAAACTGATTGTATCATTTCAAATATAATACTGATTTCATACATCGAGTAAGATAAATATTTGATATAATATTTTCTATTAAAATAATTAAAAATTATATTTAACGATATATTTGTTATACTCATTTATTTTTAATATGAACAATAACTAAAATTTAAGGTATCATAATAAATAGTATTATCTCTAATAACAGATTTGAATTCTTATTCAATTCAATAAAATAATAAAAGTATATTAATTATAGATAATAAAAATGTAAAATTATCTATCATGAAATAATATAAAATATATGAAAAGCATGAATAGCCTATAAAAAGGATAATTATTGTAATAAATAAATATTATTTAGATATTTATTATGGTATTCTATTACTTGTTGAAGTTATCATAATTGATCTTAATATTAACATTTAATTTTAATTAAATAATTAAATATAATAATACTAATTAATCATTAATGAACTCTAAATAAGAATTTAAAATTTTTAATACAGATTAAATCTTTAATCTTAGTTTTATATATTCAATCAATAATAATTGAGTATATAAAATTTTGCAATGAATTTTATTCATTCATTAGAATTACTGTGTTAATTTTATAGAAAAACCTATCATGCTAGATAGATTATTAAAGCAATTTTTATGATATTTAATCATGATATACATTACATAGGTTTTACTTAATCTACTGAATCTTAGTATAGCTATCTATAGGATCTTTACTTTTTATTATAAAACTGATCCTATTTTACAAATTGACAAATCAAGTTTTTATTAGATAACTGAATTTTTGATATTCATGATTTATTGATCATATCATTATCTATAAATATAGATAATGGAGCTTTATTTCTTAAATTCAATATGATTTAAGAATTTTTTATATAATGTAGTTTTGAATTAATAAAATTATATTTGAATTCCATTCATCTTCTGTATTATTCTAGATAAAGAGAAATCATATTATTTACTAGTTAAATTATATTAATTTTGTTTAGACTATCAATTTAAAGAAAATATAAGATAATCATAGAGTAATGACAGTTATTTATGTTATTATAATAACGTATAATTGGAGAAAAGCGCTATATATATTAATTATCAAAATTATTAGATAGTTGTTCATATCAAATACTTGCAAGGCCCCTTAGCTCAGACGGTAAGAGCAGGCGACTCATAATCGCTTGGTCGCTGGTTCAAGTCCAGCAGGGGCCATCAAAAAAAAATTCTATTTCTATTCTAAAAGAATAGAGCTGACAACTTTATTTTAAACTACTATCATAAATAGGATTTCTATAGACTATCTGTAATTATTTGCCAAAATAATTCAATTTATTATAATATTTTTTATTTAAATTATGTTTTTCACTAAAAATCTATGCCTATATATACTTATGATTACAATAGTCAAGATTTTTTATCAATACATCATGAATGTATGAGCAACTATTTTTTGTAACAATTTTAGTTCAACAATGAAGATTGAATCTTTATTCATATAAACATACCATATAAATTCAAATGTAATAGATATGAATGATGCTATCTAGCAAAACTTATATACACTGATTTTAAAGAAGATTATATACATCTACTTATTTCATTTTAATTAAATATTAAAATATAATTCTTTTAATACACTATATATCCTTTAAGATAATTTAATTATGTTGAGAAACAAAATATGTTTAATAATTTAACCAAGAGCTTATCACAAGCCTTAAGAAAAATTAGGGGTTGTAGTAGATTAACTGAAGACAATATTAAAGATACTTTGCGTGAAGTGCGAAAATCATTATTAGAAGCAGATGTTTCACTACCAGTGGTTCGTTTATGTATTAGGCATGTAAAAGAACGTGCTATTAATCAGATAGTAAATAAAAGTCTTACTCCGGGACAAGAATTTATTAAACTAATGAAGCAAGAGCTCACACTTCTAATGGGTGAAAAAAATGAACACCTTAACTTAAAAGTTCAACCTCCAGCAGTCATTATCTTAGTAGGTCAACAAGGTGCTGGCAAAACTACAAGTGTTGGTAAAATTAGTAAATTTCTACATGATAAGTACAAAAAAAAAGTACTTATAGCTTCTTCTGACATCTATCGTCCGGCTGCTATTCAACAATTAGAGACTTTATCTAAACAAATTGGAGTAGATTTTTTTTCATCTCATTCAAGCCAAAATCCTATTGATATTGTAAAATCTGCGGCTCATCAAGCCAAACTACAATTTTATGATGTTCTTATAGTAGATACTGCGGGTTGTTTGCATATTGATGATGTAAAAATGAAAGAGATTAAAACATTACATACAACTATTATGCCAGTAGAAACATTACTAGTAGTTGATGCTATGATGGGACAAGATGCCGCTAATATTGCTCGATCATTTAATGAATCATTACCATTAACTGGTGTAATTCTAACAAAATTAGATGGAGATTCCCGTGGTGGAGCTGCATTATCAATTCGTTATATCACTGGTAAACCTATTAAATTTATAGGTGTTGGAGAAAAGATTGAAGAATTAGAACCTTTTTATCCTGATCGCATTGCTTCACGAATATTAGGAATGGGTGACATATTATCTTTAATCGAAGATATTGAAAATAAAGTAGATAAAGTTGAAGCTGAAAAATTAGCGAAAAAAACTTTAAAAAATAATAATCTAGATTTTAATGATTTTCTTAACCAATTAAAACAATTTAAAAATATAGGTGGCGTATCTGGTTTGCTTAGTAAGCTACCAGTAATAGAAGAAATACCAACTTATATTCAATCACATTTAAACGATATCTCTATAAGTCGCATGGAAGCGATGATTCAATCAATGACATATAAAGAACGTCAATATCCTAACATAATTAAAGGCTCTCGTAAAAGACGTATTGCTTCTGGTTCCGGTATGACAGTACAAGATGTTAATCGATTGCTTAAGCAGTTAAATGATATGCAACAAATGATGAATAAAATAAAGAAAGGAGGTATGGATAAAATGTTTCAAAATATTAAAGATCTCATGTCAACCGGATTTACAAGGCATTAAGAGTATTATTATTAATATTCATTAATCTATATTAAACAATCGTATACATGATGAGAATATTTTTTCTAACATCGAAGTTAACTAACAATATATGCATAATGTGAAAGTAATATATATCGTATATATAACTTAGAAAGTTTTAATATATTGAATATTTATGCATAATTTTATTAACTATAATAGTGATATATAACTTGTTTTACTATTTTAATTAAAAATGATTATTTCTAATCAAGGTTACTTTATGTAAGATTTTTCGTAAAAATAGTTACCATTAGATTTGAATCTAGATTTGAATCATATTTGCAATAAAAATGATTTTTACAAACATTGAATTCTTTTAGGTAAAATTATATTGTCTTTTAGATCTTTTTATAAAAATAACTCTATTACTAAATTAGCATTAAAATTAATTGATTTCTAATGTTAATTTAATCTTTTTTAACATCAATAAATTTTTAATAGATATTAAACTTAATTTCGTGATCTGATGAAGTGTTGATAAAGATGGATGATAGAGAGCTAGTTGCCATTTATATTGATTAGATCGATGAACAGATAGTAACGGTGTAGGGCCAATGATTTGTAACGATGAATTATATATTGGATGTAGCTTAAGAAGTTTATATATCTTTACAAGATAATAATATGCACTTTTGTTATCTTTGTCTTCTACATTCAAAATGACTTGATGGATATATGGTGGAAGTAAAAGATTTTTACGTTCTGCAAGAGTTGTTTTCGCAAAAAAAATATAGTCTTTATTTAATAAAGTTTGAAAAGTAGGGTGTTCTGGATAACAAGTTTGAAATATAATTTCTCCCTTTTTGCTATTATTTTTTAACATCCTAACAATCTGATGATAAAGTTGAGCAAAATATTCTACAGATCGGAAATCAGTAGAAAATAAGATATTATCTACTTCTAGTAAAATTACTAATGTTACATTCGAGAAAAAACATTCTTGTATAATCATTTGTGTACCAACTAAAATATGCGCTTTACTACTATCAGTATTTTTTAATTTTTCTTCTAGTTTACCAGTTAACGGTATTGTATCAGTGTCGATACGTGTTATAGAAATATTAGGAAATAATACTTTTAAATTCAGTTCTAGTTGTTCTGTTCCTATACCAATTGATATAAGAGCTTTAGATCCACAATTAAAACATTTATATGGTATTGGGATACTTCTTTGACAAGAATGGCATTGTAGTTGGTCTATGTTTTTATGTAATGTGTAACTCTGATGACATATCTCACATTGAATAATCAAGTTGCATTCATGACATAATAGAATCGGTGAAAAACCACGACGATTTAAAAACAATAGAATTTGGTTATTTTTATTAAGATGTAATCTCATTCTTTCTATTAGCAACGGTGATAAACCATTTTTTAGATAGAGATTTTTTATATTCACTAACGTTCGTATCACGGAATTAGTATCATATTGAGATTGCCTTAAATTTATTTCATGATATTTTCCTAAATCGACATTATGTAATGTCTTTAGTGACGGTGTGGTAGAGCCCATAATAATAGGTATGTTCTCTTGTTTTGCGCGTAATATAGCAATATCACGAATGTTATAACGTCCACCTTTTTTATTTTGATATGCTACATGGTGTTCGTCATCAAGAATGATGAGTCCAAGTTGATGTAAAGGAGTAAAAATAACTGAATTAGTTCCTATAATGATAGCTGTTTCGCCAGACCTAGATCTTTTCCATGCATTCAATCGTTTTTTATTATTTAATTTAGAATGAAAAATATCAATTGGAACTTTAAACCTTGCTTGACATAATCTAATCATCTTTAATATTAAGTTAATTTGTGGAACTAAGATAAGTATTTGTTTCCCCTTAGACATAATGTTTTCTATCATACAAAGATAGATTGCAGTTTTATCATAGTTTATAGTCCACATAAATAACCAAACAATAAAGTTATTATGTGATTTACAAATAGTTGAGATAGCAATTCTTTGTTCTATATTCATATGTAAGTATACATTATTTATAGAATAATTTTTATGCCAATCTTGTTTTACATGAATAATTTTTTCTAATTTACATAGATCTTTGGAAGCTAGTGATTGAAGGATGTCATTAGTAATCTTATTGTTATTTGTATCATCATTATATAATGGTTTGTAATATAATTTAGTAAGAATTTCATATGTTTTGGTATTATGATTAATATCATCAAAAAACTGTTTACGTCCTTTAGAAGTAATAACCCAGTGGTATAGGGGATGGGATTCTAGTAACTCTCCTTTACGTAGCAATATTGGTAAAGAATAAAATAAAATTTGGCCTAATGAAAGATGGTAATAGTTAGAAATCCAGTTCAAAAGAAGCCATAGATTAGGATGATATAATGATTTAATGTCTAGTACTTGATCTATTTTTTTTAGTTTATGATATGGATAAATGCTACTATTTTTAATAGAGACTACTATGCCAATTTCTTTTCGATTGCCAAAAGGAACACGTACTCGTCCACCAACAACCACATACTTAATATGAATAGGTAACAAATAATCAAAATTACTAGAATAAGGAATAGGTAATGCTACCTGAATTACAGACATTTCTTTAATCCAAAAAATAATAAATTACTATATATTCATCCTAGATTCGTTATTATATGATATAGAGAATAGTATCTATATCGAATTAATTATCATCTGTTTTATTATGAATATAAGTTTTTGATTTATAAACTATTCTTATATAAATAAAATAATCATCAATTCTTTTTATAAAGAATAAAATTTTTATTTTCATTTAAGTTAAGTTTAGAAGTACCGCTTAATCTTATAGATAAGGATGTATTATTTTTTAGAAACACTAATTATAATATATAAAATAGGATTGTTGTTACTTGGTCTTAAATATAATTCTGTTCATAACATCTATTTTGATCTGTTAGATAAAGAGATTACTAAATAATTATATTTAAATATTCAATAAAATACGAGCTGGGTCTTCTAATAAATTTTTTAATGTGTTAAGATAACCAACCGCTTCACGTCCATCGATAAGTCGATGGTCATAAGAAAGAGCAATGTACATCATAGGTAAAATTACTATTTCTCCATTAACTGCTACTGGACGTTCTTTAATTGCGTGCATTCCTAAAATAGCGCTTTGCGGTGGATTAATAAGTGGTGTAGATATTAATGATCCAAAAACCCCACCATTGGTAATAGTAAAAGTACCTCCGGTAAGCTCATTATAGTCAAGTTTATTATCACGTGCTTTTTTTGCTAATTCTTTTACTGTCTTTTCTATATCAGAAAGACTCAAAGTATCAGCATTTCTTAATACTGGAGTAATAACACCTCGTGCTGTAGAGACAGCAATACTAATATCAAAATAGTTATGATACACTACTTCTGAACGATCAATAGATGCATTAATTTCTGGATAATGTTTTAAACTTTCTACTACAGCTTTAATATAAAAGGACATTAACCCTAAACGAACAGAATATGTTTTTTCAAATGATGACCCATATTTTTGACGTAAAGATAAAATGGGTTGTACGTTCATCTCATTAAAGGTAGTCAACATAGCAGTTGTATTTTTTGTATACATTAAACGTTCTGTCATTCTTTTACGAAAATTCGTCATAGGTATACGCTTTTCACTACGATCTTTAAGAGTTAAGCATACAGATTTACTGTCTTCTGGCGCTTCAGAAGAGACAGATAAATAATCAATAGAAGGTTCTTCTGTTTTTTTTCTTGAAAATAGAGAATTGATGTTATTATTTTTTAATATGTCTGATTTTTCCTTATTCTCATTGATAAAACGACGCATCGCAGGACCAAGAGATTTGATTTGTTTTTCATCGATAGATTTTTTTTTATTAGGTTTTAGAACATCTATTTGATTTTGCATTTGAAAAGATTCGGATTGATCATCATCCTGTAAGGAATTAAAGTGCCCTAATATTTGATGAGCTTTAACAGAAGCATCTGTGTTAATTACAATATTTGTTAGAATACCATCATCAACTGCTGGAATTTCGATTATTACTTTATCAGTTTCAATATCAACTAAAATTTCGTCACGCTGTATTCTATCGCCAATTTTTTTATGCCATTTAGAAACAGTCGCATCAGATACAGATTCTGGCAAATCAGGAACGATGATATCTATGCTACTCATGTTATTTCCTTAAAATTATTTAATATCTTAACATTATTCAATAGTCAATGCGTTATTTAATAGATCTTCTTGTTGTTGACGATGTAAGGATATATAACCTACTGCCGGTGCAGCAGAAGATGGTCGTCCAGCATAACGTAAAGTAGCCCCTAATGGTAGAACTGTTTGGTAATGATTTTTAACAAAATACCATGCGCCTTGATTTTTTGGTTCTTCTTGACACCAGATAAAATCATTGATATGGGTATATTCTTGTAATACGGTTTGTAGTGCTTGATAAGGAAATGGGTATAATTGCTCGATACGTAAAATAGCAATATTAGTTTGCTGATTTGTACGTCGTTTCTGTAAAAGGTCGTAGTATACCTTACCTGAACAGAGTATAATGCGTTTTAATGATGGAATAAAGAGTTTATCGATCTCATTAATGACTAATTCGAATTTACCACAGGAAAGATCCTCTAATGAGGAAACAGCTTCTGAGTGACGCAATAAGGATTTAGGTGACATTACTATAAGTGGACGATACAGCTTCGTTAGCATCTGACGTCGTAACATATGATATAGCTGAGAAGGTGTAGATGGAATACATACTTGTATATTGTTTTCAGAACAGAGTTGTAAATAGCGCTCAAGACGAGCGGACGAATGTTCTGGTCCTTGTCCTTCGTAGCCATGAGGAAGAAGCATTACTAAGTTAGACCGACAACCCCATTTTTGTTCGCCACTACTAATAAACTGATCAATAACTACTTGAGCACCATTAGCAAAATCACCAAATTGAGCTTCCCAGATTGTTAAGACATTTGGTGCTGTTATTGAATAGCCATATTCGAATGCTAATACAGCTTCTTCTGAAAGAACGGAATCCCATATATCAAAAGAACCTTGATATTTATTAAGGTTTTTTAAGGGGCAGTATATTGATCCATTAGATTGATTATGAATCATAGCATGACGATGAAAAAAGGTGCCACGTCTAATATCTTCACCAGAAAGGCGGCATGAAATACCAATATCTAGAAGTGTGGCATACGCAAGATTTTCAGCTGCACCCCAATCAAATGGTCTATCTCCACTTGCCATCTCAGCACGATTTTTATAAATTTTGATAATGCGTGAATGCATAGTTATGCCTTCTGGAATTGTGCTGATTTTGGTAGCAAGGCTTTGTAAATGATTCATTGTGATATTGTTTTGTTGTTCTTGACACTGGGTAACATTACTATGAATAATCTTTTGATTAGAAAGGTTGTTTAGTTGATATATTTTTGGTGTTATAGGAACGATGTAATCTCCTTTGTCCAATAAATCACGATTACTCTTAAACATATTCATAGCATCTATCTGTCTAATTACTTTTTCATCACATAGCTGAGAAGCATAGATTTCACGAGTAGTTGGATGATTTTTGATTTTTTGATACATAATAGGTTGAGTGGTGCTTGGCTCATCTGCTTCATTATGACCATGTCGACGGTAACAGACCAGATCAATGAATACATCTCGTTGAAAAAGATAATGAAAATCTAATGCCAGGCGAGTAACAAAGACTACTGCTTCAGGATCATCAGAATTCACATGAAAAATTGGTGCCATAACCATTTTACCAATATCAGTGCAATAGTTTGTTGATCTGGTTTCTTCGGAATTAGACGTGGTAAATCCAATTTGATTATTGATGATAATCCGAATTGCCCCTCCTACTTGGTAACCGGGCACCCTGGACATATTTAAAGTTTCTTGTACTACTCCTTGTCCACTAATAGCTGAATCCCCGTGAATGGTAACTGGTAAAATGTGATGTTTATCTTTATGATTGAGGCGATCTATATGTGCTCGTGTGATTCCCATTACTACTGGATTAACAATCTCTAGATGAGAAGGATTGCATGCTAACGTTAAATGTATGCTTCCACTCTCAGTGTCTATTTCAGAAGAAATACCCATATGATATTTAACATCACCACTACCTTGAAAAACTGGTTCTTTACCTGAAAATTCTTTGAATAAATCTTGTGGTTTTTTTCCAAAAACGTTAATTAAAGTGTTAAGACGCCCGCGGTGTGCCATACCAAATACGATTTCATGTGTTCCTTTTTTTCTAGCATATTGAATTAACACATTGAGCATTGGTATTAGTGAATCTCCGCCTTCAAGTGAGAAGCGTTTTGTACCAGGAAATTGTGAGGCAATGTAACGCTCTAAACCCTCTGCTTTAGTAAGATCACATAGGATCTTCTTTTTTTGTTCTAAAGAAAACATTCTTGGTTGTTTTACTAATTCTAACTGTTTTGTAATCCATTCTCTTTCATTTGCATAGCTAATATGCATAAACTCTATTCCTACAGAACCACAGTAAGTATTTTGTAAAGTAGTATATAGATCACCTAACTTGATTTCACCTATATCGTTAGAAAAGTAATGACTTGTTTTGATTTTATGCTCTAGATCATAAGTACTGAAGTGATAATAGGCTAACTCAAGTTCTGGAATTATTTTTTTTTCATGTAACCCTAATGGGTCCAGATTGGCATTATTATGACCAAATATACGAAATGCATTAATTAGTTTCCAGATTTTTACTAGATAATCAGTTTTTGCATAACTATTTTTAGAGCACTGCAGTCGTAAATCACTTTTTTCTGTATTTAAAATAGATTCTTGCGAGTTAGAATAATTTTCTTCTTGATCAGTATCCGTTCTAGGTATTTGCTCAAACAGAGAACGCCATCTTTTATCTACAGAGTATGGATTGATTAAAAATTCTGCATAAAGGCATTCTATATATGCCTGATTTGCTCCAGTCATCCAAGAGGAGTCTCGCCAGGACTTTATCATGCTATTCTTCATTTGGATTCCTTAAGCATGGTTTATATTTTATTTATATGCATTACATTAATTTAGTTAATTGATTTACTTATTATGTCTTACAATATCAAATACATATGATTGTAAATCATATTGAGTATAAGGTAATTTAATCATATCTTTAATTAGGAGGTTATATTAAAGATAGTTGTATACATAGTTAGAAGTCCATAGATGTGTAGTATAAAAATATCAAGCGTCTCGCTGTAATAGTTTAGATTTAATATGACTAATAGCTGCAGCAGGGTTTAGGCCTTTTGGACATACTTGGACACAATTCATAATGCTATGACATCTAAACGCGCTAAAGGCATCGCTGAGATTATCAAGTCGGTTATTGGTTGCGGTATCTCGACTATCAGTTAGGAATCGATAGGAAGTAAGAAGACTAGCTGGTCCTAAAAATTTATCTGGATTCCACCAAAAAGATGGACAGGCTGTAGAGCAGCATGCACAGAGAATACATTCATATAAACCGTCTATTTGATCACGTTGTTCTGGTGTTTGTAGATGTTCTTTTTCTGGCATTATATTAGAGTCATGACATAAGTAAGGCTTAATTTTTTCATATTGTAAATAAAATTGCTTCATATCCACTACAAGATCTCTAATGATAGGTAAAAGTGGTAATGGCCGGATAATGATATTTTTGTTTTTTCGTGCCAATATTGAGATTGGGGTAATGCAGGCTAGACGATTTTTACCATTAATATTTAATCCATCTGAGCCACAGACTCCTTCACGACAAGAATATCGAAAGGTGAGTGTCGGATCACTCTCCTTAAGAAGCATCAGTGCATCCAAAAGCATAAGGTTTTCATTATCTTTTATTTCTAGAAGATAGTCTTGCATATATGGAGTTATACTTAACTCTGGATGATAACGATAAATAGAAAATTTAAGTACCATTGTCTTATCTCTGATAACTACTACTAGTAGCTACGCACCTGAGGGGAAAAGGGTGAACGCAGTATAGGTTTCATATTTACAGCACGGCGTATCATTTTTTTGTATTTTGGAAGATAAAGGGTATGACATAACCAGTCTTCATCATTACGATCAGGATAGTCAATTCGGCTATGAGCTCCTCGACTTTCAGTACGGTAATTTGCTGCTAATGCAGTTACATAAGCAGTTTCTATTAAGTTATCTAATTCTAGGCATTCAATACGATTAGTATTGAACTCGCTAGAATGATCATCAAGACGGGCAGCATGGAGACGTTTTTGTAAATCCTTAAGTTCTTCTATACCTAGAGCCATAGAGGAGCCTTCTCGGAAAACTGAGAAGTTCCGATGCATACAGGCCTGTAGAGCCTTACGTATTTTTTTTGGATCCTCACCTTTTTTATTATGATTCCAACGCAATAAACGTGATAAAGAAGCTTGAATTTCATTATTACTTGCTTCTAATAAAGGGCCTTGTTTTTGAAACACATCATTGATGTGGAGGCCAATAGCGCGTCCAAATACAACCAAATCTAATAAAGAATTCCCCCCCAAACGATTAGCACCATGTACCGATACACAAGCTACCTCTCCTACTGCGAATAGACCAGGAATGATCACATCTTCTCCTCTTTTATTCACTGTAAGTGCTTGGCCAGATATTGTAGTTGGAATACCCCCCATCATGTAATGACATGTTGGTACAACTGGAATGGGATCCCGGATGGGGTCGACGTGGGCAAATGTCCGGGACATTTCTAAAATTCCAGGTAAACGTGATTGGAGTATTTGTTGACCTAAATGATCTAATTTTAATTTGACATGTGGGCCCAATGAACCATCATATCCTCGGCCTTCGAGAATTTCAATCATGATTGAACGCGCTACTACATCACGTCCTGCAAGATCTTTGGAATTAGGCGCATACCGTTTCATGAAACGTTCACCATTTTTATTTAATAAATAACCACCTTCACCGCGA
Source organism: Candidatus Erwinia haradaeae (assembly GCF_900699015.1). GTDB lineage: Bacteria > Pseudomonadota > Gammaproteobacteria > Enterobacterales > Enterobacteriaceae > Erwinia_E > Erwinia_E haradaeae_E. The sequence continues at coordinate 1,055,591 of NZ_LR217737.1, read as the reverse complement.
CATGCTTCTGTTATTAAAACTCCTACTCCAGCGATTCCTGTAGGATGAAACTGCCACATCTCCATATCTTGAATTGGAACATCTGCACGTAAAGCCATTCCAATTCCATCGCCAGTATTGATATATGCATTAGTTGTAGACTGGTAGATTCGTCCAGCTCCACCGGTCGCTAGAATTGTTGCACGTGCTTTAAAGTACACTGCAATACCATCTTCAATATTAAATGCGGTACAACCGACAATTGCGCCATGAATATTTTTTACCAGATCTAGTGCATACCACTCAGAAAAGATTGTAGTTTTGCTTTTTAGATTTTGCTGATATAAAGTGTGTAGAAGGGCATGACCAGTGCGATCTGCGGCTGCAGCTGTACGTGCGGCTTGTTCAGAGCCAAAATTTTTAGATTGCCCTCCAAAAGGTCGCTGATAAATACGTCCGTTATCCAAACGAGAAAATGGTAGCCCCATATGCTCAAGTTCTATAATAGCTTCTGGACCAGCTTTGCACATATATTCAATTGCATTCTGATCACCAATATAATCAGAACCTTTGACAGTATCATACATGTGCCATTCCCAATTATCTTGATGTGCGTTATTGAGAGCAACCGTAATTCCTCCTTGAGCAGATACAGTATGGGATCGCGTCGGAAAAACTTTTGATAGTAGTGCACAAGTTTGACCGGATTGAGTGATCTCTAATGCAGCACGCATTCCTGCTCCACCCGCACCGATAACAATAGCGTCAAATTCTCTTACTGGCAATTGCATTACATGCTCCAAACAATCATAGTACCGTATATAGCATATACAAATAAAACTACGACTACTACTAATTGTAGTAGTAGTCGTAGTGAGTATGCGGTAACATAGTCAGTTAATATTTGCCACATCCCAATCCAACCATGCACTAACAAAGACCATAGTGCTAGACAAGTAAAAACCTTCGTCAAAGATGTACTAAAAAAAATATGCCAGGTATTATAGGTAATAGATTCTGATATCACAAGCCATGCAAGTAAGTAGAGTATATAAAGTGCGATTATCAGAGCGGTAGCACGAAGTAATATCCAGTCATGCAAACCATTACGCCCTAAGGCAGAAGCACTGTTTACCATATAACTACTCCAGATAAAATTGCAAGTAGGATTGAAGAACCTAATACAACTTTCGAGGAAATTTTACCTGTTTTTAAGGTTGTACTAATAAGCCCAAAGTCCATTATAAGATGTCGTATCCCTCCGATAAAGTGAAACGAGAGGGTACTAACTAATACCCATGCAATAAATTTAAAATGTAAACTATTTATGATAGTAGATACTTCAAGAAAGTTTTTAGGAGAGGAAAGAGAGAGACCAAGCAACCACAGAAGAATTCCAATGGAGAAAAAGGTGATTACTCCAGAAATTCGATGAAGAATAGATATAATTGCGGTTAATGGGAAACAGATAGTAGAGAAATTTAAGTTTACCGGTCTTTGTTTTTTCACGGTGTTTCCATGCTCTCCTTCATATTTTACTCATACTAACAATGGTATAGACAAACAGACTGGAGGCATGTACATCCATGTCAATATTAGATTTGATTATCTACGGTTTAGTTTTCTGCATATGATACTGGTTTTTTTCCCGAACCTGATTAGATCTACTAACTATGTCAATCTTATAGTTTAATGAGAGTCATATTTGTAGCATATCTATATTATAAAAATTTTGGATAACTATAGATTAAGTGGAAAGAGAATTTAACTTAAAAAGTTTATTTTTTGATTTAAGTTAGTTTAATATGTCTATAGTTTCAATTATGTTAAATCTATAATTTTCGATTCTTAGCACACTGATGCTTTATATATAATCAAAATATGATATCTATATCTAGCTTTAAGATTACTATTATAATAAATTATGAAATAATAGCTAAAATAGTTTATGAGTCAAGAATAATACTGTCTTGATTAGTGAAAATTTTTCTAAATTAAGATATGTTAATATTAGAATAAGATTCTATCTGATCTTTTTCAGAATCTTACTTTGAATAATCCATCTCAATTATGTAAGAGATGCAATGACATGTTTGTCAATTAATATATAGTATTAAAAGATCAGAGATATCTCAAATAAATTAAGAATTAGAGAAATATGGTCATATGTTACGGGTTTTAGATGTAATAGAATATTTTGCTTTTTTACTTTAATTATTTTTAATAATCGTTTGATCATGAAATTATATTGTATATCTAAGTTGATAATAATTTTGCTATAACTGTCTATATTACTGTTCTTTTGTACAAAGAAGATAACTAGAGATGTTAAATTATATCGCATGAGAAAATGATGATTTTCCTAATTATAACGAAATCATTTTTTAATCTTACAGGTTTATGTTTGATAATAAATAATATAGATATTATTTTTACATTTGGATATTAAAGTTATAAGGTGAATAGTGTTAGTAATCAAAATATGTGTATGAATTACTGAGGAGCTGATAGATGGATAAGAAAAAAGCAACGTTGACCGTCGATGGGACAGTTCCTATTGAATTAGATGTATTAAGAGGTTCGTTGGGTCAAAAAGAGTTGGATATTCGTACTCTTGGTGCCCAAGGATACTTTACTTTTGATCCAGGTTTTACCTCTACTGCATCATGTCAATCTAAAATTACTTATATTGATGGTGATCAAGGTGTTTTGCTATACAGGGGTTTTCCTATTGATCAATTAGCATTGAATTCCAATTATTTAGAAGTATGTTATATTCTTCTATATGGTGAAACTCCTAATTTAGATCAATTCTACAAGTTTCAGGGTTCAGTGACTAATCATTTTGTTCTTCATGAACAAATACATCATATATTACGTGGTTTTTGCCGGAATTCTCATCCAATGGCGATGCTCTGCGCGATGACTGGAGCTTTGGCAACAATTTACCATGATTCAATGGATGTTAACAGGAAAACTCATCGTGATTTAACTGCAAAACGTTTATTAGCACAAATGCCAATTATGGCATCTATGTGTTATAGGTATTCGAGAGGGAAGCCTTTTATATATCCACGTAATGATTTTTCATATGCTGGTAATATCCTTTATATGATGTTTTCTAGCCCATCAGATAAATACGTGGTTAATCCTATCTTGGAACGTGCTTTGGACTGCATTCTAATTTTACATGCCGATCATGAGCAAAATGCTTCAACTTCAACAATACGAACAGTTGGTTCATCTGGAGCTAATCCATTTTCCTGTATTGCAGCAGCAGTGGCTTCGCTATGGGGTCCTTCTCATGGTGGTGCAAATGAAGCTTGTCTTTTAATGTTAGAAGAAATTGGTACTGTAGAAAATATTCCTTTATTTTTACAGCGCGCTAAAGATAAAAATGATTCTTTTCGTTTAATGGGTTTTGGTCATAGAGTTTATAAAAATTATGATCCTCGTGCTATGGTTATGCGTGATATATGTCATGAAGTGCTGAACCATTTGGAGGTAAAAAAAGATCTCATGGAGGTAGCAATGAAACTTGAATATCTTGCATTGCATGATTCTTATTTTATTGAACGAAAACTTTATCCAAATGTTGATTTTTATTCAGGAATTATTCTTCAAGCAATGGGTATTCCTTCATCTATGTTTACAGTCATTTTTGCCATAGCGCGTACGGTTGGTTGGATAGCTCATTGGAAAGAGATGCATGATGAAGGTCTTAAAATTGCTCGACCCCGACAATTGTATACTGGATATACAAGACGTAATTTTAACTCTAAAATTAAGTGATAATTCTTTTAAGATAACACCATTTAAAATCATAAATGATTTTAAGTTATTAGTTGGACTATTTTGACTAGATAAACTAATATTGATTTACTTTAATAATATGTTTTAGTGATATAGATGATAAATGTATATGTTCTATTTCTTAATTATTTAAGAAGATACTATCTTCTATTATTGGTTATCTAAGTTTATTAAGTAGTATTATTTTTGAAGCATTAAGGTCATAGGTTAATTGTCAAATACAATTTGATTTATAGAAAAGAAAATTGAGTCTAGACTGATATTATAGATTCATTGAATCTAAATTCATATTATGGTTATAATGTTATATTATTTAATAATATAGTTTAATTTTTTAAGGTAAATATGTTTGATGATGGAATTATTATATTTTAATAAATTATTATCATAATAAATAAAATTTTAAGATTAATTATTTTTCTAACTTAATACTGTAAAAATCGTTTTATATATAGAGAATCTAATTCTATTAGATAATAAGCAGATAGAGTGTTGATACAGTATCTATTTTTTAATTGTTTTTCTTAATAAAACATAAAATATTTTCTATATTATTATTTAGTACGAATTCTGATCTTTAATTTTTTAATTATTATGATTGAGATCATAAAAGATCTTATTTTTTGCAATTAGTAAGAAAAATTACAATCGCGCCTAATTGAATGTAAATTAGTAGATCAACTTCAATGCATTATTAATTAGTTATTTTTTATACTTATTATAAGTAAGTCGAGTACTGTTAAGTTATTTTAACTTAGTGAATATTATTTACTACGAAATCAGAATGTAAAAAGAGCAATCTATTCATAATAGAATAACATATTGCTCAATTTTATTGAAAAACAGGAGATAAGAATATTAGAGAATATTGGATATATGATTTATTATTAATTTTCTTTAAATTCTTGTCTATTAGTTCAATAAACGATCTAGAGGTAGATGGGGTAACATCTTCATATCTAATTATGATGTATGTCAATTCTAAAGAAGTATGGTTTTCTATATGAGAATTATTTATTTTAGGTGGTATTATTTATTTATTGATTTATGTAATCACAATCATAATAAGATCTATAATTTGTAGTTTGAGTAAATTAACAATCATAATTGGTTAATTGTGGTTCGGGTTATTATGAGATTAAATAATTTAATCTAAGATTATATTTATTCGTGGTCATTAGGTCGTGAAGACTTTTATTACATTAGCATTTGGTATTGAATATGATGGCAGTTGTTACTGTGGCTGGCAACGCCAAAATGCAGTTCCTACTGTACAAGAAGCAGTAGAAAGAGCCATTGAAAAAATTGCTGCTCATAAGATTCGTGTAATTTGTGCAGGAAGAACAGATACTGGAGTTCATGCTATTGGGCAGGTCATTCATTTTAAAACTTTTTCTCAGCGCACAGATATGGTTTGGCTTCGTGGTGTAAATGGATGCTTACCTGCAGATATAGTTGTACGATGGGTAAAAAGAGTTCCTGATTTGTTTCATGCTAGATTTAGTGCGTTATCTCGTTGTTATCGCTATATGGTAAATAATCATAACTTACATCGATCTGCAATCTTTAGAAAAAAGATGGCATATATTTACCAGTTTTTAGATGTTGAAAAAATGCAGCGTGCTAGCCACTGTTTATTAGGTGAACATAATTTCACATCATTTCGTGCTGGGCAATGTCAGTCACGCTTTCCTATAAGAAATATAATGCAGTTAAATATTACTCGAGATGATAGGTATGTGATTATTGATATACAGGCTAATTCATTTGTTCATCATATGGTTCGCAATATTGTTGGTAGCTTAATAGAAGTAGGATCTGGTAGAAAACCAGAGTCCTGGATTGCTGATTTGCTTCTAGCAAAAAATCGTACATTAGCAGCCGCAACAGCTTCTGCTCATGGTTTATATTTAGTTTCTGTAGAATATCCTTCTAACTATAAAATACCTAGTCCTTTATTCAATTCTTTAGCTCTTCAGTCTAAAAAAACATTATTTTTGGAAAAATATTTTCATTAAACACTGTATTGATTCTGTTTTTTAGTTTATAAGAGGTAATGGTCTTTATCATAAGCTTTTATAATAATTATAATCTAGATGATAATATCTAGTGAGTTTTATATTAAAATTTTATATGAGATATTATTTATTCTTTTAATAGTTGTAATTATTTTTGTATGTTTTGTATCAGATTATATAAAAGTTAGCGTTTTTTCTTAAAGATAAGAAAAGGTTATTTTCTATAATCAGAAGGACGTATCTATTAAATTTCACTAGTAATTAGATTAAATCTCTATACTATATTTTATAAGATATAAGATTATTTCACTGAAATAATATAATTTATAAGTGAAAGGTGATCTATCAATATATACATATATCATATGTATACATTAGTTATATTTCCATAAAGCTTTGCATTTATTTTTATTAGTATTATCGTATTATTTATGATCATGATAATGATTATAATATGATTCATTATATCAATTTATTTTTTGCAAATTATTTATTATATACTTAAGGATCAAATTCTTCATTGAAGATGATGCAGTGAGTAGGTTGACTTAAAACTAAATCTATCTAATTAAATCTGTAGAGTAGAGAATATTAGTGCTAAATTTTAATATAAATTAAGAGGTTAATATTAGAAAAGATCAATATTTTTATAAAAAATTATCGTTGATGCTTAAGTCTCTCGTTTTATTCAGTGCTATTTTGGATTATGAAATCAATTAAATATAATTTACAGGATATTTTTAATCAGATTACGACAATAGCTCAAAAATGTGGTCGTGATCCTAAAGAGATTACTTTACTTGCAGTAAGTAAAAATCAATCTATAACAGTGGTTAAAGAAGCTATTTCTGCTGGACAAAATTGTTTTGGTGAAAACTATGCACAAGAAGGGGTAGACAAAATTAAAATTTTGGCTAATCCTGATCTTGTATGGCATTTTATTGGAAGAGTTCAATCCAATAAAAGTTGCTTGGTGTCTAAATATTTTGATTGGTGTCATAGTGTTAATTGCCTAGGTCTTGCTAAACGACTAAATCAGCAGAGATCTATTGATAAAGGTCCACTAAATATATTAATTCAGATAAATATTAGCTGTGAAAATACAAAAGCAGGTATCTTATTAGAAGATTTACCAATGTTAGCTAGCCAAATTAATAATTTTCCACACTTGAATCTACGTGGTCTTATGGCTATACCAAAAAAATCAAAGGATGATTACCATCAACGAATAGAATATCAGAGGTTAAAAACAGCATTTGATCAATTAAAAAATAATTATCCTAGTATAGACACCCTTTCATTAGGCATGAGTGGTGATATGGAAACTGCAATTGTATTCGGAAGTACTATACTTCGTATTGGTACGGCTATTTTTGGTCAACGGAACTAGAATGGTATTAAAGATAAACTCTTTAAGAATATAAAAATCACTAAGGAGCTTTATGTTAGCATTGATTTTTTTACTAACTACTGTAATGACTTTGTATATTAAACTGTTGTTACTATATGTCTGGATGCAGTGGACTGGTTGTAACTTTAATAATCCGTTTTTACAGTGTGCAATAAAAATTACTTATCCTATTATAAAGCCGTTTCAACGGATTCTTTCTGTGTTTAGACCAATAGATGTTGCTTCGTTAGTTATTGCTTATATTCTTAGTTTATTGTTAGTTCCAGTTATATTAAGATTATTGAGATTTGAATCTATTTTTTTCTATCTTGCTTTGATTCTTCTTGTTAAATCAGCGGGTTCACTGGTTTTTTGGGTTGTTCTGAGTCGTTCAATCATGAGTTGGATGCATCGTGAAGCAAATTCACTAGACTATATCTTATTGCAGTTAACAGAACCGATAATGGTAAAAATTCGTCGTTTTATACCTATCATTGGTGGTATGGATTTTTCACCAATGCTTATAATTTTAATATTATATACGATATACTTTATTGGTTTGGAATATATTCCTGGATGGACTTTTATTTAAAAAGTTTAATTTTTTATTATTAATGTTTATTTTTGAAAAATAATAATAGCATATGTTTACTATAACATTTATTTTAGATAATTGAATTGTGTTCAGAGTTTTCTATAAAATTTTATAGAATATTTTATTCTTCTTAATAATTTTAATATACTTGATACAAGTGATAATGAAGTTCTCAGCATAGGTGCTATACTTTGTGATTATGTTATATATTCATAGGTCTATTATATAGTTTAGTGATAACGTTAATTTTTTGATTAAGCTATTAGACATCTTATATTTGGAGCATGTGAAAAATCATGTATAGAAATTATTTTTCTATAGTATGAGTTAAGTACGATAAGCTTTAATCAATTTATTATATTAGTATTATAATTAATTGTAATATAATGAATTTTTAGATAGTTATATCTAGCTATACAATTTTTTAAATTATGTTGATTAAAATAATGCTATGATCTGATGAAAAAAAGTATACGCATAGTACTTGAAAAGCTTTGCCCTAATACCATATATAATTTAATATAAAATTTAATGAGATTTATAAGTTATTATTAAATATTTTTCCTTCATTGAATATGTTTTTAAGAAAAGAGATTAACGAATAAAATTAATCCACATATAATTCAATTATTTTAAAATGAGAGCAGATGCAGTTTAATTTTTTTCGTTTTGTTGTTTTTAAAGTTAGTTCTATAATAGAAAATCTATTTTGGTATAAATATTAGTAGAAATAGATAATACTCATGTTATGTATAGTATGAAAATATTGAGGATTATTCGTCTTAAAAGTATCAGGATGAGGTTGACTTGAATTAGAGTTAATTGCATAAAACTAAATAGCTGAATAATAATTGAGATATTAATTGTTAATTTATGGAAAAATATACTGTTTAATAGTCTAAAGAAACATAATATGAGAGCTAGAAAGTCTTAATTATGTTTAAGTAAGTTATATAATTTAATATAAGGGAAATACATCATGGCAGCTAAAGATATTAAGTTTGGTAATGATGCTCGTGTTAAAATGCTATGTGGAGTTAATTTACTTGCTGATGCAGTAAAGGTAACTTTAGGGCCAAAAGGTCGAAATGTGATTTTAGATAAATCTTTTGGTTCACCTAGTATTACTAAAGATGGTGTGTCTGTTGCCCGTGAAATTGAATTAGAAGATAAGTTTGAAAATATGGGTGCTCAGATGGTAAAAGAAGTAGCATCTAAAGCTAATGAAGCTGCTGGTGACGGTACTACTACTGCTACTGTACTAGCACAATCTATAGTTAATGAAGGGTTAAAAGCAATTGCTGCAAGTATGAATCCTATGGATCTTAAAAGGGGTATTGATAAAGCGGTCATTGCAGCAGTAGAAGAATTAAAAAAAATATCTGTACCTTGTTCTGACTTTAAGGGTATTGCTCAAGTAGGAACTATTTCTGCTAATGCTGATACAGCTGTCGGTGATTTAATTGCTAGAGCAATGGAAAAAGTAGGAAAAGAAGGTGTGATTAGTGTTGAAGAAGGAAATGGTCTTCATGATGAGCTAGATGTTGTTGAAGGCATGCAATTTGATCGCGGTTATTTATCACCTTATTTTATTAATAAACCAGAAACTGGTCTAATAGAATTAGAGTCGCCATTAATTTTGCTTGCAGATAAAAAGATTTCTAGCATTAGAGAACTTATACCAATTTTAGAAGAAGTTGCAAAATTAAGTAAATCTCTGTTTATTATTGCTGAAGATGTTGAGGGTGAAGCATTAGCTACTTTAGTTGTTAACTCTATGCGTGGGATAGTAAAAATAGCTGCAGTTAAAGCACCTGGTTTTGGTGATCGCCGTAAGGCTATGTTACAAGATATTGCTATTTTGACTGGCGGGACTGTAATATCAGAAGAGCTAGGTATGGAATTGGAAAAAACTGTATTAGAAGATATGGGTCAAGCCAAGCGTGTTGTTATCAGTAAAGAAACTACAACTATTATTGATGGTCGTGGAAAAACAGAAGTTATTGCTGGTCGTGTAAGTCAAATACGTAAGGAAATCGAAGATACTAAGTCTGATTACGATCGTGAAAAGTTACAAGAGCGTGTTGCAAAATTAGCAGGTGGTGTAGCTGTGGTAAAGGTTGGTGCAGCTACTGAAGTGGAAATGAAAGAGAAAAAAACACGCGTAGAAGATGCGTTAAACGCTACTCGTGCGGCAGTAGATGAAGGTGTAGTGGCTGGAGGGGGTGTAGCATTAGTACGTGTAGCCTCTTGTTTAAGTGATCTCCGAGGTCAGAATGAAGATCAAAATGTTGGTATTAAAGTTGCACTACGTGCTATGGAAGCTCCAATGCGACAGATTATATCGAATGCAGGTGCAGAGGCTTCTGTGGTAACAAATAATGTTAAAGAAGGTAAAGGCAACTACGGTTATAATGCTCAAACTGAAGAATATGGTGATATGATTAACTTTGGTATTCTTGACCCGACTAAAGTAACTCGCTCAGCTTTGCAGTATGCAGCATCTATCGCTGGTTTAATGATTACTACTGAATGCATGATAACTGATCTGCCTAAAAATGATGCACCTGATATCGCCTCTAATGGCGGAATGGGTTCGTCTGGTATGGGTGGTATGATGTAGTTTTGCTTCTAGTTTTGTATTATTCCCCCTCCCTTTTAAATCCTGATATGGATAGGGGGGGTAGATATGTGATTAACGTAGATCTAATTAATATGGCATTGAAGAAGATGATAGATCTACGTTAACAAAAATTAGATTATAAGTGATAATATAATTCTAATAAGAAAAAATGTTAAAAAGAACTTGACTCTACATAAGTTACCTGTATCATGTATTTCTAGTAGCAAGAGAGAAGAGATATTATTTGTACCGTTCTTTAAAAATTGATCAGACAATCTGTGTGGGCACTCGAAGAATAGCTATAAACGCTATTAAAGCGTGAAGAATACCAAGTCTTAAACTATTTAATAGTGTGATATAATTATATTATAATTATACTGTTTATTCTTTAAGCATGCTGTTTTTATTAAAGAAAAATTGAACTTTTAATTGAAGAGTTTGATCATGGCTCAGATTGAACGCTGGCGGCAGGCCTAACACATGCAAGTCGAACGGTACCGGAAAGAAGCTTGCTTCTTTGCCGACGAGTGGCGAACGGGTGAGTAATATCAGGGAAACTGCCTGATGGAGGGGGATAACTATTGGAAACGGTAGCTAATACCGCATAATGTCGTAAGACCAAAGTGGGGGACCTTTTGGCCTCACACCATCGGATGTGCCCAGACGGGATTAGCTTATGGGTGAGGTAATGGCTCACCCAGGCCACGATCCCTAGCTGGTCTGAGAGGATGGCCAGCCACACTGGAACTGAGACACGGTCCAGACTCCTACGGGAGGCAGCAGTGGGGAATATTGCACAATGGGCGAAAGCCTGATGCAGCCATGCCGCGTGTATGAAGAAGGCCTTCGGGTTGTAAAGTACTTTCAGCGGGAAAGAAACGGAAGAGGTTAATACCCTCTAACATTGACGTTACCCGCAGAAGAAGCACCGGCTAACTCCGTGCCAGCAGCCGCGGTAATACGGAGGGTGCGAGCGTTAATCGGAATGACTGGGCGTAAAGGGCACGCAGGCGGATTGCCAAGTCGGATGTGAAAGCCCTGGGCTTAACCTTGGAACTGCATTCGAAACTGGCAGTCTAGAGTTTCGTAGAGGGGGGTAGAATTCTAGGTGTAGCGGTGAAATGCGTAGAGATCTGGAGGAATACCGATGGCGAAGGCGTCCCCCTGGACGAAAACTGACGCTCAGGTGCGAAAGCATGGGGAGCAAACAGGATTAGATACCCTGGTAGTCCATGCCGTAAACAATGTCGACTTGGAGGTTGTTTCCTAGTGGAGTGGCTTCCGGAGCTAACGCGTTAAGTCGACCGCCTGGGGAGTACGGCCGCAAGGTTAAAACTCAAATGAATTGACGGGGGCCCGCACAAGCGGTGGAGCATGTGGTTTAATTCGATGCAACGCGAAGAACCTTACCTAACCTTGACATCCACGGAATTTCGCAGAAATGTGAAAGTGCCTTAGGGAGCCGTGAGACAGGTGCTGCATGGCTGTCGTCAGCTCGTGTTGTGAAATGTTGGGTTAAGTCCCGCAACGAGCGCAACCCTTATCCTTTGTTGCCATCGATTTGGTCGGGAACTCAAAGGAGACTGCCGGTGATAAACTGGAGGAAGGTGGGGATGACGTCAAGTCATCATGGCCCTTATGGTTAGGGCTACACACGTGCTACAATGGCGTATACAAAGAGAAGCGACCTCGCGAGAGCAAGCGGACCTCATAAAGTATGTCGTAGTCCGGATCGGAGTCTGCAACTCGACTCCGTGAAGTCGGAATCGCTAGTAATCGTAGATTAGAATGCTACGGTGAATACGTTCCCGGGCCTTGTACACACCGCCCGTCACACCATGGGAGTGGGTTGCAAAAGAAGTAGGTAGCTTAACTTTCGAGAGGGCGCTTACCACTTTGTGATTCATGACTGGGGTGAAGTCGTAACAAGGTAACCGTAGGGGAACCTGCGGTTGGATCACCTCCTTATATTAATCATAGCATTCCAAGAAGTGCCCACACAGATTGTCTGATTATAGAGTAATTAAGCAAAAACCTTATAGGCTTGTAGCTCAGATGGTTAGAGCACACCCCTGATAAGGGTGAGGTCGGTGGTTCAAGTCCACTCAGGCCTACCAAATTCTTTATTTATTTAACTTGTAAATCTTACAGATTTACAAGTTACAAATTATGAATATTAGTTTATATGAGGTTTTTGTAGAGTATGGTTATACGGGGCTATAGCTCAGATGGAAGAGCGCCTGCTTTGCACGCAGGAGGTCAGCGGTTCGAACCCGCTTAGCTCCACAATAAACCTTGCATAAAAAAGAATTTTATATTATTATTTATAAAGAAGATAAGATAGGATTCTGTTAAGAACAATGCTCTTTAATAATCCGGAACAAGCTGAAAATAAATAGTATACTCCTCAAAAGAGGCTACTGTTTATCTAAAAAAATAAATGAGCGTATCTTAAGAAGATAAATAATAATTAGTATATAGGACGCTTGTGGGTTGTAAGGTTAAGTGAATAAGCGTACATGGTGGATGCCTAGGCAGTCAGAGGCGATGAAGGGCGTGCTAATCTGCGAAAAGCGTCGGGAAGGTGATATGAACCGTAATAGCCGACGATACCCGAATGGGGAAACCCGATGCAATTTTGTTGCATCATCATACTCATGAATAAATAGTGATATGAAGCGAACCGAGGGAACTGAAACATCTAAGTACCTCGAGGAAAAGAAATCAATTGAGATTCCCTTAGTAGTGGCGAGCGAACGGGAGAAGAGCCCAGAATTATTATCATCTTGCGAATTAGTAGAATCGTCTGGAAAGTCGAACAATAAAGGGTGATAGTCCCGTATATAAAAATTCGAAAGAAGTGGATTCTAAAGAGTAGGGCGGGACACGTGATATCCTGTCTGAATATGGGGGGACCATCCTCCAAGGCTAAATACTACTGACTGACCGATAGTGAACTAGTACCGTGAGGGAAAGGTGAAAAGAACCCCGGCGAGGGGAGTGAAATAGAACCTGAAACCGTGTACGTACAAGCAGTGGGAGCACTGATTAGTGTGACCGCGTACCTTTTGTATAATGGGTCAGCGACTTGTATTTTGTAGCAAGGTTAACCGTATAGGGGAGCCGTAGGGAAACCGAGTCTTAACTGGGCGTTAGTTGCAGGATACAGACCCGAAACCCGGTGATCTAGCCACGGGCAGGTTGAAAGTTGGGTAACACTAACTGGAGGACCGAACCGACTAATGTTGAAAAATTAGCGGATGACCTATGGTTAGGGGTGAAAGGCCAATCAAACCGGGAGATAGCTGGTTCTCCCCGAAAGCTATTTAGGTAGCGCCTTGTGAGTTCATCTTCGGGGGTAGAGCACTGTTTTGGTCAGGGGGCCACCCCGGCTTACCAAGCCAATGCAAACTCCGAATACCGGAGAATGTTATCACAGGAGACACACGGCGGGTGCTAACGTCCGTCGTGGAGAGGGAAACAACCCAGACCGCCAGCTAAGGTCCCAAAGTCATGATTAAGTGGGAAACGATGTGAGAAGGCATAGACAGCCAGGATGTTGGCTTAGAAGCAGCCATCATTTAAAGAAAGCGTAACAGCTCACTGGTCGAGTCAGCTTGCGCGGAAGATGTAACGGGGCTAAATCATGCACCGAAGCTGCGGCACTGGACGCATTCTGAAATTATATTATTTTATACTTATCAAAATAATATAATTTCAGAATGCGTCCAGTGGGTAGGGGAGCGTTCTGTAAGTCGTTGAAGGTATTTCGTGAGAAATATTGGAGATATCAGAAGTGCGAATGCTGACATAAGTAACGATAAAGCGGGTGAAATGCCCGCTCGCCGAAAGACTAAGGGTTCCTGCCCAACGTTAATCGAGGCAGGGTGAGTCGACCCCTAAGGCGAGGCCGAAAGGCGTAGTCGATGGACAACGGGTTAATATTCCCGTACTAGCTGTGACTGCGAAGGGGGGACGGAGAAGGCTATATTGGCCGGGGGACGGTTGTCCCGGTTTAAGCGTGTAGATTTGGATTTTAGGCAAATCCTGAGTCCAGCAAGATTGAGACGTGATGACGAGACATTAAGGTGTTAAAGCAATAAACGCCACGCTTCCAGGAAAAGCCTCTAAGCATCAGGTCATGGTTAATCGTACCCCAAACCGACACAGGTGGTCAGGTAGAGTATACCAAGGCGCTTGAGAGAACCCGGGTGAAGGAACTAGGCAAAATGGTGCCGTAACTTCGGGAGAAGGCACGCTGGCTTGCAGGTGAAACGACAAGCTCGAGGAGCTAAAGCCAGTCGAAGATACCAGCTAGCTGCAACTGTTTATTAAAAACACAGCACTGTGCAAACACGTAAGTGGACGTATACGGTGTGACGCCTGCCCGGTGCCGGAAGGTTAATTGATGGGGTTATTCGTAAGAAGAAGCTCTTGATCGAAGCCCCGGTAAACGGCGGCCGTAACTATAACGGTCCTAAGGTAGCGAAATTCCTTGTCGGGTAAGTTCCGACCTGCACGAATGGCGTAATGATGGCTAGGCTGTCTCCACCCGGGACTTAGTGAAATTGAATTCGCTGTGAAGATGCAGTGTACCCACGGCAAGACGGAAAGACCCCGTGAACCTTTACTATAGCTTGACACTGAATACTGAATTTTAATGTGTAGGATAGGTGGGAGGCCTCGAAGCACAGATGCTAGTTTGTGTGGAGCCATTCTTGAAATACCACCCTTTAAGGTTTGCTATTCTCACCCAACGCCGTTAACCGGCGTGGAGACAGTGTCTGGTGGGTAGTTTGACTGGGGCGGTCTCCTCCTAAAGAGTAACGGAGGAGCACAAAGGTTGGCTAATCACGGTCGGAAATCGTGAGGTTAGTGCAATGGCATAAGCTGGCTTGACTGTGAGAGTGACGATTCGAACAGGTGCGAAAGCAGGTCATAATGATCCGGTGGTTCTGAATGGAAGGGCCATCGCTCAACGAATAAAAGGTACTCCGGGGATAACAGGCTGATACCGCCCAAGAGTTCATATCGACGGCGGTGTTTGGCACCTCGATGTCGGCTCATCACATCCCGGGGCTGAAGCAGGTCCCAAGGGTACGGTTGTTCGCCGTTTAAAGTGGTACGCGAGCTGGGTTTAGAACGTCGTGAGACAGTTCGGTCCCTATCTGCCGTGGGCGTTGGAAGATTGAGAGGGGTTGCTCCTAGTACGAGAGGACCGGAGTGAACGTACCACTGGTGTTCGGGTTGTCATGCCAATGGCACTGCCCGGTAGCTAAGTACGGAAAAGATAAGCGCTGAAAGCATCTAAGCGCGAAACTTGCCTCGAGATGAGTCTTCCCTGATCCTTTGAGGGTCCTAAAGGAATGTTGAAGATAACGACGTTGATAGGCCGGGTGTGTAAGCGCAGTGATGCGTTGAGCTAACCGGTACTAATGATCCGTGAGGCTTAACCTTACAACACCAGAAGCGTTCTTTAGATGCGTAAGATTTTAAGAATTCAATAATTCAGCTTGTGAAGGATGTAATATTTCCCGATTAATTAAAGGGAAAGATAAGAAAAATGATAGAATTTGTCTAGCGGCCATAACGCGGTGGCCCCACCTGATCCCATACCGAACTCAGAAGTGAAACGCCGTGGTGCCGATGGTAGTGTGGGGCCTCCCCATGTGAGAGTAGGGAACCGCTAGGCACTCTTTTTTAAGAAAAAAGCCATCATATAAAGATGGCTTTTTTCTTAAAATAAAAAGATTGAATTAATATCAGATTTAATTGAAATTTTAAAATAGAGATAGATTCTATATAGATCTCATGATCTATGGTAGATGTAATAATTATTTCTGTAGAATAGATTGCTATATTGATTTTTAATGACTACTTAATGTCTTTTTATAGACAAGATGTTTTTTATTTATCTAATGACTTAATAACACATTGTACAAGTATATTACGTAAAAATCTAATATTATCTATCATAATTAATCCTATAGTTCGTCCAATGAATAGTGTTAAATAAGGATTCGAAAAGATTCTTACTAATGAGTTAGTAAGAAAAATAGTTGTTTGTCTGTCAATTATTCGTTTGTTTTGGTATTTTTGTAATGTCATATAATCACCGGCTTGTCTTCCTTCTTTCCAGGAATTAATTAAGGTATCAGCTAATATCAGTATATCACGCATACCTAAATTTAATCCTTGACCTGCAATAGGATGAAGAGTTTGTGCAGCATTACTTACTAGTACTAAACGTGGAGCAATAGTATTTACTCTAGTTTTTGATTCTATTGGATAGAAATATCGTTTACCTATTGTTTGTATTTTACCTAATCGCCAGCCGAAAATGTTTTGTAAATAAGTAATAAATTCCTTGTCATTCCAATTAGAGATTGTTTTTATCTCTGTTCGAGAAGTGCACCAAATTAATGAACTAAAACCATCAGAGATTGGTAGTAAAGCTAGTGATCCTTGTTTTGTAAATAGTTCAAATGCTTGTCCGTAATGTAATAATTGAGTAGAAATTTTAGTCACCACTGCGGTTTGCTCGTAAACTATTTTTTTCCATTTTATACCATATAGATCAGCTATATGGGAGGATGTTCCATCAGCAGCAACTAATAAATCGCCTTTAATTTGTTTACCATTATCTAATGTAATTAGAAGATAATCTGTGTATTTTTTAATACAAGTTATTTTATTTGGACAATATAAACTAATGTTTTTTGTTTGTTGTAAATGAAAAAATAACTTTTTTTTAGCTTGATTTAATTCAAAAACTTTCCCCAAGAAGGGAATTCCATGATCTGTGGAATTAAGAGAAAAAAAACCACCAGAACCGCGCTCACCTACATAGACACGAGTGATCGTAGTGGCTATAGGTTCAAGTAATGACCAGATATTTAGAATATTTATTCTATTACAAATTCCGTAAGCTAATGCGATAGTACGTCCATCATCACTTGGACTAAGTAATCTATCTGGTGAAATAGCTTCTACTAATGTGATATCTTGTTTGCCTTGTGTTAGATAGTAAAGAGAAAGAGCTAGCGTTGTACCAGCGATGCCTGCTCCCACGATAATAACGCTCATAATTCCTTCCTGTTTAGCATAAAAGATTCTATTTCATCTATATTTTTTACAGCTATTGAGGTTAGATTTTCATTACCATTACTAGTAATTAAAATAGTGTCTTCAATGCGAACACCAATGCCATGGTACTCTGATGGTGCATGGGAATTACTAGTGATGTATAAACCTGGTTCAATAGTTAAAACCATCCCTGGCTCTAAAATTCGATTTTCATCTTTACTATAATAATCTGAATCATGCACATCTAAACCAATCCAATGACTTAATCTATGCATAAAAAACTGTTTAATAGCTTTATCTCTGATCAGTGCTTGGATATTACCTTTCATAATTTTTAGTTGTACTAATCTGTGTACCAGTAAATTAATTACTTCTTTTGTCACTGTACTAATATTTGTTCCAGGACGATAAAGTGTTAGGGCTAGCATTAGTGCATCTAACACAGCATTATAAATAAAACGTTGTGGTGTATTAAATACTCCATTTACTGGAAATGTTCGGGATATATCTCCTGCGTAACCTTGAAACTCGCATCCAGCATCAATTAGTACTAACTTTCCGTTTTCTATAAGACTGCTATTGTCAGTATAATGTAAAATACAGGAATTCTCTCCTGCAGCAATAATAGTGTTATAAGCAGGCCAACGTGCTCCGTAATGACTAAATTCATATTGAATTTCCCCTTCGATTTGATATTCATACATGCCATTCAATAAGTTTTTGAGAGCACGCATATGACCTAAGGCGCTAATACGTCCTGCTTGTCGTAATAGATTTATCTCTGATGAGGATTTAATCAAACGCAACTCATGTACTAATGGACGCCAGTCAAGCACAAATTTAGGTACAGAAAGATTGTTGTATTGGCCTTGTCGGAGTTTTTCTAATGCAGTAATAAGAATTTGATCAGCAAAATAATATTGTCCTTTTACATGATAAATTGTTTTTAATCCATTTATAAATAGATATAGATGATCGTTTATCTGTTCCCATGGTAAAGCATAATCGACAGCTATTTTTATGCGTGCAGCTTCTTGTCCAATATGATTTTCTCCCCATATGTGAGCGTGTTGATTATAGCTTTGATTAAACAATAAGCTTTTATGATAATTGTTAGAATCTTTTATAAGTCCAAACATTGCTCCTGGTTCGTTAAAACCAGTGAGGTACCAAAAGTCACTATTCTGTCGATAAGGATAGGCACTGTCATTGCTTCGTATCACTATAGGAGCCGAAAAAATTAGGATGATACTAGAAGGTTCCATTTTTTTTAATAAAGCTAAGCGACGACATATAAATTCTTTTTTGGTCACTAAAGATCCTTAAACTAAGTAATATGTATTTTATATTCTTGCATATTTCATCAAATGATCGCGTTAATGTGAACAACTATGTCATTATTTTTTCTATATTTGATAAATATATTGTGTAGTGGTTATAAATAAAGGGAATCAATATGATTTAGTTGTTTTTAATTATTATTTAAAACAATAGATACTGATTGAATTCTAATGCAGTACTTATAATTTTTAGGTTTAATTACATTAAAATGTATATATGAGATATTGAATATGAGTTTTTAATAGATAGAAAATCATCTTATCTATATAATAATCTATATTAGATAAATAGTGAACTTATGGATCTAATTGTCTAATTATAGGGTCGATTTTAACTATGTTCATGAAATTTAAGTATATTTTATCCTTTCTGTTAACATTATACATAATTTAAAAAATATTTTTGAATTAACATGAGAAATAGAACTAACTTTTCTTGATTTATTATTATCTATGAATTAATGATGTTGATAGTATTGATTAAATATTATTTACCTCATATAAGATAAGGTATATAAAGTTACTAGTATTTTAAGTAAATTACATAAATATACGAGATGATATAACATCATTAATATAAGTTGTAATTTTCTAGAATTAAATTTTGTATATTCTTCTAAAGAAGAAGTTCAGAGGTTATTTTTTGATATTTTATTCATCATATTGATTTTAATTTATATGAATTTTATGACAAAATTAGTTAATTTTATTTATGTTGTTCTATGTGTCTTGATTTATTTATTGTGTGATTTATTACTATTCTGTCAGGTGTAATGGGTTGGTTATTTTACTGTTTTTCTTTATGTTTATTCACGTTATTAAAAGTATTTAGATTTCTAATAGCGTTTTTAATATTAACGGGTTATTGTTTTAATTTTTTTAAAATTAAAATTTTACATACATTCAATTATAAAGAAAAGGGTTCCTTTATTTTATATATTATATTATTTTTATATTTATTCTAATACATCAAAATTAATTATATAGGATTACAGAAAGAGGGTTGAATAAAATTATATCATTTAAATAATGTATAGGCTTACAAAGTATTAAGAAATAAACACTAGATTAGTGTGAATATAAAATATTTATGGATAATAGATAGATTAGCTTATTATTATAATTTTGGCTATTTAATAAAATGCAAATCTTATTATTTGCACTATATAGCTCTTCTTATTTAGATAGATTTAGAGTACAAAACTTACGATCTACATATAAGTAGATACAGGGGTCTTATGTTTTGTGACATGGATAGTTATATTCATTTTTTATATAATTTATAGAAGTAATAAATAATAACGGGTACAAATATGAATCAAACTGACGATAGATCCACACAACCAGTAGATCTTTATATTCTTGGTTGTGCATTGCGAGTAAAATGCCCTCATAAAGAGATGGACGCATTAAATTTAGCTGCGGAAGAGTTGTCTCAACGACTTCAAGCTCTAAAACTTCGTACTAAAGTAACTAATACTGAGCAATTAGTGTTAATTACCGCTTTAAATCTTTGTTATGAATTAGCTGAAGAAAAAGTTAAAACCCGTGATTATGCATTACATATGGAAAAGAGGATAAGGAGTTTACAAAAAATTCTTGAACAAGCATTATTTGAACAAGATAGTATTACTTGTGTTAAAAACCCTTCCACTAAATTTGAATAATTTTTATACAGTAGATGTGATCCCTGCTATTTAGTTATTATGTTCTCATTTTCTTTACTTTATATTAGATAGCTATTAAAGTTTTTTATTTTAAAAAAAAGATGAGATATATTGTTTTTTGTCTAAGATATAGATCTGTCTATGTTGATAACTATAGTATAGTATAAATTAAGTAGTGATTAGGATGATATATCCTATTATTATATTCTGTGATGATTCGCATAATAATTTACAATAAAAAGAGATGATTACCTATATGATTAATGATATGAATGCTAATAGAGACTAGATGATATTTGGTTTTATTATTTAAAACTAAATTTGTATAGTAAAAATGGTATTTATGAGGATGTGTAGAATTAGATTTTATGTATTTTATATCTCATTAATTAATGTACTATTATGCAGTAATCTAATGAAACTATATGTATAATATACAGATTGTGATAAAGATCGCTTTTGATAATTGCGTTTTGATTTCAATATTGAGGATATTATGTAGTTCCTTAAATATAATAGATAGGTAGAATAAACGTATAAAATGAATACTGAGTTTTTTATAAAAAGATTATTTTATAATAAAATTATATTTTTGTATTAGTAATAATTTGGTATAAATCTTCATCGCTACATGCGGATCGTAATTGACGAAGAATCATTTTATTTGCTAGACGTTTTGCTACTAAAGATAATGTATATAAGTGTGTTTTACATTGTTCAGATGAAATTAGTATAGCAAATAGTAAATCTACTGGTTGATTATCAATGGAGTTAAAAATAATAGGTTTTTTAAGGTGAATAAAAACACCTACAGATCGTAGTGTTTTTTCTTCAATTTTGCCATGAGGAATCGCAATACCATTACCAATACCTGTACTACCCATTTTTTCTCTGTTTTCCATCGCATCAAAAATAATTTGTTGTGAAAGACATAGTTTTTTAGAAGCCAATTCACTGATAATTTCTAACGCTCTTTGTTTACTATAACAGAGTACATCATTACGTGTACAAGAGATGCTTAATACTGCTCCTAGCTCTAATTTAAAATTGTTATTTATCATAGTTATATTTGTTTCTGTACTTTATAAGGACTAGTTACTTTATATTTCATATTATCTAATAATGCATATAAAGGATTTATATATCAATAAAGTATATTTAATTAAGAAGATCCTTTGTAGAGAATAGTCCTCATTTTAATTAGAAGATTCAACATGATGTTATTTTTACAATACTGTAAACTGAATAATATTTTTCCTTTTCAATTAAATTATAATACTAGTGAGTAGATTAGTTCATTAATGTGTATTAATATCTTGAATTCTTAGTCAGATATATAGTTTTT
The DNA here is from genome assembly GCF_900699015.1 of Candidatus Erwinia haradaeae. GTDB lineage: Bacteria > Pseudomonadota > Gammaproteobacteria > Enterobacterales > Enterobacteriaceae > Erwinia_E > Erwinia_E haradaeae_E. The sequence goes on along the minus strand of NZ_LR217737.1, from coordinate 1,033,735 downwards.
ATCAAGCATACAATTTTTTCTGTAATTAAATTTTTCTCTATACGATCTAAGAAGTTAATATATTAAATGTACCTTACAAAGTAAGGCTCAGTTTTAATTTTTATTTAAGATAAAAATTAATATATTTTTTATATTGTGACACATTATGTATTATAATGTGTATTTCTTGTTCCATAATTAATAGTTTTTGTCATAAAAACTATTTTATTATCATTTTTAGAATAAATATTTTGTTGAAAATGAATATGATTATTATTCGTTGATATCTAATTTATTGTTAAATAACACCACTCTAGTGTAGACGAGTTTCCTTTCAGATCATATTAATATCGTTATATTATTTTTATAATATTAGGTATTTAGTTATCGTTTTTAAAATTTTAATATTTCGTTAAGAGTATAAACAAGTATATCGATTTATATATAAATAATACTGATTTTTATCTAGAAAATAGTATTTAATACTTTCTATACTTATTTAAGTAAGTGTGTATAAAATTTCTCGTTTATTTTATTATTTTTATATATTTGGAGTAGCTCTATTGGAGAATATTAAAATAATGTAATAATATAAATTAATCATGTATTTACTTTAGTAAAGTTTAAAAATATTTCTATATTTTAATTTATCTCTAATAAATAACTGTTTCTATGTTAATCAAGAATATATTAATTATATGATTGAATCATATTAGAGTATAATAACATCTATAAATACTTAATATTATATCAAGTAGTATATAGGATATATACTAAGAGGTAGGTTATTTTTAGTAATAAATGAAAAATTAAATTTTGTTTTTAATGATGCTAAAACTATTTACAGTTTTTAATATTAAGAGAATATTCTATATTAGAATGTTCTATACTTAAAAATACTTTGGAATAAAATTTTTAATTGTTTATTTTTACTAAGAATAATTCTCTCAACTTAAATCATAATAAGAATCAGAACAATTGTTAATTTTAACTTCTTATGATAATTTCGAATATAAAATCTTGTGTGTTGTATTTAGACAATTTTTTAATTCTATAATCTAGTTTTTAATTTTTAAAATTATACAATTATTAATTAGGTCTATTTTATTATCTAGATATAGATATATACGTTGGTCTATGTTCTTGGAAAGAATACATTATTTTTGATTTGTAGTTTTAAGTTTTTAGTTTAGAGAAAACTATAAAAATAGAATAAAACAATATGAAAGTACAGTTTATAAATAAGTTTTTCACTTTATGTATATAATAAGGTCTTTTAATAGGTCTAGTTTTGATGTTATTATCTTTGTATCAGTATCTAGTATTAATTAGAGTCTAAATTCTTTACCTAAGTAAACACGTTGTACCTGTTTATCAGCCATGATCACTTTAGGATTACCAGAGGCAATAACACAGCCTTGACTAACAATATAGGCATGTTCACAAACAGTTAAGGTTTCACGTACATTATGGTCAGTAATCAAGATTCCTAATCCACTACTACGAAGATGTTCAATAATTTTTTTAATGTCTATTACTGAAATAGGATCAATACCAGCAAATGGTTCGTCTAAAAGAATAAATTTTGGATTAGCTGCTAATGCACGAGCAATTTCAACACGGCGACGTTCACCACCAGACAATTTTTGTCCTATGACTTTATGGAGACGTTTGTGAATATGAAATTCATCTAGTAATTCTTTAGCACGATGTGCACATTGATTGTAAGTAAGATCTTTACGAATTTGTAGGATAGCCATCAAGTTATCATAAACACTTAACCTTCTAAAAATAGAAGCTTCCTGAGGAAGATAACCAATACCACGATTGGCTCGTGCATGTAGTGGTAACAAACTAATATCCTCATCATCAATGTAAATACAGCCTCTATCGTGTTTGATAATTCCAATTATCATATAGAATGTTGTTGTTTTACCTGCTCCATTAGGTCCAAGTAGACCAACAATCTCACCAGATTTTACTTGTAAGCTAACATCTTTTACTACCAGATTACCTTTATAGGTTTTCATAAGATTTTTTATAATGAGACTTGCCATAATAGTTAGTCATTATCTTTTTTTATATCTTCTTTCAGGATAAGATGGTCTTTTCGGTGCGAAGGAGTGAATATGGTGGTGACATGTTGTCCTGTATAACTGATAGCATGCATTTCTTTTTTGTTTATAAGATATGTAATACAATTTCCTTGTATGCTGTTTCCAGTTTGCTCAAGATAAGCGTTTCCACTTAACTGTACCTGTTCTTTGTCTATATCGTAGTTGATCTTTTCAGCATGTCCTGTAATAGATTGGCCGTTATCAAGTATTTGATAAAATTTTATTAGTTGTCCATAAGCGTTAATGATAATATTCTGATTTTGTGCTCCTGAGAAGGAGATGGTGGTTTTATCAGCTTTAATTTTTAGATTTCCTTGCGTAATTGTAACGTTACCGCTAGCAATAGCCATGTTATTCTCTATATCCATGATTTGTTTTTCTGAATCAATATGGATTGGTTTACCTAAGTTTGGATTAATACCTGCTTCTGGTTTGTTGCAAGCCAGAAGCAGACTGGTTATTAGGATTTTTTTTATCTGTCTTTTGAGAACTAGTTCCATAAGTAGTACGGACTATGCCTGTAAGCTGAGCTGTTTTGTTTCGTAAATTACCATACATCTTCATGCCTGTAGAGAAAAATCTATGACCAGATAATGTCACTTTTTCTTGAGAAACCCAATCTTGGGTAATTAGGTTGACTTGTGCTTTTTCTGTTTTCAGATGTTTTAATGTTGTCATTTCCGTAAGACTGTCTACTATTACGTTACCGTAAAGGTATAAAATTTTTTCTTTTTCTAATTTGGCTTGATTAGATTTAATAATCCACGCTGGAAGTTTTTTTTCATTATATATAATCATAACTAGATTAGTAAACCAGTTAACTTTATTGTTCGAGTCATAGATGCTCTTATCTGCCATAATCTGGTAAGACAATAGTCCTTGAGGGTTGTATACCAGCGTTTGTGAATGATTGCTAATACTAGTGGGCGTAATAATATTATTAATAAGAATGTTAGTAGTTTCTTGTTGTGCTTTTTCTTTTAAAATTAACCCGATAACCATAATAAAAAATAGTATACATATAAGAGCAATATTTCTTTTAGCATAATCCATCTAGATTGCCATTAAAATCTCTTGATATTTTATTTTGTGCTATTAAAATCAAATCACAAACTTCTCGTATTGCTCCGTTTCCCCCGGTCATTTTTGTTATATAATTAACATGTGGTAGTAACATAGGGTGAGAATTAGAAACTGCTACACTTAATCCTACTTTCATTAGAACTGGTAAATCTATGAGATCATCACCAATATAAGCTACTTGATGTTCATTTAATTTTAGTTTGGTCAAAATTTCATTAAATGGTTTAATTTTATTCGATTGACCTTGATAGATGTAAGAAATACCTAGTGAAGAGCATCGATCTTTGAGTATTTGGTTTTGACTGCCTGTAATAATTGCCACTTCTATTGAACATGTAAGTAAACATTTAATTCCATATCCATCTCTAACGTTAAATCTTTGTATTATATTTCCGTCATTGGTTTGATAGATCCAACCGTCAGACATCACGCCATCTGAATCACAAATTAATAATTGAATATGTTTTGCTTTTCTTAAAATATCCTGGTTGATAGGACCATAACAGGTATTAATAGTAAAATTTGGATCATACATGATTATTATTTCCAACCCATGTTATATAATTTTACAGAATCATAATTAATACTAGCAGTATTATGATGATGGTTTAAGTAATAAATGCAATATAATGATTCGTTAAGCTGGTTAGCTATTATTATTTATCAGTTTTTTTGTATAATTTTAGATACATTGGTATATAGTGACGGTATAACAATCTAAGATTTAAGATTTGTATCTAGATCAAGAACTATATTAGAATATTTAAGTTGATTAATGTCAATTAAGTATAAAATTTATAAATTGATATTAAGATTAAAGGTGGTCACTTAATAATTCAGATACATGAATATTTTATATATCAGAATACATAATACGTCAATTTTTATGAATGATCTAGGACCATAAAGATATTTTTCTTTCTTAAGAAATAAAAATATTTCACTTAACGATTGGAATATTATTAATTATCATTTATTGAATTGAATTCAAGAGGTCACATATATCTTAATATTATTCGTATCTATCATTAATAATAGGAATTATTATGTATTCATATGAATGAACTGCACTATATATAATTAATACAAGTATTCTGCTTTATTTTTCATATATCTATATTATTTTATCTTAATGTTACGAAAATATTTTAATTCATATTGATGAATTTTATTAAAATACATATAATTTATATAATTTTATTTATAAAAAAACTTTGATAAAATCATATGATATTTCTGAATGATTATTTAGTTCATATTTTTTAAAGATAAAAACATAAATTTATTTTGATATTATCAAATCATTTGTCTTGTCTTAAACAGAAAGCAGCTAGTATTAAGAATAATATTCTATAAAAATATATCATATAAGTATTATATTTTTATATTTATGAATTAAAGATTCATCTTTAATTATATAATGGATTACATAATATGTATAAAAAGTTTTTCTTTAAAAGATTTTTTAAATATATCAAATGATTCCAGCTTGATAGATGTCATGCATATGAACTAATCCGATCAGTTTATTATGCTCGGAAATAATGATAGAGGTAATATTGTATTTTTTCATTGTGTCAAGAGCTTCAACTGCTAACGTTCCAGGTCGTATAGATATACCACCTAGCGTCATAAAATGAGAAATATTAGATTGATTAATATCAATATTTTTTTCAAAAATTTTCCGTAAATCAGAATTTGTAAAGATGCCTTCAATTTTTTTTTCATGATTACAAATTATTATGAGACCCATTTTTTTAGATGTCATTTCTAGTATAGCTTCGCGTAAACAGGCGTTAGGATAGATTTGTGGTAAGTCATCACCAGAAAGCATTATATCTTCTACTCGCATAATCAGTTTACGCCCCAGCACTCCGCCAGGATGAGAAAGTGCAAAATCTTCTTGTGTAAAACCTCTAGCTTTTAATAGAGATACTGCTAGAGCATCACCCATAACCAATGCAGCAGTAGTGCTGCTAGTTGGTGCTAGACCTAGTGAACAGGCTTCTTGTGGTACTTTCACACATAAATGTATATGTGCAGAAGAGGCAATTGTGCTTTGTTCATGGCTAGTAATTGCAATTAATGGGATCTGGCGATGTTTTAGTAAAGGAATGAGCGCTAGAATCTCTAAAGATTCTCCAGAATTAGAGATAGCAATCAGAATATCATTCTTACTAATCATACCCAAATCACCATGACTTGCTTCAGCGGGATGTAAAAAAAAAGAAGGAGTACCAGTGCTAGAAAAAGTAGAAGCTATTTTTTTGCCAATATGCCCTGATTTTCCCATTCCCATGATGACCACTTTTCCCCGGCATTGATAAATTAGCTCGCAGCTGTGTGTGAAATTTATGTTGATATATTGATCAAGTTGTTCTAATCCTTCGCGCTCAATTTGTAAAACTTCTTTCCCCGTTTTTTGGAAATCAAAGTTTTTTAATTTAAAGAGATTCACAATGATTCCTCATTCTTTGTAGATATGTTAAAATCGTGATTGCCATAATGGAATTAATAGTATACTAAGGTTATCTATCTTTTAGGGGTGATCTAGATAAGGTGTAGATCTTATGGTTCATTATGTTCAGCTTTAATTAGATCTTATTATTTTTAATGTAGGTAGTGTTAATAGAAAACTATAAATAAGCATTCCTTATGTTAGTAATATTTTTATCGTTTGTTTTCATACTCATTCATAAAAATTGTGGAAGATTTTTCAATATTGATATATCATAATATGAGGTGTATTTTCTGTGTTTCATTTTTTCTATTTCATTTAATCAAGAATCTAATAATAAAAATTAGTCATAGATATGAATAAATAGTATAGGATTTTCATCAAATAATTATTAGGTTTAAGTTTTTAAAGTTTTTTAAGAAAAATTCTATTTTTTATATTTAGTTAGTCTAAAATAAATATATATTAGTGTGCTATTCAATATTTAAAAATAAATTAATGTCTTTAAAATTATTAAATTTTTTAATGGTTTATTATGATGATATATAAAATGAATCCGTGTTTTTAATAAAGTGAGTTTTATAATAATTGTATGTTAATTATTAATCAGAATTTTTATATTATAAATTTTAGTATTAGTTGATATTTTGTACATATATAAATAATCTTGATTTAGATCTACATCTCTAATATGTTATTTTTTATACAGTTTAAAGATAATATAAATATATTATTCGATTTATTTAGTATGGATTTTATAATTATAAACGAGAAGATAGAGGAGATAAAAATTAGATTAATCTTATATTAAGATAGGTTATAATGAAGTATTACGGAAAACTAAGATTAATATAAAATATAGCATTTTAATTTATTTTAATAATGTTACGGTTGGTTTGAAAGTGCTTAAGTATAATCAAATTATGATATGTATTTCATAAATATTTAGTTATGAATAATATATATTATTATATCATAATATATATTATTATTTTTATAAAACCTATCTATTGAAACAGGTGAATAGTATTAATATTGCTATTTATTTTGATAACAGTGAATAGTTTATATTTCTATAATGTTAATCATGTGAATTATAGATAAAAATCTAGATGTAATTTTATTTTTTAGAAATGTGTTTTTGTATTTTTAGCTGATTTTATTTAAGCTGAAATGGAATAAAGAGAATTTATAAAGTATATTTATATCGAAAAATTTTAAACACTTCTTTTATTGATTCAAAATCATCAATATTAATTATATCAATATTAATGTATTGATATATACATTATTATGTTATTGATTGAATCATTTATATATGTGTTTAGTTATACTCAATTCTCTTATACAGACAGTGTTATTTGATCTTATGATCTATATAGTTTTTAATGAGGATTAAGAAAATTTCGTGTCAATGTTTTTTGATTATATAGATTTTATTTTTTTAAAAATAATCTCTATTTTAATAGTAAAATATTATTTGTTTTTATATGATTTGATTATTTATTTTTAAAAATTTTCTTATGTAAATTTTGATTGATTTGATAACTATTGGTTATAGATAAGTCATAAGTTATTCGTATTCTATTTTGATTATTCTCATCTATGAATGTAAGAGAGATAGATTATAAATGAAGTGAAAGTATTTAAGAGAAGTCTGAACATAGTGATAAAATTAAATGTTATATTAAAATACATGTTTGTTGTATGTAATAAAATATTGTCAATATTTTAATATTGATAGAAATATGATTTTTATAATGAAATGTTAATCGAAAGTACATTTATTATTAATTTTATTTATATAAAAATCATGATTTTTTATAAGAAGAATAGACTTGTTAATTTCACTTTATTATTCACTATAATAATGTCTCTTATATTATGTTAGCGAATTTATAGTTATTCTCTTATCATGACTGCAATCATGCATTTAGATGTAATATCAAGATAACTTATAAATAAAGAAAAGAATATTTTTAATTTCTTTAAATAGCTGCTAGTTTAATGTATATGGTATAATAATCATTATATTTAATATTATATTCTAGTGTATTGATTGAATTGAATCTAAATAGAATTTAGAGCATATAAAATTTTTATTTGAATTTTTCATAATACCAGAATAGATCTAGTTTATTCGTATTTTAATATTAGATTCAAATTATTAATATAATGATTCATTTTTTTATCATTAGGGATATTTTATAATTATTTTAATAAGTATATAATTGTTAATTTTCACATTAGATATAGATAAAAATAGAAAGGTGTTTTAGATATAGAACTCTACATATTCTTCTAAATATAAATTTTATTACAGTGTATATAGTATGTTTAATGTACATTGTTAATGTTTTATGTGTAATAAAACTATATAAAATAACAGATCTATATCAAGTAAGATATAGCTCAAGTATATTATGAGTCTAGACTTAGAATTATAGTTAGATTTATAAGATATATTTCTTGTTTTTCTGTACATCACCATCAGATATTAAAGACTGATAGGATTCAATTAACTTTGATGCTTTGTATATTATTAGATTTTGCTGGTGAAATTCACCAATCATACTTTTATCGATAGATAATAGAAGATGGATCCTAAATAAAAATAAGCTTGAGAGTGATATTAATTTTAAAAAGAAATGATCAAATATTAGAAGTTAGAGATTATAGTAGATCTATGATGTTAAACACTTATTTGAATATGAGTGAAAAAAAATTCAAGCATTGTTTAACCGTATAATAATGATATAGCAGCGTTCTTATCTATAAAATTTATTTTTTTATTATCATAAATTCGGCATATAAATTATGAAGTTAGTAGAATTATTGTATCTTGGGCATCAGAAGCATCTGTTTCGTTTATTGGATATACAATTCGCTAGAATTGTGACAAAAAACAAAGATTCTATTTTAATGTTAGCAGCAGCACTTGTGAGTCGTGCTTCTGGAGAAGGAAATGTTTGTCTTCCATTATCACAGATACATCCAGAGTTTTTTTTTATGGATTGAATCAAGACTTGGCTCAAGCTATATGGCACGCTGTTAATATGCCAGAGGATGTGGAATCATTACTATTCATGTATTCAGCAGTAAGTGATGGAAGGAGGTCGTGTCCATTAGTGATACAGAATAAGCGTTTGTATTTACATCGGATGTGGAAGAGTGAGCAATTAGTTCTTAATTTTATAAAGTACCAAAGTTATATTGCTAACTTAGAGGAAAATAAAATCAGTGAGATACTAGATCTTTATTTTGGGTATAACTCATCTGATTGGCAAAAGATTGCGGCTGCAGTCGCAATCACATCTAAAATATCAGTAATTTCTGGTGGGCCAGGGACAGGTAAAACAACTACAGTAGCAAAAATTTTAGCTAGTTTAATCAAGTTGTCATTATTACCACAGCGAATTAAAGTAGCTGCGCCAACTGGTAAGGCAGCATCGAGACTAACAGAAGAACTAGGTTTAGCTCTACGAAATCTAAGATTAGATCTTCATATGTTAGAAAGCTTCCCTTTAGAAGCTACAACACTACATAGTCTTTTAGGGGCTACCATGCATAGTCAATATATGTATTATAATAGTGATAATATGCTTCCTCTAGACGTGTTAGTTGTTGATGAATCTTCTATGATTGATTTATCGATGTTTGATCATATGATTTCTGCTTTACCAAGCAAAGCGCGGGTAATCTTTCTTGGTGATCATAATCAGATATCTTCAGTAGAAGCTGGAACAGTGTTTTCTGACATATGTTACATTAACAATAACAAATATAGCCCAAGTCGTGCTGCACAGCTTTCTCGACTCACTGGTTGTAACGTAATGGCTTGTGAAGATAGCAATGATTCATCAGTAGGAAATATGATTTGCCTTTTACATAAAAACTATCGTTTTAAGATAGAATCTGGGATTGGTCAGTTATCTGAAGCAGTAAATAGTGGTAATATTAGACTAGTCGAGAAAATCTTAAGGGGTAATTTTTGTGATATATGTTTCTGTACAATGAACAGCGATGCTGATTATCGTGATATGTTAAAAATTAGTGTAGAAGGGTATCGTAATTATTTCAAGGTATTAAAGGAAGGAGCAGATCCAGATAAAGTTTTAGATTACTTTAAACGCTTTCAAGTTTTATGTGTTTTACGTGAGGGGGGTTTTGGTGTTTTAGGGCTAAATAAGTCTATTGAGAATATGTTATATCTTGAAGGGTTAATTAATCATGAAATGTTTTTAAATCACTTTTGGTATGATGGTCGTCCAGTTATTATTCTTCGTAATAGCAAAGAACTAAAATTATCTAATGGTGATATTGGTATAGCTATTAAGGATAAAAGAAAACAGTTACGAGTTTGGTTTGTTTTATATAATGGAGATATAGTATCTATCGATCCTGCTAGGTTGCCATTGCATCAGACTGCTTTTGTAATGACAGTACACAGGTCTCAAGGTTCAGAATTTGAGCATGTATTATTGGTTTTGCCTACTAAGTTTATGCCAATTCTTACACGACAACTATTCTATACAGGAATCACTCGTGCTAAGAAGCGCTTAATTATTTATGCTAATCAATCGGTACTGAGGGATATTATAAGAATGAGTATGAATCGTCAGAGCGGTCTAATAGATAGAATTAATTATTAGTACAGTTACGTATAATAATAGATGATAAAAGAGAGAATATCAAAGTTATTCACTATGTATTACGATAGGTTGCAAGTCTGTAGATTGAATTTCATACAACGTTTTTTTAAATAATGATAATTAGTTCAATAGGATAATGTAAATCATACAAGGTAACTTAACATAAGAACTGGTTCTAAATCTTTATTAGTTAGAAAAAATTGATTTTTTACAGTAAATATTACATTTATTAATAATTATATAATATTTTATTTTATTTCTTCATAAGGTTAGTAATTTTTTGATTTTTTTATTCTATTGATCTTGACTGATTAATCTTTTAAGTAGAGAAAATAATATTAGTGAAAGATATAGATCGGAAGAGGCGGATTTTTTATTTTTATTTTTTATCATCATTATGTTATATCTAGAATTTTATGATTATTGTTATATTTTGTGTATTCATCTATCAGATAAATTGGATTGATTTTAGATAGATGTAGATAAAATCATCATAACTTCTAGAGAATTAGATTTTTGATATAAAATATTATATAAAAATTTAATCAGTGTTTAGATTTTGTAGAGAAATAGATAGATTTTTTATAAAAAGGTAGTTAATTTTATTTTTAAAAATTTACACGAAGTAGTTTTTATTATAGGAAGAAGGTATGTATTACAGGTTAGTTCTAATAAATTTTATTCAGATTTGAGTCTTCAGATGTATTAGTTTATATCTGCGTAATATATTCTTTATGATAAAATCTTGTTCTTCTATTCTTCATATGAAATCGATGTGTGTTATATAAATATAGTTTTTATATAATAGTAATTTTGAATTCTATTTTATTTTTATTAGAAGAACATATTGTATATTACGTTTATAAAATTATTTAAATTAAAATAAATAGATTTTTAATTTACTATAGATTATTTATGAAAGATATGTAGTGTAATCTGGGAGTGTATTTTCTTTATAAGAACGTCTTGTTGTAATATGAATATATTTTATGCTAGTAATTTACTATTATTTTTTAGTTTATTTCAGTAAAATAAATAAGGATTTCCATGGTTAATATATTTTATAAATAATTCTAATTCATTTGGATATATCATAAGAGTATGAATTACTATATGAACTTTTTCAGTTGTATAGTGATTTTATTGGTTTTTATAGTAATAGATATGGATGGTAATAGAAATGATTTATAAAACGCATTGCAGTTACGATATGTGATTATGCTTACTATATAAGAAATTAGATAGTTTCAGATTAAGAAATATATTAGTATTTATTCTAATTGCTTGTCTTTTCTATTTATAAAGTGATTAAGGGTTCAAAATTAAGTTTTAGCCAATAAAAATAACTTATATTCGGCTCTTAATATTGTAGGATTGTTTTATTATTTTAATAAACAATAAATAGAGATTTGATATTAATGGTATAATAAATTACTTAGAGTTTTGAACAATGACCCATTAGAATGAAAAGATCAAAGTATAATCTTTGCTTATGAGGTAGAGTTTATGTCTTTCTGAGAGTAATTGAATATTTTTATCATTATTTTCTACATTATATTTTAATGTAAATAGATTATATGATAGTTTGATTCTCGGGAAAAATTGTTTTCTTTAAATTATCTATTAATTTTGTCATGTTTATGTATAAGTTATATCTGAATTCTTCTTTTTTAATTATGAAAAAGAAGAATTCAGATATAATGTTTTTAATTAAAAATTATGAAACAATTAGTCACCCTTATTGTTCCAGTGAATGAACACGTCTTCGAACACGGAACCAACCGAGAGTGAGTACTACTGCTAATAATGGTATAGATGCAATTGTGTAAGTTCCATTTGGATAATCAAAGGCCATCAAACCTAAAACACTTATTAAGAAAATTAGAGTCAACCAAGATGTTATTGGAGATCCAGGAAGCTTAAATTCTATATCCTCTGCTCTACCTTCTTTAATAGCTTGACGTAATCGAATTTGGCAAATAACGATAAAACCCCAAGAGGAAATAATTCCTAGGGTTGCTATATTTAGAACGATTTCGAAGACGCTAGAAGGAACGATATAGTTTAGGTATACACCAATTACATAGACACCAACGGTCATTATAATTCCTATATACGGAACTTGCTGACTACTCATCCTTGACATGCATTTAGGAGCGGACCCTCCCATTGCCATCGAACGTAAAATACGTCCTGTGGCATATAAACCAGAATTTAAACTTGAAAGTGCAGCGCTTAGTACTACTATATTCATAATACTACCAGCATATGGTAGACCTAGTTTAGAGAAGAAAGTTACAAAAGGACTCTGTCCCGCTTGGTAAGCATTCCAAGGAAGTAGTAAAACTAATAGTACTACTGATCCAACATAAAAAAGACCAATACGCCATATGACACGATTGATAGCTTTTGGTAGTATTTTTTGTGGGTCTTTGCATTCACCTGCTGCCGTGCCTACTAGTTCAATTGATGCGAATGCGAATACAACTCCCTGAACTAATACGAGTGCAGGTAGTAAGCCATTTGGGAAAAATCCACCATTATCAGTAATTAGATGAAAACCAGTAGCATTTCCATCTAGAGCGTGCCCACTGCCTAAGAAAATTGATCCTACAATTAAGAATATAACGATAGCTAGTACTTTGACAAGTGCAAACCAAAATTCCATTTCGGCAAACCACTTAACGCCGACCATATTCATTCCTCCAACAATAGCTAGAGCTCCTAGAGCAAATACCCATTGTGGTATATCATTACAAGCACTCCAGTAATGCATATATAATGCAACAGCTGTAATATCAACTATTCCAGTCATAGCCCAGTTTACAAAATACATCCAACCTGCTACATATGAGGCTTTTTCACCTAAGAACTCACGAGCATAAGAAACAAAGCTTCCGCTGGAAGGACGATGTAATACTAATTCACCTAATGCCCTTAAAATAAAGAATGAAAATATACCGCATACCAAATAGACCAATGCTAGTGCTGGTCCAGCTATCTGCAAGCGTGCGCCGGCTCCAAGAAAGAGGCCTGTTCCAATTGCCCCACCAATAGCAATCATCTGAACATGGCGATTGTCCATTGCTTTATGATAACCAGAGTCCTGAGCGTCTAACCAACGTCTTGTTGAAGCGCGTTGTGCTGCGCTCGTTTTGTTATCTGCGTTCATATATAATCCTAGTGGTTCAGTTGACTGATATTGCAGTTACCTGTCCAGGCATTGTTATACCATGCACAGTATCTAGGTAGGATATTAAATATTGATATATTTGATAATTTAACCAAATATTTGACTATTTTATCTATAATCTAATGCATGCTCTATGCCTCTTTGATGATCATGTTGATTACTACGATTATAAAATGTAGTGATCTATTCTAATTTTCTTATTGATAAATGAAAATATAGAATATAAGGTGACGAATAATACTTTTTAGTGTTACTGTAAATTTCTCCATAATACTCTTTCTTTTTTTCCTGTGTCCAGCATAAGAATTATGAATTAAATTGATCTTGTTAAATTGATTAAATCATATTGATTCAAATGGATAATAAAGATAATGAATTAGAATGTTATTAATAACATATATTTAGTCTAGGAAACTAGTTCATGAACAAAGATGTAGATTTCTAAAATTTATTATATTTTTTACTGATACATATTGGTATTTTATATAGAACATAATTTATTTTTATAATTTAAATAATAATGTTTGTTTCTTATTTTATACAGACCTTGTTTAAGAATAAAACATTCTAAATGGATAGGTTTATATTAAAATATCAGCGGGTCGGAAGTCTTCTTGAGACAACTATATTAATTATGATCGATCATAAACTTGATTGAAACCAATATGTTTATATCGCTCTCTAGTTAGTTAATTTTTTTTAAAATTAATCACTAGGGTTTTTGATTTAGTAAAAATTAATGGTTATTTAGATTAAAATTTAAAGGTTAAAATATTGTCTTCATAATTAACGAGTCTAGAGATATAGATATTAATGAATGAATGTATCAATAGTGATTTTCGGAGCTTGTTATGGCTAGACGATCTATTAACTTTAATAGATTAAAATAAAATTTATTTCTTAGAGGTTAAGTATAATCTTTATTAATATTGATGATTTGTTTCCATTCATTATTAGATTGTGTTGTCCTTTCTTGGCACTCCAAGAGATCAAGAATTTTAGTGTTAATAAGACCTTGCTCAATTTCTCGAAGGGCAATCACTGTAGATTTATCATTTCTTTTAGGTACAAAAGGATCTTTACCACCACTTTGTATCTGACGTGCTCGTCGAGCTGCTACTAGAACTAGATCAAATTGATTACCAATTTTTTTTACTGCATTTTGTACGGTTATACGTGCCATAATTATAGGTCTCTAATTTATTGAGAATAAAGTGATTAGCTATTAGTATACTGAGCTAACCTCATTCTGACAATAATTTACTTATTAAAGTATCAGCACGTGATTTTTGACGGTCTAGGCGTAAATTCTCAGATTGAATAATAGCTTTAAGATCTATAAGGGCGTCTTCGAAATTTTGATTGATTATTAGATAATCGTATTCTGTATAATGGCTAATTTCAGTCATAGCCTGGCTCATTCGTTGAGAAATGATAGACGCAGTATCCTGATTTCGGTGATATAATCGACGCTGTAATTCATTTTTTGAAGGGGGTAATATAAAAATACTTTGAGAATTTGGCATTATCTGTCGGATAGCTCTAGCTCCTTGCCAGTCTATATCAAGTAAAAGATTATAACCTTTCTGTAGAATCCTAATGACAGTTTGATTTAAGGTTCCATAGTAGCTACCAAAAACTTTCGCGTATTCTAAAAATTCTTTTTTATTAATCATACTACGAAATTGATGATCTTCAATAAAATAATAATGTTCTCCATCATATTCTCCTGGTCTCATTTTACGTGTAGTATGAGAGATAGATAGTTTTATATTCAATAAAGATTGAATTTTTAAAAGTGATTGAATTAGACTTGATTTACCTGCTCCGCTAGGGGCCGAAATAATAAAAAGTGTACCTTGATTCATTATTTTTTATACGTTAGTGTAAAATTGAAATATTGATTCAATCATTGTCAAATTGTTTTACAAAAATATCATTTTGTAGTGACATGGATCATGTTATACTGATAAATTACATTATAAATAGTATCATATAACATTATGATCCTCCCATAAGAACATTTATATATGCATTACTTTACATTAATGTTTTCTATTTTTTATAGAAAAAAATAGAATTTCGATTACTGAGTATTCTTTATCCATAGATTACAGTTTTTGTTAGTTTATAGGAATAGAGATCTTAGATATGATTTTTAGTGATGTAATAAGAATATTTTATTAAAATAGCATGTATGTCCTTTTTCTACTAATATTTGGTTTTTTATTTATATAAAGATTAAAAATAGATGCGAAAGGTAGTATTTCATCTAGGTCGAAAGTCCAGACTAGCTCAAAATTGTTGATAATGAGGATTGGGTAGTTTTGTCTGTATATAATAAGAGTAAATGTATAGCCTTAATAATGTAAATCAATCAATATTTCTATATAATCTAACTTCACTTTTTATGGCAAAAGCTACTGAATATTATGTAAATTGTAAATGTGTCAGTTTCATTATTTCAAGATTTTTTTATTTAAAAATATCATGCTTATATAGTAAAATTAACTTGACTTGTTCAAAAGTATAAGGTGATTTTTATTTTTATTATATTTCTACTGATTATTGTGTATGGCAGTGTTTATGCTAAGATTAATTAATAAGCATTAAATACAGTATTTACTAACTTAACTACTATCAAATAGTTTTGATAAACAGCTAGCCTTATATAATTTTGTATTCATAGGATCTTATAGGTCTCTAATATAGTTAATCTAATTTGATTGGAAGGTGTGAGAAGGTTAAATAATTTCTCTTATGTTGTAGAAGTTACTTCGTATGGTAGAAGATCAGAAGTTATTTTCGTGGTGATTTATTGTTTGAAACATTGGGAACAGTAGTAAAATTTAGTTGATCTATTTACAATAGATTCGATCGTTTGTTTTTATATTTAAAGAAGAATATACATCATTTTGTTTAAGTATTAAAAATAATGATCTTCTAATGTAGAGTGAATTTTTTTAATATTGATTTCTATTTTTTAGAAAATGAATACAACTTAGGGTATCATTAGAATTAATAATAGCTATATGAACATAACTATTGAATTATCATAGTATAAATTTCTTAATTAATCGTATGATATACTTTAGCTATATATTCTTGTTTTAAAACCTTTTATGATTAAGAATATAATCAGTTTTCGTGGCAGTTTTATAATATTAAATTATATTTACGTATCATGATTATTATAGTTTTATCTCATCTCTTGTTCGTATGATATAGATGTTATAGTATTCAATAATACTATTTTATTAGATATATTATACATTAGTTAATTGAATATACTTGATGTTATATTGATGAGATTTTTATAGATTTTGTAATCTAGATTAATAAAGTTGGTAAAAACTTGTTTAAAATTATTATCTAATTCAATCTTGTTTTTAATGAATAAGATACAATTTCTGGTTTTTTTATTGAAGTTTAATTATATATCAATAAATAACCCCCTATTGTTTAAATACAAATTAGTTTTGCATAATAGCTTACACATTAATTAGGAATGAATTGTTTTATATATATTTCTATTATTTCTATTTCGTTATAGTATTCTATCTTTGAATAAGAATACAAATAATAGTTCCATGATCCCATGGATTTGCAATGGTTTAATAAATTATGGAATTTACTCTTGATAAAGAGTTCATTATTTCTCATCCTTTTGGTAAGTCTATTACACCTAACTTGTTGTTAGATCAATTTTCTTATTTCAATGAATGGGAGGAAAGATACCGATATATAATCTTATTAGGTAACGAACTGCCTAGGTTACCTGATCATATCAAAGATCAGCAACCGTCTTGGATAGGCTGTTCAAATCGTATGTGGTTTGGTCATCAGTTACAAAAAGGTAATAAATTACATTTTTATGGTGATAGTGATGCACGAATTATGCGTGGTTTGATTGCAATTTTATTAACTTGTATTGAAAATCAGAGTCCTAAAGATTTGTGTACGAAGGATATGTCTGTTTTTTTTACACAGCTAAGATTAAAAGATTATTTGACCATAGGTCGTAGTTCTAGTCTAAAGATTTTATCTAACAAGGTTTTAGAGATTGCTCGGAACTATTTAGATAAAGAAGCGATACTAAAATAATATATAATGAATTATATTGGACTTACTTTATATTAGGCTGTTAGAAGTGAGAGTCAAAAATTATATTTCTGAACCTATTAATATCGCGAGGTGTTTACTTATGACCTGATTCTATAATTTACATCATAGTTTATTATATACCATCATAAGTATTTTTTATATATTCTAACTTGATAAGTTTACTAAACTCTCTTAGAAAGTCAGCGGATTGTATAGGAGTTTAGCATGAATAAAGACATTATAACTTCTCTTGTTCATGAGAAGAACAATGAATAATATGTTCTCATGTTATAGAGGTTAAATATGTTTACTGGTCTTATACAGGGTGTTGCAGAAGTATTTTCTGTTGAAAAAAAAATCAATTTGAGCACTTATGTTATTAAAATGCCATTAAATTTGCTGTCAGGTTTAGAAGTTGGTAGTTCGGTGTCTTGTAATGGATGCTGTTTAACAGTTATCGCTATGGAAGATGATAAGATTAGTTTTGATTTGCTCAAAGAGACATTGCGTCTAACTAATTTAAGTTTACTTCAGGTAGGTGAGAAAGTTAATATAGAACGTGCAGCTAGATTTAGTGATGAAATCGGTGGTCATTTAATATCAGGTCATATTCTTATGACTGCGATAATTATTAAAATATGTAGTGTAGATAATTTCTATCAAATATGGTTCAAGATAGAAGATTGTAGTCAGATAAAATATATTTTTTATAAAGGATTTATTGCTATTGATGGAATCAGTCTTACAGTAGGCAAGGTTAGAAAAACAACATTTTGTGCTCATTTAATTCCAGAGACCTTATTACGAACTACATTAGGTCTCAAGCTGCCTGGTCAAAGAGTTAATATTGAAATTGATTTAAATACTAAATCTATTGTTGATACCGTAGAACGGTTTTTAATGTTTCAGCAGAATATAAGGTCGTCTTATTTTAATGAGTAAAAAGTTTTTATAGGTTATATAATTATCTTTTACACCATAAAAGAATCATTAATTATTTTGTTTCTATGATTTGACAATATGTTTTAAAGATTAATGATCACTTATATAGAATAATGGATGGGGAAATCTATATTTATGGAGACAAGATAACAATAAGGTATATATTATGATTTAGATGATTTGTGTATACAAAGAATGTATATTTAGAATATTTTTGATACAAAATAAAACATGGAGTTGATTCATGTTTTCTATTAAAATAAACTTATCATTCTATTTTATGAAAGATTAATATTTAATATTTTCATTATATGTAACTTATTAAGGGATATATGTGATTAATATAACTTTATTCATTATGCTATATATTTTAAATATCTATGTATATAGATATTTACTATATTATATTGTCTTTTGACAGATAGAGAAATTAACAATAATGAGTCCATTATTTTAGATATTTTGGATAAAAATCTAACTAATATTATATATTTTATATATATGAGATTATTATACTTACGTTAATAATTCAGTAGTCAAGATGTTTCTACAATACAGAATATTTAGTATAGGTATACTAAATATAATATATATTGTATATTAAATTATAATATACATTAATTATATATATTTATGTTTAATAGTTTTATATGGTATTGATACGTTAGGATCTACAGTTGTGAAAAATAAAAATCTTGATCAAGATCAGATCTTGATGACTATGATTGAATAGTGCTAATAACAACTGTATCATATTATTTTATAGTGAGCTTATTTACTTGATATTATAGAAGTAATTCCTATACAGCGTGATCTATAGAAGGTCTAGGTATTTTTAGACATTATTTTATTTGAATTAATATAAGAATACTAGAATATATATCTAGGATGCCTACAATTATTAACTTAATTTATTTTGCACTATGTGTATAAAATGATAAGTTGTTCGTTTGAGTAAAATTGATACTAATAAATGCGTATCGTTATTTTAGTCATTTCTTTATAAAGTGAGAAAATTAATAGATTTATCATATTGATTGAGAAATGATATTTATATGTAAGTTAGAAACAGGGTCTCCTATGAATATATATGTACTTTATATTTAATTCATCGCATCTTTTTTATTAATTTTTTTTATTTTCCTTGTTTACTTTGATACAAAGTGATTAGATCAGGACTAATGATTCATTCTGAAGAGAATTTAATACATATATTATATTTAAGTAATGATATATTTTATTATATCTTTGAGCAATATATTGATTTTTTAATTAAAAAAAAAGATATCATATAGTTAATTAAACGGGATTTTAAAAAAGATAAAAAGAGATATAGTTTAGAGCACTTATGGTGATAAAATGGATTAATTTGATTGTTTAATATTTTAATACATTTGAAAGCTTTCATTTTATATATAAATGAGGAAATTAACTTGAAAATGTATTTCATACAATCAAAATTAATCTTAATTTAGTGTATTTATGATCATATGGTTATAATTTTTAGAGTCATTATGATAGATGTTATAATTTATTCTTCCAAATATAAGAGCTATTATTTTATTTCTATAGATAATGATGCTGTTATAGTTAACATATATCATATATAGTGATATAAAATTATAATTTGATTGAATTTAGAGACAGAATTTTATAAAATATTGGAATAATTAGAATTAAAGACTACTTGTTCATGTTTTTTAATTTGGATAACTAATGCATCTATTTGATTGTATTATTCTATATATAATATAGATATTTATTTTTTCAGTCATTTCATAAAATTTTTAAAAAACAATATTCTTCTAGTTATTAACTATATGGAAATTCACGAAAGTATTTTAATGATTTATTTTTGATCTTCAGAATATATAATTATCATTATAATTATAATGATAATTTATTTGAAAATTGTTTAATTTTAAAAAAATTATTAATAAATCATTTTTAATTTGATAATAGTGGTTTTTGATTTTTATTTTTGATTAAAAGATTTTTATAGATCAGTTTATTGTTTATTGTTTTTTAATAAATCAAAGCATATGATGTTTTACATTATTATATTTAGTTATCTTTATTTCAATATGTCGATAGTATCTAATTGACATACTAGTATAGATAGTATACTGGTTATATAAATATAACGTGAATATTTATTCAAATTGATTTAGATTGATGATTGTTAAATTAACTTCAAATATTGATCTACAGATATAAGTTCTAAACTTTACATAATTTATACAAGTATTATATAGTTTTTGTATTTATCGTATTATATATGAAGATTTTAATATTTAAATAAAGATACGTATCATAAAGATAGCAAAGCTATGATGTATAGAAGCATCCCTACTTCAAGATTTAAATTTTTCTTGAGCTCAGGTATATTTTTACTATTTATATAGTAATTAGATTATCTCGATTATGATTAAAACCTACTGATTAGTATATCTCTTTTAAGATAACAATATCTTGAACAATTATGTGATCTAGTGAGTGATGGTGTCTTTTTCTTGGTGATTGCAATTAGAATCTTATGATTTTTTAGAATATAAAGTGGTATCTTAGTCATAATTTTACCAGGCAGGTAAAATTATGTATCATATAGATTGCTTTATATTGAATCCAATAAGCTATAAATAGTTCTAAATGATAATCCTAATATTATTTTTTCTAAATCTATCATTATTGAATCGTGGCATTAATAATAATTAAGATGCGTGAGTTGTTTTTTAAAATTCTCTCATATCAGATTTATGTAGTTAGGTGACATGATGTCTTATCATAAAAAGAAAGTAATTGTCGGAATGTCTGGTGGTGTGGATTCTTCTGTAGCAGCTTTTTTATTAAAGAAAAAAGGTTATCAGGTTGAAGGTTTATTTATGAAGAACTGGGAGGGTGACAATGAGATAGAGCATTGTGAAGCAGCATCTGATTTAGCTGATGCAGAGGTTGTTTGCCAACAACTTGGTATAGATTTGCATACTGTTAATTTTTCTGCTGAATATTGGGATTATGTTTTTCAGCCTTTTTTAGACGAGTATAAATCTGGTTATACGCCAAATCCAGATATTCTTTGTAATCAAAAGATTAAATTTAAAATTTTTCTAGAATTTGCGATAGAGGATTTAGGTGCTGATTATATTGCTACTGGACACTATGTTCGACGTAGAGACAGTAGTGGTTGTGTGGAGCTATTACGTGGTTTAGATAGCAAAAAAGATCAAAGTTATTTTCTTTATACTTTAGGATATAAAGAAATTGTACGAAGTCTTTTCCCGCTTGGGGAATTTTATAAATTTGATGTACGCAACATTGCTTTAAAAATTGGGTTAGCTACAGCGCAGAAAAAAGATTCAACTGGTATTTGTTTTATTGGTAAACGTAATTTTAGCACATTTATTGCACGCTATTTACCAGAACAGCCTGGTAAAATTATTTCTGTATATGGTGATAAGCTCGGTGAGCATCGAGGACTGATGTACTATACATTAGGACAGAGAAAGGGTTTAAGGATTGGTGGAAAAACATTCAGTAATAAGCATCCTTGGTATGTGGTAGATAAAGATATTTCTCAAAATGTTTTAGTTGTTGTACAAGGACACGATGATCCTCATCTCATGTCAGTAGGGATAATAGTTCGAGAGTTACATTGGGTGAATAACAATTTATTAACAACTAAATTTAGGTGTGTTGTAAAAACTCGTTACCAGCAGGAAGATATTCCATGTACTTTGACGCCATTAAATAGTGATCGTATTGTAGTAAATTTTCAATATCCTGTGGCAGCTGTTACACCTGGTCAATCTGGAGTATTTTACCTTAATGATGTATGCATTGGTGGTGGAATTATTGAAAATCGTTTGCCTTTACTTCCATGTTACTGGAGAAATAAGGAGTAACTGTGGAAAAAAAAATTTATAATATTACCATTTCTTTAGCAGGTATCTGTCAAGCTACGCGTTTGGTTCAGCAGTTAGCGCATCATGGTAAATGCTCGACAGAAGCATTACAAACCTCTCTAAATAGTTTGTTAGATTTGCATCCAGTTTCTACATTGTCTGTTTTTGGTAATAAGGAATCTAATATTCAGTGTGGTTTAAAAACTTTAATAGGATTATTAAATGGTAGAATTTATCAGGGTTTAACAAATGAAATTACTCACTATACTATGGGCATTCTAATGCTAGAACGTCAGTTGCAGGTTAGTAAAATAGCATTAAAAGATCTATCTATATGTATTACGGATCTTGCTAAACAATTAGAAAATCATGTTATAGACTCTTCTAAAATAATAAGTATAATCGCAGAAATTTATACTAATATAATTAGACCTCTTGGTCCTCGTATTCAGGTTTCTGGATCTAAAACTATATTGGAAAATATGCATATACAAAATCAAGTTCGTGCAATATTACTTACAGGTATTCGTTCTGCTATGTTATGGAAGCAAGTAGGTGGTAGTCGTTTTCAGTTGCTTTTTTTTAGAAAAAATTTAGTAAAATCAGCAAAAGATATACTCGAATCTATAAATATAGATAATACTTAATATTTTTATCTTGGAGTAAAATAAATGGAATTATCTTCATTAACTGCCGTTTCTCCTATCGATGGTCGATATGGTCATCAGGTAACTCCGTTACGAGTAATTTTTAGTGAATATGCTCTATTAAAGTTTCGTATTGAGGTGGAAGTGCGTTGGTTACAACAACTTTCTTCTTGTTTAGACATTGATGAGGTGCCTGTATTTTCTTCTGAAGAGAATGACTTTCTTGATAGAATTATTAGCTCTTTCAATACTGAAGATGCTATCCGAATTAAGAGAATTGAAAAAACAATTAATCATGATGTAAAAGCAGTAGAATATTTTTTAAAAGAAAAAGTTTCGGCTATTCCTTCTTTGAGCTCTATTTCTGAATTTATTCATTTTTCTTGTACTTCTGAAGACATTAACAATCTTGCATATGCATTAATGTTAAAAACTGCGCGATGTGAAATTATTATTCCATATTGGAAAGAAATTATTAATGTAGTGAAAATGTTATCTATAAAATATCGAGACATTCCGCTTTTAGCGCGGACGCATGGGCAACCTGCTACTACTACCACATTAGGCAAGGAGATGGCTAATGTATGTTATCGATTTCAGCGTCAATTAAGGCAATTAGAAAATATTGAGATTTTAGGTAAAATGAATGGTGCAGTTGGTAATTATAATGCTCATGTGGCTTCGTATCCAAGTGTGAATTGGCGTAAACTCAGTAATGAGTTTGTCTCTTCTCTTGGTATTATCTGGAATCCTTATACTACACAAATTGAACCACATGATTTTATTGCAGAGATGTTACATTGTATAACACGATTTAATACTATTCTGCTGGATTTTAATCGTGATATATGGGGTTATATTTCTCTTAATCATTTCAGTCAGAAGATGATTCCTTCAGAGATTGGATCTTCTACCATGCCTCATAAAATTAATCCTATTGATTTTGAAAAATCTGAAGGGAATTTAGGTCTTGCAAACACTCTGTTAGAGCATCTAGCAAGAAAGTTACCAATTTCACGTTGGCAACGTGACTTGACTGATTCAACTGTATTACGAAATATAGGAGTAGGATTTAGTTATGCTTTAATTGCTTATCAATCAACTCTCCATGGTCTTTCAAAATTAGAAGTAAATCATGATTCCTTATCAGCAGAGCTTGATGGTCATTGGGAGGTATTAGCGGAGCCGATTCAGATGGTGATGCGTCGATATGGTATGAATGGACCTTATGATCAACTGAAAGAGCTCACTCGTGGTAAGAAAGTTAGTGCTAAAGATATAACTGATTTTATTGAAGACTTGGCATTACCTCAAAAAGAAAAAATACGTTTACAAAACATGAGTCCATCAACTTATATAGGTCACTCTGTGAGTATTGTTGATGATTTATAGTTATAGATAAGATCTTATTATAAATAAAAAGTATTACATTTATTTAATTTTTACTTATAAAGGTTGTTCTATATAGTAGGTTTGATAATTGGTAATTGGTATTTTTTATTTTTAGTTTAGATAATTCTTATCTATTATTTTTAGTACTTGATAGTTATTTTATTTAGTGATTTTTTTTAAATTATGGTTTTAGCCTTATTATATAAAGTGGTGATATAATTATAGATTAAAATGATTATGAAAATAATTTGAAAGACCATAATATCCATATCATAATTTTAGATAAAAATTATGATGGATACTAGCTTTTAAATAAACATAGGGGTAATTGTAATCAGTTTGTTATTTTTATATGGTTAAAAGAAATGTTATATTAATGATACGATGAATTCTGGATTAACATATGATTTTGAAGGTAAATAATCTATATTTTTCCCTTGTAAATCAGTCATTTTCGCTCCTGAGGCTACAGCAATTGCATGACCCGCACCTGTATCCCAAATATGAGTAGCTCCTAATCGCGGATAGATTTGTGCTGTTCCTTCAGCTATCATACAGAATTTTAAGGAAGATCCAATCTTAGTGATTCGATGTTTTGTTAGTGTCTTGAGGTAACTATTTAATTTTTTATTATTGTGTGAGCGGCTAATAACTACTATAGGTGGGTTTACATTTTTTACATGGATTTTTATATTCAATCCGTTTTCTTTTTTCCAGGCTTGATTTTTTAGTGCATAATACATTATTTTTAATGCTGGTGCATATATTACACCTAATACGGGTATTCCGGACTCAATAAACGCAATATTGACTGTAAACTCATCATTATGGTTAAGAAATTCTGTGGTCCCATCAAGGGGGTCCACTAACCAGTATTGTTCCCAGTTTTTTCGATATATCCAGGGTATTGACTTTTCTTCAGATAAAATTGGTATTTCAGGGGTTAATATCTTGAGTCCTTCTACGATAATCTTATGTGCTGTAAGATCTGCATTGGTGACCATAGATTGATCAGGTTTTATTTCTATATTTAAGGGTATTAGTCCATTATATACTTTTTCAATAGCACAACCTGCCTGATAGGCTAGACAGCAAATTTTATCTAGCATCTCTGTTGTTTGTATTATTTTTTTTATCTCTGACATAATAAGTCCTGTATTTAGAATTATCTAGTATTTAGTAAACTTGAATAAATGAATAATATGATTGTTATGATGTAGAGTATGGTATAATTATAGTAAATAGTGATGTATATACTAAACTGGTTTACAAGTATGTCTTTATATCAGCTACATATTCATATATGGATATTTTACTTGTAATATTCTTCTATGTGATAGAAGATATGAAGATTTATAAGTTTAGATAATATCAGATTTTTTAGAGTATGGTTGAGATATGATAGAATATCTATAGTTGATTGATTTATATATATGATGGTCTGCTTTATATAAAATTATTAAAGTAGGATTTAAACATAGTTATGTATCTTTCATGTTTCTAAGTTGATTTTTTCTTTATTTTGATTATGCAATCAGATTATTAGATTGTAGAGTGATAATTAGCATAGCGGAGTATAGAATTCATAATATAAATATATGTTATTATAATCTGCAGTGAGATTAATAGGTCTTCAGAAGTAAGATGCTGGTGATATTGTATAGATATCCTGTAGTTTTTTTTATTACTGATTCGTTGAAGATATCTAATATATTATATAATATTTTATATTTTATTTTTTGTTAGTATTGTTAGAATTACAAAAATTACTTTCTGTTTTTTGTAAAAACATATGATATAGTTCATATGCAATAAGAATTTGTAACAATAAATTTTATTACATAATTATAAAATAATTAATTTTATCGTATTTTAAATTAAAAATCTAATTTTTATAGTATATTTTTATTTCTTATTAACTGGAAATTTACGAGTATCTATATCTAAATGACGTTAGAGATACTAAGATATATTTAGTACTTTTTATAAAAAGTTTTAGTATGGTATTATTATATAATACCTTGATCTAATTTAGATTATTTAATTTTTATTAATGACGTTTTTAAGTAAATCTAAATATAGTGTATTACATGTGATTATATTTATATCAAAGCTTAGTTAATTTATATTGTATTTTCATTGGTATTGTATTAGTGAAGTTACTAGAACTATATTAGCATTATTATATTATAATATGACATATTATGTCATATTTTTTGATAAAATTCACTATATAAATGATTGTATTAAATAATAGATTTTATTTATTATTATTTTTATATTAAGATTATTCCATCTTTTTTAAAAAAATAGAGGTTATACAAGTATTTTATTTGTTATTTTTATGAAAGATTATTATCTTAATAATAAAAATGAAATTTTTAAAAAAAATAATAGTAATTATATATATAAAATTTGTATATTTTGATTATAAAACAATTTTTTATATATTTACTTGTAATCAAATAATATATATGAATATAGTATTTTACTGTATTATGAATGAATTGATATATAATTAATATTAATAATGATATTAATATATTAATAAAATAATATTTATTATATGTCAATAAAACTAATTGATATTTCTTATCTAAAATATAGAAAAATTTTTATTATTATAAACTGATATTTTCTTATAATAGTTGTAATAAAATTTATTAAGTTGAATAACTTATGAAATTGACATTATTATTTATAATTTTTTATATTTTGTATGGTTTAGATCATTTATACTAGTTAATTATATTTTATATTTTAATATGGCAAGTTTTTTATATGAACGACGATTCTGATTAATATTCAATATTAAAAACGTTTATTATCTGAAAGTTTAGTAGTTTACTAAAAAGTCAAATAAAGAGTGATCAGTTATTTATAGACAGATGGCAGTAGTTAGGTAGTAGAGAGCTATAGATAATTACTGGTTGAAATAATGGTGATCGTATTAATAAGATAGATAAATATTTGGTTAGAAAAAATCCGCTGATTCCTCCTAGGAATACTCCTGTTATTGCTGCTAGATCAGTTTTAAAAAACATTTCGAATAGGGTTCCTATTATTAATAAACTAAGTAACGGATTTATATAAAAAAGTAAAGCTATAGTGAGTATTCTAGTTTTAGGTAGACCTATTTGAATTCGTTGTTTTGGAAAAAGGTGTGGATTATTGGGTAATGCAATTATATATAAATTTTTAGAAGTATGTTTTTTAAACATAATTTGTTGAAATTTTACACAAGATATACAATCTGTGCAAGATCTATTTCTTTCAACATATAATGTAGTAAGACCATCTTGATACTTTATTACTGTTGCCCATACTGTAATCATGGTTTAGTCTCTAAAATATTTTAATTAGATATGTCATAACTGAGTTGTACAATGGATGTGTATTAGATAGTTTGCATGTTTTTAATTGAATCCATGTTACTTACAATAAACATATTAAGTGTTGGGAAGAGTTTTATTCTACAAAATTTTATTAGTATACTAGAATGAATAATTTATTATAGTAATATACGGTTATTAAATTTATATAAACATCTTATATTAATACTATATTTGATTACATATAGTAATAATGTTTTAAAATTTTGAAATAGAAATATGGATTTTAGATTGGTGTAAAAGAACTACAGAAATAGGATAGAATACATATGAGATTATTTTTAATTGATATGAATCTTAATTAAGATTGTGAAATAATAAGCAAGTCCATTGTATGTATATAGATAATAATACAGTAAAATTAAATAACACTTATTTATTCATATTATATTGATATATATCATAAGTATGTAATAGATCTTATAGGAATAAGTAAGTCAGTATGCCTTTATTTATATAATCGATTTAGAATTATATTCTACTATAGAATATGTTTTTCTGAACAAAGAATGTTAGTTAATTATTTTATATATTAATACAGATTGATAAGATTGTATCTTATACTAAAAGTATAATTCTACTCTTATTTTTTTTATATAGTCATGCAGATTAGATATTTTAATATTTTATTTATAACAATTTAGATGGCTGTATCAACAGATATTGCTAATTTATATAGATAGATTTTATTTTATAAATAAATATATCTATATTTTTTATTTTCTTTTTACGAAAAAAAGATTTACTGTGTAAATAAGAGGTAATAACTTAGTTGATAGAATTAAATATATATTTTTGTCGATCTTTTAAAATTTTTTATGTATTAGATATAAGATATAGATATATTAAATAATACATCATATAATCATGCCTTGATATATGCCTATATAAAGGTATAATTATATATTTTGCTA
Organism: Candidatus Erwinia haradaeae; assembly: GCF_900699015.1. Lineage (GTDB taxonomy): Bacteria > Pseudomonadota > Gammaproteobacteria > Enterobacterales > Enterobacteriaceae > Erwinia_E > Erwinia_E haradaeae_E. Next base: position 1,004,960 of record NZ_LR217737.1, on the reverse strand, counting down.
TATATTTAATCTATCAAATCATGTATTTTAAACCTAAATAAAAATTCAATAAAAATTAAATATAATAGATAGTTTATATAGTTTTTCTTTATTCGTAAAGAATGTTAATTTATTTATCTTTTTCGTATAGAAAATATTAATAGATTTTTAATTGGATTGATAGAAATTTGTATAGAACGATTCTAGTACCTAGTTAACATCTTTCTATAAAATATGGAAGTTTTGATATTAATCTGAGATGAAGGGTTACATAATAGGCGTATTTATATATAAATTCAGTATATAGATCCATATATAATTTGTGATTTGGTTAGTATATAAGGGTGTTATCTTAAGATATAATATAAAAAGCCTGTGATATTTATTTATAATAATGTATAATATTTTTTGTAATTTTAGAAGCGATTTAATAGAGATTTATGGGGTTTTTAATTGGTGATTTAATCTGGTATTGAGTTATAGGTTTGTATATTAAAGATAATATTAAATTAATAAATATTGATAGATTAGAGCTGTTTAGATTTTTTTTGAATAAACTATTCTATTATATTTTAATTATCTATTCTAATAATAATAAAAATTATTTATAGATGAGTAATCTAATTATATAGTCTATTGGATCTGATAAGACCTCTAATCTAAAATTAGTTGTACATGTCTCTGAAGACGATGGTTATCGTATTTAGTTAGCATATAATTTGTGAGTATGAATAACTTATAGTTATTAAATTTATTTAGAATATGGTTAGTGTTATCCAGTATAATGCTCCTGAAAGAATAATTGAAATAGGTAGGGTTAATATCCATACAATTACAATATTCCTAATAGTAGGTCCTTGTACTCCTCCTCCATTTACAAGCATGGTTCCAGCTACGGATGAAGAGAGAATATGGGTAGTTGATACAGGCATCCCTGTATAACTAGCTACACCAATAGACATAGCTGCAGTTACTTGCGCAGTAACGCCTTGAGCATATGTCATACCCTTTTTCCCTACTTTTTCACCAATTGTAATTGCAATACGTTGCCAGCCTGCCATAGTACCTAATGATAGGGCTAATGCTACTAATAGTATAATCCAAACAGGAGCGTACTCGACGGTATTAAGGAGGTCATCTTTAAGTTTTTTAAGGAAGATTTTATCCTCATACGTGGTGGTGTCTAAGGTGGATACTATTTTTATATTATCTGAGATGTGCATTAATAGATGTCGTAATGTTCTTCGTTGTTCAAGGTTAAGCATTTGGTAGCTTGTAAGGTTATTGAGGATTTTTTGTGTCTGTTTTATTGAGAATAAAGTATCTGATATATTAGTATCAGTATTAGATAGATAAGTAGAATTTTCTTGTGGTCCTAATGGTAGAGTGGGACTGGGTATTCGTGTAATTTCTTTTAGGGATGGGGTGTGTTGATAATAATATTGTTCGAGATGGTTAACCGCATCTCGGGTACGAATAATTTCATAATCACTTGCATGCATATTGACGACAAAACCAGCAGGGGCGACCCCAATAAGGACTAGCATTATGAGACCAATACCTTTTTGTCCGTCATTAGATCCATGTGAATAACTAACTCCTATCGCTGATAGGATTAGGGCTATTCGAATCCAAAATGGCGGTTTTTGTTTTCCATCTAATCTAGCTAGTTCTATTGGAGTCATGTGAATCTGTTTTTGTCTTGGACTTGTGCTCCAAAATTTTTGTAAAATATACATTAGGCTTCCGGCAATCATTAATCCTAAAAGAGGCGAGATAATCAATGACATTAAAATATTTATTACTTGTGGAATATTAAGTGCATTCAGAATTGATTTTCCAGTTAGCCATGCATTAGTTAGACTAATACCAATAATACCTCCAATTAAAGTGTGCGAGCTAGAAGCTGGTAAACCAAAATACCATGTCCCAAGATTCCAGATAATAGAAGATAATAGCATGGAGCAAAGCATAATTAACCCATGGAATGACCCAACGTTTAGGAGAAGATCAGTAGGAAGAAGATGTATGATAGCATAAGCGACACTTAATCCTCCTAATAGGACACCAAAAAAATTAAATATTCCTGCCATGATAACTGCAAATTGAGAGCTCATTGCACGCGTATAGATAACTGTTGCGACAGCATTAGCTGTGTCATGAAAACCATTTATGGCCTCATAAAATAACACGAATAGAAGAGCTAGCAATAATAGTTCGCTATGAATATCAAGATTTGAAAATAGATCTAGCATAAGGGGTACGCCATATTATGGAAAAATAAACATATTATGTTATCAGAGATCAGTGTTTTTTAAAATTAAAAATATTTATAATTATAAGAAAATCGAATAATAATAGTATATAAATAATATTTATATTGTTTATATAATAAATAAAGTTGGTATCATTATTCTTTTTAAGATAAGTGTTAACTTTAAAGGAGCATATAAGTTTATATTTTTTAATATATTATGTATTATTTCAAGTTTATCCAGAATTTATTCTTTATTATTATATGGATCCATACATATGCAAGTTACAGTCTATCCATATGTCTAATTTTGATGACATGGGATTTTTTGTTTATGGTCTATATTATTACAGTAGTGTAACTTAAATAATAGTAAATTAATATGGTAAATTATAGTAAGTGATGTTGATGAAAAATCGAATTTGTATTATAGAGTATAAACCAATTCATATTTTAATCTTTTGAAATTTTAATTTCATACATCTACAATGTATATTGTCTCATATATAGCGATGTTATATTGTGTATATTTGATATTTTTATTGATTATTAGTGATATTTAGTTATTTTTATTTAATTTACAATATTTGTAATAAAAATAATTTTTTACTGGTCTATTATAGATTATATATGGTTATAGTTTAATTAATGTTAGGAGGTAATTTAACTTTTTTATTTTATTTTAGAATTCATAATAATTTTATTATATAAGACATGAAAAGATATAATCTTGAATGTTTTTATATAGCTTCTCTTTAGAGAAGGAGTTGATGTCTCTAATTTGTGTTTGATTAGTTTCTTTTCTAAAGAAATGAAGATAACATAGTCATATCACTCAAAATTGAAAGCATCTAATTGAATAAGCTATTTAGTTTGATTAACAATTTTAATTAATAAATTATTTTTTCTTAATCTAGAATTGTTGGTAACAGACTTATTGTTAATCTCAAAAGAGTAGAAAAATTTTAGTTGTGTATATTTGTTGCATTGGTTGGATAGGAAGCTATTGATGTTGTTATGGATTAATAATATTTTCTGGATTTATTTTGGATATATGGGAATCTTAATAAGACATAGAGTTTCTAGAAAATCCGGAGATCTACAACTATACTAAAAGATTATGTTAATTTTCTATTTTTATGGAAATCATTCCAATCTTTATTTATATTTAAATATTTTATATTAAATTTTTGCTTAATTGAGCCAAGAAACTTAATAAAATGTATTAAATGTTATATGCAGATAGCGATAAATAATGTTACATCATTGAATTTATTAAGGGTAATTTTATTATTGATTGATAGCTTATGGTCATAAAACAGTTATTAATAAATTTTTATGTTGTAATGATTTGATATATTTCATCATAATTTTTTTTAATAATTTATATTTTATTATTGGAATTATCTGTTAATAGAATAGATAAGAGAAATTTGATTTGGTAGAATTAGATATTATTTATTAAGGTTGTTTACTAGTTGATTGGATTGAATTTGATTATATATCCTCTATATAATATATATTATAGCATATTAGAGTTACTGATTATTATTAATAACCTGTATAGAAAGTAGGAATGATAATATTAATTTTTTCATTATTTACTTTAATAATCACTCAAAGTTTTATCTGATATAATGATCACTTCTAGTTAGAATTATGCTTTGTTTTATTGCATAGGGAAGAAGAATTATTATAGTAATAATAGTTATCTTTATTTTAAGTTAGGATGGAATACATCTTCTGTAAGATTGGTTTGAAATATTAGTATTAAATAGTTCGTAAGTATTGATAGGTGGTAGTTTGTGAGAAGAGGATTGTCTTTATTGATTTAAAGAAAACATTAAAGTGGAGTATGTTTTTAGATTAGAAGATAAGATCATAAAATTGTTTAACGTTATTAACTATTTATGTTTTATTAGTGCTTAAGAAGTAATATAAAAAGAATATAAAATATATTACATAATATGATTATGTGTGTTTATCTTTTGGATAGATTCATTAATAATAATATTAGGTATTCATAGTCGTTTCTGAGATCGATAAAATTTAGATGTTATTTATTATAATAAATTGGAATTTTTCTTTAATTGAAGAGTCAATATTATAGTGAATTATTAAAAGATTATATTACTCTTTCATCATGCAGAGTAGGTATCTAATAATATAATTATTAGTGTAATGGTTTTTTATGAGATTTTTCTATTTCCATGCGAATAGATGAAATTACTTTTTTATAATCCAATTGATTAAATATTGTAGATCCTACGACTAGCATATCTGTTCCTGTACTAGCAATCTCGCATACATTATCGATTTGGATACCTCCATCAACCGCTAGGCAAATGTTATAGCCACTTCGATCAATGAGATTACGTACTTGGTCGAGTTTTTTGAGAGTTCCAGGAATAAATGATTGTCCACTAAATCCTGGATTAACAGACATAAGTAAAATGAGATCGAGTTTATCCATAACATAATGAAGGATTTCAATAGGTGTAGAGGGGTTTAATGCTAACCCAGACTTACAGTCAGATTCTTGAATTAATTGCAGTGTTCTATCAATATGTTTTGATGCTTCTGGGTGAAATGTAATATAGCTAGCACCCGCTATTGCGAAATCAGGTATTAGGCGATCTACTGGTTGAGCCATTAGATGTACATCAATAGGCGCTGTTATTCCATAATTACGTAGATCTCTTACGGTTAGAGGGCCCATTGTAAGATTAGGGACATAATGGTTATCCATTACATCAACATGTATCAAATCACCACCTGCATCTAGGGCTTTAGTCGTATCTTCACCAAGTCGAGCGTGATCTGCGGAAAGAATAGATGGGGCAATTAAACATTTTTTCATTCTTATTCCTCTTATAGGAATGCATGATGTATTATTGAGTTTTTTATATAATTTACAATTTATTTTTTATTTGATTGATTATAAAATTTTTTATTAATTTATATAATTATTTTTCTATTTAATATAGTTTTTATATGTTTTATTACTGTGATTGGATATGGATGAGAAATGTGTAAAATTAGTTTTGATATAAATAACAATCTTTATATCTTTAAGATATTGAAATTTATAGAATAAGTTGAATTAACAGTTCAATATTTAGAGCTAACTGTCAGATTTGATTATTCAAATTACATGGATGATATGATGGTTCTTTTTTTATGCGTCTTGTTTTAGGTAAAACTATAACGATGCAGTAGTTTTTATTTCTAAAACTAGATCTTGCTTTTTTTAGACAGTATTTACATTGATAGTTTTATTTGTATTCCATCGTTAATTAGAGTTATTCATGCATTCAATAGTCAGATTGTTAAAATGATAAAAATAAGAATTAAAAAATAACGAGGTACGATCTGTAGATTTGTATGGATGCATAATCTAATTCTAAATATTAATTTTTCTATTTTCAATAGAAAAATTTAATTTATTAATTAATGTTCATAAGTATATATATATTATTATATATAATATCGTATGTATATCCCTTATAGAATAGAAATGAGTAATATTTTTATTAATGTTGAGATAGATGATTATTTGTATGTTTTTGGTTCTATAATCAAGCATACAATCTTAATCTTTATTTACATGATTGTAGATTATTGGTGATGTATATTTTTGCATACTAGATTTGTATGTAAATCTAGTAGTAGATATGTTGTCTATGATTTTGTAAAAATTAATATGTTACAATGTTAGTATATTAATATAGAGATTTAATATTATTAATCGTTATAGTAATTTAATATTAAAAGGTTTCATGTTTTTATGAAAGATTCTTATTAATTGAAGCTTTAATTTGATTATTAAGTTTATTTGAATTAAATATTCAATATTGAAGAGGTAATATTTTTTTATGTAGATTGTATCTATGGCTTTTTATATTTTTAATTTCTATAAATCAATAATTGAGCTAACAGTGAATAACATTTCTACTTCTACGAAGTTCTTTACTTTTGAATTTGAATCAATTGTTAAGTATGGTTGAATTAAGTAATTTAATTTAGTTCATAAGTTTTCTTTACATTTGAAGATTATTAATATTTTAGTGTTTTTTGAATGACTATTATTATAGATAGATAGAACATTTCTGATATTTGTAGATTATAGTTTGGAATGGTTATACAATAATATATGTAATGTTTGTGAATGGATTTTATGTTTTATATCAGCTTCTTTTTATTGACCATTATAGATATTTTTATTCACTTCGGTGGTTTATTTGTTAAGATATAATGTAGCACTGTGATCAAATGAATAGAGTATTTTCTCTTTAAATTAATAATAGTAACAATCTAATAATTAACATATGTTAGTTATTTATAGCTATATATTTAATATGTATGAAGACTATCTTGGTTTTCTGATTAGAATTATTAGAAGAATATTTTTAATTGCATTTAAAACAAAGAGTAAATTTTGAATGGAAATGTTAGTAATAGTTCTTATGGTGCATACAATTAATTGACTTTAAGTTTTTTGCATTAATTCCTATACAGTGGTTTATGTTTACTTCTTTTCTAAAATGTTAATTATTTTGTGAGCTATTTTCTTTTTAGTTCTAATTGTCAACATAGATATTAGTCTTTATCTATTTATTATAGTATGTTTTATAATGATAAATTATTTATTTGTAGATGATTTGACCTTATTGTGTGTGAAACACGGTTTTTATTGTTAACGATAAAATTATATTTCTTCTTTTAGGTTCATTTTCAGATAGGCAGTAATATAGTGGGGTATAGGTTCTTCTGTATTGTCGGAGTTTTAACAGGATCACCTCTTCTAGTGAAAATTATATTTTTTGTTATAATCTGATTGATATTTTTATTTTGTCATCCTAATTCTTCTTCTTTGAAGATCAAAAGATTTCGCTTGTATTTACAATAATATCGTTCTTAATTTTTTAATTTAAATCAAAACTCTTCTTTATTATAAGATTTTGTTAATCAATAATTCATAGCGCTTTATAGGACAAATAGAATTTGATGGAAAGAGATTACGTTTTTATTATTCTAGCATTATCTAAAATATAGAATAAATAGTTCTTATTATTTTAGATAAGATGCATATTGATAGAGTGTAAGGGATATTGTCTTTAAATTAGATTAATATCTTATCTATACTAATAATTGTTTATATTAACTTTTATTATTGCTTGAAGGTTTAGCGGTTTATGATTAATCATTATCTATTGTGTTTTAAAAATTTTTAATTGATTTTTTAATGTATGAGTTTTTAGTATGTTGAGAATTTCTATTTTAGAAAGAGATTATTTATAGAAGTTGAGAGGATGAGACGGTATTTGGAGGAATCTTAAGTAAAAGATGATATGATAAAATCACTTTAATATATGATTATTAAATCATAACTTCTTTATATCATATAAATAGATTTTAAAATCTAAAAGGTTATTTCTATAGAAGATACAACTCATCTAATATATTGCTTAATTTTTTGTATTTAATAGATATCTTGCTTAATATGGATAATTGTTAGATATCTAGATATGAAACTATCTATGCTATTATTCTTCAGTACAATATCTATATTTTTCTTAATTTATTTGTTAGTGTTTATATTTTATATTTAACAATCTTAAAGATTTTTTTGTGGAAAAGATTAGCATTCGCCCATTAGATAATACCGTTAGTGCGTAGTATTTTTATTTTAGTAGTATCATATCATAATTTAAAGGTGATGATCATTTTTTTTAATTACACATCATTAATAAAAGTAGAATCTATATGTAATATTCTATATTATTAATATTTATAAAAATTGATTTAAGATCGATTGATTGTTATTACATATTTTTTACTTATTACATTCAGATGAATTGTTATGAAAAAAACTAAGATTGTTTGCACTATTGGACCTGCAACTGAATCTCAGGAGATGCTCGCCAAACTTCTAGATGCAGGCATGAATGTTATGCGTCTAAACTTTTCTCATGGAAGTTATCAGGAGCATGCACAACGTATTACTAATTTACGTAATGTCATTAGAGACACTAATTATCGGGCAGCTATTCTTCTTGATACTAAAGGACCTGAGATTCGTACTATGAAATTAGAAAACCATCAGGGTGTTTTTCTAAAATCAGGTCAGATCTTTACTTTTACTACTAATCAGAGGATTAGTGGTAATAATGAGGTTGTTGCGGTTACTTATTCAGGTTTTACCACGGATTTACATATTGGGAATACTGTTTTAGTCGATGATGGATTGATTGGTATGAAAGTTATAGAAATAACGAGTGAGGCTGTCGTTTGTAGGGTATTGAATAGCGGTATTTTAGGTGAGAATAAAGGTATTAATTTACCTGGTATTTCAGTAAAATTACCTGTTCTTGCAGAGAAAGATAAACATGATCTACTTTTTGGATGCGAGCAAGGTGTAGATTTTATTGCTGCTTCTTTTATTCGTAGATCTACGGATGTGATAGAAATTCGTGAATATCTTAAAGAAAATGGTGGTGAAAATATTCAGATTATTTCTAAAATTGAAAATCAGGAAGGTTTGTATAATTTTAACAAAATTCTTCATGAGTCAGATGGTATTATGGTTGCAAGAGGTGATTTAGGAGTTGAAATTCCAGTAGAAGAGGTGATATTTGCTCAGAAAATGATGATTAAAAAGTGCAATGAATCACAAAAAGTTATTATTACTGCAACTCAAATGTTGGATTCAATGACTAAAAATCCTCGTCCAACTCGTGCGGAAGCAGGTGATGTGGCTAACGCTATTTTGGATGGTACGGATGCAGTAATGTTGTCGGGTGAGAGTGCTAAAGGTCAATACCCATTAGAATCTGTTAAGATTATGTCGACAATTTGTGAGCGAACCGATCGTGTGATGCAGAGTCGTATTGATTCGAACAGTGATCAGAAAAAATTACGTATCACAGAAGCAGTGTGTCGTAGTGCTGTTGAAATGGCTGAGAAGCTTACATCTCCGTTAATTGTAGTGGCAACTAAAGGTGGTAAATCTGCTAAAGCTATACGCAAATATTTTCCCAGTGCCACGATATTAGCTTTAACAACTAACAAACAAACAGCAAGACAGCTTTTATTAAGTAAAGGGATTATTACGTTATTAGTGGAAGAAATTGCTTCCACAGATGATTTTTATCGTCTTGGTAAAGAAGCTGCAGCAGGAAGTGGATATGCTCATAAAGGAGACGCTTTAGTCATGGTATCTGGTGCACTAGTAGAAAGTGGAACCACCAATACTTCATCAGTTCATATTTTATCATAAGATTTTTATATATTATGAGTTATTGCATAAATTAAATATGATAGATATATTTTAGATATAACATATGACTTTATTCTATACTTTTCATATTATTTTATCAAAAATTTTAATAAAACTATATAAGATGATGTTAGTAATCATTAGTACAAAATTGATTATTTTCTACGTTTATGTAATAAAATTAAGAATAATTTTATATTATAAAAAGAAACTGAAGATCAGTGTTTAATTCAAAGTATCATCTTTTTATCTAGTTTTCATTCTATAATCACAGATTATTTAAAATATCTATAAGACAATTAAATGCTTGATAACTTTCACTAATAGGATTCATGATTGTGCGTAACACTGATTTGGAAAAGACTGTAAATCAATTATTACATAGTGCATCTTTTAGTGACTATACATTAAATGGCTTGCAGATTGAAGGTCGTAGTGATATTAAAAAAGTTGTTACTGGTGTTACGGCTTGTTATGCATTACTAACTGAAGCAGTGCGTTTAAAGGCAGATGCAGTTTTAGTCCATCATGGTTATTTTTGGAAAAATGACAGACCTGGGATTAATGGTATGCAACGAGATCGAATCAAAATAATTTTGGAAAATGATTTGAATCTTTTTGCATGGCATCTTCCTTTAGATGCTCACCCAAACTTAGGTAATAATGTACAGTTAGCAACCTCTCTAGGTATTAAAATTAAAGGTGAAATCAAATCATTATTACCTTGGGGTGAGCTTGATTCTCCTTTGAGCCCAGAACATCTAAAACGGCGTATTCATATTGCACTTGAGCGTGAACCATTACACTGTTTTAGTGATAATGCAGCTGATCTGATTCGGTCTATTGCTTTATGTAGTGGAGGTGGACAGGGTTTAATTGATGTAGCTGCTTCTTTCGGGGTTGATGCATTTATTACTGGTGAGGCATCTGAGAAGACTACACATAGCGCGAGAGAGCAGGGTTTACATTTTTTTGCTGCAGGGCATCACGCTACTGAGCGTGGGGGGGTGAAAGCATTAGGTCAATGGTTATCTAAAGAGCATTTTCTTGATGTTACTTTTATTGATATTAGCAATCCAGTTTGATATCTATTGATTTTAAAATGTTTAGCTCTAAGATGATTAGATCAGATCTATGAGCAGGTTATATTATATGCGTAGTCTTATGAGATTAGGTCGGACTCTATTTCATATAAGGTCAACAGACCAGCATCTCCTATTCATATAACATGTTAAACTCAGAGATGATTCCTCATGATCCTAAAGATCATATCTTATATTTATTGAGTTGGATGGTAGTTTCATCTAAGATCAAAAATAATTTTTTTATCTTTGACATATTATGTTAAATGCAGGATATAACATGTTCTGTGTAATTGATCAATATTGTATATAAATAAAAATTAGAATTGATTGTTCTACAATATCATTATGATTGTTGGGGTAACTAGTTTGGTGATGATAAATATCATAGTAGTGAGTTGATATGATATTAGTTATATAATCCTATTAATTGCTGATGATTATAACATATTGATGAGTACACTTGTGATTCAGTATCTGTTTTTTGACAGAAAATATTGTCTTTAGGTATTCTACTTGTTATCGATATCATCGTGTATGATATAAGTTCTAATATTAGAAGAATTATGACTAATAATTAGTAGAGATTTTGAGGATAAAAGTTAGTAATTTATTTTTGATAAAAAATGCTATTTTTGGTATAGATCTATGTAGAGAATTAGTATAGATTGATAGGTAAATTGATTGATATAGATTAAGAGAAATGATAATTAGAAGAGTATTTCTTAGTATCTAATGATTATATTAACAATTATATTTGATTTTCTATTACAAAAAGATCTTATAGATTAAGAGTATTAGTTTAAAAAAATATAATAGTTATATTTATTTATAATAGATTCACAAAGGTGAACTTCTATGTGAAATTTATATATTGTCTATATTGAAGCATTTAATCTTTGAAAATATTCATAGTACTTTTAGTAGATTTTATTATCATAGATTAATTGTATGCATCTGTCCAAACAATATAACAAATATCTGAATTTTGTAATATAATTTTAATTTTTTAAAACAAATATCTTATGCTGATTGATATCGTTTTAGCTAAATTAGCTATTATATAATATGAAAAACTATTTGAGGTAACAGGTCCAATATCAGTTTCTCTCTAAAATTTAGATGAATTTAAGAGTGGTATTCAAAATTTTAATTTAAGATTTTGATGAATCAAATTATAGATTTAATATGTAATAACTAGTGCAATTAATCAATTATTGATTTAGTTCAAGTAAATAAGATAATTTATCTTTATAATGATAAATATGACTTCAGTATCTATGGATACTAGCTTATCCATTATTTTACAGTAGATAGATAACGCTGTACATCGTCTATACTATAATTCTTCAGTTTTATGGCATTAAATTTTAATAGAGCTTTGAAGTAGAATTGGTAGCTACTTAAAACCTTTTTCTCGTTTGATAAGATCATATGCTTCTTGAATAGCTTGTGTTTTTTGTTTTGCCATTTCCATCATTTCTGGAGGCAGACCTTTTGCTACTAACTTGTCTGGATGGTGTTCGCTCATTCTTTTACGATATGCTCGTTTTATTATAGTAAAATCATCATTAATTGATACGCCGAGCATAGTACAGGCATCTTTAAGAGTTGGTGATTTTTTATCTGGATGACACTTCTCTTCATAATGTGAATTATTGTCATTGTAATATGTGTGACTAAACTGCTTCCCACTTTCCATCATTTGTATGAATTGTTCAAATTGTGTATAGGATATACCCAGTTCTTCAGCAATCACATATAATATTTCACGTTCATTTGGATGAAGTAATCCATCGGCAAATGCTGCTTGAATCTGGATTTCAAGAAACATTCTAAGTAAATCAAAACGACCAGAGGAGGACATACGTAGCTCACGTAATTTATCGCGAATAGGGTAATCTATTTTTTTTCCTTCGCGGAAAGCTCGTTGTGCTTCTTGTCGGCTATCTCCATGTAACTTCATTCGATCCATAAGATTGGAGGCAATTTCAATATCTTTGTCTGTGACTCGTCCTTTAGATTTTGTGAGGTGCCCCAAAACTTGAAAGGTTGTTTGAAAGAACAACGATTGCCGTTTTTGTTGGTCAAAAGTGGTATATTGATTATCAGGACAGCGAGTTTTATCAAATATATGTCCTATTAGTATACCAATTAGTATACTCCAGAGGCTTGATCCAGATAGCAATCCCCAAAATAATCCTAATATTTTACCCCAGTAGAACATAGACTCCTCATTAGGTCATCGACTTTTTAAGTCTGATAGAAAGATGCATACGTGTTCTCCTAAAGGGTAAGTGATTATGCAAGATATTCATCTAGCGTTATATTTGTATAGCATAAACTATTTTAATATTTTTATTATGACTATATCTAATGATAAAATATTTTAAAAGATGTTATGTAATAGTACGTAAAATTTAAATATATTTATTTATTGATTTACCTATTTATTGATTGAATTAATTTTCTATTTATTTCATTTTTGAACAAGGATATCTTTGATATATAACTAACTAATTTTATATCAAATACTTGATGGTATGTAGAACAAGTTTTTACCTTATATGTTTTTTATTCTTCAGTGTAGACAGCAAGTGATATCTAGTTTTCTAATAAATTAAAGATTGTATTTTCGACATTTGTTTAGCTTAACATTTATCATATGGTCATGGTAGGGTGTCTTAAAGTACATTTAATTATATTTTATTGCTTAATTAAATTAATCCGCTCACTTAAAAAGTTTGATTTTTATATTATAACAACAGTGTGATATGTCATGTTATTTTAATCAATATTTTTATAGGACGTAAATTAAGTATGTATTGCTAGGTAGTACATTTTTTATTAGATCAGTTGATAGAAAAATAGAATAAAGGTATTGTTTTTCATCTTTTTTAGTTAATGTATTTATATAATTATAAAATTTAGTTTTTAATAAAATAAATATATTTTTAGTACACCAAAAAATGAAATTTAGTTTTTTGATCATTAAACTTATGTGATAAAGTTAGATTATCTAATCATTTAAATACAGATAGACATAGTATCTGGATACTAAAATTAGTATGTAGATACTATTTATACATGTTAATAAAGCTCAGCTTATCATAGTACAGTCTAATATTAGATTTTTGGGTATAGGATTCAATCATCTTGATAAAAGGTCTGTTAAATTAAATATTTTTATTATGGTTCACTACAATAAATATAACATTTTGAGATTCTAAGACAGAATAATCTATGTGTATAGAGGTTTAAGTCGATTTAAATAAACTATTGAGTTTGTACTTATGGTTGTAGGCATGTATCAAGAAAAAAGATATTTTTAATATTTAATGAAGAATCATATCCAATTGAGTATAAGACTAATATAGTTATTCTGATAATAGATTTTAGGTAGCTAAATAGATCAGATGAGAAGATTGTATTAATTATTTTTGTGGTAGATTTTAATGAATATTATTAGTAGTGTTCAGTTTTAATTATCTTCTTATATTCTCAAAAGATTTCGTTTTAATTAGCAGGATAGCATTCTATTTAGATTAATAGAATCATTAATATTTACTTTTAATTGGATTATTTATCAGGGATACTCACATTATACTCGAGTCTTAAATGATAAGAATATAATCAGAATAATAGGAATGTTATTATTTTATGAATTTTATAAAAGAGTATGAGAGAAATAGATTTTATTGTATTTAAAGAAAGAGTCACTTCTTATTCGTATACATAATTGATTATCATGAATTTTACCAATGGTTTTTTATATAACAACCATTATAAGGATACTGTTTGATATTTTATATGATAAAAATCAGATTATCTATCTTGGTGGTTTTTCTTATTAATTTCATTCTATTTCATTCTATAGTTTTAGCTGGTGATTCTACATTACAATGTAAGGATGCTTCACCTATTCAAGAAAATCATCTTATAGACGATGAATATTTGAATCAGTTATCAGTAATTATTACATCAGATATGGCTACTGTTAGTTATGAAAAAAACGCTATTTTTAATGGTCATGTGGATATTCATCAGGGACATAGACATCTAAAATCTGATTATGTTCAGTTTAATCGAAGTATGTTAGGACCGACTACAACTCTTATTGATACTATTGATTTATTAGGTCATGTTCAGTATGAGGATGAACAAGTAGTTTTGTCAGGTCCTAGGGCTTGGATAAATTTAAATACTAAAGATGTTAATATGTGGAATAGTTCTTATAAAATTCTTGGACGACAAGAAAGAGGTTTTGCTCGTCAAATACAATTAAGACGAAATAACCAGTATACTATTCTAAAACACGGTATGTTTAGTTCCTGTCCTATTGGAAACCATGGTTGGACTATAGAAGGTTCTAAGATCATTCAGGATCGTGATATGCAAGTATATAAGATTTGGAATGCTCGATTTAAATTAGGACTGATTCCGATTTTGTATAGTCCTTATTTACAGATCCCAATAGGTGATAAGCATCGATCGGGTTTTTTGGTTCCAAAGGGATCTTATAATAAGATTAGTGGTTTTCAGTTTTTATTTCCATATTACTGGAATATAGCTCCCCAAGCAGATGCTACGTTCATGATGCGTTATATCAGTCATCGCGGAATACAATGGCAGAATGAATTTCGATATTTGATTCTAGGATCTGGTCTACTAGAATTCGATTACTTAAAACATGATGACATATATAAATATGGATATGATAAGAACGGTTTTTTTTCTCCTCGATGGTTATTCCATTGGCATCATGCTAATTTTAATACTAATTATTGGAATTTTAAGGCTGAATATACCAAGGTCAGTGATACTGATTACTTTAGAGATTTAGACTCTAAATATGGATCTACGACTAACGGATATCTTACTCAAAGATTTGATTGGAGTTATACAGGAAAAAATTGGAATACAACGTTATCTAGAAAATATTTTCAGATTTTATCCACTAAAAATTATCATGATTTTTATTCCGCTGAGCCGCAGTTAGATTTTCATTATTATTTAGGCAATCCTGGGTTATTTCAGAGTCATTTATATTCCCAGGTTGTCAGATTTACTAATCGCAACCCACAGATGCCAGATGCCATACGTATACATATTGAACCGATGATCAACTGGCCGTACGTAACTGAATGGAATAAACTAAATACTACAGTTAAAATTTTATCTACGTATTATCTACAAAAAAACATACAGTATTATAATTTACAGAGCAAACATATTCATATTTTGAAAAATTCTATTAATCGTATTATACCGCAATTCAGTATTGATGAACAGATTTGTTTTGACCATGACATGGTATTGTTACCAGGTTATACTCAAAGTATTGAGACAAGGATTCAATATCTTTATATTCCGTATCATGATCAAAGATCAATACAAGTTTATGATTCTACACTATTAATTCGGAATTATTATAGCTTATTTCAGGAACGTAAATATAGTGGTCTTGATCGAATTGATGCTGCTAACCAGATAACAACTGGTTTAACTATGCGGATTTTTGATCCTAATTCATATGAACGTTTTAATATTTCTGTAGGGCAAATTTATTCGCTTATTCCAGAATTTCATAGGTTACATAGAGAGAGTGATGACTATCTAGGTACTATAGCGTTAGTAGCAGCTAGTAAAGCTCGGGTGAAAGATCATTTAGTTATATATGGTGGATTATATTATGATACTTATTTAGATAGTGTTTCTCAGGGAGATTTTATATTGGAATGGCGTTCTGATGTTAATCACATGGTACAGATGAGTTATCGATATATTAGTGAAAATTATATAAGTCAAGTCTTACTTGAGAATGAGATAGATCAGTCTCAATATAAGCAGGATATATCTCAAATTGGTATCACTGCTAGTTGGTCGTTTATTAATCAGTGGTCTGTAGTAGGGTCGTGCTATTATAATACAAAGACTCGGTTAATAGTAGATCAGTTGGTCGGAGTAGAATATAGCTCTTGTTGCTATCTGGTGAGATTTGGATATGTACATAATATTAAAGGTTGGATGGAAGGTGCAGGTAAATATGATAATAAAATTATTTTCAATATTGAGCTCCGTGGTCTAAGGCCTAACGATTATCGATTAGATAGCACTCAGATGTTGCGTCAAGGAATTTTACCTTATCAAAGTATTATTTAATATTCTGGTATATTAAATATTAACAATCCGGTAGTTTGAAAATAACAAGTGGAAGGCATATGACTTATTGGAAAGTATTAATTTTTGGTGCAGGTCTTATATCTAGTACTGTATTCTCATCACCTCAGGTGGTAGATCAAATTGTTGCCGTCGTTAATAATAGCGTGGTCTTAAAGAGTGATGTAGATAGCATGATCCAATTTTTTAATAATGAAGCAATTAAGACTGGTAAAAAGCTACCTGAGAACAACGTTCTTTATCATCATGTGTTAGAACAACTAATTATAAACAATATTTTGTTGCAAAAAGCAAAACAACTTGGTTTTCATATTAATGATTCGAAGATAGATGATACTATTTATAAAATAGCGAAGCAACAAAAAATGAATGTTAGTCAATTTATTAGATCGTTATCTGATTCAGGAATTAATTATAATGCTTATTATGAGAGAATTCGAAACAATTTAATGGTATTGGATTTACGGGCCAATGAAGTTAGACGTCGTTTTTCTATTTTACCACAGGAAATTAATTCACTTGCAAGTTATCTAGAGTTACAAAATAATTCTAAGGCTGTATTTAAACTAAGTCATATTTTATTTCCTTTATCAGAACATTTAACACAGAAAGAAGCACTAAGTCGAGAAAGTATAGTTTCTCAGTTAGTTAAGCGGTTAAAAAATGGTTCTCATTTAGATCAATTAATCACAGCTTATTCTTCTGATATGCTGAGTCTTACAGAAGAGGATATGGGATGGAGAACAATAAAAGAACTACCCTCATTATTTTCTACATTTCTAATAAAAGCACACAAAGGTGATGTTATTGGTCCTATTAAATCTGGAATCGGTTGGCATGTTTTGAAAGTTAACGATATACATGGAAATCAGCAAAGAATTTTATCTAAGGAGGTGTATATTAGAGATATTTTTATCAAGTCATCACCAATACTATCTGATGCACAGATTCGAGCTAAATTACTTAAAATTTCTTCTGTAATTAATAATAGTAAGATGTTTCGCCAAGTTACACAAGGTATATCACAAGATTTTCCATCAGAATATAATAGTAGGGATTTAGGTTGGCGCCCAATAGAAGAGTTTGAAGATGTTTTTCAAAATATGTTCGCAGGATTAAAAAATAGTCAGGTTAGTAAACCCATACATTCTGATTCTGGATGGCATATTATACAACTACTAGATAGTCGAGTAGTGGATAGAACTGATATGGCACAAAAAGAACAGGCTTATCAACTATTGCTGGCACGTAAATTACCTATAGCTACATTATCTTGGATGGAAGATGAGCGCGACTCTGCTTATGTTAAGATACATGATCAGAATAATTAGACAGAAGTCATATTTATAGAATAACTACAATGTACTATCATATATAGAAAATATAATGGTGACTTTTGTTTTATCATGTTTCTAGAATATTTTTCTTATTGTAATCGTAAAAAGACAGATAGGTATTTTTTAAAAATGACATATGAGATAATAGATGTTGGATTACAATCTTAAATCAAAGAGTTTTTTTGCATATCATCTATATTAGTTCGTTATGCACTCATTTAGGTTTAATCTATCTCATATTATTGTATTTTGAGTTTTTATTATTAGTTGGCAAATTAATAATGTTAAAAATGCTTTATAATATATCTAAAGATATGAGATAGATCACTAGGTATTTCAATAAAATGGTCATTACTATTTTTAGTGGGCTAATGGAATAGAGGTATGACTTCTACAATAAATATTTTTTCAAAAAAGGAGAGAACTGATTCATATCAATTTTTTAACATAGAAGGTCAATATTATTAAGCTAATTTATTAATTCTAATTAATCTTGAATGTAATATTTTAGTGGTGATAGAATTGATTTCTAGATTGAAATTATATTTATTATATTGAAATTAATGTTATCTTTTCTATAAAAATCAATATCCAATTATATCTTTTAAATATTAATAAATATATGACCAGGATTTTTGACTAGAAAAGTTTTAGTTATTATTGATATAATAATTTTATTAAAAAGAGCAGGACTAATAATATCTTATAAACTAAGTGAATATTTTCAACTAAAAATAAAAGAAATTATTTTTAGTTGACGATTAATACGGGTGGTTAGTCGTATAGATTATGATGTATATATGTATAAAAGTTTAATATGGAAAAAGCAGTGACACTGCTTGACAAGCAATACCTTCACGTCGACCAATACATCCTAGTTTTTCAGAGGTTGTTGCTTTTATATTAATTCTATTTATATTAATAGATAAATCTTCTGAAATATTCATCCGCATGTTTTGAACATATGGCGTCATTATTGGTTCTTGAGCTATTATAGTTATATCAACGTTTCCTACATGATAGGATTTTTGTATAATTTTCTGCATGGTTTCGCGAAGAAGAAATCGACTGCTTATGCCTCGATAAGCATCATCAGTATCTGAAAAGAAATGTCCAATGTCTCCTAATGCTACTGCACCAAGCAGTGAGTCAATGAGAGAATGAAGTAATACGTCTCCGTCGGAGTGAGCGAGCAAACCTTTTTGATATGGAATATGAACGCCACCAATAATCAATGGACTAACACCTCCAAAACCATGTATATCAAAACCGTGACCAATTCTCATTTTATATTCCTAATTTTTTATATCTCTCTGTGATGTAGAGTTCAGCTAGAGCCAGATCTTCTGGTTCTGTTATTTTAAGGTTATCTCGGCGTCCATGAAGAATTTCTGGGTAAAATCCACAGAACTCTAATGCTGTTGCTTCATCGTTTATATTTTTTTTTTCATTTATAACTCGATTCAGGCAAGTTTGTAAAAGTTTTAATGGAAATAGTTGAGGTGTAAAAGCTTGCCATAAGTTGTTTCGTGAGACAGTATGAGAAATATAATTAGCACCGAGGATGGAATATTTTATAGTATCATTTACTGGTGCTGCTAGAATGCCTCCGACCTGACTGTAGGAGGTTAAAGCAAGTAGGCGACATAAGTCTTCAGGATAAAGGCATGGTCGGGCAGCATCATGAATTAATACCCATGGAGTAGAAGGGGCTATCTTTAGAGCTGCTATAACGGAATCAGTACGACTGATACCGCCATAAACTGTAGTAATACGTAAATCTCTAGCTATTGATAAAGAATTAAAGTAAGTATCTTCTGGATGAATGGCCACAATGATCTGTTGAATGTTCGGGTTATTTAGTAACACAATCAAGCTGTGCTCTAGAATTGTTTTTCCGCAGATACGAAGGTATTGCTTCGGGCATACTGATTGCATACGGCGTCCCGTACCTGCTGCAGCAACTATAGCAATGGTTTTAGAGTAAGAGATTAGATGATTCATGAGATACATTTTTACTTGATAATATAATCATTGTAAAGCATTCATATTAATGACACGACATGCTATGATTTTAAGAATATCTAATTAATTTTTGTTACATTGATTGTTCTGTTTATGACAAGAGTGCTCTACCGTGTTACTAACAAGTATTTATTTTATTTTTTAGATACTTGATCTACATTATTATTTTGTTTTTCCATGAGTTGTAGATGATAATGTAAATTCTGAACTTTATAACGTAATTGATCATTTCGTGCTTTGAGTTTGGAGTTGAAAGCTTTCTGTGATTCTAGGTCTGCATTAATTTGTATTAATGCATATATTCCATTCTTTCCAAACCATAGTGAATATTGTAGTTCACTGAGAAGGATTAATAAAATTATAGTAAGTTTGGTCATGTATTTTGTTTGGATCAAATGTTAATCTATTTTATTTTTGTCGGTGTGTGGATTTTTGGCATAATGAGGCTGGAAATATTCCATATATGTTGTATATAGAATTGCATTTATACATTTGATACTAATTTTTAATTAGATAGTATGAGCTTCCAACTTTCTATACATATGGAAGCTCATATTAATTTAAGTCCGAATAATATTACGTATCTTTAATAAATTTAATACTTCATTAGTTAAAAATTTTATTTTTTTTTCACCATCGAGACGTATATCTGGTTTTAATGGTATCTGATACTCAGATTCTATTCCTGTAAAGTTACTTAGAGTTCCAGAGCGCGCTTTCTTATATAAGCCCTTTGGATCTCGTTGTTCGCAAATAGATAGAGGTGTATCTAGAAATATTTCAATAAAACGATCTGGACCAATTAGATCACGTACCATCTCTCTCTCCTTAGTGTAAGGAGAGATAAGTGCAGTAAGTACTATAAGTCCAGCATCAAGCATGAGTTTTGCTACTTCCCCTATTCGACGTATGTTTTCTTTACGGTCATTTATACTAAAACTCAGATCACGACATAATCCATGTCTTAGGTTATCTCCATCAAGTAAATAAGTATGAATGCCTATTTGGTACAATTCTTTTTCTAGAGAACCAGAAACAGTCGATTTACCTGATCCAGATAATCCAGTAAACCACAATACTGCGCTTCGATGATTATGAAGCTGCTCGCGTTCTTTTTGAGTAATGGGATAAGAATGCCACATTAAGTTTTGATTATTCTGTATCATGTTATTCACTTATCATATAGGTCAGAGGCACCCCAATGCGGAAAGTGACGGCGTACTAAAGCATTGAATTCCAACTCAAAATTACTGAATTTCTCTTTATGAGCAGAGATAGCATCTTTCAGAGTATGTCTGATCATACCGGCTCCAACAGTCCCGTTACTTAATCGGTCGATAAATATCATTGCGCCAGTGACTCGATTGTGTTCATAAATATCGATAGGTATCAGTTCATCGAAGATGATATCAATAAGACCAATGGCGTTGAGTGGTAATTCTTTAGAAGTATAGTATGTTAGGTTATTAATATCAATTTGATGATGAATCTTATCAACATATGCTCGTGTTTTTTTACCTGCAATCTTTATATTAAAGATTTGACCTGGTGTTAGTGGTTTTTCTGCCATCCATACGACATCCACAGTTGCACCTCGTGCGGCTATTAATTGTTCATTTTCATCTATTAATAGATCACCACGGCTAATATCAAGTTCATCTTTGAGGACCAAAGTAATAGCTTGATTTTCATTGGCATATTGTAAATCACCATCAAATGTCACGATACGTATGATTTCTGATTTCTTTCCACTAGGCAGTACTTTTATCCGCTGACCTATCTGTATGTTTCCAGAAGCCACTGTTCCAGCGTAACCACGAAAATCAAGATTCGGACGATTTACGTATTGTATCGGAAATCGTATTGGTTTTTCTTCTTTGTTTCTCTTAACATCAATAGTTTCTAAGAGATTAAGTAATGTTGGCCCTTCATACCATGACATTTTTTTATTACTGTAGACTACATTTTCACCTGTAAGAGCAGATAATGGTATAAAGTAAAGATTAATATTATTAGGTAGCTGTTTGGAAAAATTAAGATAGGATTCTTTAATTGTTAAAAATTTATCTTGACTGTAATGCACAAGATCCATTTTATTAATTGTTACAATTAAGTATTTTATACCTAATAGTGTAGTAATCAAGCTATGACGACGAGTTTGATTCAATATGCCTTTACGTGAATCAATAAGAAGGATAGCAAGATCACACGTTGATGCCCCTGTAGCCATGTTTCGTGTGTATTGCTCGTGACCTGGTGTGTCAGCGATAATAAATTTACGCCGATAAGTAGAAAAATATCGATAGGCAACATCAATGGTAATACCTTGTTCGCGTTCAGTTTGTAAACCATCTACTAGTAATGCCAGGTCTAGTTGATCTCCCTGAGTTCCATGGCGTTTGCTGTCACTAGATAATGTAGATAACTGATCTTCATAAATCTGTCTTGTATCATGTAATAATCTACCAATTAGAGTGCTTTTACCATCATCAACGCTACCACAGGTAAGAAATCGGAGCAGGCTTGTGTTTTTCTGTTGTTGTAGCCAGTCTTCTATAATAGAGGATTGGAGATGGTCATGAGGAATAATACTATGCATTATCGCTCCTTAGAAGTAACCTTGTCGTTTTTTATTTTCCATAGAACTTGTTTGATCTTGGTCTATTAATCGTTCTTTGCGTTCACTAGTATTAGAAATTAGCATTTCGGCGATAATTTCAGGAATTGTTTGCGCATTAGATTCTATTGCTCCTGTTAATGGCCAACATCCAAGACTACGAAAACGAATCATTCGTTGTTCAACTTTTTCACCGTCCTGTAAGTCAATGCGATCGTCA
Source organism: Candidatus Erwinia haradaeae (assembly GCF_900699015.1). Taxonomy (GTDB): domain Bacteria; phylum Pseudomonadota; class Gammaproteobacteria; order Enterobacterales; family Enterobacteriaceae; genus Erwinia_E; species Erwinia_E haradaeae_E. The sequence continues at coordinate 981,987 of NZ_LR217737.1, read as the reverse complement.
TCAATCATAATTAGCATGCCATTTCGATTAAGTACTGGACGTATCGCGGATAAATATAGAGGAACAATTTTAATATTTTCTAGAAAAATGTATTGCCAGATATCTAGTTCAGTCCAGTTAGAGAGAGGAAATACTCGAATACTTTCACCTTTATGAATCTGACCATTATAATTATGCCAAAGCTCAGGACGTTGATTTTTTGGATCCCATTGATGTAAGTGATCTCGGAAAGAGTAGATTCGTTCCTTTGCTCGAGATTTTTCTTCATCACGTCTAGCCCCTCCAAAAGCTGCATCAAATCCATATTTATTTAAAGCTTGCTTTAACCCTTCAGTCTTCATGATTTCTGTATGTCGTGTTTTATTGTCTAAAAAGGGGTTGGTACCTACAGCTTCATCTGTTGAATTACGGTGTATTAAGAGTTCTGTATTGACTTCTTTTGCAGTTTGATCACGAAATTGATACATCTCACGGAATTTCCATCCGGTATCTATATGTAGTAATGGAAATGGTATACTACCTGGGTAGAAAGCTTTACATGATAAATAGAGCATAACCGAAGAATCTTTTCCAATAGAATACATCATAACAGGATTAGTAAATTCTGCTGCTACTTCACGGATAATATAAATACTTTCTGCTTCTAGTTGTTGTAAGTGGGTAAGATAACTGGAGTGCATTATTTTTCCTTAATATAACTTAAAATTGGGGTGTTTAATTTATTCGTTTTTATTGTGTTTATACCATGATAATTGGTGGTGTAGTTTGACTACATTTCCAATGATTAGTAATATAGGAGTAGGTATGTGTTGTATCAGTGTTTCAAGTTCTTTCAGTATTCCGATTAGTACTTTTTGATCTTGGCAGGTACCGCGACTAATGACAGCAATAGGTGTTTTTGGGTCTAGACCATTCATGATTAATTGTGAAGAAATCCTCGCTGCTTGAATAGAACCCATATAAATAACTAGTGTTTTATCTGATTGTGTTAGATTTGACCAATCGGTTATAGAATTATCAGAACGCAAGTGTCCAGTAATAAAAAGTACACTGTTGGCATAGTCTCGATGAGTTAACGGAATACCGGTATAGGCAGCAGCTCCTAATGCTGTAGTAACACCAGGCACAACCTGAAAGGGGATACCAGCTTGTGCTGCTGCTTGTAGTTCTTCTCCGCCTCTTCCGAAAATAAAGGGGTCTCCACCTTTTAGCCGTACAACGCGCTTACCTTGTTTTGCTAGTTGCACTAGCAAGGAATTAATTTCTTCCTGGGTTGTGCTATGATTATTTGCGCGTTTACCAACACAAATACGATCTGCATCGCGTCGACTTAAATCTAGAATTTCTTTACTAACTAGATAATCATATAGCAATACATCAGCTGTTTGCATTACCTGTAATGCACGTAAAGTTAACAAACCACTATTACCTGGTCCTGCTCCTACTAGTATAATTTCACCTGATGATATGTTAGCATTATTGAGCTGTTGATCTAGCGTTAATTTTGCTTCATTGAATTGACCCTTTGTGACTTGACTAGCAAATAAACCATTAAAAGCCTTATTCCAGAAATTGCGTCGTTCAGATAATCTGCAGAATCGTGTTTTTACTTTATTACGCCAGTCTCCAGCTATCTTTGCTATTTGTCCTAAATTGGCTGGTAGTACTGCTTCTATTTTTTCACGTATTAATTGTGAAAGAACAGGGGCTGTTCCGCTAGATGAAATAGCTATAATTACTGGGGATCGGTCAATGATAGCAGGGAAAATAAATGAACAGTTTTCTGGTTCATCTACTACATTTACGATGAGATGACGAGAGGTAGCATCTTGATAAATAGAATGATTCAGTTCAGAACTATTAGTGGCAACAATGACTAGAAATACTTTTTCTAGTTGTTGAGATTGGTAAGTTGTAGCAATCCATTCTAATTGATTCTTTTTATGCATAGCGCTGAGCTCTATACATAACTGGTTTGCTACGATTTTTATATAGGCACCAGCTTCATTAAGTAATTTAATTTTTCGTTTTGCTACATTTCCACCACCTACTACTAGTACTGGTTTATTTTTAATATTTAGAAAAATAGGCAGATAATCCACATGTACCTTCATAATTAAATAAAAGAGCAATAAACTATACATGTCAATATAAAGTCTAATTAAATTACTAATTAGAATCAATAGTTACTAAACAGTATAACTTGCGATGAGAGTTTAGAATAAGAAATCTTTAGTATAGGATACTATAAGTATGTATGTATTCAATGTTCTATTATTTTTGATTTTATTTCATATGTGAGATTATGCAATATGTAACATTATTGTGTATATTATAAAAATAATGAGTAGCTCTACTAATACAAGAAGCAACTGAATTAAAGTATAAACTTTTTGTGATAGATTCTGTGCATTAAATTTATTAGGACGTTATCTATCTCTGATAGAGCATCTTTGTAATTGCGTGGAGTGAGCATGCTAATTTTTTTAAGAATAGAAATAATATTATTTATTTTGTCTCTAATCGCAAGAATTGAATTATCTGGATATTTATAGATCGGATCTTATATCGATATATAAGATTAGTAAATCCTTATTTTTTAATGAGGATAAAAAAAAATTTAATTTTGTTGATTGACAAAAAGGTTGACATAATCTTAAGTGTCATTGGATCAAGTGATCAGATTTTATAAACTAAATAGGATATACGCAGTGTCTTCAATAGGATTGTGTTATTAATTAGATTAACACTAATCTTTTCTGGTGCCATGCTATAGATATTTATATATATTGACATATTATCGCAGATAATACTAAGATTAATTCAGAGTGATGAATTAATCTAAATTAATAATCTGTTGTAATGTTTTGGAATGGATTATATAAAAGCATGGGATTGTTCAGGTGATATCAATTAGATCTTTCAATAGACCCATTATAGATTAATTTAATAGAGATATTGTGGATATAATCGAGTTTATCTAATTAGATGTGAACTAGATAAGGTTGATCTATTCGTGTAGACCGCATTCTCGTTTTAAACCAAAGAAACGAGTTTCTTCTTCTTTCATCCCTGGTTCTAACTTTTTCGTACTGTGTACGTCTCCAATTGAGACATAACCCTGTTCCTGCAGGGGGTGGATAGGTAAATGATGTTTTTTGATATATTGGTAAATCATCTGATTAGTCCAGTCTATAATTGGAAGGAATTTATAGATATCTTTTTGAATATCCAGAACAGGAAGTTGTGAGCGATTAACAGATTGATCACGTCGTAGACCGGCAAACCATGTTTTCACTTTTAATTTTTTTAGAGCTTTATTCATTGGTTCTACTTTATTGAGGTTGTTATATCTATTGAGACCATCTAGACCTTTTTCCCATAATTTACCATAGCGTGCTTCTTGCCATGCAGAGCTTTGAGAGCAACGAAATACTTTAAGATTCAGATTCATCTTTGTTGTTAAGTGATCAATAAATCGATAAGTTTCTGGAAATAAATACCCAGTATCTGTAATTACTACTGGAATATCAGGTTGCCTTGTTGTGATTAGATGTAGACTTACGGCGGATTGGATTCCAAAACTTGAGCTTACAATCGCTTGACCAGGTAGATTGGCTAATGCCCATGTTACTCGCTCTTCAGCGGATAACTGTTCTAAATTAGCATTGATATTTGCCAGATCGATTATTTGTTTTCCTTTAGGAAAAGAATTTAATTCAACAAGATTAAGAGTTGTCATTGCTAGTTTCTTTATGTCCAGAAGTCATAGGATGGGTTAATTACTGGTTTGATTATACCAGCTCGGATCGTAAAATCACCAAAACTTTCATCTTGATATCGTTCTGCTGCCCATTGGCAAATAAGTTGATCAAGATTTTTTAGTATTTGATCTACATTAATGTTTTCCAGATATTTTCGTGGAATACGTGTTCCAATACGATTGCCACCAAGGTATAGATTATACCGTCCTGGTGCTTTTCCAATCAAACCAATCTCAGCTAATAACGCTCGACTACACCCGTTAGGGCATCCAGTGACGCGCAAGACAATATACTCATGCCCTACGCTATGAGCACTCATAATCTTTTCTAGAGAAGTTACAAATTCTGGAAGGAATCGTTCTGCTTCCGCCATAGCTAGAGGGCATGTTGGAAATGATACGCATGCCATTGAGTTTATACGTTGGAGGCTAATGTTATCTATGAGATTGTATGATACAGCTAATTTTTGAATGTTTTCTTTTTCTGATTCTGGCACTCCAGCAATAATTAAATTTTGATTTGAAGTTAACCTAAAATCTCCATAATGCATTTTAGCAATTTCTGCTATTCCGCTTTTTATCGGTCGATTAGTATAGTCCAGTATTCGACCATTTTCAATAAATAGTGTTAAATTCCATGTGTTATTAATACCTTTTGTCCAGCCAATAAGGTCACCACGGGTAGTAAATTCATATGGCTGTATGGATTGAAATTGAATATTAGCACGACGCTCAACTTCAGCTTTAAAAACATCAGGACCAACACGATCTATTGTATATTTAGTTTTAGCATTTTTACGATTAGTACGGTTTCCCCAATCTCGTTGTGTTTTTACTATGGCTTCGGCTACATCAATGATTTTATGAAGTGGTATGTAACCAAATTCGCTCGCAGTACGTGCATAAGTTAATTTATTGCCATGTTCGATAGACAGCCCTCCACCAACAAGTACGTTAAAACCGATTAATCTTTTATTTTCAGCAATAGCAACAAAACTCATATCATTTGCATGTAAATCAACGTCATTATTTGGTGGAATGACAATAGCAGTTTTAAATTTACGTGGTAAATAGGTAGATCCGAGAATAGGTTCTGAATCAATAGTAGTGACTTTTTGTTGATCAAGCCAAATTTCTGCATAAGCACGGGTTTGTGGGAGAAGGTGTTCAGATATCTTTTTTGCCCATTGATACGCATCTTGATGTATTATTGATTCAATTGGATTTGAGCTACATAGCACATTGCGGTTCACATCATTTGCAGTAGCCAAGGAATCTAAACCAATATCATGGAGAATCTGATGTACTGATTTTATATGATTTTTTAGAATACCGTGAAATTGAAATGTTTGCCGATTAGTTAAACGGATACTGCCATATAGAGTTTTATCTTTAGCAAAATCGTCGATTGCTAGCCATTGTTTAGGTGTGATTATACCGCCAGGTAAGCGGCAGCGTAACATCATCGCATGTCGAGCATCTAACTTCTGTTCTGTGCGTTCGGCACGGATATCTCGGTCATCTTGTTGATACATCCCATGAAATCGAATGAGGGAAAAGTTATCACCATTAAAACCACCTGTTAAATTATCAGATAGATCTTCAGCAATACTTCCTCGTAAGTAGTTACTTTCTTTTTTAACGCGTTCAGCGTCATCTAATTGGCCATTAATCTTAAGTGGACCCGGATGTTTTTTATTAATCATTAATAAACGTCTCTCTGATAACGGTGTTCGATGCGAAGATTATTTAAAAATTCATCTGCTGTTGTAAGATCCATTTTACCAAATTCTGTGATTACTTTTAATAAAACTTTTTCAACATCTTTAGCCATATGGCTAGCATTACCACAGACATATAGGTATGCGCCATCTTGAATCCAGCGCCATACTTCTTCACCTTTATCATAGATTTTATCTTGGACATAGATTTTCTTTTTTTGATCACGTGACCAAGCTAAGTCAATATGAGTTAAAATACCATTTTTAACATATCTCTGCCATTCAATTTGATATAGAAAATCTTCAGTAAAATGTGGATTACCAAAAAATAGCCAATTCTTTCCAGAGGCTTTTTCGCTATTACGTTTTTGCATAAAAGCCCGAAATGGTGCGATGCCGGTTCCAGGTCCAATCATGATTATTGGTTTATTCGGGTCTACTGGTAATCGAAAATTATTATTTTGTTCAACAAAAATACGTATTTCATCATTTTCATGGAGGCGATCTGCAAGATAGCTAGAGGCACCGCCGGATCGAGCTCGTCCATCTATATTAAATCGTACGACACTCACTGTAATATGCACTTCTTTTTCATTTTCTTCTTGTGCAGAAGAAATTGAGTATAATCGTGGAGAGATTGGACGAAGTATGTTGATCAGTTTTTGAGAATTGAGTTTAACTGGAGTCACTCGAATCATTTCAATGATAGGTGTATTTTTTGCATATTGTTGTAATTTTTCTTGAGTATCCAGTTTAGTCATTAAATGATTATTCTGTGCAAGTTCAGCATATTTTTTAATAATTTGAGTAGTATTGATTGTTAATTCATAGTGTTTTTTTAGTGCTTCTTGGATAGAAATGAGATTGTCATTTACGATTACTTTATCATCGATAGAAAGGCATGTTAGATCCATTAGTTCTTGTACTAATTCTGGGTCATTTTCAAACCACACTCCTAATGAATCGCCTGGTTGATAGCGTAGATTTGATTCTCCTAAGTCCAGCTCAATATGGCGTACATCTTGATTGGAGTTTCTACCAGTGATTTTTTGATTGACTAATAGATGAGCTCTTAATGGTGTATCTTTAGTATATAGGGTGTTATTTATCGAATTGATATTTTTGATATTAGTGTTAGTAACCTGAGAAGTATTACTCGTAATATGTTCTTGTAGTATCTTAACTAATTGAGTACGCCAGGAGCACGCTTGATCACTAAATTCTACATCAGCATCTACTCTATTCAGTAGACGGGTAGCACCCAGTTCCTCTAATCTTCTATCAAAATCCTTACCAGCTTGATTAAATAATTCATAAGAGGTGTCACCTAACCCAAATACGGCAAATGAACAAGTATTCATATTAGGAGCTTTGTTTGACATTAGGAATTTATATAATGCTACTGCTTCTTCCGGAGGTTCACCATTTCCTTGGGTAGATGTGATCAGTACTAATATTTGTTCTTGATTAATTTTTTTAAATTGATAGTCACTAGTATTGATTAGATGAGATTGGAATTTTTCGAGATCTAGTGTTTCATAAAGTTGTTCAGATAAGCGACGGGCATTTCCAGTCTGAGATGCAGATAGGATCGTAATAGTTGGGATGTGTGTTTCTTTTTTTATTGGATATAGTTTGGTTTCTTCTGTTTGATGAATGATGCCCCAGAGATAACCGGCAATCCAGGTTAGATGAGGGAGAGAGCAATCATCTATGATTGAATTTAAGAGATCCAGTTTCTCCGGATTGAGTGGTAACATATTCTTCGCAGGTGCTTGAGTAGTCATGTCATCAAAATTCCAGATTTAAGAGATTTATAGAGAAAAGTAAGATTAAGATCGATCACTTTTAAATAAGACTTTTTTAGTTTATTAAAGTAAATAAAATGTTTAATTTATTTCTTTTTGATTAGATGGTTATCTTGTTGTCATCATTTTATTTTTATTAATAATTTGTATTATTGTAAACATTTATATCTTTGCTAAGTATTTTAGGATAGGACTAAAAATAGCGCTAGTATATATTAGCATGAATTTGAGTAGAATAAATATTTCTTTAATTATATGGGAATATCAATATATAAATTTTATATGTTTATATAAATGAACAATTCAATTCAGTCTTATGATTATTTGGTTTATTTTGTTTTTATAGTTCAAGTGTTATGGTTATTTATATCTACATCGAGGACAAGGGTTAATTTATTTAGTTTAGTATTAAAATACTATTATTTTCATCATATTATTAGCAATCAAGATTCGTTTGTTACAACCTAGATCAAGTAAATCTTTGGTTAGTCTCAATAGGCTAGATATTTATAAATGACTTAATGATTTTTTTTAATTAGCATAGTATTAATGGTAAAATACATGAATAGCTGCTTCTGTTCACTAAAACAAGGGAGTAATAGAGCATATTATATGTATCATTTTTTGTGGTCTTTAGTTTTTTGTCAGATACATCTCTTTATGGAGACTGAAGTATATCTAATCTAGAAATTGTGTTATTATAAAAATATAAACGGGATATATTAAATAATATATTTCTATTCTTAATGGTTTTAGCAAGACTTGAAATTTTATCAGATTTGTATCAATTAATTAAAATTAATAATTTTGAATCAGTCTTTAATATCAATTTCTTTTATAACATGATTGTTTAGAAATTAATCTGTTTATCTGGATTTAAATAGGGAAATTTTAAGATATCTAATTAGAGTAATTAAGAGAATAATAACTCTTAGGTCTTTTCTCTAAATCCCATTCTTTAAGATAATTGTAGATATTGGTTACTAATAAGTAATTTTATTCAGTTAGATTTTTTAGTTTTTTATTGAAAAGGAGTTGTTGTAACTCTTACCATAGAACTTTGGAATCTATATTTTGAAAGGTCTAAATGGTCTTCTAGATCTGATTCATCTAGTATCTGCTAAGGATCAGTCACAGTATACAAATGTATATCTTTTGGAAGATATGCCAATAGGATTAATAATTTTATATTTTTATTAAATTACAATTACAGTGTGATTATGAATGTATTTAGATATGTTAGAAGATTAAATATTTGATTATAACTAGGTTTAATTATGCATAGTATATTTAAAGAGTTTCAGTTTGAAGCTGCACATTATTTACCATATGTTCCTGATGGACATAAATGTGGTCGCTTACATGGGCATTCTTTTATAGTTCGTTTAGAAGTGACTGGTGAACTAAATAGTGATACTGGCTGGGTTATGGATTTTTCTAAGATTGAAAGTCTATTTCAACCCATTTATGATCAGCTAAATCACTCTTGTCTCAATAATATTCCAGGTCTTTCTAATCCAACTAGCGAGTTATTAGTTAAATGGATTTGGACGAAAATAAAACTATCATTACCATTATTAAGTTCAGTTTCAGTGCGAGAGACATGTACTTCTGGATGTATTTATCGTGGTTGAGTTGTCTTAATTGTACTATCTAATATCTATATTGTTATATAATAGGAGTAACTGAACCAGATTTTGAATATATAGATTACTAAGGATCTAGATTATGCATTCTAGAATCAAGAGATAATAATAGAGCTTTATTATCTTTTTTTTAAGAAAATAATTGTAGTAATCTATTTGACTTTATAGTTATAAGACTAAAATTTTTGATAACTTTCATTAATACAATTTATAGACCTAGAGATCTTTTATATAAGATCTCTAGGTCTCAGAGAGGAAAGGCTGCTGACTATTTTGTAAAGATGAGATAAGGAAATTTATATTTATTTGTTAAAATTCTGATCTTTTTATTTTTAATGTTAGGAGAAATTGAGGTATTTTTGTATTTGAGTAGATAGTCGCCAATTTCGAATAATACACGTTTTAATGCATAGTTGGATAGCATTGGTTTGTTGGCTAATTGGTTGTAATAAGATCACGCGTGGTTTTGAATCATTAATAGTTTTGAGATAGAGATCTAATTTTTCTATATCATGTAGATGTGCGACTGGATGTTTGATTTCATCTGCTCTTACTAACGATTTATGAAGCGGTTCATAATTCTTGTTCATATTTATTTTTGGTGATACTGTTACCCATGTGCTGTCTGTACACAAAATAACATGGGTGCCACTTGTTTCTATTTGACAAGAAAAACCTGCGGTTTCTAATGCGTTAGTTAGAGGGATTAGATCATGCAAACAAGGTTCACCACCAGTAATTACAACATGTTTAGCTGTCCACTTATATTTACTGATTGTGTTCAGTATCATCTTTGTGCTCGCTATACACCAAAAATTGGTATTGATTTTTTTTATAAGAACTTGTTCTAGTGATATTTCCCGGTTTAAGAGTGTTTTCCAAGTATATTTAGTGTCGCACCACATGCATCCTATAGGACAGCCTTGAAGACGAATAAATATTGCTGGTACACCAGCATGTAGACCTTCTCCTTGCAAAGTTTGAAATATTGAATTAATTGGATACTGCATTGGATACTCGGCTAATAGAATATAAATAATATGAATTATAGTGTCGATTAATCATTTTAAAATTAAATAGAATATATTGATATTGTTTTAAGAAAAAAGTTATATAAATCTATTTTGATAGAAGCTTTAATATAGACTATGTTAGATATATGATTGTTGACTGATCCATTGTTGAGTGTTTCTATACCTGGCAGAAATAAAGTTAATATTTAATAGATATATTATTAGTTCATAAGACTCATCTTATGATAATCTATTACTTTGATTGAATAATGGATAATTGGTATCCTAAGTTACGATATTGTGTATATCGATCACGTGCTAGCTGTTTTAGCGGTTGTTCAAATGGTACAAAATCTATTATCTCAGAGAACTCAGAAAAAGAATTGATGAGATGTGGCCCTAGATTCATAAGTAAGGTGCGTGATCCAGTAAATCTTTGATTTGGCCATGTGATTTCTATTGGTGCACCGTATGATGGACCCTGTTTAGTTAGATTGTGAGGTATAAAAGAATAAATTGGTTGATTCCACAGAGCTTCATCGATTGTGATAGCCTCTTCTTTGTTTTGACAAAGAATAAGCATTCTTTTTCTTTTTTTCCAATTTGTGTAAGCGAGAAAACATATAAGTTGTTCTTGATAATTTATATCTTGAAATAAATTGATAGGTTGCAATAGGTAAAAAGTTACATGAGTCATTCTAGGATCTTTTATTTTAAAAGTATTCAATTATAATTCAGTGAATTCTTAATATTTCAATAGAATTTAATTTTTTATCTTAAATATATTGATATGAATAATAATCCTATTAAAGGAACTAATTGTTCTTTTTATATTTTAGTTAGTGATTTTATCTTTAAATGGGATCGATTTAATAAAAACTGTGATAGTAGTGCTACTGGTCTTCCAGTGGCTCCTGTATTGTTTTTAGAATCCCAAGCAGTTCCAGCTATATCTAAATGCGCCCAATGATATTTTTTTGTAAAACGAGCTAAAAAACAGGCTGCAGTAATTGCTCCGGCTTCTCCCTCTCCAATATTGGCTATATCTGCAAATTTAGAATCAATCTGTTTTTGGTATGTCTTACTTATTGGTAGGTGCCATACATGATCGTTAGCTTGTTTTGAAGCTGTGATAAGTTCATTAACGAGTGGGTCGTAGTTTGAGAGAAGACCGCTCATATGGTTACCAAGAGCAATTACACAGGCACCGGTTAGAGTTGCGATATCAATTACTATTTCTGGATTAAAACGATTAATATAAGTTAATGCTTCACATAGTATTAAGCGACCCTCTGCGTCAGTATTAAGGACTTCGACGGTTTGCCCGGACATGGTGGTTAGTATATCTCCTGGACGATAGGCTCTGCTGCCTGGCATATTTTCACAACTAGCTAAAACTCCAATGACATTGAGAGGTAGTTTAAGATCAGCTATAATGTTCATTATAGCATATACAGCTGCTGCCCCGCACATATCATATTTCATATGATGCATGTTCTTTCCTGGTTTCAGTGAGACACCGCCACTATCAAAGGTTACGCCTTTGCCAACTAAAACTATGGGGCGAGCGTTTGTATCTAGATGCCCTTTATATTTAATTATTGACATAAGAGATTCATTTTTTGAACCGGATCCTACTGCAAGGTAGGCATTCATGCTTAATGAATCCATTTCTTTTTCATTAATGATATGTGTTGTGATATAATTGTTATAGGTTGTAGCTAATTGGTTAGCGAGTAAGGTAAGATAAGAGCTATTGCAGATATTAGGTGGCATATTACCTAGATCTTTAGCGATTTTAATTCCTTTGGCAATTGCTAGACTATGCTGTATAGCTTCTATGCTGGCAGTCCATTGATTCTGTCCAGAGACGTTAAAGGTGATTTTTCGTAATATAGGTTGTGTTGTAGAGCTCCGCTGTTTAAATTGATTAAAAGAGTATAATGTCTCATGCGCAGATTCTATTAATTGGCGTATGGACCAGTAAACCTTCTCTTCTGAGAGATTTGGTTCGATGAGGAATAGCACTGCTTCCATTGAGCCTGAATCATTTAATTTTGTGATAATTGTATGCATGATTTTTCTATATTTCTGTAGATCCATTTCATTTTGTTTTCCGCATCCAATAAGAAGAATGCGTTTAGAAAGAACATTGGGTACATTATATAAAAGAAGACTTTGTCCAATTTTTCCTTCTAGTGCATCATGACGTAACAAAGAACTAAGATAGCCGTTGCTAATTTTATCTAGGTGTTCAGCTGTTGGTGAAAGTTGACGCGATTCAAATATGGCTATAACAATGGAGGAATTATCGCGTTGTTTTTCAATGCTAGTAATTTTTATATTAAATTCCATGTATTCTCCTAAATTTTTAATATGGAATATTTTAATTATTTTAGTTTTTTCTAAAGATGAAAATAACAAATAGGATGGATGTAAAAATTCTATAATATGATGATGTTATCAAAAATTCTATAGAATATATAAATATAATATAATAAATAGTTTGAATTAAAAGATACAAATAGATTATTTCTTTTTGTATTATAAATGTGAAATTTTTTATTATTTATTTTTACAAGATTATATGTTTACATTTTTGTATTTGAATCTATTTTATATACAGATTTAAAATGTAATTTTACTTAAGACCAGCAGCTTCACGTAGTTCATCTGCTTTCTCAGTTTTTTCCCATGGAAAGTGTTCGCGGCCAAAGTGACCATAAGAAGCAGTTTCGCGATAGATGGGGCGAAGAAGATCTAGCATTTCAATTAAACCATAAGGTCTTAGATCAAAAAACTTACGTATCAGTAAGGTTAACAGTTCGGTATGAATTTTACCAGTTCCAAATGTTTCTACCATAATAGAGGTGGGCTCAGCTATCCCGATAGCATAAGAAATCTGTATTTCACATCGTTCAGCCAGCCCTGCGGCAACGATATTTTTTGCAACGTAGCGTGCTGCATAAGCAGCAGATCTGTCAACTTTTGAAGGATCTTTACCTGAGAAAGCCCCGCCACCATGACGTGCCATACCTCCATAAGTATCAACGATAATTTTACGTCCAGTCAATCCACAATCTCCCATAGGTCCTCCAATTACGAAACGGCCCGTGGGGTTAATATGATATACAATATTATTAGTTGTCCACATAGATGGTAGTACAGGTTTAATAATTTCTTCTATTATTGCTTCTTTAATTTCTTTTTGTGAAATGCATGCTTCATGTTGAGTTGAAAAAACAACTGTATTAATGCCAATAATTTTATTATTTTCATATTGAAATGTAATTTGACTTTTCGCATCTGGACGTAACCATGGTAATCGACCACTTTTTCGTACTTCAGATTGTTGTTTTACTAGTCGGTGAGCATAGGTTATTGGTGCAGGCATAAGTACGTCTGTTTCGTCGGTAGCGTAGCCAAACATTAGACCTTGATCACCTGCTCCCTGTTCTTTGGGGTTTGGGTGATTAATTCCTTGGTTGATATCTGATGATTGTTTACCAATAGCATTAAGGACTGCACAGGAATTAGCGTCAAACCCCATATCAGAATGGATATAACCTATGTCTCGTATGCTCTGTCGTGTTATTTCTTCGATATCTACCCATGCTTTAGTGGATATTTCTCCTCCCACCATAACCATCCCGGTTTTGACATAGGTTTCACAAGCTACTCGCGCTTGAGGATCTTGATCTAAAATAGCATCGAGTATTGCATCTGAAATTTGATCAGCGATTTTATCGGGATGCCCTTCTGATACAGACTCGGATGTGAAAAAGTGTTTAGCCATCTTAATTTGTTACCTTAAGTGCTACATTTTTATCAAGCATATTTTTATAGGCCCATAATTTATATGCTCGGTTATTTAACAATAGTGTAATTTTTTAAAATTAATCATTTTAATACTAAGAGATGCAGATAAGGTCTCTAATTACTAAAGATTACCTAGTAAATATATTTTTTATAAAGCATTCTATTGACTGTGTTTTATTCAGGTCTACATCATGTAAATTTTTTATTGTTTTATATCTTAGTGGTTCTATTTAATAATGTATCATTTAAGTTTACTTTGAAGTGGAGTATGGGTCAAACTATAAAAGCAATGATTTCATTCAGAAAATCAAAGATATTAAATATATCTGATTTGTAAAGATATTTTTAACATTTTGATTGAAGTTAGTTGTACTCCATTTTTTATAATATCTTGATAAGATGAATCTTATATTATTTCGTGGTCTTGATAAGGAAAAGTAGTCTAACAATTTAATACTTAGAATAATAGAATAGGTCTGTATTAAAATGATAACTCTATGTTTTTAATTTATATTAGAGTGATACTTAAGTGATTTTAATGATAGAATCTTTCTTTGTATATTCTAAGTGAGTTATTGTAAGAAGATATGAATATTTTTAAAGATAATGATAGAATATGATTTTATTTTAGAGTATAGAGATTTATTGAGTGAATAATGATTGCTATTTACATAGTCAATGATAGATCAATCGATCAAATCTATCTCTAATTACATAAGATGTTATCTTTAGAAAGATTAGAAGCAATTATAGAATTATCAGAAATATTTAAGCTGGATTGAAGATTTATATAGAAGTTAGGTACTAGCATTGTAAGATCGGAATAATTATTTTAATTTTTATAGTTTTTGTAATTTTTTAAATCGTGGAATTATAAGTATATAGGCACTGATATATAATATCTTATTAAAATTAATCAGAATCTAGTTTTTAAATTAAATAGTCACGATTTTTCAGGTGGATGTGATCCTATTATCTATTATAGATGTTTATCCATGTCATAATAGTTTTTAAATTTCAAGGTTGAGTAAGAGTAACATTGTTATTTCTCATAACAATGATAGAAGAATAATCTTGAAAATGGGAAAAATTATAATAAATTTATTTTTTGTAGTTCTTATGAATTATATATGTTTTTAAATATGAATATGTTGAGCTTTTTGGTTAAATTCATAGATTTTTATATAGAAAAATTTTAGAGAAGAGAGAGTTTGTCAGTATCATTCTATAGATTGCAATCAGCTTGACTTAGTTTTTTTTGGTTAACTTCTAGATAAATATTTTTAATGTTAGATTTATCCTAAAATATAATGTTTATTAGCATTTTTAATATGTTATGAGATTAGTGTTATTATTTTCAGTCCAATGATTACTATTTGTTATAAAGTTTTAAAAACCTTAATTGATTAGACTTTAAGGTTTTTATAATGAGAAAATCTTATGATAAATTTAATAGGTAATTTAATATTTTGTTATTTGAGATAGCGGGTAAGGATGGTAACACTAACTAAATCAGATGATGTTTTAAAAGTGAGACTCGTGATATCAAGTTATTTGATTTTGATATTTATTTTGATTCACATCATGAAGTGATACTGAATCTAAATTATATAAAAGCCTTTATAATGATAATTTGTGAATCAAGAGAGTCTTCATAGTTATTTTTGCTATTTTATGAAGACCCGTGAAGGAAAGAATATGTTATGAAAAATCTCAAAAGGAAAAGACTTAAAATACTAATTAATATTTTTAATGTACATATTAGTCGATTATTTTTTATTTTAATTTTTTTTGGACTTCCTATAGGGCTATATGCGAAAGTAGAAGAAATAGAATTTGTAGATAAAAAGCTAATCTCAAAGCCAATAAATTTACTTCGTTTTGGAGAGATTTATGCTGTCTCTTATGATGGTTCTGTGGTAGGAGGAGATTTATTTGAGGATTCTAATCCTATTAAAGGAGCGGTATGGACTGGAGATAACTGGGAAAAAAGAATTACTTTAGAAGGTTTAGGTTATGACTATGTGAGTGCTTCTGGGGTTTCAGCTAGTTCCAAGGATGGAAAAATAGTAGCAGGTTATTCTGCTTCGGAGAAAAATAGTCGTCATGGAGTAATTTGGTACGGGGATAATTGGAGTTTGAAACATGATGTAGAAAAACCAGGCTCGGATAAAAGGATAGTCTCTGAAGTGTCATCTTTATCTTCTGATGGTAAGATAGCAGCTGGACATTCTAGTTTTAGTTCTGGTCGACTTCATGCAGCTACTTGGTCTGGTGATAACTGGTCTACTTATACAGATTTAGACAAGAATAATCTTAGTTCTTCTGAAGGATCTTCTGTGGTAGCGTTATCTGCTGATGGTAAAATAGCAGGTGGATACACTGTCTTACCGAATAAGGTGATGAATGCAGCTATTTGGTCCGGCGATAACTGGTCCATGAAAACAATATTAGTTCAACCTCAAGATGGTAAAATGCCTATGTCTTCAGTGTTATCCTTATCCTCTGATGGAAAGATAGCATCTGGTTATACTACTACGGGTAATGGCAAGGAACGTGCCACTATTTGGTCTGGTAGTAACTGGACGACTGAAACAGACTTAGGTACTTTAAAAAGTGATAACTCTGGATCATCTAAAGCACGTGCACTGTCTGCTGATGGAAAGATAGCAGCTGGTTCTGCTGTTACAGATAATAACAAGGAGCATGCAGCTATCTGGTCTGGGGATAATTGGAATAATAAAGTTGATTTAGGTACACTTAGTAATAATGATTCTGGATCTTCTGAAATTTTATTATTATCTCCTGATGGAAAGATGGCTGTAGGTGTATCGACTGGTGATGATGATAAAAATCGTACATTTGTTCTTAGGATACCTCGTTTTGTTTTGGATAAAACTTCACCGAGTTTATCATCTATTAAGCCAACGGTAGATAGCATGTCAGATAGTGCTACCTCGTCGTTTATAATTGATCTCATAAATACTCGAGATACTGTTCATCAAATAGTCAATGATACATTTGCATTAATGACATTACAAGAACAAGGTTTAGCTAAACTGCAGAAAGGGTGTGTAGTTTCTAATAATAATTGGTGTTGGTTAATTAATACAGACAATTCTAATTTAATATCTAAAGATATGGTTCCAATAGTAAATTTAGGGTATGGTATAACAGATATCTTATCTTTTGGGGGTGTGATTACTAAATTTTTTCCTCATATACCGCATCATAGTCATACAATTAATGGGAAGAATTTTGGATTTGGGTTCTATGCTGATATTCACACTCCATTTGGTTTGGGAGAACATTATTTTCGTCCTTCTTTTGCATTTATACAGCATGGAATGGAGATGAAGCGTTCTGTTTTATCTCATACTGAGATGGGGAAAGGAAGTAGTCAATTAAATGGGTTTAGCTCTGCTATGGAGTGGGGGGATGGTCGATCAATTTACAATAAAAATATTGCATTTTTTTGGCATGTAGGTTTACGATATGATTATTTATCTCGTTCTGCTTATCAAGAAGATAAGCGATTGAGTTTTCCTGTTAAGTACAACAAGATTAATTATGAAAATCTTAGATCCGATATGGGGGCAGATGTCCGTATTTTAGTTTTCCCATCTCTAACATGGATCTCTGGTATTAAAATTGAGAATATTATAAAAGATAATAATTTAATCTCCAATTCAATGGTAAACACGGTAGGGGTTTTACAGAGTAAAATGGATGTTAAAAAGACGAAACATATCCTCAAAACTGGGATTAGGTACATTTTAAATAAAAACTTTTCTCTATCATTTCTTACTTCATTAAATCAAAAAAATGTAGGAAATAAAACCTGGAAAGTTAATTTAGGTTTAATTGGTAATTTTTAATATTAGAAAAGCACATTATATTATATATAATATTTTAATTAGTTAATTAGATCGATAGATAGATAATCTATAAAGATGTAAGAATAATAAAAAGTTTTTTATTTTATTATTTTCACAATTAAATAAAAAATTATTTTTAGATATATTAAGAATATATATGTAAGATTTTAACAATAGAAAGAGATTGCGGATATATTTTCTATTCTTTTTGTATTATAGTTGATCATATAAATAGCTTCATGTAATCATGATGTATCTTATGATAGTAGATACCGATTTCTCATCGATTTTTACAGGTTAATAGTGATATAGTGAGTTAGTTATTAATATATAAAATATAGATATATTGTATCGTCAAAGTGATCTGATTAATTTAATTATTGGCGAATAGGCCTAAAATTTTGGTTAAAAGAGATTAATAAGATATGAAATAGATACTATATATGCAGAGAAAAGAGAATTTCATGAATCTTATAATATCAGATTGCATCTGATACAATTTTTTTTCTAAGGATATATTATTGATAGTATTCTATAGGTATCCATAACACTTATGATATAGAATATAGAGGGTTATTATATAGTATTAATTATTTAGAATTTTAAAGAGTGAGGTGAGTGGATCATGATTAAAAAAAAAGTATGACTTTGTAAGACCATATCATTCTTAAATGAACAATGCATTTAGTTAGTTTTTATATTAACATATAAGTATAATCTTTGATCTAAAAGATAGATCAACTACATAGAAGGAATAAGAAAGAGATGTATAGTGCAGTTAAATTCGATGATAATATCGATATATTATATCTTAATTTTTTCTATTTTTCAAGAATTCTATTGAAAACGTTTAGTTTTTTTATTACTGAGGATTAAAGGACCTACAGATAGTTATGTTAGAATTATTACATATTTGCTTGTTCAAAGTGCTGAGGTGATTCTGAATAAGCCTGTACAGCTTCTGCTTCCATTCCATCCACCTCATGACGAGACTTTTTCTAGTTTTTGGGTAGGGGATAATCGTTTGTTATTGAGTGTGTTAAAGAGCGTTCTGTACCAGAGCGATAGTAGTTATATTTATTTTTGGTCTAGTAAAAGAGGGGGGCGAAGCCATCTTTTACATGCTTCTTGTGCAGAAGTATCAGAATATGGAGAGGCAGTAGGCTATGTGCCTTTAGATAAGAGAACTTGGTTTATTCCAGAAGTGCTTGATGGAATGGAGCATCTATCTTTAGTTTGCATTGATAATATTGAGTGTATTGCTGGTGATGATTTATGGGAAATGGCGGTGTTTAATTTATATAACCGTATTTTAGAGATCGGAAAAACACGATTATTTATTACTGGAGATTGCCCTCCGCGTCAACTAAATCTTAAGTTAGCAGACCTGTCTTCTCGTTTGGATTGGGGGCAGATTTATAAGCTACAGTCTTTATCAGACGATGATAAATTACAGGCATTAAAAGCGCGTGCTAAGTTACGTGGTTTTGAGTTACCGGAAGATGTTGGTCGTTTTTTATTAAAACGGCTGAATCGAGAAATAGGTACGCTTCTAATAAAGTTGAATGAACTCGATCAAGCATCAATTAGCGCTAAAAGAAAGCTAACTATTCCTTTTGTTAAAGGAGCGTTAGCGCTTTAAGAAGTAGTCGTTCTATATTTTTTATTTTGATGTAAAAATGAGATATTATATACTATACTGGAGTAGTGTTAATGATCCATCGTTATTTTGACCCAGTATTGTAGTTATATTCAGTAAAATCTATCTTTTAGAAGAAATTAAATAATAATAATTCAGGATTATATAGCACTAATTTTCTATAGAAAATCTAGAATATAGATATCATATTAATAAGGCGTAAATCTTTATTTGACTTTAGGTTAGATAGGTAATATATAGATGAATATTGAAAATAATATTTTCATTATTTCTTCTTCATCTGATTATTTATATAAATATGTATGAATTTTTGAAAATTGATTGATGATTCTATGTATACTTGCATATTAACTTCTCTTGATTGTTTAATGTTTATAGTATAAACATCGTTTAGATTATTAGTGTCGATATACAAAAGTGAATAACAATCTTTATATGTAGACTCATAACTTCTCAACTGATTAATCAGATCGATTTTTATAGTAATCTATAATTTTTATTGAATGGCTCTTTAGTTATGTGTTGTGATTACTATAGAGTTTCTTCTTTAATAAAAGAAGAGCTCTTTCTTTGTTAATACTGAATAAATCTGAAATAAAATATAAATTTTGTATGATAGATTTAGTTATGATAGAAATATAATACGAATTATTTATAAGAATATTGATGTTCACTAGGTCTCTTTAGTTTCAGTATGTTTTGGTGTTATTCCAATTTAATAGTATCTATTGATTGGTAGGTTTATTTTATGAGTATAGCATCATGTGCCATGATGTATAGTAACAGTAAAAACAAGATGATAAACTAGATTATCTGAATAGAGAGTGAGTTCGGTATGTCATCTTTACTTGATAGAATACAGAAAAGCATCAGGTATTAAGATTAATATCTTTTGTTGGGCTTATGATTAACTAGAATTGATATTTTAAGGGGCATTTTCATTTGGAACAGTATTTTTTTGTTACTGGGACTGATACAGATATTGGAAAAACCTTAGCCTCTTGTGCACTTCTACAGGCTGCAGATCGTATTGGATATCGTTCTATTGGATATAAACCAGTTGCCTCTGGTTGTATATTGACACCAGATGGGGTTAGGAGTGTAGACGCACTAGCATTAATGGCCAATAGTAATATAGTACTTAGTTATGATCAAGTAAATGCAGTTTCTCTTTTTACTTCTACTGCACCTCATATTGCTTGTCGTATAGAAAGAAAGAATATTGATATTGGTCTTTTATCTCAAGGATTACATGCACTAAGGATGATTGCAGATGTAGTAGTAATTGAGGGAACAGGAGGCTGGTTGACCCCTTTAGGAGCAGAATTTAATTTTTCTGATTGGGTTATTGCTGAACGACTTCCAGTGATTTTAGTGGTTGGTATCAAGCTTGGTGTTATTAATCACTCACTCTTAACAGCTTTAGCTATCCAAAAGGCAGGTTTGCAGTTAGTTGGGTGGATTGCTAATCATCCTTTAAAAGCTATTGAGTTTTCTCGGGAGTATATAATGGATTTAAAAAATCGATTGGACGCTCCATTGTTAGGCACCATCCCATATTTAAATGGATCTGAAAAGAAGGTTCTTGGTCATTACTTAAATTTTTCTTTATTAAAGGATTATGTCTCATTATAGATAATCTTAATTATAAGTAGATAAAACGT
The DNA here is from genome assembly GCF_900699015.1 of Candidatus Erwinia haradaeae. Taxonomy (GTDB): domain Bacteria; phylum Pseudomonadota; class Gammaproteobacteria; order Enterobacterales; family Enterobacteriaceae; genus Erwinia_E; species Erwinia_E haradaeae_E. The sequence continues at coordinate 961,015 of NZ_LR217737.1, read as the reverse complement.
ACATAATGTCACAATTACTCCTTTTATCGTACTAGATTGTGATGTTTTTCATGAATGAGTATGGATATGGATTATAAAATGTATCCAGGATTTGATATATTATTTTTATAGAAGTTTTTTATAATACAATATTATTTTAAATTATTTATGTTATATTTTGACAATGATAATTCTTTTTTTAAAAAAAAAGATGTTATAAATTTATAAAATAAAGTATGTAATAAATGGTATTATTGAGTCTTGCTCTGTATCGTAATATTGTAGATCATTAATCATGATTCATGATATCACCGTTGATGTATTTATTTTTCTTATTGAAGTATGTTAAGTCTTTGTATATAAAGATTATTTTGATATTCATAGAACGTATGATGAATGTTAATAATTTTAGATTGATTTTTATAAATATAATCATAATATATGACAGGATAGATTGTATATTATTATTTAATCATGTTATAAACTAAGATAATAAAAAATAATGTTGGAGGTAGTTATATAGATTAATTCTGTTTATATTGTAAAATATGTAATATTATATTTTTATATTTTCAAGAAGTTTTATTAGCTGTCCTCATATTAGATATAACAAAGTTATAATCATTTATTTAATTTTATAGTTTGATTGGATTAAAGATACTTACATACTGGCTGATATACTTAATTGTATTAGGATCTAAAATATAATTAGAGATTATATAAATTTTTATTTTATTCTGTTTTGGATATATTTTTATTGATTTTTATTAATAATTTTATTTGGATTGTTAATTTTATATATATAACAGAGTGAATTAGTTTAATAACTAAGTTTTTATGATTTTATTTTTTAATAGATAGATAGTATATGATTGAGGTAATATTTTGTGAGGTATGCTGAGTTAATGTGCTTAGTACAGAGAGATAGATTTGATTTTATATGGAATGTACGTCTTAATATCTCTTATTATGGTCGTATAAAGTATATATATTTAATATCATCGATATTGAATAGTTATTGATTCTAGAAGTTTCGGAAGAGAAGAAGATCTGAATAATATATTCATTGATAGATGTTTTATTTTCAATGTATCATCTTATTTTTATTTGTATCAATAAAATTGAGATAATGATTCTAATCATGATAAATAAAATTATTGATAGATGATTAAAAGATATTTATATCGTCAATCGATAATTTTGTTTTTTTAAAAATTGAGGTATTTATATTTTTCATAAGTATGAGCGAAGATAATATTAATTATATATTAAATTATTCTTATTTTAAGATTGATGCATTATTTTGTATTTTTAAAGATTCTTTATATAAGATATGATTTTTATATGATATGGAATGGTTTATGAAAATCTATCTTTTATATATTTGTTTTTAGAAGAAAAAAATAAAATGATTATATTTTAATTTACGAAAAATAAGATATTACTAATTAATATTATTTGATATATAAATTAGATGTATATCAAATATTAGAAAAAAATAATTATTTAATTCGATAGAAAGATAGAGACATGGATATTGTGCTATATTATAGTTTTTAGTAAATATAAAATTTATATTTATGATAGCCTGCATATAAATGAATAAGCTTTGTTTTATACAGTAAAATAATGTCATTATATGAGTAATAATCTATATGTATTATGTTGTTATTTATATTGTTGAAATGAAAGGAGTTTGTAACTCAAGTAATATAGTTTAGAGAGAGTTTAGCTATGAATTTCAGATAGTGTTGAATTTAGGAAAAATTAATAAAATATATTTAATTTTAATGGTTTTTATTATTTTTTACATGATTCAGTTATTTACAGTTGATTAATCTGAATTATCTGAGTTTTTTATTTAGTTTGTATTAAAATTTTAATTTTTAATAAAATATTTAGAAATCTTGTTAAATTATGAATAATTTCTTTTTTTGCATGAATTCATGATATATATATTTATCTGTATAATAATAGTGTTTTTAACATGAAATAGTGAATTAGATGTTATATGAGTTGGTGGTTTCAATCTTTTATAGTTTTATTTATGATCAAGTAAAGTTTATAATTATAGTTATTGATATATTTGATAGATTCTAAATACAATATACTTCATTTGTGTTTTGTTAGTTCTATTGCTATTCATAAGATGAATAAGAACACCTGTTTATGATAACTGATGGCAAGAGATAGATGATTATATTTTTATATTATAAAGATGAGTAATATAGAGTATTATCTATAAGAATCTATTACTATTTTTTTAGTTAGATACTGATTACTAATCATGTACATCAGATATCTCATGCCTGAGAAGCTGATAATTATCAATTACTACTTTTATTATCAATAGATGAGCGTCTATATAGAAAATTAAGGATTTTGTTTATTAGATAATCGGGTTGGTCTGATACTAATCCACCATCCAAGAAGCCATGTTATCCATCCAGCTGTGACTAGTCCGATGGCAAGAGTCGTCCATTCTGCATATAATAAAAATAAAATAATACTACTAAAAAGTAGTATAGGACTAAGACTAAACCAGTAGTATGATTGTTTTTGTTTAATCTGTTCAACGTATAAGTTTGAAGTTAGTTGGTCTATACGAGATTGTATATTTTTATTCTGTTTTAGGCTTTCATAAAACAGATCTGGTAATTCAGGTAGTTTTGATGCCCAAGTTGGAATTTTATTTTTTAAAGCATTTAGAATCGCAGGGATGCCTATTTGATTTTGAATCCAATCTTCAAGAAATGGTTTAGCTGTTTTCCATAAATCTAGCTGAGGATTAAGTTGTCTACCCAGTCCTTCTACATATAGTAATGTTTTTTGTAAAAGTACTAATTGTGGTTGTATTTCCATGTGAAAAGAGTGTGCTATATTAAATAAGTTAATTAGTATATTTCCAAAAGAAATTTCTATTAAAGGTTTTTTAAAAATAGGTTCACATATACTACGAACAGCAAATTCAAAGTCTTCTATATTAGTATCCAGTGGTACCCATCCTGAATCTATATGTAGTGCGGCGACTTTACGGTAATCACGATTTAAAAAAGCTAGAAAATTTTCTGCTAAGTAACGTTGGTCTTCTTTTTGTAAAGAACCAACAATACCATAATCAATTCCAATATATTGGGGGTTTTCTGGATATGTATAGTTTACAAAGATATTGCCTGGATGCATATCTGCATGGAAAAAACTATCACGAAATACTTGAGTAAAGAAAATATTTACGCCACGTTCAGCCAAAAGATTTAAGTTTACACCATGTTTTATTAACATAACGATATTAGAAATAGGAATACCATAAATACGTTCCATGACAAGAATATTTTTACTGCATAATTCTGGATAGATTTTTGGTACATATAACATCTGGCTGTGATAAAAATTACGACGCATTCGTATAGCGTTATCGGCTTCACGTAACAAGTTTAATTCGTTAAGAAGAGTTTTTTTGTAATTATTCACCACATCTACTAGACGAAGTAAACGGGTAGATGGTAAAAAACGTGGAATCCACAGTGCAATTCGATAAATGAGTTTCAAGTCATCCTGAATAAGAGATAAAATTTTAGGTCGAATAATTTTTATAATTACTTCGCATCCGTTAGTTTTTAATGTCGCAGAATGTACTTGAGCAATAGATGCGGAAGCTAATGGGGTTGTATTAAAGTTGTTAAATTTAGTTTTAATAGGTGCATTTAATGCGGATTCAATTAGGTTCTGAGCCTCTAGTCCATCAAATGGAGTTACATGATCTTGTAATAGTGTTAGTTGTTGAGAGATATCGATTGGTAGCAGGTCGTGACGTGTAGACAGCATTTGACCAAATTTAATCCATATCGGACCTAGTTTTTCTAAAGCTAAACGTAATCTCACGCCTGGTGGTTTACTTAAATGTTGATTAGGTATCCAAAATAGACACTTTCGATAAAATCTTAATAATACAGAAAGATATGTTAAAGGGATCAGCTCATCTAGATTATAATGAAGAAAAATATGAATAATCAGACAGAGACGGCGAAACTCACCATAGGTCATATCTCCTCCAGAAGCATTATTCGAGTTTGAATGGTATTTAATGAATAAATTAGCGTATTTATTTCTTGTATAAACCCAGCGAACTCTAATCGGTTAAGAACTAACCTTGATTCTTCAATTAATATCTCAGGTAGGTATATTTTTTTATATTCTAAATTATGCAATATATTATGGTATGATTGGTAGTTAAGATGTGTGATGATTTTTTTAGTCAGATTGCATAACCATAGTAATATGTATTTTTTTTGATGTTTTTGTATCGAATATATTAAAGAAAAAATAGTTTGGATGATTGTTGTATCACCTTCTACTTCGATTTTTCTATCCTGAATAAGTCTAGTAAGATTATTATAACTGCGTACTTTTAATAACGTAGTATAGTAGATCTTTATCCTACAATTTTCTATTTTTGTCCAATCAGTAAATAAAAATATTTGTTGTACATTAAATAATACAGTTACTGCTTGTCTTATGTTAGACAGGACTATAGATATAGTTGTATTTTTGAGATTTTTTTGAATAGCCTGAGAGGTCTTATTATGATATAGAATTTTCGTTAAAATCTTTTCCAGTATGGCTATCAATATTGTCGCTAATCTCATATTTATCCTTGTTAGTACTTAAAACCGCAATGTAGAGCGACAATTCCTCCTGTTAAGTTTTCATATGTAGTATTTTGAAAACCAATATCCATCATCATTTGTTTTAATTTTTCTTGATTAGGATGCATTTGAATAGATTCTGCGAGATAACGATAACTTTGAGAATCTTGTACTACTATTTTTCCAATGTAAGGAAGAATGTGAAAAATGTATAAATTATATATTTTATTGAGTTTCATGCATGTTGGATGAGAAAACTCTAGAACTAATAGTCGTCCGCCTTTTTTCAGTATTCGCAACATGGATTTTAAAGCTGTATCCATTGAAGTTATATTCCGCAATCCAAATCCAATAGCAATACAGTCAAAAAAATCATCTGGAAATGGCAAAGATTCTGCATCGGTTTGCACATAATATATTTGACTAATAAGGCCTTTGTTACGTAATTTATCACGTCCGATTTTTAACATGGAGCTATTAATATCTGCTAATACAACACAACCAGTTTTTCCCACTAAGTGTGAAAATTGTTCTGTCAGATCTCCTGTTCCACCTGCTAAATCAAGTACGCGTTGCCCCGGCTGGACATGACTATAGTTAATAGCATATCGTTTCCATATACGATGGATACCTAGTGACATTAGATCGTTCATTAAATCATATCTAGCTGCAACAGAATGAAATACATTTTCAACTAAATTAGTTTTTTCTTCTTTAATAACAGAACGAAAACCAAAGTAAGCACTCTGTTTAGATCTATTATTCTGTTTCATGCATTCTCCAATAATTGAAACTTTATTCTAAATATATGCTTCTAGATATAAATATCTGTCTATTAACAATTTTTATATATATTATCGAAGTTTTAATTATATATAGAGGATGTGTTCTTTTAAATCATATTTAAATATTTTCCAGTATCTATGTGTTATCTATGTTTAGTTAATATAGGTATTAGTAAAGATTTCAATTTTTATCTTTTAAATAAAGAATCTGGAGAAAACCTCGGGCTTAGTTCTTATATCATATAATATTTTCTGGAGAAAAATAATCCTATATAGGATCTATTCATCATATAGTGATAGGAAGAAGTATTTTCAATAGAAAATAGATATGGCTTCATGATCTTATGTTAGAATTTTATAACAAGAGTTAATATATTTTTATAATAATATGATACTAAATTAAAAAATCTAAACTTACATAATTAAAAATTAAGATGAGATATTTAGAGTAAAACTCTCTTCTAATAAGATTTATTTTATTTTTTATTTAAATACCTATTAATGATAGGTTGTATTAATCTAAGTTAGACATATGAGTCTAAGTACGTAATGTAGATATCTATTCTATTTTTCATTGATATAAAGTTCTATGGTAGATCATAGAATAGTTTTATCTTTTTATACATATTATTTACTATACAATATATGATTATCTTCATTATTCTGCATTAATCAGTTTTTCTTATTTTTCTAGATTTTTTATAGAGAAATCGTATTAATTTATGATAAAACTTTATTTATATCCTAAGAAGATTGGATTATTCTGAACATATATCATAAGGTATATGTTTAGATTATCTCAGTGGAATTCAATAGATGTCTTTATAATTTTCTAGAAAGGTAATTAGGTTTTATTTTTACATTTTTTGATATTAGAAGATTAATATTAATATTATATATTAAATCAATTTAGATATTTGTATAGGGTACATATATCTTCTTATCATCCGGTATTTTAATTTAAGATATTTAGAATCTTTTTTATTTTTTTTAGAGATTATAAGAAGAGAAATACTGTTATAACTTGTTGGAATGATTTAAATCTAATCTCTTTGGAATCAGAGAAATATAGCTATTAAGTTGATGTGACGTATATGTTAAATATGTATACCTATTCTGTATTAGATGTTAACATAATAATATTGTTAATATATGTAAGTTAGTTAATCTGAGTATCTTTCTTAGTAACATAGCGCATATGCATTTATAGTATTTTATGAGATTTATAGGTACAATTAAAGTATTGAGATTTAGCTCATCTATCTTTTTATAATGATTAGAATCATATAAGATTGCTCTATTATAGTTAGAGTAATAAAAATTTATGTATAAATGATATCATATATCTAGATAAGATTATGGTGTCTAATAAAATATATTGATTTTAATCAATATTATGAGGTCTAGTTTTTTTATTTTTCTTGTTCTTTTATAAGTAATGATTTTTCTATTAGCTCTTTATTAATAGGGCGTTTGATTTCAACACCCATCTGACGAAAAGTTTCAGCTTGGGAAATTAAATTTCCACGTCCTTCTGATAGCTTTTTCATAGCTTGATGATAGCAATGTTGTGCTTTATATAGACTATCCCCTATACCGCACATCTCATCTACAAATAAACGTATTTTGTCATACAGTCGTGTAGCGCGATCTGAAATATTTTCTGCATAACGATTTTGATTTTCATAACGCCATAGATTATTAATAGTGCGTAATGCGACTAAAAGAGTAGTGGGGCTTACTAACATAATATTTTGATTTAAGGCTTCAGTTATGAGTTCTGGTTTTCTGTTAATTGCAAGAAGAAAAGCTGGCTCTATTGGGATGAACATTAAGATATAATCTAGAGAGCGTATACCTGGTAGTATTTGATAATCCTTTTGATGTAAGTTTCTCAGATGCCCTCGAATAGCAACAATATGTTCTTTAATAGCTTTTTCTTGTTCTGTATGATCAACTGCATTGAAATAACGTTCATAGGCTACTAGCGTCATTTTAGCATCGATTACTACATCTCTACTATTAGGTAGATGCACAATAATATCTGGCTGAAAGCGTCCATTATCTTCTGTTTTAATGTTTACTTGAGTGTCGTATTCATGGCCTTCCCTTAAACCAGCAGCATTTAAAATATGACTGAGAACTATTTCTCCCCAGGTTCCTTGGGTTTTTTTATCTCCTTTTAGAGCTCGAGTTAAATTAAGTGTTTCTTCAGTGATCTGTGCATTCAGTTTTTGTAGGTTATGAAGTTCATGAGTTAGAGTATGGAGCTCACGTGATTCTTGGTTTAATCCTTCTTGTACTTGGCGTCGAAGTCCTTCGAGTTGTTCTCGTAATGGTGCTATTAAAGTTTGTAGGTTGTGTTGATTTTTTTCATCAATATAATGTCCCTTATTTTCAAAAATACGATTTGCTATATGTTCCAATTGAACATTGATATATTGTTCGTTTTGTACTAATAGTGTTTGTTTTTCTTCAGAAGTTGCTCGTGTTTCTTCTAGACGGATTGCTAGTTCACGTAGTTCTACTTTTTGGGCGTTATTAATTTCTATCTGACAATTTTTTTCATATCTTAATTGTTTAGTTTCATTTTTCCAGTGTTCAATATTTTCTATTTTTTCTTTAGTTGTTTCTAAGTAACTATACAGTTCATGATATTCTCGTTCTTTTTGTTTTTGAAGTACTAGATACTCATCTAGCTTCTTCTGTAATTGATGGAGTTCGTTATTAGTTAGTTGAGTTTTCTCGATATAAAAAAATTTTTCTTTTTTTGTTCTAGACAAGTTTCGCTTATAATAGATATAAGTCCAGATCCATCCTATGATCGTAGTTGATAAAATAAAGATAAAACGATATGTTGTTATTGTGTTCATCTTCCTATTGATTGTATTGTACGAATAGCTAATATGATTTTGAAATGAATTCAGATATTGATTAGACTAGATAAATAAAGATAATCTGATTCTTAGTTTGGTTACTAAACTAAAAGGGTATGAATGCATTCATATACTGTGTTTTATTATTGATATTGAGAAGATATCAATTTGATTTATTTAAAATTAATAAGATATTAGATTCAGATCTTTGATTCTTTTCTTACTGAAATAAGGTGTTATATATTTTATTATTATTAGTTTAGACTATGATGTTTTATAAAAACATCATATCATTTTTTATTTTTTATCAGATAACTAAAATGGAATTAGTTATAATTTTCTTGTTATTAAAAATTCGAATAATTTTTTATAATTGTATGTAGATAATATTTTGTTTAATGTGTTAATCGATAGTTATAAGGATTTTTTAAAGACTGATTATATTATTAGATAGAACAATGAAGAGCATGTATACTGTATTAGTATAACACATCTTCAATTATATTTAATGTGATTGTTAATATTTCTGTATACTATACTATTTATTTCATCTTTTTGATATATGTACAAAATTTAGATATATATATTATATTATAATATATATATCAGATATAAGTATTCATTTTAATAGTAAATGAAAATTACTTTTTTTTGTTAGATAAGTAGAGTGATTTTAATTTAAAAAAAATTAAATCAATTCTTTTAGAAGTAAATATAAAATATATTGGTTAGTTTTATTTTTCTTATCAATGTATAATAATCGAGTTTATATTTTATTTGGAATTTTAAAACGTTTATTAAATTGATCAATACGACCACCTTTTGCTGCATCACGTTGTTTGCCGGTATAAAATGGATGGCAAGAGTTGCATACGTCAAGATTTAAATCATGACCTAATGTAGATCGAGTTTTAATTTCTTGTCCGCAAGAGCATTTGGCGGTGATTGTGGTATAATTTGGATGTATATCTTTTTTCATAAATATCAAGCTCTATAATACTAAGATTAGTTATATGTTTGTAATTTAAGTTCAATTACTTATTTTATCTTAAAGACATTGAAGTATTTTATCTAAAATCTATTTATCATTAATTAATTACTAGATATTTAATTATTTAAAAAGAACTCTAAGTATATTACTATTACTCTTTGATTGCAATGGATTGTAATAAAACAGTTTTAATATAATTTGATTCAGAAGAAGTTTTTATTAATTTTACAGTTTTTATTTAGATTAGAACAAAGTTTTGATATGGATTAATGAAGATTTAGATGTCATGTTTAGAATTTTTATCAAAAAGATCAGTATTATTGTATAATTTTTATTATCTTTTTTAATTCTTTTGATAACTTAGAGATGTATGTATATTTTAAGTTTATTATAAATACTAAATTTTTAATCCTATTCACTGTTATTTAGATTTAGAAAAAATAAGATATTAAAATTTTTTAAAACAATAAGGTTACTAACTAGTAAGATCATATTTTGATAATCCTTGTCTTAAATGATGTGATGTGAGTAGTAGGCTCATTGTAGAGGAGAGTGTTGGTGTTTATGATTATTTTTTAAGATTGCATAGAAGTTAAACTATCTTGTGAACCAAGATAGAATCTATTTAATGATTCTTCATTTTTACAGAGAATATTATTTTTATACTACTTATAGAGTAGTGACTTGTAGGTGATGTTATCTTAGATGGTTTTGTTTTCTTCTGAAAAGAGTATGAATTCTATAAAAAGGTAATATTGTTACTTAATTGATATTTCATTATATACGATAGTACCGTATTATATCTAGTATATATCGTTGATTGTTGAAGAATTAATATTTTTAATAAAATATTAGTATATATTGATATAATTATAGTGGTATCAATGATTAATCTAGATTATATATTAGTGATAATAAATTAAAAAGATATAATAATAAGGGAGACAATTGTATTTCTTAGTAGAATGAAGAGTAGTAGTTTGTTCAGTAATAAATTTTTTATAGATGATATCTATAATTGTATCATATATTTTATTAAAAATATGGAATTCTTGAATTGAGTGTGATTAATATATTTTATATTAATAATTTAATTTAGAGGAAATTTTCTTTAGTTTCCTATCTTCTTATTATAATCTAAGAATGATTCTGTTAAATATAAGAATTTTTATATAACAGTAAAGTATTGTGTTTAGATATGATGAGAGAGTCTACTTAAAGAGATGACTTAGAATAGTTCTATATGTTTTTCTAATAATTGTATTTTATTTTATTTTAAATAAATATACTTTTTAGTTGTTTGTTATTTTTTATTTAAAAAAGTTGGCATGATCAAGATCAAGTCATCTTAATGGTAGACAATATCTAATAAGATAATTCTATTAATAATAATGAATATATGAGATGGTATGTAAGAACGTGGTTGTTTCTGATAATCTTTTATGAAATGGTATATCTATTTTTATAGATCTTTAATCTTGAATGAAAGGTTAATATCTAAGATTACATAATGTTAATGATAACATATTCTCTTTTTGTAGAGAAGTTAATTTTTCCACAGACTTTATATCTATTTAAAAATATTATATGGATATCATAAATGCAATTACACCACAAGCATTTAAATTCTATTAGAGAACAAGATATTAATATTATTGATAGGGTAAGATTGCTAAAAGTAATTATTGCTACTTCCTTGGGTAATGCTTGTGAGTGGTTTGATTTTGGAGTCTATGGGTTTATGTCTAGCGAGATAGGAGAAGTTTTTTTTCCTATCACTGACCCATCTATTCAAAGAGCTGCTATATTAGCAACTTTTTCAATTCCTTTTTTGATTCGTCCATTTGGTGGGTTAGTATTTGGAGCGTTAGGAGATCGGTATGGTCGTCAAAAAATACTTTCAATAACCATTATAGTTATGTCAGTTAGCACGGCTTGTATTAGTTTTATTCCTTCTTATTCTGTAGTTGGTGTTTGGTCTCCTCTCTTTCTTATATTGTGTAGAATGTTACAAGGTTTTTCAGTAGGGGGAGAATATGCTGGAGCTGCAATTTTTGTTTCTGAATATGCTCCAGATCATAATCGCGGATTTATAGCAAGTTGGTTAGATTTTAGTTCTATTTCTGGTTTTGTGTTAGGGGCTGGAGTAGTGATTGCTATTTCAAGTTTTACTGGTAAAGCCTGTTTTTTAGAATGGGGTTGGCGTATTCCATTTTTCATGGCGATACCTTTAGGCTTGATCGGGCTATATTTGCGTTACAAACTAGATGAGACTCCTATATTTTATAGGTATATCAAAACAATAGAAAAAAATAATTATAAGGATTTGTTGAAGGGGTTAAAGATCTTTTATAAAGAGATTGTAATGAAATATTGGAAAAGTTTTTTAACTTCTATGGGTTTAGTTCTTACAACGAATGTTATATATTATGTTCTTTTAACTTATATGCCAGGATATTTATCGTATCATTTGCATTATGATGAAGATGAGGGATTAATAATAATTAGTTTGGTTATGTTAGTTATGTTGTTTTTACAACCTGTTATTGGATTGATGAGTGATAAAGTTGGTCATCGTCCATTAGTAATAATAGGAAGTATCGCATTATTATGTTTATCTATACCATCTTTTATGTTAATTAATAGCGGAAGAATTAGTGTTGTTTTTTTTGGTTTTCTTGTATTAGCAATCATTCTTAATAGTTTTACTGGTGTTATAGCATCCAGTTTACCGGCGATGTTTCCCACCTCTATACGTTATAGAGCATTGGCTAGTTCTTTTAATATTGCAATGTTAGCAGCTGGTTTAACACCAGCTATGTTATCTTGGTTGGTAGAGGTAACTGGAGATCTCTATGTTCCAGCTTATTGTCTTATGACAGTATCAGTAATTGGTCTTTTTACTGGAATTGTTATGAAAGAAACTGCTAATGTATCTTTGCATAGCGCTGATTTTAAAGGTATTTTTTTATCTGAAGATTCAGATTCTTTAGAGATTTGTGATCATGGGGCAAAAAAGAATGCTAGATAATTTTACTTATAACTTGCATTTTTTAAAAAATATTTATAGATAGAGAATCTAATCTTTATTATCGAGTAAGAAAGAACCTTATTATCATGATAATATATCTTTTATGATTGCAATATCATTTTATTAATTATTGATTTTTTAAAATATTAAATCTCAAGATATTTATCTTAATTTTTTATATTAAAAATTTAACTAAGAATGAACAATTTTAATCTTGATTTATATGCATTGTTTATTCTATATAGATATATATGATTAAATATATAGTGTTTATGCCAAGGAATAAATAGTTTAATTAAATTTGAAATATTGTATGAAATGATTTTTGTTGTTTAAATAAAAATATTATCTTTATATTATTAAATCTATAATGTTGATTTGTGTATATTATGATTATTTTAAGTTTTGAGAAAGGATTTGACTTGTAAGCTTAATCTCATTATCATATTAATGATTGTAATTTGTATTAAATATATTGTTATAAATCTAATTTTAATATATAAGATTTAATATACGGTGAGATGGCCGAGTGGCTAAAGGCACTCCCCTGCTAAGGGAGTATGTGGTTAAAAACTGCATCCGGGGTTCGAATCCCCGTCTCATCGCCACTTTGCATCCATAGCTCAGTTGGATAGAGTACTCGGCTACGAACCGAGCGGTCGGAGGTTCGAATCCTCCTGGATGCACCATTTTATGATAGGTTTTTATTCTTGAAATCAGTGTTAGTTTTCTTTTAAATAATCTAATATTTTTATAGTATATAAAGTGATGTTTATAGTTAATTAAGATGATTGAACAGATATAATTTATGTAGTCGTATATTTATTATATTTGTTGTAAAATCTAAATAGATTAATAATGATGATAGAAATATTCATTTTATTAATGGTAGAAAAGATGAATATTCTAGGTTAGAAATATATTAGGTTAATTTTATCATTGTATTAACTCTTTTATCATATTCTAATAGAATGTCTATTTTCATATATTTATTAATGTGATTTTTTTATTAGCATAGTTGAAATGTAATTTCTTCTGTTTATATAACTGATTGAAGATATATTTTTTATTATAATAATATACAGTAAATACAAATTTATGATATGTATAGGTGATGTTTGATGTGTATTTTAATCGTTTATTTATTGATTTTGATTAGGAATATATATTATTATTAGTATATAATTTTTATATATATAAATGGATATTTAAATTTGTTTTTGATTTTTTAGGAATAGACACAATTATCATGAATGATAAAGATGATTATAAGAGACTTTTTTTAAAGAAGAAGAGAAGAAAGATAAGATAAAGTCAGATAATATTTGATTGAACTAAGGGATTTATTATAGTGCATGTTTATAAATTATGATTTTCTAAAATAGTTAGTAAACGTTCTTTATATTGAGATTCGTATATTAAATAAGTTTTAACTTTATGATAGAATTAGTATTATTTTTTAAAATAAGATTTATAATTTGCATTAAGATAGAGTTTAGTAGGGTTGTGTAATTATGATATGATATAGTTAATTAGATAGAATTAATCTTATTTTATGTTTTTTGTTCTATACTTTTTACTACGAAAAAGTTATTTATTAGGGTGTATTATATAATAATATAGAATTATAAGTGATTAGTACACAGGATTTATAAAATGAATGATGAGAATATTTCTCATTAATAAAATATGGTCAAATGATATCAGAATTAGAAGAGATATTAGAGTATATAATTATATAACTATATGGTGTTATTATCTATTCTGTAATAATTAATATTAATGCAGATTATAAAATAGTTTTTATTATTATAAATGTGGTATAATGATTTTAAAAATATTTAGTTTAACGTTGAAGATATCTTATATTAGAAGATCATGATAGATACTTAATATTTTAAAACTGTAGTGTGATCTACATTGTATAATCTCATTTTTTATTTGTTTATCTTAAGTATGTTTTACTTATACTATCAATCTAGTTTAGAAAAAAAGATTGTTATAGTACAATAATAGTATATTTCAAAAATCTTCTCAATAAAATGTAGCATTTTACATTAGATGCTCATCTTTTCTATAGTTTAATTTTAATTTATAGGATTACATAATTATTAATTATAGATTAAGTCTTAATTGATTTTTTTAACAAAAATAAATTTACAAGATGATGATTTCATGTTACGAGATATATATTTCTAATAGAATCAATAGTAAGATATAAGTTGATTTTTTAAAAATAATACTCTGTTATCATTCTATTTTATATTTTTTAGTGCGTGTATTTTGTTTTGTATAATAAAAAATTTTTATTATTGATTATCAATGAATCAGTAGCATGTTATTTGAAAATATTTCATAAATGATTTTTTAATGAATAAATTATAGTGAGAAAATTTTATTTGAGGTTTGTATATTTTTATTACTAGATCATTGCATATGTATTCTTAGTTAAAATGGTTATTCGTTCGTTGTAAGAACGGCATCTATGATATGTTTAGTTATATGAATATGTTCTTTGATGTAGTGTTTATGATGGATTATTTTAAAAAAAGAATGATCTGATTCAATAGCGTAATTTAGTTAGTATTTACTATAGAGATTCTATTTATTAGAAATATTTTTAATACCTTTGTATTGATTATTATTGTTTAATCTTAATTTTATTAATGATAATTAATATTATTTTATAGATAGTAATTAATTTCTATTAAAATAGAAATATAAGATTAGTGTATTTACAATATATTCAATTATTGATAGTGATGTATTATGGTATTATTTATTCATCTTCAACTGTAGTTGACAGTAGTAATGATCAGTGTTTTTTTATTTTTAGTTAATGCATATTAAACGATCTATTAATGTATTGTCTTGTATTAGATTGGCAACATGAGTTATATGTTTAATAAAATTATGACATAATTTATGAGGATATTTTTATAGACTATGCCAGAAGCTCATATGTTCCCTATTAAATCAGGTTCAACTATTTTAATATTAGATTCTGGAGTAGGCGGTTTATCTATTTATAATAAAATTCGCATATTACTTCCAGATGTACATTATCTTTATTGTTTTGATAATATGGGATTCCCTTATGGTGAAAAAACAGCAGAATTTACTATTGATCGTATTGTATCTATTATTACAGCAATCACTAATAGCTATTCTATAGCTTTAGCTGTGATTGCATGTAATTCAGCTAGTATTGTGACTTTACCTGCTTTACGTGCTCGTTTTTTATTTCCAGTTATTGGAGTAGTTCCTGCAATTAAACCCGCTGTGAAATTAAGTAGAAATAGTATTATAGGTTTATTAGCTACTCGTCGAACAATCGAGTGTTCTTATACACATGACTTAGTATCTCGATTTTCTAGAGAATGTCACATTGAAATGCTAGCTTCTATGGAATTAGTAGATTTAGTTGAAAATAAATTACATGGTTTTCCAGTCTCAATAGAAAAAATTAGAGTCATTTTAGAGCCATTGCTTTCTATGCATAATCTTCCTGATACGATAGTATTAGGATGCACTCATTTTCCTTTTATTACTATGGAATTAAAGCAAGTGTTGCCTAAAGGAACATTATTTATTGACTCGGGAATGGCTATAGCTCGTCGTGCTGCTTGGTTTATAGAGAATGGTTTATCTATACCAATTTCAAGATCTGAGAACATAGCTTTATGTATGAAAAGTACTTTAAAAACTATAAAGTTGGCACCTGTTTTAAGAGGTTTTGGGTTTAATACTCTTAAAATACTAAAACTTTAGAGAGTTAGAGTTATTGTTCATTAACTTGTACTATAATTAGATAATAGTTATTTCTACAGTTTTTTAGATTTTTGATTGTAGTATATTGATATAAAGATAGGAATCTGTTAAAATCAAGTTTTGAACTTCTCATCATTAAAAAATGAGAAAAGTAAGTTTGATTGATTAAACATTAATAATAACTTCATATCAAGTAGTTAATAACTAAGAAGAGATCGATTTTTATTTTATAATTAATATTATTGTATTAAGTAGAAGAAAAGTGTTATGATAAATTTTAAGATCTTATATTGTTTGATTTTTTGGATTACGAGATCAGTGCAATGACATTGTATTATAATATAATTATAACTATAGGGTATATATGTTTAATGAGAAATAAGCATCTTCTATCGATTATAATTTATATGTCTAATTACGATACAGTATGAAGGTTTATTCTTTTATGTTAGTCTATATATTAAAGTGAATAGAGAAAAGTTAGTGTTTTAAACATTAAGAAATTATTTTATTTAAAAATATTTGTTAACTTATAAAGTATATTATAAGTTTATCTATAACATAATAGATTATAAAGATAAGAACTATCATTAATAAAATTAGTATTTTATTGAGAATCATTACTCATTATTAGGATACGATAGAAATCGATTAGGTAGATAAGAATGAAAGCATGTTTCTTACTTATGATAAGATTTTCTATATCTATCTATTAATCGTATAAGGGTTAGGATATTAAATTTTAGTGCTGTGTGGATTGTTCTAACGATAAATCAAGTGGAAATCGATATTAGGTCAATTATAAGTATTGAGTAAAATAATGCAGTTTTAAAAATTTGGTATTGTATAATTTATTTGATCGGATATATCATTTTTCTATTAAAAATAATTTTAATGATTGAATATAGAGAGCAAGTAGATATATTAGAAGTAAATTTAAAATAATTTAAGAATAGTCCCCATCGTCTAGAGGTCCAGGACACTGCCCTTTCACGGCAGTAACAGGGGTTCAAATCCCCTTGGGGACACCAAGGATATTATCAATAGTAAGTTATATTTTTTGATGATGAAGTAAAGACAACTTTATTAGTCTTATAGACTATATTGGAATTGATTATTGTGCCATATTTTTATGAGATAGTTATTCTATTTCTACTTTTTAATAATTTATACAATTAAAAGTCTATGTAGTTTTACTAAATGATAGTAATTTTATAATTTAAATTTCTTTTAATAAAAGAAGATTTTATCTTTAAATCAGATAGATATATGAATGATATTGAATATTATTCAAATTTATTTTTTAGTAAGTTTTTAGTAGTAATTTTTTAGAGAGGTCACTTCAACTTTAATAATGCAAAATAAAATATACATTACATTTATATTGAAAATAATCATGATTATTATTAATTAATAGTTCGTTTTATTCATTATTTTTTTAATTATTTTTTCACATAAGACTGATCAATGCAGTTTTATATACTTTTATTTTTTAAAGTCTTTAGAAACTTTTTTTATATTCTTTATCTAGTTGAGAACTATGATAAATGTTTTGATATATTTTCAAAATATTATTTACAAATTATAGGAAGAATTTGAATATAGAATAATGCTAAAAATTAAGTTATTATAGTATCATTTAAATATATTTTAAATCTCTCATATAATCTTCTAAGGAGAATGTTTCTATTATTACAGATAATAGAAACTATTAATAAGTAATAGTGTAGTTTATAAAATCAGTGTGATATTATTTTTTGTTGATTGAGTATAACAAGATCATGTGTATTATGCATGCATAACATATAAGAAGATTATTAGAAGTAAAATAGATTATACAGGTAGTATTTATGATGTATAGTTATTTTTTATTTTTATAACAAGTGATCTATAACACTCTACGAGTTTTTTATATAGGAGCTAGTATTTATTTATCTAACATATTGTTGATAATAGAGAATACATTTTATTTAAACTTATTAAAGTATATGGATTATTTGATATAGAGTGATTGTTATCTACTTATAATATTTAATATTTAATGAATATATATAATTAAAGTTAGTAGTTTTAATTTTTATTAAAATTAATAAAGATAATATTATTTTTATAATTTAGATTATATTGGTCTGATTATAAAGAGTTGAGATATTATATTAATAATCGTCTTTATATATTTTTGTATTGATAAGTAGATCAATGTCTTGTGTTTTTTATTTTTCTTATTGATGATAAGCTAATATATGTAAAATCAAGACATACATGATAGGTATTTTAATGAAATAGGTTAGAGGTTATTCAGTCTTTATAGAATAAATATTTTCAGGATCTGAAGATTTTGATTGAACATTAATGATTTTTTGTGGTAAAAAGATAAAGTGGATTATATCTATAATTTTAGATAGGATTTATTTTTCTATATATAGTATTATATATGTAGATAAAAAATAATATTGTGCGTCTTTCAGTTTGTATTTCATGAAATGGAAATTCATATGTAATATTTGAATTATTTGATCTTAAATTATAAAGTAGTGAGTAAATTGATTTTGCATCGTGTAGATTAGATGGATTTAATTCAATTAATTTATTATGATATCTTAATAAAATCTAAAAGGGTTTTGGTGTAGTCATTATTGATCATCGAATAAAATTAATATCAAAAATTCTACTTAATTAACATTTAATCCATGACATGGAGATTAAAATTCATATTTATTTAAAATTTCAATAAAATATGTTTATCGAACATAAGGTCTTGATGATAAGCATCTTGTTAGTTAAAGTTTATTTTTTTGTTAGGAAGGTAGAATTGTGCTTCATTAGTTATAGCCTGAAATAGGCTCAAGATCATTGATTAATGAAGGTTTTTAAATTATAGGGGCGTAGTTCAATTGGTAGAGCATCGGTCTCCAAAACCGGTAGTTGGGAGTTCGAATCTCCCCGCCCCTGCCAGATTACGATCTGTGTAATGTAAAGAATAAGCGTGGTTACTATGTTTTTATAGAACAACGTGTCTATAGGATTAATTTGAAATCAAATGGATTACATTTTATATATATTTAATTTGTATTCTTAATTGT
Source organism: Candidatus Erwinia haradaeae (assembly GCF_900699015.1). Classification (GTDB taxonomy): domain Bacteria; phylum Pseudomonadota; class Gammaproteobacteria; order Enterobacterales; family Enterobacteriaceae; genus Erwinia_E; species Erwinia_E haradaeae_E. Next base: position 941,853 of record NZ_LR217737.1, on the reverse strand, counting down.
TTATAGATATATAAGGATGTCTCAAGAAGAAGAATATGTCTTTTACAATTTAGAATTGTTATCAATTGTTAAACGAAGATTATTTCGTATTTATCATGTGGATATTAATTGATTTATCATAGTAATTTTGAGATGATATAAGAAATATTTCTGTTGAAACTATGGAGTGGTCGTAATTTTTTTATAGAGCTCGATGTTTCGTAAATATCTTGGAGCTACGTCTTCTATTTTAGAACTCACTTTTTCCGATAATATTTGTTTAGCTAGAGGCAAGATGTCTTTTGCGTGTGGCAGTGTGATTTTCGTTTTTATGAGCGTTGGTGAGGAGACTGCTACTAATTCTGATCGATTCATCCATTCTGAACCTACGCAGGTCCATGTTTGACTGAGATTATTTATCCGATTTACTATGGTTTCAATATTTAATATTGCTTCAGTATTCTCTCCTATCCAAGATTCTTGCAGATTTCGTTGATATTCTGCCCAGTAAATTTCACCTATTTTTGCGTTCATTGCAACTAGGATTCGCTGAGCACCTTCTTCTCTCCACGCACGTTCTGCTATAATTTCAAGGGTTGAAATACCTATTAATGGTATATTAGAACCTAATGCTAGACCTTGTGCAATACTTGCTCCAATACGTACACCAGTAAAGTTACCAGGTCCGCGACTAAAAGCGATCGCGTCTATTTTTTTTAAAGTAACTTCTTCATTTTCTAAAATTTTCTTTATTAATGGAAGAATACGTTGCGCATGTTTTCTAAAACAGTGTTCAAAGTAAGAAATCTGATTTTTTTGATTAAGTAGTGCAACTGAACAAGCTTCTGCTGTTGTCTCAAGTGCTAATATGCGCATTCAGATATGACCTCTTCAAGTAAAGCTTGGTTGTTTTTATTATATAGATCGAATAGTTCTACGTTCTAATAGTTGTTTATTAATGGGTTAATTTGATGTAAATCTTGGTATTTGATTAAATATTTATAGAAAATTTTATGAATTATATTCAATTGTATAATAATAGCTATAAAAAGTATGTGATTCATATTAGCATGTGCGGAGTTGTTAGAGTTCTAGTTTAGTCTAGTGTTTATTTAGTAGTATTTTCTTTTTAGAAGAAAAAGACAGAATTATATATTAATAGACTGGTATTTTCATCATATACTGAGAATAAGGATATGTTAAGATCTTTAGAAAATTAGGATTATTCTTTTTCATTTTATTTTTGTATAAGGAATCGGGTATCCAGAGATTACTGTGCTATAAAATACCCTGCCCTAACAGAAAATAATAACCTGCTGGTATCAGAAGTAGCTTTATATTCCTAGGGATGCCGTTTAGAACGACTCGTTCTATTTCAACTAACGCTGGTTACATTATGTATCTAGATCAAAACTTTTCTACTTGGAGAACATTCCATCGGTTATGGCCGATTATTACACCATATAAATTAGGATTAATTGTCGCGTCTATTGCACTAATCCTTAATGCTATGGGTGATACTTTGATGCTGTCACTTTTAAAACCTTTACTTGATGATGGTTTTGGAAAGACAGGTAATAAAGTCTTATTATGGATGCCTATAGTGATCATTGCATTAATGCTATTACGAGGTGTTACAAGTTATGCCTCTAGTTATTGTATTTCATGGGTATCTGGTAATGTGGTTATGAAGATCCGTCGTAGTTTATTTAATCATATGATGGGTATGCCTGTATCATTTTTTGATCAACAGTCTACTGGCGCTCTATTATCTCGTATTACTTACGACTCGGAGCACGTTGCTTCTTCTTCTTCTAGCGCCTTAGTTACTATAGTGCGTGAAGGAGCCTCGATTATTGGACTTTTTATACTTATGTTTTACTATAGCTGGCAATTATCTTTAATTCTAATTGTATTAGCTCCTCTTGTATCACTAGCTATTCGTACTGTATCTAAGCGTTTTCGTATTCTTAGTAAAAATATGCAGAATACGATGGGTCAGGTCACAACAAGTGCGGAGCAAATGCTCAAAGGACATAAAGAAGTATTAATTTTTGGAGGTCAGGATATTGAAAATAAATCTTTTAACCGTGTTAGTAACTGTATGCGTCAACAAGGAATGAAGATGGTTTCCGCCTCTTCTATTTCTGATCCAATTATTCAATTGATTGCTTCACTAGCATTAGCATTTGTTCTTTTTGTTGCTAGCTTCCCTAGTGTAACAGCGACATTGACTGCTGGAACTATTACTGTAGTTTTTTCCTCCATGATGGGGTTAATGAGACCTCTTAAGTCTCTAACAAATGTAAACTCTCACTTTCAGCGCGGCATGGCAGCATGTCAAACGTTGTTTTCTATTCTTGATAGTCAAAAAGAAATAGATCAGGGTAAATATAGTGTAGAGCGTGTTTTGGGTTTAATTGAATTTAGTAACGTCACCTTTAGTTATCCTGGTCGCGAGCGCCCTGCACTAAAGAATATCAGTCTCACTATTCCAGCTGGAAAAACTGTGGCGTTAGTAGGTCGTTCTGGGTCTGGAAAGTCCACAATTGCAAGTTTACTGACTCGTTTTTATGATATTCAGTGTGGGAATATTTTTTTAGATGGTCTTGACTTACGTGAGTATAAACTAGGATCACTTCGTAGTCAGGTGGCGCTAGTATCACAAAATGTTCATTTATTTAATGATACAGTAGCAAATAATATTGCTTATGCTTGTCAAGATAAGTACAGTCGGGATGATATTAAGAGAGCGGCCATAATCGCACATGCAATGGAGTTTATTAGTAAAATGGATCATGGGCTGGATACATTAATTGGAGACAATGGTGTAGTTCTTTCTGGAGGGCAACGTCAGCGGATTGCTATCGCTCGTGCAATGTTGCGTGATTGTCCGATTCTAATTTTAGATGAAGCTACTTCGGCTCTTGATACTGAATCTGAACGCTCTATTCAGTTAGCGCTAGATGAGCTACAAAAAAACCGTACTTCTCTTGTAATTGCGCACCGTCTTTCTAGTATTGAGAATGCTGACGAAATTATTGTCGTTGAAGATGGGGAGATTGTGGAACGCGGTACGCATCATAATTTATTATCTGAACCTGGTGTATATGCGCAACTTTATAAAATGCAATTTGGTTAGTCATATTATTCATTTTGAATATAGTATTTTCGGTTACTTATTATTACCATTAAGCCTAATTTATGGATTAATAACTAATGCTATACGTTTAAGTTATCTTCTTGGTTTGAAAAAAGCATGGCGTTCTTCTGTTCCTGTGGTAGTGGTTGGGAATCTTACTTCTGGTGGCACTGGAAAAACTCCATTAGTTATTTGGTTGGTCTTAGCGTTACAAGATCTAGGTTTTTCTGTGGGTGTTGTTGCACGTGGTTATGGAGGAACGGTGGGATCTAATCCATTGATAGTGGGTCCACATACTACTACAAATGAGGCTGGAGATGAAGCTGTATTAATTTATCAGAGAACTAAAGCGATAGTGGCAGTGTCTCCAATAAGACGAAATGCAGTCAAGGCAGTATTAGTTCATTCTTTGGTAGATGTAATTATTAGTGATGATGGGTTACAGCACTATGCGTTAGCTCGTGATATTGAGATTGTAGTTATTGACGGTGAGCGACGATTTGGTAATGGATGGTGGCTTCCAGCTGGTCCAATGCGTGAGCGAGAGGGTCGATTGCGTAGTGTGACAGCGAAAATAACTAATGGTGGTAGAGTTTTTCCAGGTGAAATAGGTATGTGTTTGCAATCTAATTTAGCTGTGAATTTGTGTTCTGGAGAACGTGTTTCAGTAGTGAAGTTAAACAATGTAGTAGCAATGGCTGGTATTGGATATCCTAAGAGATTTTTCAATAGTCTGAAGAAAAAAGGTGTAAAGCTAATGAAGGAAGTAGAGTTTGTTGATCATCAACGCTATACTGCAAAAATTTTATGCCCTCTAACTTCTAGAGACCAGTCTTTACTCATGACTGAAAAGGATGCAGTTAAAGTACGTAGTTTTGCTCAGGATAATTGGTGGTATTTACCAGTAGATGCTGTTCTGTCGCCATTAGAAGCAAAAAAACTACTGTCTTTAATTATAACATTAATTTAATATTCAGAATAGTATCATAAGTATCTAGATTTTGAAAATATATAATTTCATTAGGTAGAAGCTTATGTGTATATAAAAATAATTCACATTTATTTAAGTGTAGTTTGAGTGTGTGTTATGTTTTAATTTTGTCATATAAAAAGTAATCAGTGTTTGAAATTGTAACTTGTTTATGAAGAAAGATCGGTATGATCAGGATCATATGTTTAGATTAAATTAAATATTACAGTGAATATGATTTACTTATTATTAATCTAGAAGATAGTTTGCTTGTTCTAGGTCACTAAAGGTGATGACCAATATGATTGAAACAAAGAAGGAAGATTAGATAAGGCTTTAATTCTATAATTAGAGCGTGCAAAGCTCATCAGAAAGAGTATTTGATGATTAATTTTCTATTATTTGTATATAATTATCTTATTTTAATAAGAATAAGAGTAAGGGGTAATCTAATTTATAATATTTTATGTTGATTTAAGTATTTCATTTTTTAAGACAAACTTATTTTATTTGATAGACTGTAATTACTTTATAATTTAGATATTTAGTAAATTAGATATTTTTAAGTATAAATGTATTTTAATATACTTATTTATTTACAGTGATCAATCTTTTGTATTTATAGTCAAGAATAAAATAAATACTAGATATTATCTTCAGACATATAAAGAATTATATTAATATTTTTCAATGAATATTAAACTTTATTATGTAGAGATATAAATTTATTAAACTTGATTAAAATAATCACGATTATTTTATAGGTTTATAGATGAGACAATGAAAGTTTAAGTTAAAAGTGGAGGTTTATTTCCTCTCTTTGATAAAATTTTTCTACATTTTGTGATATATTTAAAATAATTAGATTTTTATTTTATCGAGAAACTAGATCTAATATTAATTTTAATTATTTGACAGAAATTATTTGATTTTCGATATACACTGATCATCATAAAACTGAATATGTATAATACTATTTCTTATCGTGTAATAAGTAATAATATTTTGTTTTAAAGATCATGATACAATCATATATATTAAAGAAAGAAGTATTGCAATACGAGTATGAAAAGTTTTATGTAAAAAGTTTACTTGTTTATACTCATAAAAAGTGAGAAGGTGGATGTTGATTATGAAATTTAAATAACTATTTATTTTAAATAAAGAGAAATCAATGTTTTAAAAATATAACTAATGTTAGATTAGATTATTTTAATTTCGTATTTAAGTGATGATAATTAAATTATGTTTGTATTATATGTGTTTAGTTGGATGAGAAGTTTTCTTTTTCAGTAAACAAAATGTTTCAATAAAGATTGATAGACAATATATAATTAAGTTATCATTTTGTAATAATTTTATTTTTATTTATTAAATATCATTTTGTATTTTAATGAAGTTTACTTCTATCTTAATTAGATAGTTGTTTTATAAGATAAAATGATAATTATCAAAAATATTTGATAATCATCTGATTGTTTTAATACATTTCATAATCTATTATTATTCTTTTTTACTATTGACTTTGAATATGATTAAGGATGGATGGTATTACAACTTATTCATATTGTTTGTATAATTTCGATTTTTATTAACGTTATTATATTTGATGCTTAGTTGTTATCTGATTTAGATCAGGATTTTAGATTATATGTCATAAATTTTTTCTTTTTTAATTTATTTTTTATTTTTTATTTTTTATTATTTTTCTTAGAAATTTTTAATATTGTAGTTTTCCATTAAGATCATCTCACTTATATCATGAATTGTATTATTTTCTTAGATTATGTTTAATTCTAATGGAATATTAGTTTTTCATTTGGAAATAAAACTATATATTATATATTAGTGTATTATTATGTTATTAGTTTTATAGAGATGATTATTTGTATCAATTATTTTTATCTTAATATTCACCGATTTGGGAAAAGCATAGGCATCTAAAATGGATCAGTATTAGAATAAAAAGTTTTTATTGATTATTAGTTGGTTTATAAAATAATTTTTACTTTATTTTATTTTTTAATGATACTTAGTTTTACGATTTATTTTTAGATTTAAATTATTAAAAATCATATAATAATAGGATATATATTTTGATTATTGTTAGCTTTATTCTAGAAAATTAGAATTGAATTCTATTAGACATTAAACCTAATAGGTATTCACATATGCTGAACCAATCCAATATTATTTAGAGTTTCGATCAGAGTGTTAAAAATCATGATATTAATCATATTTTGGAGATAAGCGGGGTCGAACCGCTGACCTCTTGCATGCCATGCAAGCGCTCTTCCATCTGAGCTATATCCCCTTTATTTTAATAATTTTGATATTATACATAATTCACATTATTGTGTATATATTGTTTTTCGTCAATTTAATATATTCAATTTTATACAAACTATAATTTTATTAAGAAGATAAGAAGATCAGCTTTTAGGCAGATTTCTTCTTTAATTTATCGACATATTAATTTTTATTGATATGTCTATTATCAATAATTTTTGTTTGTTTAATCAGTTACAATCGTATGCTACATTCTAGACTATGATAAATAAAGGTAATTTTTTAATTAAACCATTAGTAATAATCTTGAATATAATATTATTTTATATTTAATTATATTATAAATCTTATTTTTGAAATCTTATAAAGTTATCTTTATAAAGATAAAGGTTTTTATAACAAGGATCGCATTTTACGCTAGAGTAGCTTAATATATTTAATAATATTGTTTAATAAATTAAGATTCAATTCTTCTATTAGAAAATATAGATTTTTAATCTAACTTATTTTTATGTGTTATTAATTAATAGATTCAATTATAAGGCATAATGTAAGTAAATTGTAAAATAGTTTTAGTTTTTCTATTTAATTTCTATCTAATATAGATAGATAAATTTTGTGCTAGAATAATTTTCTAAAATCTATGTATGTGATTTGTTTGTATGACTATAAAGCTTCACTGTATTCTTGTCATTTTTTAATTATAAAAATATATCATTATATATTATAGGTATTATAAGTTAGAGAATAAACTTGCTTTATGCGAAACAGTCGGATCTTATTTGTATTGATTCTGAGATGAATAAATTCCTAATAGAATATATCTAAGAAATCTTCATTACTAGTAGAGATAAAATATTTATAAATATAACTAAAATAGATTAGAAGATATAAAAATAAACAAAAATAATTTTTTCAAAGTCAAAAAGATAATACAGGTTAGGGTGTAGTAGAAGATAAGATCTGATTACAGATTCTTTTATAAGCGCAAGCTCTGTAAGATAATAGTTTATTATTTGGTTTTTATAGTATGATCATTAGTCTGATTGCAGCTATTTCAGTTAATCGTGTGATTGGGTTGAGGAATAAGATTCCTTGGAATCTTCCAGCTGATCGCAAATGGTTTAAAGTAATGACATTGCATAAACCTATACTTATGGGCCGTAAGACATGGGAGTCTATCGCCCTTCCTTTAGAAGGGCGATTAAATATTGTCATAAGTAGACAACATCTAGATATTGAAGGAGTCCGATCGGTTGTTACTATTGAACAAGCATTGACCCAGGTTAAAACAGAGAAAGAGCTAATGGTCATTGGTGGTGGCAGTATTTATCAACAAATGATACCAAAAGCAGAACGTTTATACCTTACTTATATTGATACAGAAGTAGAAGGAGATATTTATTTTCCGGTCTATAATCTAGAAAAATGGAAGATAATTTTTAGTCAGGTTGTAGACTCTGATAATGATAATCCTTATAGGTTAGTATTTAAGATTCTTGTACGTCGTTAATATATTGTATTGACGAGATATAAGATGTAGTAGTACGAGAATGGATAGTTCTTTAATATATATGTCGATTTACGAATACTTTTATGGAGTGGTTTTATACGATAACAATAATTAATTGTATCATGATAAATAATTTCTTATAAAGGTAATTCATTTGAATTGATACATGATTTTTAAAATATAAATTAATCTTTATTTAATATGTCTAGATTTTTTCTTTTTTAATGAAAAATGATATTGTTATTATTTATACTTATCATTATTTACTTAGTTTTAAGTATTTCTTATCTATTTAATTTCGTATTTGTGATTTGTTTAAAAGTTAATAGTATTTGAATTTATTCGTTTATTTTTCGTTATTGAATTTTATTAGATTTATCTACAAGTCTTATATTGATTTTTAAAAATTAAATTCGTTATTTTTAATAATAACATAATAAGTTATTACAATTCCTGGTAAAGGAGAGGTTTTTAGATATAGGTAATTTATATTTCTATGAAATTTTAATTGAATTATCGGTATATTTAAAAATAGAACATAGACTGCATAATAAAACCTATGTATTGAAATTAGAATGTAAAACTAGTTAGTTGGTTATTTTGAGAATAACTTAATATATATTTTATATAATTGTAAATTATTTATATATTGTGATTCTGTAGTTATAAAAAGATCGATAGTCTTATAGTGAGTTAGGAGGTAGGGTATCTCATGAATCAAAAAGGTAATTATATCATAATTACATTATGATATTAATGTTATGAGAATAGTTTTTCAATTTTCTTGAAAAAAATAATAAATCCTATTTCAGACCAAAAAGGTAGTTGGTTTTTTTACAAACTATGAAAAAGGGATTCTCATGTAAAAATTAGATTTTTTATTATTTCAATAATTTTATTCTATCGCTATTAATAGATTTAATTATTGAATTTTATTCATTAATTTGAAAGGTACGCATTGTAATATATGAATGATTGGATGATCTTTAATATAATGATAAACAAGGATCCATAGATCACTAGTATTTCTATTTTACTTTTATTAGAGCAGACTTTTCTGAGGATGCAGAAAGTAGATTATTAATTTGCTTAATGTTAATACGTTCATATAGGGTTGTAAATGTAGATATTTGATGATTCAGAAGTGGTTTTTCAATGCTAGACCAGGTCAATTTATAATTGAGAAAATCTTCAGATCGTTTAGTGAGTAATGGCATAACCGGTTTAAGGCACGTTATAAGTATGCGAAAAAAATTTATTCCCATTGAACAGATAGCGTGTAGATCAGAAGACTTGTTAGCTTGTTTAGCTAAGATCCATGGAGCCTTGGTGTCAATATAACGATTGGCAATATCAGCTAATTCTATAATTTTACGTATAGCATTGTGAAATTCGTGAGTATGCCAAAAGTGAGCAATATTGTGAGATGTATTAATAAATACTTGATATATTTCTGGATCAGAAGTATATTCCGACAAGGTGTTGTTAAATCGTTGGTTAATAAAAGAAGCGGTACGGGAAGCAAGATTTACAATTTTATTAACTATATCGCTATTAATGCGCTGCATAAAGTCTAAAAGATTTAAATCAAGATCTTCGATACCTGAGGATAGTCGAGAGGCATAGTAATATCGAAGGCTATCGGCATCTAGATATTGCAGCCAGGTACTAGCTTTTATAAGGGTTCCATGCGATTTAGACATTTTTGCACCATTGATTGTGAGATAACCATGTGCAAAGATTTGAGTTGGTAGACGAAAGTTACTTCCTGCAAGCATCGCAGGCCAAAATAAGCTATGAAAATAAATGATATCTTTTCCAATAAAATGATAGAGGTATGTATCGGTATCTTTTTTCCAAAAATCTTCAAAATTAATATTTGGATTCTGATGACAGAGATTTTTAAATGTAGATATATATCCGATAGGAGCATCTAGCCAGACATAAAAATATTTTCCTGGTTCGTTAGGTATTTCAAAACCAAAATATGGTTGATCACGTGATATGTCCCACTGTTTTAATCCAGATTGAAACCATTCTATTAGTTTATTCAATACTTCATCTTGTAGTGTGCCAGAACTAGTCCAACTTTTTAGCAGAGTCGCAAACTGTGGTAAATCAAAAAAAAAGTGTTTAGATTCACGAAGAATAGGTGTTGTACCAGAAAGTACTGATTTTACATCAAGTAATTCGGTTGCTGTATAGATTGATGAGCATACTGTACAATGATCTCCATATTGATTTATTGATTTACAATGAGGACAAGTACCTTGGACAAATCGGTCAGGTAAAAACATTTTAATTTTTTCATCGTAAAGCTGAGAAATAGTACGAGTAACAATAAATCCACGTTCTTTCAAGCGCAAAAAAATCATTTCAGAGAATTCACGATTTTCCTTGCTGTGAGTAGAATCGTAATGGTCGTGGTTAATATAAAAACCAGAAAAATCATCCTTATGCTCTTGATTGAGTTGTTCAATCATTTTTTCTGGTTCTATTCCTATTTCTTTAGCTTTGAGCATGATGGGTGTACCATGTGCATCATCAGCACAAATAAAATACACTTGATTACCTTGTAGTTTTTGGAAACGAACCCAGATATCTGCTTGTATATGTTCAAGCATGTGGCCGAGATGGATCGAACCATTCGCATACGGTAAAGCGCATGTTACTAATATTTTTTTCGAGATTAGGATCATAGTAAGACTTATCATACCTTTTAAAATACCAAGATCTGATAGTAACTGATTATTTCGTCTTCGTAAACTAAACTTCTAATAGAAAAAATAGAGTCTGATTAATAATGCATATTATTTTAGTATAGATTAACAATCTTAGATAATAAGGTTTATTATTTTATTTATATTATTTAATCTGTCTAAGGTGAGCTAATCATTATAACTTTTTAGGTGGTATGTTGGTGAATATTAAAATATATGCTTGGTATTATATATTTCATTTATATTTGAATGATTAATTGGTTGAATCAAATTAATTTAATGTAGTGTTCTATGCATATAGAATATGTTTTGTATATGAAAAGATATATATTATTATTTTTTAATTTATTTTAATCTTAATGTTTTTATTAGGATTTTGATTAAGTTTGTTTTTCACAGACTAAATAGTATATAGACGCTTAGTTTTTAGGTTGTTGTTATGTTCTATGTATTATATATAGCATGTTTTAGCAGATAGGCTAATTATAGTTTTATTAATATCATAATAATATTATTATTAGTAGTAGAATTCTGGATAATTACTGAATATCTAATATATAATAAGCGTTATCTTAGGATGTTACATAAGTTTTTCGTAGTTATCGATTCTTCTTGATTAGATAAGAGAAATGAACAAATCAATTGTATTTAGTGGTGCTCAACCATCAGGTGAGTTAACTATTGGGAATTATATTGGTGCAATATCCCAGTGGGTAAAAATGCAGGATACGCATGAGTGTATTTATTGTATTGTTGATTTACATGCAATAACTGTTCGACAGGATCCTAGTTCTTTACGTAAATTTGTATTGGATACTATAGCACTCTATTTAGCTTGTGGTGTCGATCCTAAGAAAAGTATTATTTTCCTGCAATCACAGGTACCTGCGCATACGCAATTAGGCTGGATTCTTAGTTGTCATTCTTACTTCGGTGAACTGAAGCGTATGACACAGTTTAAGGATAAACTAGTTAGTCATAAAAACAATATTAATGCTGGTTGTTTTAGCTATCCAGTCTTAATGGCAGCAGATATTCTTTTGTATCAGACTAATAAAGTTCCAGTTGGTGAAGATCAAAAACAGCATTTAGAGTTGACTCGTAATCTGGTTTTACGTTTTAATGCGCAATATGGTAATATATTTACATTACCAGAGCCATATATTCTTCAGTCTGGTGGTCGTATTATGTCTTTGTTAGAGCCAACTAAAAAAATGTCTAAATCTGATGATAATCGTAATAACATTATTAGTTTATTGGAAGATAAGCAATCATTATTTACAAAAATTAAAAAATCATTAACTGATAATGAGAGGCCTCCTGTTATTCGTTATGATTTAAAAAAGAAACCAGGTATTTCAAATCTCCTAAATATTTTATCAGTGATAAGTAATACTCCAGTACACGTTTTAGAGATAGAGTTTTCTGGAAAAATGTATAGGGATTTAAAAGATATTGTTTCAGATAGATTGTATGAGGTCTTAATAGAGTTACAGAATTCATACTTTCATTACCGAAATGATGAAGCTTTTCTAGAAAAGGTAATTTTAGAAGGTGCACAAAAGGCGCAGGATAAAGCTTTTAAAACATTACAAAAAGTCTACAGTGCTATTGGTTTAATTTATTGAAAATATTGTATGTGAGTAGACCTGTATGATGTAAATATTATGGTAGATATTTATATTGTTGATGTCAGGAGCCTTTTTATTAATAAAATACTAATTCATATAGTATTATATAAAATTTTTAGAATCTGATAATAGACTAAACTACTACATTTTATCTTTATGAGTAATAGTGGTAACTGAAGATGATATCAGATATTTATAGTTGATAGCTGATCAGATTATTAGGAGATACACGCTGTCTATTAGTTATCGTTAGTCTTGAGATTGTAATGTTGTTTTTATGAATTATTTTTATGTAAATAGACTAAGTGATCATCGAAATAATATAGATGTTTAATAATTAATCAAGTTCTTTATCTAAACATAAAGATAGAAGATCAAAATACAATCTTATAGATGTGTTAATCAATAGATAAGGTTTTTGATAGTATCTACAATATATCAGATGTTCATGTATTAAATATTAGTGTGATCTAACCATTGGGGTATAGACGAATTATTAATTATTTAGTAATAGATAAATAAAATTATTGTTAACGGTGAATAGTTAGGTTGAATTATAATTCAAGTATTGAGGAAACATGGTAAAATAGTTTAGATAAAAAAAGAATTTTTTAGTAGTTATTCAAGAATTTAGTTCCTGGTTAGTTAAAAGATTGACTGGAGAAGATGGTATATTGTGTTAAAATTTAGATGTTAAGTGTTGATTATCCATTATTTTCAGTATTTATAACACAATTTTATGTTTGGAGATTTTATATGTCACAGATTTGTCAAGTTACGGGTAAGCGTCCTATGACAGGGAATAATCGGTCTCATGCAATGAATGCAACAAAGCGACGTTTTTTTCCTAATCTTCATTCTCATCGTTTTTGGGTTCAGAGTGAAAAACGATTTGTTAAACTACGAATATCTGTTCAAGGTATGCGTATCATTGATAAAAAAGGTATTGAGGAAGTGTTAGATGATTTACTTACACATCATCCTAAAATTTAGATAAAGGACTCATTATGGCAAAAGGAATGCGTGAGAAAATTAAATTGACTTCGTCTGCTGGGACTAGTCATTTTTACACAACAACAAAGAGCAAACGGAATCATTTAGATAAACTTATATTACGAAAATTTGATCCAATCATACGTAAGTATGTCATTTATAATGAAAATAAGATTAAATAGTTAATATATTTTTTATAAAGATTGGCTTTAAGATATTTTTAAAGTTTAGTATTAATAAGAATGTTTATTTTCTAATTATTTCGATATGGCAGATGATAATAAAAATCTCGTATATCTTCTTTATAAGAAGAAGTTAGAGTTATGAATAATATAGGGATAGAATAAAATTCTCATGGTAAGATCTAATCTAATATTTGGAATATCCTTTATCTTTCTATATTGAAATGTTTTCCTGATTATTACTTAGAAATACGTTCTATAATTATAATAATTAATATGTAATGGTATTTATAGTATAGATTTTTATAGAATTTTTAATCTTATTTGTATCGAATAAATATAGAGTAATTGAGTAGAATATAAGATGGTGTATATAAGTATTGATAAGATTGCTTAAAATTATGTTATCTATAATTAGATAATTCAGAATATTATACTTATTGATAGGAGAGCTCTTCTTAAATAATAATAATTTTTTGAAATCTTAATGTTTGACTGTTTTATAGATTAAGTAAGTAGTGTCATTATCTGATTGTTTTTATATTATAGAGATTTTTATTTTAGAAAATTCGTATTATAATATTTATTTTTAACCTCAGAAAAGGTTTATAAATGCATGATAAGTAATTCTATTATTACATTAGAGATTAATAATCTCCCGTCTTTTAGACATAAGTTATAACTAAATGACTGATATATTTATAGATTAGGTTTTACCTGTAATACTTTTATATTTATCATTGCTGTTTAATCTTTCTTAACTTTGGATAGAGTGAATCTATTGTTGATAAAAGTGACAGAAAGAATTGATTTTTAGAAGAATAGGCACAATTTTTTCTTGATTTTATTTTATTTTTTTTAATATTTGATATTAATGGAATATATTGTATTTATTTATTTAAATTTTTTATTTAGAGTCATGAATTTTAGTATTATAGCTATAGAGAGTTTTTATGTGATTCTGGTATTTTATGATAGGTATTTTCATAGTATTTGTCTTATCTTGGAAGAGAAGAATATCTTTCTGTTAACTCAATAAATAATTGATTAATTTTTTTGAAATAAATATGCATAGGTATCCCTGGTTATACGATAGTTACTGTAAAATTGTTACACAACATCTCCTTCATCGAGGGCATCATGCTATTCTTATTCAAACAGTACCAGGAATGGCTGTTGATATATTAATTTTATTTATTGCGCGTTGGCTCATGTGTGAAAATCCTTTAGAACTGGACAGTTGTGGAGAATGTCATGCTTGCAGGTTGATGAAAGCTGGAAATCATCCTGATTGGTATCACTTAGAATCTGATAAAAATAAAAATATTATTGGCATAGATGTTATACGAAAATTAATAGAAAAACTGTATCATCATTCTAGATTAAATGGGGCTAAGGTAGTTTTTATAGTAGATATTCAGAAGTTAACAGAGTCTGCTTCTGGTGTGCTATTAAAAACATTAGAAGAACCACCTTTGGATACTTGGTTTTTTTTAATTAACTATCAACCCTCGCTCGTTTTATCTTCATTACGTAGTCGATGTATTTTATGGTATTTATCTCCTCCTAATGAGGAGGAGGGTTTGGCATGGTTAAAAAACCAGAGCTCTGGAGATATTACAAAGTTTAGTACAGTATTACGTTTATCTTCTGGTGCGCCCTTAGTTGCTCTATCATTGTTAAATTTACACGTTTGGGAATCCCGTCTTCAGTTTTGTAATGCTTTGTCAGATATCGTAACTGGTGATTTTTTAAGATTTCTTCCTATATTAAATTATAGTGACGTATTAACTCGAATTTATTGGGTATGTTCTTTTCTTATCGATGCAGGGAAGTGGCATCAAGGTGCAAGAACATGTATTAGTAATCTTGACCAGGAAGAGTTGGTGATGAAGTTATCTAATGTATTAAGCCCCCAGGTTCTGAGTTTAAGTTATCATGCATGGATGATCTGTCGCTCTAGATTATTAAGACTAGATAGTGTTAATGTCGAGTTATTACTAACAGAGCAATTATTACATTGGGAGGTTCTTACAAAAAATCATTGAGTAATCTAAATTTAAAAGAATAGACAATCTGTCAGAAATTGATAGGTTTTTTTAATGTGATTTACATTGGATTACGATCATAGAAGCATGAAAATAGATGTTATTTATAACAGTCTGTTTTTATATGATTGTAGATAAATAATTTTCTATTGATGTAGATGAATTTATTATAGATGAATATGTATAATGTAAGATGGTTTTTATATTCATAAAAAACGTATGTCTGGGTATTGAGAATTAGGTAGAAAAATCTTATTAATCCAGTTATTCTTAAATAGAAACCTAGACTAGTTGATTTGTAAAATTCAATGCATTGCTATTTACATTTCTATCTTAGCATCTAGTTATCCACAATCCTGTTGAAGTATTTTGAATGAAGAATTCTGTGTAGATAGAATAGTATAGTTTTTATGATATCTGAGTATCTCAGTTCTTTAATAACGTTTATATTCAATTGTATGTGATTTATTTAAAAAATGTAGATTGTGTAGACTTATTATATGTATTTGATTGTTTTTTTATTTTATTTTTTCTTTATCATATATATTTTATTGTTCCTAACAATTACGTCATAGTATTTATGTGATAAACAGTTAGTTTTTTAAAAATTAAGCATTATACTGCATGAATTTATAGTAAGAATATTAAGGTGTCTTAAATATAGAATCACAATTTATATTTATAATTATGTTTCTTATTCACGATATAAGATAATAATAATGCAATCCAGTTAGATCTTTATCGTCTAAGAAAATTAGATATTAGAA
This sequence comes from Candidatus Erwinia haradaeae, assembly GCF_900699015.1. GTDB lineage: Bacteria > Pseudomonadota > Gammaproteobacteria > Enterobacterales > Enterobacteriaceae > Erwinia_E > Erwinia_E haradaeae_E. Next base: position 925,619 of record NZ_LR217737.1, on the reverse strand, counting down.
TAAAAATTTTATCGATTGTCTTGCATCTAGCGTTTAGATTAATACAATCATTTAGTATTAAGTAATTTGTTCTAAATTGGAATTTTAATTAAATTTAAATGATTATGATGTTTTTATCAAACTATTTATTTATCTATTTTTATGCTTATGTATAAGGATATACATAATATATTTACGATTAGTTTTGGATCTAGATAGTATAAGTTGGATGGATATTTTTCAATTTTTATTGAATATAGACATTAGTATGATGTGGTGTATTGGAAAATTTATAATTAGTTAATATTCTCTTTTTAATTAATTTTGCAATAGTTAATTTTTGACATGTCTTTATTGTCGAAGATAATGAAAATACATACTGGGTTTCTTGTGATTAATTTTGCAGTAATCTATTCTAGATCTATTTTTTATTGTAGTACAAAAAGAAATACACTATTTTACTTAGATCTATATCGTGATCATAATATGTTTATTACAGTTTATTTGTAGCTTTATAATTAGAGATATGTTTATATATTTCTATAAATTATGATTTTTATTTCTAAAATTAATCTATGTTTTGATCTTTTTTTATTAGTTATATTAATATTTAATCTTAAATTAAAGATTTTGAGTATTAGACTGTAATAAAGATATTATTAATGTAATATATATTTGCATCATAGAATTATATAATATGGAATTTTAGCATTTAAAATGCTTTATAAATAGTCTTTAAATTCGAAGATTTGTTATGATTTTTTTTAAAAATATATTTTATCTAAGATTCAAAATAATAGATTAATAATAATTTGTGTCATTTTATAATGATAGGGCTGCATTCTTTATTAGTACAGGTATTGCTAATATGAGCGCATCCAAGGATTTTAATTTCTATATATAGCAATTATATTTTATGATGGATTTATCAGAGAGATAAATGATTTTAATTTTTGATGCAGTCTGGTTTAAAATGGAGTAGTATCACCTCATTAGTAATAGCCTAAATAGGTATATTTTGGAAAATATAGTTCTTTAGTAGGAAAAGTATTATCTTTATAGATAATGTTTCTAAAAATTTACTACTTTTGTGGTAGATACTGTCTTTATTAAGAGCTGCTTTAGAAGCAATAATAGAAGAAAATTTCTATGTTTTTGATTATGTGTCAGGTGTTCAATTTTAAATCTGTCTATCATATACTTATTTGATTTAGGTATTCTTTATTCTTCATTTTTATTTTTTAATGGTGATGGAAATGAATAAATTTAATATTTGTTTTAAATAAGATTTATTTTATAATTAGGATAAGAGATTATAGCAATCTTATTAGATATGGTAAAAAGATAGAGTATGATATCTGATGTATTGTAAGTTATATAGATTTTTTAATCTTTACATTTGTACTTAATAAGTAAATACAGATAAATATATAGATTTAATAATTTACATTATTATTGCTCTACTTTTTTATAAAAAATTATGTTTTATAAAATTATTTATATTACATAATGTTTTGCATTATCATTATGCATATCTTAATGTTTGTGGTTAAGGTTATGATATTTCTTATAATTTTTAATGAGACAATGTAAAGGCTTTATAATAGTGTTTGATCTTGAAGAGTCAATTTAAATAAGTATATCTTGACGATTGCATTTGATATGTAAATAAGAGATTCTGTATCTTCGTTTTTAAATCATTGATATAATTACTATTTCCATTTGATTAATAGTGCTAGACTAATAGTGAAGAATATGATACTTGGAAGTAATGCTGTTAGGATAGGAGGTATATGATAAATTAAGCTTAATGGTCTAAAGATTTGATTCATGAGGTAGAAGGTGCTACCTATACCACCTCCTATAATTATTTGTTTGGTAATAGATATGTTTTGAAGAGGACCAAATATAAATGATAGTGCCATTATTATCATAACTGTTACTGCAAGTGGTTGGAATATTTTTCCCCACATGTTAAGTTTATATAGATCAGTTATCTGACCGCTTTGTGTTAAATATTCTATATATTTATATAATCTGCTAATTGATAAGGAATCTGGGTCTAGTATGATTAGGTCCAGTCTATCGGGTGTTAACGATGTTTTCCATTCTTCATTTAACATCTGAGTGTGTTTAATTTGATTTATATCAGTAAGATCAGACTGAGAAACTTTTTTTAAAATCCATAACCGTTTATCAAAATTGTATTCTCCAGAGGATGCATAACGTATATTTTTTAGGTTATAATTGCATCCTAAGGTATAGATACTAATACCAAGAAGTTGTTTATTTTTACAGATATGCTCAATAAAGATAAAATCATTACCGTCTTTAGCCCATAACTCTGATTTAGTAGTTAGGATTTTATGATTGATTAGCTTATCAGCTCGATAAGTGCGTGCAGTCGCCTCTCCTTGAGGTGCGATAAATTCACCACCTGCCAGTGTTAATAATATAAGTGGAATTGCGGTTTTAATTACGGATTCAGTAATCTTTATACGTGTAAAACCTGATGCTTGCATGACTACAAGTTCTCTATGTCGAGCAAGAGAACCTAATCCTATTAAAACTCCGAGTAAAGTCGCCATTGGTAAAAATATTTCAATGTCTTTTGGTATACTGAGTAATGTGTATACAAAGGCATTTAGAGCTGTATACTTCCCTTGTCCAGTTTGTCTTAACTGGTCAAAAAATTTAATCATACTTGAGAGTGATACTAGCAAAAATAATGTCGTCATAATCATTTTATACATAGTTTTGCCAATATATTTATCAAGAATACCAAACATATTAGAGCTCTCCTGTGTGAAAGAACCATGAACGACAGCGACGTATTAATAGTGTATCCCATGTATTAAATAGTATGCTCACTATAAAATAGGAGAAATTAATTACCCACATTGATAGTGCAGGGTTTATGCGATTTTGATTTCCTGCTGAATGCATAAAGCTTTGTAGTAAGAAAAAGATCAAGTAAAAAAATATTGCAGTTAATATGGATTTTATTCGGTTTTGTCGAGGATTGGCTATACTAAGTGGAACTGCCATTAATCCCATAACTAATACTGAGAAAACTAGCGTTAAACGCCAGTGGAGTTCACTCTTGTTTACAGAAGAGGTAGATCTAGTAGTCCACAGAGTGTGTAAATTTATTTGATCAATATTATTTTTCTTTATGACTGTTTTGTAATGAGTAAGGATTAATTGATAATTTTTAAAATGGGTAATACGAAAGTCATGTAGAATGGGGGTTCCTTCAAAGTAAGTACCATTAGATAGATTTGTGATACTAGAATTATTATTACGTGTTGATATTTGGCCATCTTTAGCGATAATGATATAAGGTATTGTATTATCTTTTTTTCTTAATTTAGCAAGAAAAATATTTTGTAGATGGTTTTCTGTTTTTTCTTCAATGAATAGAATTGTATGTCCATTTTCAAATGATTGAAATTTTTTAGTAGAAAGATTTATTGCGCTGGGATTAGATCGAGCGTTTTCTAATATTGTGTTTGCGTAGTCAGTGGACCAAGGTACTATCCAGCCATTGTTAAGTATAGCTATTATCATAGTCAATGTAATTAAAATCATTGCAGCTTTTATAAGTATGTCATGTCCTAATCCGCAAGCTTGCATTACCGTAATTTCGCTATCAGTACAAAGTCGTCCAAGAGTGATTAAAATAGATAAAAAGAGACTTAGTGGAAGGATTAGTTGTGCTAGTTTTGGTATGCCTAATCCTAAGACAGTTAAGACTATGTTGATAGGAATCTCGCCTCCTACTACAGAAGAAAGAGTTCTTACTAATTTTTGAAAAAAGAAGATAAGAAGTAAAATCAAAAGAATAATTAGCTGATTCTTGATAGTCTCCCATAATAGGTATCTGATGATAATCACACTGAATACACCTTTAAAATTTTTTAGCAAATTTCTAATATAGTATTTGATGTTGGATGATTGATATTAATTAGCTATAGAATTATAAATATTCTATATTAACTAGACACTTTAGCTAGAAAATATGATTCATAGAACATAATTGTTAATTATGAAGTTATATAGGTTTAAAAAAAGATATATGGCATGTATTATAATTAAACATAGATGAAGGAATACTATTACTTAACCACGATATCAGATAGTTTTATATATAATAGAATTATAAGATCAATGGTTTCATATTCTGGTGATATGAGATAATAAGATTATTATATTTTAAGAATGGTTTATAGTTCAGAATTGACTATAGTAGAGATATTATACAGCTAATTTTCTACTTTATTTATTTTAAATAAAAATATGTATAACTATAAATTAAGTAATTCATGTAGTATTTTGTATTAAAAATTTATTCTCTTAATAAGATAGAAGTAATCACCATTTTTTAGTCAAATGCACTGCCGTTCTAGAGATTAGAGATTTAATAAGTTTTCATATTGTTGTTTTTGAATTATATTTAGATTGTAAGAATCTATGATGTTTGCTTGTAGAAAATTAAAATATACTCAGTGGTGGATATTGAATATAGAGTTTAGGGTTAATATTTTACTATAAGTATGATGTTTTAAAAGATTGCAAATAAATTTTATTAAATGCTATCTTTTAATAATTGAGAGATTATTTTGCTCTTTCATATTATATACCGATATTATTATCATAGCCTTATATCTATATTTTCTTTTTTATATGGAAAAATGAAGAACTAATTCCACCAAGATTGTAAATCTTATCTTGATTTTTGATTAACACCTATATTGTTACCACAGTAATTTGTTCAATAATATGTCTTGCGACTGATGATGAAATAGAAATTGATTGGTATCAATCTAAGGTTTTACAACTTGGCTTTAGTAAAGTATTGTATTATGTTTTTTATTTTTACAGATTTACTGGTTAATTTTTGCATATATCTAAGATCATAAGTGTCATATTTATCTGGTTTGTTGCTCTATTGGTCAAATGATTAGAGATGTTGCTTTATTTTGTTACTTTAATAGCGAGACGTCTTTAATATTTTTATCATTACCTCCATTGTTAATTTTTTAAATTTTTTACAGATTTTAGATCTTATATGAGAAAGAAATTTTATGTGTATAAAGAATTTAAATACTTCAGTGTTCAAGTGCATTTTTGTTAAGAATAGAATTGAATATAATAAATAATTATTAATTTATTCTTTTTCTTTATTTTTTGTGTGTATGCGCTGAAAAATTTCTTCACGATGTACTGCTACATCTTGTGGTGCAGTGACGCCAATTCGTACTTGATTACCTTTAACACCTAGTACAGTCACAGATACTGTTTCGCCAATCATTAGGGTTTCACCCACTCGACGAGTGAGAATAAGCATATTGTTCTCCCAAAAAGATCAAAATATTTAATATAGCGTCGCATATACAAGATTAATTGATGTATTCTCTAATGCTATTTCCTGAACTAGAGATAACGCTTTAAGTTTAAATTTGATATGTTAATAAGGCTCCCTTATTCTCCTTGATTGAATCAAATTCTATTTGATTTTTTATAAAAGAATTGGAATTTTTTAAAAAATCTATAGAAATATTTTTTATATTTGATATTTGAAAGGATATTTATCCTGTATGGTTAAAGGTTTAGATTCCAATATTTCTTGATCTATCACAGATCTGAGTTAACCTGTAACAGGTCTTGATGAATTATATAGCGTGTTGATAATTTTTATTTTTATTAAATAAAAAAATTTAGATAGTAATTAGTATGGTGTTCTGATTTGTTTCTGGATAGAGATCTCTATTAGGTGATATTTTTTAGGTTTTCTGATAACCATTCTTTAATATAAATTAAGGCTTCTGGTAGTGCAGAAGCATTTAGACCTCCTGCTTGAGCTATATGAGCATTCCCACCTCCTTTTCCGTCAATTTTTGGGGCTAGTATGGTTATGATGTCACAAGCTTTGATATAATCTGTAAGATTAGAAGTTACGTTAGTAATTATGGAAACCTTGCCATCAAGGATACTTGCTAAAACGATAATTCCTGATCCAATGTGGTTTTTCAATTTTTTAATTATTATATGCAGTGTTTTAGGTTCAATATTATTTAAAGCATGTACTAAGATCTTTATGTCTTTTATTATGATAAAGTTTTTAACTAGTAGACTGCTTTCTTGGATAGCTTTTTGATTCTCTATTTTGTTTATTTTCTCTTCTAGATTATGTGTATATTGTATGAAGGTATGAATTTTTTCATATATATTATGTCGATTAGCCTTGAAAAGGTGAGCTATATTTAATAGTTGTTTGTTTTCTTTTTGTAGGATTGATAATGCTTTATCTCCGGTCACTGCTTCGATGCGCCGAACTCCTGCCGCTATACTTGATTCAGAGAGTAGGTGAAAGAGACCAATATCACCTGTTCGTTTTGCATGAGTTCCTCCACATAACTCGATAGAACAGTCATTGATTTTTAATACTCGTACATAATCACTATATGTTTCATTAAATAATGCTATGGCTCCAGATTCTTTTGCTGTTTCTAGCTTCATTACATGCGTTTCGATAAGTGCATTTAGTCGAATATTAGAATTAATTATCTCCTCCACTTCATATATCTCTTCTAATGTCATTGCTTGGTAATGAGAAAAATCAAAACGTAAAAAGCAATCATTGATATATGACCCTTTTTGTTCGACATGCTGTCCCAGAACTTGTCGTAACGCTGCTTGTAAAAGATGTGTTCCTGAGTGATTAAGGCAAATGCGTTCTCGTCGTTGTTTATTGACTTTTACTATTACTGTATCACCTATATGCAATTCACCGGTGATTATTTGACCAGTGTGCCCAATAGCTTGAGCATATCTTTGTGTATCATGAATTATAAAATGAGAATTGTTGGTATCATACAGGTTTCCGCTATCACCTATTTGTCCGCCAGATTCTGCATAGCAAGGTGTAGTTTCTAGAACAATTATGCCATGCTTACCATGACTAATGGTTTTTACGGATTCTCCATCAACATTAATAGAAGTAATTACTGTCTGTAATTGTAAATATTCATATCCTTTAAATACAGAGGATTGAGTAATATAAATTACAGATTTATTTTTAGAATGAAAATTACTGGCGTTACGTGCTCGTTGACGTTGTTGTTTCATTGAATATTCGAATCCAATTTTATCAATTTTTACATTTCGTTGTTTGCATATGTTTTCAGTCCATTCTAAAGGAAACCCGAAGGTGTCATATAAACGAAATACAATATCACCTCTTAATGTGTTATCTGAAAGTAGTGCGAGTTCTGTATTTAAAAGAGATACTCCTCTTTCTATATTTTTTGTACACTGCTCTTCTTCAGTGCGAAGCACTTTTTCTATTTTTTTCTTTTTTTGGTTAAAATTATTATCATTTATATCCATAATAGAAATTAAAGGGTCCACAAGCTTAAAGAAAAATGTCTCTTTTGCTCCTAACATTTTTCCATGATGTACTGCGCGTCGAATAAGGCGTCGTAATACATAGGATTGGTTATCATTGGATGGAATGACACCATCTGAAATTAAAAAGGCACAGGAACGGATATGATCTGCGATAACATGTAAGGATTTATTATTTAAGTCTTTTGTTCCTATTATTTCGGCGGCTGATTGGATTAGTTTAGTGAAGACATCAATCTTATAGTTCGAGTGAACATTTTGTAGGACTGCTGTAATTCTTTCTAATCCCATACCAGTATCAACAGATGGGTAAGGTAACGGTATCATAGTACCGTTTAATTGGCGATTAAATTGCATAAAGACAATATTCCAAATTTCTACATAACGATCACCATCTTCATTTAAAGTTCCAGGAGGGCTACCAAAAAGATTTGGTCCATGGTCAAAAAAGATTTCAGAAGAAGGGCCACATGGACCCGTTTTACCCATCGTCCAGAAATTATCGGAAGAATAAGGTTTACCTTGATGATCGCCTATACGAATAATTTGAGTTGGTTGAACACCGATTTCTTTTTTCCAGATATCAAAAGTTTCATTATCAGTTTGATAAACAGTAACCCATAACTTTTCCTTTGGAAGATTAAACCAATGACGGCTAGTTAATAACTCCCAGGCAAAAGCAATAGCTTCGTGTTTGAAGTAATCACCAAAGCTAAAGTTTCCAAGCATTTCAAAAAAAGTGTGATGTCTAGTAGTAAAACCTACTTTTGTTAAGTCATTATGTTTCCCGCCAGCACGTATACAGCGTTGAGAGCTGGTCACTCGAGAATAGATTTGTTTTTCTTTACCAAGAAAAATATCTTTAAACTGATTCATTCCAGCATTAGTAAATAAGATTGTTGAGTCATTTTTTGGAATTAGAGAGCTGCTAGATACAACCTGATGTCCTTTATTCTGGAAGAAATTAAGAAACATTTGGCGAACTTCTGCAGTGCTTGGTTTCATGTTTTTTACCTTCATTATATTAATTCATTTGTTGTAGTTACTTTATCTATTACAATAAAAACATATCATAGAGCCAGTCAATTTTATTATAAAAAAGAAATGAGTTAGTTGGTAAATAACTGATTAAATTTTTATTTTTTTAAATATATGGATTTATTATAGAAATTAGAATTTTTATGTTATATTCATTGTTTTTAGTTTTTTTAGAATTTTGTTGAGCATGCATGTATAAATTTTTATACGAGTAATATAGTTAATTCTGCTTACTTTAAACTAAAAGTGTTATTGTACTATCTTTATTTAAGTTTTTTATATAAATTATGGTATGGATATTTTACAGATTTTTTGAATAAAAAAGAAATGATTGTATAGTTCTAAGCTAATAGTAATGTGAATATTGGTTTGCAGTAGTAAGATTTTGGGATGGCATCATTGATGAGACTAGTTGGATGGATTGTTTAGATAGTAAGTATGGTTTCTGATAGTACAGATCTGAGTTAGAGCGATGAATAATTCTTACATAAGGGTCTAATTTTTTTAAAGTTAGATTTAATCATTAATTATTCAATACAATGCTGTTTGCAACAATCTTCTGATATTCTATATGAATGAGTCATAGCTATATGAGCGTAGTTTGATGAGTATCTATGTTAAGAAATTAATAGGATCTATTTGAAATTTAAGTTCAACTAACTCATCCTATGATAGGTGATAGAATGTTTATATCTTATATAGAAGTAATAACAATTTTTAAGGGGATGAGGTTTTTCTGATGCCAGCGGTATACGGTAATAACCTTAAAACTCTTGGATTATGCTTGGTTCTGAGTTGTATATTATAGACATAGTATAGACAGCCTTCTTGATATGATATAGCTATAAATCAGAGCATATGTTTTGTTAGAGATCTCATTTGATCTAGATAGCTTTCTTTTATATATGGTTTTTATGTTATGATTTTATATATATACAGTTATAGATTTTATTAGACTATTTTTATTAGACTATAAATTAGGTTATTAGTAATAAAAATTTATTAACATAATAATAAATTTTAATGTAATTATTAGTTATGCTGATGCTCTCATTTCATATATTTTTTGTAAATCTGTAGTATTGTATGAAAGAGATTAAGTTATGATTTATGTTTATATTAATTTATATCTTTAATTATTTTTTATATTTATATTTTTATATAAACACAAAGCATATTTGATAGTATCATATACTAGTAATATCTGAATGCTTATTATCTATAATTAATTTAAACAGTAGGTATTCTATTGTGACTATAAATGAATTTTGATATTTAATTTTTTTTATTTATCAAGTATAAGAGATGTTTGTAAGCATTGACTAGAATCAGTCACATCATGAATTAAACATAGTAATTAGATAACTTAATCCTAATCTATAATTTATTAATTTTATTTCTAATAGAAATATTGTTTATTCTTTATAAGAACGCAATATAAGGGTTTTTGTATAGTTAATAAAGATAATTAATTATTAAGATATTTGCTCTAATGTTTCTTATTTTCGTTTAATAAATTTTGATCATTATGTTAAGTGAATTTTTCATACATTACTTTATGTGATCTTGTATAAGATCAGCATGCTCAATTAGAAGAGTCTTTATGTCACATCTATCTTTTTCTCAGGAAGTAGAACGACGACGTACTTTTGCGATTATCTCTCATCCAGATGCTGGTAAAACGACGATGACGGAAAAACTATTGCTTTTTGGGCAGGTTATTCAGATTGCCGGTTCGATCAAAGGCTCTTATTCCAATAGATATGTTAAATCAGACTGGATGAATATGGAGACAGAGCGTGGTATTTCTATTAGTACTTCAGTTATGCAGTTTCCTTATCGTGGGATTTTAATTAATTTACTGGATACTCCGGGTCATGCAGATTTTTCGGAAGATACTTATAGAACATTGACTGCTGTAGACTGTTGTCTTATGTTAATTGATACAGTAAAGGGTGTCGAAGATCGAACTTGTCAATTGATGCATGTTACTCGTTTGCATAGTACTCCTATTTTAACTTTTATGAATAAAATGGATCGCGAGATTCGTGATCCGATTACAGTTATGGATGAAGTGGAAAGTAAGCTAAGACTTATCTGTTCTCCTATTACTTGGCCTATCGGTTTTGGTAAATTTTTTAAGGGTGTTTATCATTTGTATAGAAATGAGATATATTTGTATCAGTCTGGCAGAGGGCATATTATTCAGGAAGTTCGAGTAGTAAAGGGGTTATATAATCCAGAATTAGATTTAGCTATTGGTGAGGTTTTGGCTCAGCAGCTGCGTGAAGAAGTTGAGTTAGTAGAGGGTGCCTCGTCGGTTTTTGATCGAAATCAATTCCTTCGGGGTATTATGACTCCAGTATTTTTTGGTACTGCATTGGGTAACTTTGGTGTTGATCATGTCCTTGACAGTATAGCAGATTGGGGGCCTCCGCCAATGCCTCGTCATAGTAATATACGTACTGTGACCGCGATGGATCATGGTTTTAGTGGATTTATTTTTAAAATACAAGCTAATATGGATCAAAAGCATCGTGATAGAGTAGCATTTATGCGTATAGTTTCTGGAAAATATAAAAAAGGCATTAAATTACATCAGGTTCGTACTGGAAAAGATATTGTTGTTACTTCTGCTCTTACTTTTATGGCTGGTGATCGTTTTCAGGCTACTGAGGCTTATCCAGGAGATATTCTTGGATTGCATAATCACGGTACAATAAAGATTGGAGATACTTTTACACAAGGAGAGAAAATAAAATTTTTTGGGATTCCAAATTTTGCACCAGAACTGTTTCGTCGTATCCGCTTACGTGATCCCTTGAAGCAAAAGCAGCTACTTAAGGGATTAGTTCAGCTTTCTGAGGAGGGTGCGATACAGATATTTAGACCATTAAATAATCATGATTTGATTGTTGGAGCGTTAGGCGTGTTACAGTTTGATGTGGTAGTTTCACGTTTGAAAAATGAATATAATGTAATGGCAGTTTATGAAGACATGAAGATTTCTACTGCGAGATGGGTAAAATGTAGTGATATAAGTAAATTTGAGGAATTTCGAAGTAAAAATGAAGTTTACTTGGCTCTAGATAGTGGTGGAAATCTAACGTATATTGCTCCAACTATGGTCCATTTAAGTATTATTCAAGAGCGATATCCAGAAGTAGTTTTTTTGAAAACATGTGAAAATTAGTTATCAATATAGTGTATTAATTAATCAGAGATTTTATTTTTTATCTGATATATTTATTTGTTTTAAATATTACTAGAGTCCTTCATTGTATTGTTGATATGCAATTTATAGTGTCTTTTATTTGACAATTGAGAATAAAAATATGTTGAACTAAGCACTACTAGTTGAAAGGCAAAGACTAGTATACAATCTTGATATAGTATCTTTCTTTTCATACAAAGTTATACGTATAATCATAATTATCTTGATCATTTATAATTAGTTTTTATATAATTTTAGATATTTATAATGATTTTAATCATATATTTTCTTTATTTTAAAAATTTATTTTAATAAAAACATTATGGTAATGAGAATTATTATTATCATATGTTATTTTATATTTATTCCTTTTATTTGTATTTTAATTATGAACTATATATCTAGTTTTTTATAAAAAAGTTAATTAGATATTATCTAATAGATTATTTGAGATATTTTTATTTATTTTTTATTAATGATAACACTTCTATTATTATAGATAAGATTAGATTTTTTTAAAAAAATGAATTTTTAAGTTAAAAAGTAAATGTTGTAAATTTGATTTTGATCTGTTTTTATATTTTCACATCAAGTATATAAATTTATTTTACATGAGGTAGTTTTATTCATGATTTATTCCGTATGTGTTTATTATTTATGTTTAAATTTATATTTTGAAATATAGCATAATTTTTTGATTCAAAATTAATTTTATTAGATTAGTGTATTAGTTTATTGACTAGATCATGAGGGGTAGAGCTTTATTGGAATGAATAGTTGAGATAGGTAATGGATATAAAATTTATATTGATAAAATCATTTATTTGATCTACATTTCAAGGAAATATAGGGTAGATGTATCTTGGATTTTATGTGAGTTATTATTGGTTTTTATTGATAGAAGTGGTTAGGATTTACTTAATTATAGATTCATTAGTATTTTCTTTTGTAATTTTACTTGAAATATTTAATTAAATTTAGAGTATAGATCAATGATACCAGTTGTAGATATAGTAGAGATTATATCTAGGTCTAGTTAGTTATAATATAAATAAATTGAGTGTAAATAGTGGCTAAAAATTAGATCTTATAGAAGAAAGAAAAGATATTGTTCTTTTTTACTAAAGCAGAAAGTAATTGGTTTAGTTGCAGGCATTGTTATTGAGTATTAATTTATAATTAATCCAGGTAGTCAGATTGATTAATTTATGCATATTCATGATGAATTAAGCTCTATTATGTTAGAATCTTATTATTAAGAGAAAAGCATATAGTTTATTAATTTAATTTATTATTAAAGATTTAAAATTTAATATTATTTAAATCTATAAAAGTTAAGAATATAATTTTTCATTTAACAGTTTAAATAAATTGTATTTATAAAATAGTATTATGACTAGGTGATTGTGTTATTGTATTATCAGAGATAAAACACTGATTTTATCTTGTATTTTTTACTGAAGGGGTTATATATTTTATTTTTATTCATCGATCAATGATGTCAATTGTTTTTAGTTTTGATTAATGTGTAAGTATTACTAAATGTATTAGCGTGAATATTAAATGATTTCTAATTTATAAAAATTAGACAGATAGGTTATTTTTTATGTTGATTAGTTATTTTTTTTGACGTAATAAATTTCTATAGCCTGGGACTAGAGGGCGATAGATTTCTACTCGATCACCATCATGAAGTTTCTGATTTAAATTCACTAGATTTCCAAAAATACCAAATTTATTCTTTTGAAGAATAATGTCTTTTCGAGTAATGAGTATGCCGGATTCAATAATAGATTGTTCTACTGTGCTTCCTTCTGCAAGGGTTAGGTGATAACAATATTGTTTATTCGGTAGCGCATACACGACATCAACCATAATATTGGGGTTCATATATCCTCTTTGCGCGGTGAATAAAGGAGTCGATAATTCTTTGATTCATTTTTTGAAATATATTTTGAAATGTACTATCTATTAATGTACTGGTGAATTTTAAATTTAAACTTAGCCTGACTTGACATGAATCTTCGCTTATTGGCATAAAATACCAGCTACCACTAAATTGAGAAAATGGGCCTTCTACTAACTGAATATGAATGCTCTTATTAGAGATGAGAGCATTTCGGGTAATAATAGTCATTTTTATACCTGCTTTCTCAATGTTTATTGATGCAGTCATGTATGCAGAATTAGAATTTATTATTCGACTACTAATACAACCAGATAGGAACTGTGGATAACATTCGATATCATTTACAAGAAAATACATTTTTTTAGAACTGAACGGTACCAATGATGAACAAATAATATTAGACATATTAATTCCAGTGCTATCTGAGAAAAGAACTACACTTAATTTTAAGCATACATAATTTTAAGTGATCGAATCAACACTTACTTAATAAATATGAGTAAGTATATAGTATGTGTGATCTCAAGTATTCTCAGATAGGATAATTTAATTGATATTACATTATTTTCATGTTGTGTGAGTAAGTGAAGTAATTTTTATAAAGATACTTTATGTTTTATAATTGTTCCTGTTACAAAGCACCTATTAGTAGTATAGAGGAAATGTAATTTCAGTATTGTGGTTTTTAGGTTTACATGGTAGTAACATGATTTTTTCGATAGTACTTAGATAGATAAAAGATTTATCATATTAGATATAATTAATCGTACGTTATTTTTTTATAGTAGCGTATGTAAGTTATATTATTCTAGAATAGCCAGTACTTATTGATCTTTTTACTATATAGTTTCTATGAGGTTATATTTTATTATCAGAAAAAGAAGGATGTGAAATCACGTATAATATTTTGTATTAAAGAATTTTCATTAATAGAAAATATTCAAGATTAGTATGATATAAGATATTATAGAGTGTCTCACTAGTTGTTTCGAAGTGCATTCTATAAAATAACTTTTTCTTTTTTATATAGGACTTAGTATAGATAGGGTTAGGTATTAAGATGATTATTGGTTTATACTCACTAATATGCATTTACTTTATTTAGAAGACAAGATAAAACATATTTATGTTATGTTTTTATTTTTTGATCGCACTGTCTATTGAGAATGAATATATTTATAAGTTTAGTTCTATTTATTTATTCCTCTTGGTTATTTCAATTTTATCTCTAATGGTATTAATCGATAGAAGGATATGTTTTGAAAAGACTTTATTGTAATAGTTAGATCATTTAATCCAGAGCTAATAGTTTAGATTCAACGAATTGGAGATGTTAAGTGGAATTTAAATAATGAAAAAAAGACAGAAGCCAATGCCTACTATAATTTCAACGAACAAGCGTGCTTGTTATAATTATTTCATTAACGAAGTAATGGAAGCTGGCTTGTTATTACATGGATGGGAGGTTAAATCTCTACGTGCAGGTCAAGTGAATATTAATGATAGTTATGTTGAACTTAGTAATGGCGAAGCTTATTTATTTGGGTCTATCTTTCAGCCACTCAGTTTTGTTTCATCGCATATTACATATATTCCCAATCGACGACGTAAGTTGCTTTTAAAGAAAAGTGAATTAGATTTCCTGATACGAAAAGTTAATCATGATGGATTCACAGTGATATCTTTATCAATTTACTGGAAAAGTGCTTGGGCTAAACTGAAGATTGCTGTTGCACAAGGGAAAAAAAAGCATGATAAGCGAAATGACTTGAAAGATCGTGAGTGGAAATTAGATAAAGCGCGTATAGTAAAAAATACTAATTGTGTATTTATCAGGAATTAGTATATGATAGTTGCTTATAAAAGGTAGATATAAGATCAAATATGGGGCTGATTATGGATTTGACAGGATGTGTAAAGCCGGAGGAGCATGCCGAGGGACGGCTGGCCTCGTTAAAAGCCGTGTAAATAGTCGCAAATGATAAAAACTTTGCACCTGTTGCATTAGCAGCTTAATCGGCTTAATAAACTGAAGGTGCCCTCTCTCTCCCTATGCTTTGCTCTTAGAACAGGAGACAAGAGAGGTCAAAATTAAAAGAGATCGCATGGATATCTTGCTTAGGATTGATATGTTAAATTGAATTAAGCTAGTTTTTTATTCGCGTGTCCGTTCGCGGTTAATAAATAAATTTAATAACTGGACTAAGCATGTAGCGCCAATTGCATAGCCGTTCTGGACGCGGGTTCAACTCCCGCCAGCTCCACCAATATTGTATATATAAGACCAATTATAGTAGTCTTATTATTTGTATTAAGCGGAATATAGGTAATTTTTATGGATTTAGTCGTATCATATGTCATATTTGATTAAGAGTTTAGACTGGTGATTTATCGATTTATTTTATCAGCTTATTTCGATTGTTTTTAGTTGCCGGCAGAGTTATATGCAATTGATACGAAATTTTAAGATAAGATTGAAGATGCTAATAGAGTAAGAAGAGCATTGGAGTAAGAAAGAAATCACAGAATAGAATAAAGCTTAATCTATGAGTAATTATCAAGAATGGATGGTAATATACTTTTATATTTTAAATATACTAGCTGTCATGTTGTGATATAATGATTTATAGATTAATTCTATTGTTTATTTTGAGATTATAAATATTATCATGTTAAGAATATTTATTTACAAGTTGATATTAAGAACTTGTATTTAAAAATACATCATTTTTAATAAAACAATTGAGTAACATAGAAAAGAAGGCTATACGCTTCTAAAATTGAGATAAGTTCTTTTTCATAATCATAAGTCAGGTTATATTTAGAGTTAAGCTTAATATTATTAAATAATTGAACACTTATCATTATATAATGTATGATCTTTTTTTAAAAACTAATAATTTGGATATTAAAGTAAATTAGAGAATATTTCTACTATAGAATAGATGTTTTATAAAAATATAAATAGTTTTATTGGTATTTAGTTAGGTTAGAGTTAGAATTATGATAGTACTTTGAAATATATTTCATATATTTATTGTATGTTAATGATGATTGATTTTAATTACTGTGTTTAATTAGAAATAGCTATTGATATAAACACTAATTATCTAAGTTCTTTAACTTGGGAAATAGTATAGTATCATAGGTTTTTAGTATATTAGATAGCATTATCAGAATAATAATATATAGAAATAAAATTTTTATAGATTAAAGTATAAGTCCTTCTGAAATATCTTGGATAATTAAGACAATCATTTTTTATACTAAAATAATTCTTGCTCCAAGTGTATAGTCATTTAGTATATCAATAGTTTGAAGTTTATCTGTATATAAATGATGAAAATTAACATAATTACTTACAGATAGTTCATTTTTGCTTTATGAGATATGGAGATAAAATAATTTTTTTATCATACCAATTATCTCTGTCTATCATATAAGTTATCATAAAGTCGACATTAATACACTGTAAGATAATTACATATAAAATAGATATTTAAATGAAAAAGAATATTGGAAGTAAGTGTCACAACATAATATCTTATAACATAACAACCAACACTGATCTTTCTGGTTTATGCATGAAATATACTGATATTATATGTACAGTAAGAATATATATCATATAAACAGGATATGATTAGAATGACAAAAGCAAAGATGCCGCGAACGGTACTGCATACTATCTCTCCAGATTCGAAAGGATTAATTGCAAAAATCACTAATATTTGTTATTCGAATCAACTTAATATTGTACAAAATAATGAATTTGTTGATAATTACAGCAATTTCTTCTTTATGAGAACAGAGCTAGAAGGCCATGTCGATAATGATAAATTTCTTAGAGATTTAGATTTTGTTTTACCGGTAGGGTCGAATCGTGAATTACGTTCTCTTAAACGTCAACGAATTGTTATTTTAGTTAGTCAAGAAGCTCATTGTTTAGGTGAGCTATTAATAAAAAATCTCTATGCCGAATTAGACATAGATATTGCTGTAGTCATTAGTAATCATGATACGTTGCGTTCATTAGTAGAACGCTTTGATATACCATTTATTTTCTCTAGTCATAGCGGTTTGACGCGTATTGAACATGATAAGAATATCGCAGATAAGATTGATTTTTATTGTCCTGATTATATAGTTTTAGCAAAGTATATGCGTGTATTCACAGCAGATTTTGTACATCGTTATAAAAATAAAATTATCAATATTCATCATTCTTTTTTACCTGCATTTATTGGTGCGCGTCCTTATCATCAGGCATATGATCGCGGGGTAAAAATTATTGGTGCTACAGCACATTATGTAAACGAAAACCTTGATGGAGGAGCTATTATAATTCAGGATGTTATTCCTATTGATCACAGTTATAAACCAGAAGATATGATGAGAGCTGGTCGTGATCTTGAGAAAAGTGTATTGAGTCGCTCATTATATCAAATTGCAACACAACGTGTTTTTATACATGGAAATCGCACAATTTTACTGTGATGAATAAGTAATTTGTGTGATTTGGACATATAAATAGTAATAGTATGTATTGGATTGAGTCTATTGTGTTGTATAGATCAATACTAGAATATTAAATATTAAAATATGTATTCGGTTTGTCATTAAGCTGATTTTGAGAATTTATTTTTTAAAATAAAATGTTAGTGAAGAGGGTTAGAAGGATTAATCAGATGAAATTGGAATTTGGTAAAAAGACTTTGTATTTTAATATGTAAATTTATTGACTCTTTGTTCATATATTCTCTATAATCTATTTGAGAGAATAAGGGTGATTAGCTCAGTTGGTAGAGCACCTCCTTTACACGGAGGGGGTCGGCGGTTCGAGTCCGTCATTACCCACCACAGTTAAACTGGGTCGTTAGCTCAGTCGGTAGAGCAGTTGACTTTTAATCAATTGGTCGCAGGTTCGAATCTTGCACGACCCACCATATTTAAAATATTTAATCATAAATACATCAAGTAATATTATTGAAAATTTTAATTTTTATTAATAAATTAACATAGATAATATAATAAGGATTTGAAGTAATATAGATATTTATTAAAGTTAAATATTATTATAGTTCTTTGTAAGAACTAAGAGAAGGATGTTATTAATAGGTTTGATCTGATATGGACTTGTCTCAATTGTTTTGTGATATCACATATTTCTATTTATAGAACTCTAATGAAGAAATAGATTCATTTATAAAATTATATATATGATATGAATCATATATATCTTGCAATTAAAATTGATTAAATTTATTTTTAATAATGTAAATGGTATAAAAATTAATAATTAAATTAACTATTTTGAATTGCATTTAATATTAATATAAATTATAAAGATATATGAAGATATTTTATGGTCTTCTTAAGAGAGTTTCATTATTCAGTCAATATCTAGTGGTTCTCTAATAAAGGATTAGAGTATATTGTCTATAGTTAAAATGGCAGTAATTTCTATTTTATGTTTTATTCTTACGATAAATTTAGATAATATAAGTGATTACGGTTAGATCTGATCTTTTTATTAGCACTGTTTATTTTGAAAATTAACTGTCGTAGTGAGGAGAAGAAAGAATTTTAATAACTTTCTGATGTAGATAATTAATAATTAATTCGGATTATAGTTTAGATCTAGTTAGAAATACCAGATTTGTTTAATTGTTTATAATATTGTTTTTTTATTTATTCGAACTGAATTTTTTCTGATGAATATATAAGAATTAAGATAGTGAAGTAATTCAATTGACAGAGGATGATCGGATCATTTGAGGTATGGGTAAATAGATATAGAATATTTATTATATCTAAAAGATATATTTATGACGACAGTTTAAAATGGTCGATATGGGATGGATTTAATATGATTTATAGATATAAATTTGATTAGTTATTTCTATAGCTGGTTGAGAACTATGGTTATGCATAGAATACTTGAGAATTAATATATAAAAATTAATGAAAAGATAATTTCTTTCAGCATTAAATAATATAGATTAAAATTAATTATTTTATATAGATAAAATAATATTTACTATAGGATTGGTCAAGTATAGTATAAATAAATAGTATGTGAACTGTATTTTATAAGTGAGACACTTATATGTTTATATTATAGAAATATTCTGATTCTTTTAATATTATGAGTATAATTTGAATTAATAGAGAGGAAATTAATAAGAAGAGTGATTATAGCAATAAATCTGTATTAAATGAATTTAAAATATACATTTTATTCAGTAAAGTATGAGATGGATGATAAGATTAGTATCTTTTCATACATTTTACAAAAAATGTTTATTAATTAATTAAGATAAAGATATCTATTAAGTTATATTATAGTATATAAAGATTGATAATTGAATATTGAACATCGAAGTTGTTTAAAATAAAAGATATCACATGATAAAATAATAACTATATTTGATAGTATCATTGCTTAAAAAAGAAGGATAATGCATCCTGAAATTTTTTTTCAAAAATATGGAAAGTGAATTTTTCTCTAATATAATGTTGTGCATTAAAGCTAAATTGACGATAAGTTTCATCAACCATTAACATTTCTACTGCATTCGCACAATCTATATGTGATAGAAATTTTGGTTTTACTAAAGAATCGGTAAGTGGATTATATACTTCATTGAGATAATTAATTCTTATTCCTGTAATAAATTCATGCTCTTTTACTGATACTGATGGAGTAATTCCTACTCCGCATACATGGTTACTAATTACTTCTGGTTGACCATCAATGAGTGGAAAAATTACTGGGACTCCATGATATAATGATTCTAAGCAAGATAGACCGAATGCTTCTGTGATTGGAGTGCTCATATAGATATCAATTCGTGTAAAAAAATTAGATAATTCGTTTTGAAAAGGAGAAAATATAACGTGCTCGCTTAAATTTAATTTTTGTGTTAAAATTTCTAATTGTTTTTTTTGTGGTCCTTTTCCAATAATCTCCATGGTTACATCATGACCGCGTGATATTAATTCATATAGCGTAAGCAGAGATACGCTGATTCCTTTTAGATGTACTAAACGTGATGCTGTTCCTAGTCTAAGTGGAAAGAGAGACAACTTGTTTTTCATATTTATATTTATCGGATTTTTGATCCCATTATGTACTACTAGATGCTTGCATGGAATCTGAAAACGTAATTCCATAACTCTTTTTGATGCATTTGAAACTGAAATTACACCATCAAGTATTGAAAAAAATTTTATAGTTTTTTTATTAAAAGTAAAACGCCAGGAAGACCCATGATCATAATAGATAATTTTACTATATTTCGGTTTATAATATAGTTTTACTATTAGATCCCAGATAATAATAATTTCAGAGGAGACTTTTGAAATTTTCCATTGAAGCCAAAATTTACGAATAAATTGAGGACAGCGTAAAGGTAGATTATTAAATAGGCGATTGGAGAAAATAATCTTGGTTTTTAAGTTTGATGAAATATCTTTACTAATTTTAGAACCGATACAAATAACTGTATCATTTTTATGGTCGATATTGTTGATATATTGTAAAAACATTCGTTCTACACCACCTATTTTTTCTAAATTAATAATATGAAGTTTTTTCATGTTATTACCTTTTCTAATGCATTTTTCACAATGTTAGTAGTCAGTGTACCCATCTTTTTATCTGATGAACATAATGCAATTTGATTGTAACCATTGATACCAATTAATTTGTGGTTAGTAGGTCCATATAGCGTTATATTTGGTCGGTTCAGGGCACTGGCTAGGTGACTGAGACCAGTGTCAACTGAAACTATAGCACGAGCATTAACCAGTATAGACGCTAATTTTTCTAAAGATAGTTTTGGCAAAATTTCAACATAGTTGAATCCTTGTGCTAATCTTTTTGCACGTTGTCGTTCATGATCTGCTCCCCATGGTAATTTTATGTGAAGACCATTATTATGAATAGAGGTAATTAATTCGCGCCAATTATGTTCTGGCCAATGTTTACTTGTACGGGTTGTTGAATGAAGAAATACTAGATATTGATTAGTATCTTTATTATGACTTTTACTAAAGCAATGACTAATAGAGTAGTCAGCATATGTTGTTGGTAGTAGATAATTAAGGCTCTTAGAAAAGAGAACTCTAATTCGTTGTACGGCATGTTGCTTTTTTTTAATAAGATGACGTTTGTCATAGATAAGGCTAGATAATGACTCTTTGACACTAAGGAAATCACCTCCATGTCGTATTCCTTGTGCCAGTCGAGTAATAAGCCAAGCACTTTTTATTAATCCTTGAGCATCAATAATAACATCATATTTATTTAATTGAAGTTCATTCCTGAATCTCTCTCTTTCTTTTCGTACTTGATAACTAAACCAGTTTTTACGCCAACGACGTATGGCTACTGGAATCACTTTATACACCGCTGGATGCCAGCTAGGAATCTCAGAAAAATCTTCTTCCACTACCCAATCAAAACGCGTATTAGTAAGCATTAACATTGCGTCAGTCAGGGCAGGTAGAGAGTGTATGACATCTCCCATTGAGGAGGTTTTAATAATTAACACTCGCATGTAAAGACCTTTAAATAAGGTTCAGTATTTTTAATTCAGTCATCACTTTTTTCGGAGTAATATCAATAAGACTTTGATGATAACCAGCATGTATATCATTCTTTCTCGTCTTGTATTTATTATCTATTAAATGAATAACCCGTGCCTTCTTAGAAAGAGGGGGGGTAAAACCTGGGCTGCTGGGGCCATATAATGCAACTAATGGTTGATCTAATGCAGCAGTGATATGCATTAATCCAGAATCATTACTAATTGTAGCATGAGAGCAGGATATAAGGATTACAGCTTCTTCTAGACTGGTTTTACCAATAAGATTACGACAATATTTTCGATTTTTTTTCTCAATTCTTTGTAGAATAACTGTTCCAGTGTGCTCTTCATTAGAAGATCCAAGTAATAAAATTTGATAACCAAGATTAATTAAATATTTTGCTAGTTCTGCATAATGATAAAATGGCCAGCATTTAGCCAATCCATAACCTGACCCAGGACATAAACTGATGATTGGTTTTTGGCGCTCTATCTTAAATGTATTGATAGTAGCTATTTTTTCTTTATTATTTACTGTAATTTTAGGTAAATAAAGTGGATTCGGTAAATCGTATATACTCTGTATTTTTGTTTTTTCGTAACCTAATGCTACATAACGGTGTACCATCAGTGGAAAAGCTGTACGGTCTAGTATGCGTAGATCATTTAGTAACCCATAGCGCATTTCCCCACGCCAGCCAGTGCGTTTCGGAATGCATGCTAAGAAAGGAATGAGAGAAGATTTAAATGAACCAGGTAAAATTACAGCTTGATCATAATGTGATAGACGCAACCTCTTGCTGAGGAGCCAGCGCTCATTGAGTCCTAATACACCATGATTTAATGGCATGGTCAGTGCTGTATTCACTTCGGGCATGCGTAATATTAATGGTTTACACCAATTTGGTGCTATTACATCAATAATAGTTGTAGGGTTATTCATTTTTATAGTACGATAGAGGCTGTGTGAAATTATCATATCGCCAATCCAAGAAGGTCCTATAATTAGAATTTTCATTCTCTCGTTTTTTCACTGTGTTTAATAGTAGGATTTAGCCATGTCATGTATTCTAAAATTCCTGTTTTAATGTTTTTCAGTGACCGTGGATATCCTGATTTTCTTAATTTGGTAAGATTTGCTTTTGTAAATTCTTGATAGAATCCTTTAAGATTTTCTGGTAAAGGGATATATTGGATTTCATGTTTTTGATGAAATTCTAGTATAGTTGTAGCTATTTCTTGAAATGAAGTGGCGGTGCCAGACCCACAGTTAAAAATACCAGATACGTTATTTTCCCATAACCAGAGCTTTATTGACACTATATCCTTTACGTAAATAAAATCACGCTTAAAATTATGACTACCTATAAATAATTGAGGATCTTTTCCAGTTTTGATCTGTTGGTCTAGATGGAATATTATGCTAGCCATGCGATTTTTATAAGTTTCGTTTTCTCCATAGACATTAAAGTAACGACAGCCACAGATTTGTGATTCTGCTGTTTTTATAGTTTTACGAACATACTGATCAAAGAGCAGTTTTGAATAGCCATAAATATTTAATGGAGATTCATATTCAGATTCTTCAATGGATGCAGTATGACAGTGTCCATAAACAGCCGCAGAAGAAGCATAAAGAAATGGAATGCGTCGTTGAAGGCACCAGTCCAGAAGATCTTTAGAATACTGATAGTTGTTATCCATCATGTATTTTCCATTCCATTCAGTGGTGTCTGTGCACGCACCTTCATGAAATACAGCTTCAATATTTCTAAAGAAATATTTATTTTGTAGGATAGAGATCCGAAACACTTCTTTATCTATATAATCAGAAATATTGAGATGAGCAATATTAGAAAATTTAATACCCTTTTTAAGGTTATCCACTACTAGTATATCAGTGTAATTTTTTTCATTTAAGGAATGAATAATATTACTTCCAATAAATCCAGCTCCGCCGGTAACAATCACCATGAGTGTCAATCCTTAATAGTAATATTGTACTTATTAGCTGATGTATGGTGTTATATTCTCTTTAGAGAACTAAAGAATATCCACATTTTTTCTTAAAAAAAATTTCTTTTATTTAAAAAAGAATTAGTATAGAAGGATAGGAAAATTCTTAGTTTAAGTTATAGTTATGAATCTATGATTATTAGAAGATAATTGTGTTTATTTTACTGCATTAATAGGTAGATTGAGTTCTCACCACGTTGAATATTCAGTGCTATTACTGCAGGTTTGCTATCAAGGATTTTTCGTAGTTGATCCAAGTTACTAATTGATTGTTGATTAATACCAAGAATAATATCATCCTTTTTAAGACCAATCCTCGCTGCTGCTGAACCTTCTTTTAGGTTATCAATTTTAACTCCTTTAATGCCTTGTGCATTATAATTTTTGAGATCTGCGCCTTCAATGCCACCATATATACTACCAGATTCTACTTTTTCTGTGTTATTTTCTTGTAAAGAAAGAATGACATTTATTGGTGTACCAGAACGTATTAGGCCTAATTGCATTGTTGTTCCTACTGGTAACGAACCTATTTGTGCACGGAAGGCTGCAAAGCTAGAGATTGGTTTATTGTTAATTGATATAATTACATCACCTGCTCGGATTCCAGCTCGTGCTGCTGAAGATTTTGGTAATACTTGACTAATAAACGCGCCTCGTTGAACATTAACTTTAATTGCTTTAGCTAGTTCTGAGTTAAGTTCAATTCCAATAATTCCTAGTTCTCCTCGTTTTACTTGGCCATATGTAACCATTTGAGTGCATAGATTTTTAACCATATTAGATGGAATAGCAAATCCAATTCCGATGTTTCCACCATCTGGTGCAAGAATAGCAGTATTAATTCCAATGAGCTCTCCATTTAAATTCACTAATGCACCACCTGAGTTACCCCGATTAATTGCAGCATCAGTTTGTATAAAGTTTTCATAGTGATCTGTATTAAGTCCGCTTCTACCTAGGGCAGAAATAATACCTGAGGTTACGGTTTCGCCAAGACCATAAGGATTGCCAATGGCAACAGTGTAGTCACCTACACGAATATTTTCTGAGTCAGCAATTTTTATAGCTATTAGGTTTCTCGCTTCTGATATTTGAATTAAAGCAATATCGGAACGAGGGTCTTTACCTATAATTTTTGCATCATATTTTCTCCCATCAATTAGTTGTACTTGAATTTTTGTTGCATTATCAACAACATGATTATTGGTGACTACATATCCTTTTAGAGCATTGATTACTACTCCAGATCCTAGTGCTCTAAATTTTTGTTGTTGTCCATCTGTACTATAATTATCATTTGATGGGCCTCCTGGACATAGTGGTGAACCGAGAAATGGAGAGCCTTCTTGGCAAAATGGTGAAGCACCACCAAAGAAAGGCTGGAATTGTGGAAGTTGTTCTGTCTTACGTAGTATTGTTCCTTCAACATTAATGCTTACTACTGATGGCATCACAGTTTCTAACATAGGAGCTAAACTGTTAGATGGTAGTGAGTTTTGAGGCGGTACAGGGTTTTCTCTAGAGGTTGCAGAAAAAGGTTGCAGAGCCAAGCTTAAGCTCAAAGCTATCGCATTTAAAATTAATATTTTTTTCTTCATCAGCAAGATTCTCAATTCATTCAAGGAAATATCTAATATTGTAGTATTTAAATAAAAAGATTTAAATATTTGTGATTAGTTTCTATTTAAAGAGTTTTCTATATAAAATAAGAAATAAGTTTTATTTTTCTTATAAATAGATATTTATAGATTGATTTTTATAGTTTTGTGTATCTTTGTAGCGTTATATAATATACAGAATATGGATTTAGATTATTAAATTAAATATTATATATCTTATATATAAGAAACTAAGTGAATAACAAGATCTAAATTTATAAAATAAATTGAAGTTAAATAGTTATAAATTGATAGATAGTAGATTCTTTAGTGATTATTATTCTAGTTTTCATGTTTTTCGTCTAAATAATAATTATTACAGTTTTTTATATATATACTATTCTTTTCAGAAAAAATAAGATACTTGTAGTTTTTCTCTTCTTCTTATAGTAAGTGACAGTTTTTAGGTATGATCTAGAGTGTTTTAAGTTACTGTTATTTTTTACTATTTTGTAATTATTTTAAAATCTATATATAGACTGTATCATGATCATGAAGTACAAGATGCTCTTATGTATTTTTTGTATTTTATATAGTTAATATTCATTATGCATTAATTTAGAGATGATAGTATTTTCTGTCTATACGATAGAATTAAGGATTATCTATAGTAGTATAAGTGATAGTATATGTGAAATATAGAATATTATATAGTTTATATATGTGTGCATTATTTTTATCTCTTTAAAAAACCGGATTACTTATAAGGTAATACACTTAATATTAAGTGATTTTATAAGATTAGGTAACTAATTTTTTAATTACTATTGTAATGATTATTGGAATAATTCATCGTATTTGAATAATTATTGATATCATAGATAAATGATTCTATTTTATTAAATAGAACTATTTTATGTTTATATTATTTTATTGTTTTAGATTACTAACATCTTATATCTAATTATATTTTTACAATATTGAGATTTATCATAAGATTTTAATATTTTTTTTAATAGAGCTGCATTGAATATTATTACTCCATAATGGAATGCGCCTAATTATATGGACACTTATGAAACCTAATTAGAGCAACAAAGACGCAATATGATTTATTTATAACAAAGAATTAATTTTATCCCTACAGGAGTTAATATATGCAAAAGACAGCAGTTGTAGTCTTTAGTGGCGGGCAGGATTCAACGGTATGTCTAATACAGGCACTTAGGGAATATCAATTGATTTACTGTTTAACCTTTTATTATGGACAGCGTCATAATCAAGAGATTAATATAGCAAGAAATATTGCTTTAGAATTAGGTGTTCAGTCGCATAAATTTATGGATATTTCAGTTTTTTATCAGCTCTCATCTTCTAGTTTAATAAGTGATTATTCATCAGATGTTGAGGTTGGCATGCATCGAAATGGTTCTATACCTAGTACTTTTGTACCAGGCCGAAACATTCTATTTCTTACGTTAGCTTCAATGTATGCTTATCAGTTACGAACTTCAGTTGTGATTATGGGAGTTTGTGAAACAGACTTTTTAGGTTATCCGGATTGTCGTAATACTTTTATTCTTGCTATGAATCATGCAATATCATTAGGAATGCAAGCGGACATTATTTTTAAAACTCCTTTAATGTGGTTTACTAAAGCGGAAATTTGGGCATTAGCAGATCTTCTTGGGGTATTAGATTTTGTGATTCATGAAACGATTACATGTTATAATGGCATAAAAAGTTATGGATGTAGACAATGTGATTCGTGTTATTTACGAAATAGTGGTTTAAAAGAATATTTAAATAATAAAACTTCTGTAAAAGAAGGTCTATATAACAAAAATCATTTATAATAAATTATCAGTAAGATGGGTAATATCAACATTTGGATTGATCAATATTGCATTAAAAGATTTAATAATTTTTTAAATCCACCTAAAATAGATTAGATAGATTTTCTATGTATATGTGTAGTAAATAGTCATATTCTATTTTCTTTATTTATACAATGACTATAGTTAATTTATTTGTTTATTCTAAATAAAAACAATATATATGATTAATATCAGGAGGGGTTAATTATTTTTTATTAACATTCTTATTGATTTTATTATTGATTTTTTGAAAAATAAATAGAACAAATATATTATAATTTTAA
Organism: Candidatus Erwinia haradaeae; assembly: GCF_900699015.1. Classification (GTDB taxonomy): domain Bacteria; phylum Pseudomonadota; class Gammaproteobacteria; order Enterobacterales; family Enterobacteriaceae; genus Erwinia_E; species Erwinia_E haradaeae_E. Next base: position 897,697 of record NZ_LR217737.1, on the reverse strand, counting down.
TTAATTTTTATTTGTATAATAAACATCTTATTGAAGATTACTATAAGAGAAAACCTAGAATATTCGTATAAAGTGTTAGTGATATAAGATTACATGGGTTCTATATAAAAGGTTATTTAAAAAGTCAGTATATCGATTAGTTTTCATGTAACTAATCAGATTTTAGGTCAGAATTTTTTATTATTTACTTGAGATCTACCTATAAGATTATTAGTCTTTTATCATAGTTTTATCCTTTTTTGAATTCATGAGTATTGTTTTGACGATTCGCGCATTACCTGCTATAAGATTTCCAGAATAAAAATAATCATGTGCTCCATTAAAATCAGTTACTAATCCACCGGCTTCTCGTATTAATAGCTCGCCTGCAGCGAAGTCCAGAGTTTTTAATCCTATTTCACAATAGGCGTCAATTCGTCCGGCTGCTATATAGGCTAGATCTAGTGAAGGTGAACCACTACGACGTACATTGGGGCACTGGGCCCATATTCTATTTACTATTTGAAAATAAGTTTTGTGATTTGGATTATTTATACAAGGAAAGTTTGTTGTAATAATAGCCTTGTTAATTTCTCTGGTAAAACTACCTCTTAATCGGTATCCATTTAATTGAGCACCTTGTCCTCGACTAGCATAAAATAATTCATTACGCATTGGATCATATATTACTGCGATTTCGCTCCGTCCTTTAACTCGAACAGTAACAGAAATACTAAAATGAGGTAGTTTTTTACTGTAATTAATTGTGCTATCTAGAGGATTAATTAGCCACTGTGTGTTTTGGTTTTCTTCTTTTTTGATTGTATCCTCTGTAAGAATTAAGTGTTGTGGATAAGATTTTAGAATGAGCGTAGTCATTTGACATAATACGTCCTTTTTCATGTTATTAGATAAGGTCTGATAATTTGTTTCATGAGTTTCGTGATACCCTGTAATTTCATAGTGCCTGATAATAATGGTTCCAGCCTTTCGAACAGCGCGGATGGCAATGTTGAGCATAGGGTGCATAGGTGCTATAGTCTCGTTAAATATTTAAGAAGAGTGCATTAGATTTTGTATAGAAAGATCAGGTATTAAACTTCTTGATTGGTTAATAACAATACATCACAGTGTTCTGAGTTTTAACATGTTATTATTTTATCATAAACAGAGTGAAATAGTGCCGAGAATAGATAAAAACGGTAGGTAGTTATGAGGATATATAGTATTTCTAATTTTTAGATATCTTGATTAGACTGTTTTTACTATAGAGTTAGAAGGTTATTTAATTAATGTGATTGGTGCAAAGTATGTTTAATTTGATTTTTGATTGAGCTTGTTTGTTTGTTATTTATTTAGTTATAAATCATAAGTCTAAGTGGAATATTTTACTATAAACATAAATATAATAGCATTTTAAATGCTTGTAAATTTATATTTCTGTAATGAGTATTTGTATACTAAACTCATGTGTTGAATGAAATGATTATATTGTTAATTTTTTATTTTTTTTGTTGGTCTTTAAAGAATTAATTTTATTTGATATGGAAAAACAAATATCAGATTCTATATCATAGTTACTATTGTCAAATACAAGGTATAATGTATCATTATTTATAACTTATAATTATGGTACATCAAGATCCCAAAATATAAATTTATGTAGGAGTTGATAATGGATGAAGCAGATTTAGCTCAAAAGCGTGAACAGGATATGATTAAAGCAGCGCTCTCAGCTAGAGAACGTAGCTTGCAAAGCCCTGATGGAAAATGTATCTGGTGTAAGGATGAAATTGTCGTTGTAGGTACAGCATTTTGTTCTGCAGAATGTGGTGATGATTACAACAAGTATCAACGAGAAATGAAACAACGTTTAGGTAGACAATATCAGTAGTATTAGGTAACTCTATTTTAGATTATTTTTATATTATTAAGTATCGAGATGCAAGATAAAGAAGGGGTTTTATGCATCAGGAGTAGATGAATACTAAAATATTAATAGAGTGATTTTTAACGGGATAAGGTTTATTAATTCAGAAATCAAATGTCATTAGAATATGAATAATACATCAGTATTAAGAATTTCTATAGAAAAAATAGATTTTTATCTATAAAAATAGAAGGGATTTGAACAGTAGATCAATATTCAGTTAGACTTATTAATTAATTGCTATATTTGATATTTTGCTTTTTGAGCAGAAGTATATGGCTAACTTAGCATACACACAACTGAGCTATAGCTCAGTTGTGTGTATGCGCATAAGATCTTCTGGCGTATCTATGCTATGATTTGGGTTAATTTTTGCAAGATCGACATGGATTTTCTCCCCATATGATAATGCGCGAAGTTGCTCTAGAGATTCAATCTGTTCTAAGGGACTTTTATGCCAGAGAGCATATTGACGAATAAAGCTAGCGTAATAACTATATATGCCAATGTGTCGTAAAACATGTGTATATATAGAGTATGATTGAGTGGTTAATTGATCATGATAAAATGGGATAGTAGCACGAGAAAAGTAAAGAGCGTAACCATAGAGATCGCATACTACTTTAACTATATTTGGGTTACAAGCTTCCTCTGGAGAGGTGATTGGTGCTGCTAATGTAGCGATACTAGCATTGTATAATGTAATATTATTTGCCACCTGGTCAATTAGTTCAGGTGGTAACATAGGTTGGTCTCCTTGGATATTAACAATAACTGTGTTGTCGGAAAATTGATAGTGTTCGAGTACTTCGGCTATCCTTTCAGTTCCAGAACTATGACTGGAACTAGTCATACATACTTCTCCATCCATAGCCTTAACCACAGATTCTACCGAAGGATGATCAGTGGCAACAATTACCCGTTTTGCATTGGATTTCCATGCTTGTTCAATTACACGTGCTATCATTGGTTTTCCATGTATAGTTAATAACGGTTTTCCAGGAAGGCGAGTGGAATAAAAACGTGCGGGAATGATCACAATAAAATTCATATATCAGTTTCTGATAAGGACAGTATACGAGCTCTGTTTTTTATTAACACAGGTATACCATCTTTAATTGGATACGCTATTTTATCAGATATACAAATTAGTTCTTTCTGATTTTTAGTATAAAATAGTAATTGCCCATGGCAGATTGGGCATGCAATAATTTTAAGTAACTTATGATTCATAGTATATTAAGGGTATATTACTAGTATTATATATATTTTATAAAGTTTGATCATCTAGTTTTTGAAAGATGAAAATATTTTATAATTCGATTCTCGATACAACGTAGTTTGTATAATAATATAATATTATTATTTAATAAATTCTTCTCCAATACAAATATCATTATTTAGAGTTTTGATCATATTGCTAATTGTATTTTGTTCAAATTGACTAAGATTACCGATAGATAGATATTCAATAATGCCATCTCTACCAAAGAGTAGAGGTTGTGAAAAGAAAGTTGCATATGTTGTATTTCCTTCTACATATGCGTATTCGATAATATTTTTCTCTCCTTCTAATCCTCGTATTAAGGATAGAGTAAAGCGTGTAGCAGCTGCACTCATAGCAAGCGTGGCGGATCCTCCGCCTGCTTTTGCCTCTAGAACTGCGTTACCTGCGGTCTGTACTTTTTTAGTAAGATCGACAATCTCTTTTTCACTGAAGCAATAATCTTTAGTAAGTTGAGATAGGAGAGGAAGTATAGTTATACCAGAGTGGCCTCCAATTACCGGAGTATTAATTTTTGTTGGATTTTTTTGTTTTAATTTTGCTATAAATGCATTAGATCGGATGATATCGAGTGTAGTGATGCCAAATAATTTATTTTTATTGTAAACACCAGCTTTTTTTAGAACTGATGCAGCAACAGGAACCATTGAATTAACCGGATTTGTTATAATACCGATTAAGGCATTTGGGCTATATTCAGCAACTTCTTCGATAAGGTGTTGTATTATTTTTGCATTTAACTTAAAGAGATCAGAACGATCCATTCCTGGTTTGCGTGCAAAACCAGCTGAAATTAGAACTATATTGGTATTGCTAAGAGCTTCTTTAGTCTGAGTGCCATCAAATCCTTCTGTCTTTACAGAAGTTGGTATATGGCTTAAGTCTAATGCAATGCCTGGAGTAACAGGGGAGATATCGTAAAGAGAGAGATGTGAGTTGTCCGGTAGTTTCATTTTAAGAAGTAAAGAAAGAGCTTGTCCGATAGATCCTGCTGCACCAAGTACTGTAACTTTCATATTTGACTCCTGATATAATCTTTTTAGGATTGAAGTTATTAGTGAGTTTATATGAGTGCGATCAAAGATCTTGATTATGTCAATAAATTGAATTTCATATGCATCACTAGTTAGTTTTTAAAAATTTCAAAGGATACTATTAATCTAGAAGTTTAGAATTAATTTACTCTTAAAATGATAATTTATGAAATAAATTATTATATAAAACAATCTATTTATATTCAAGTAATATGATAAAAATTCTACGTTAGATTTTATGATTAATTATTTAAGTTTGTAATTTAAGAAGAGTAGTGATTCTATATATTATCATAATGTATAGATGTGTAGAGAGTTATATAAGAAAAAGACTGTTTAATAAGAAATTTTTTATTAATTATCTATCATTTTTATAATATATTTCTTTAAATTTTATAAAAAATTTAGTAATAGTCAAATATTTTAATTCTTATCTATAAAGAGTAATCATTTTATGTTGCATAAGTTGATCTAATAAATATTAGTTGATTCTCCTATACTGTAGAAAATAGTTAGTTATTTTATATTTTATAATGGTTATTTAGAATTTCATTTTTTTAGATTAACTTTTACTATCAATTATTGATTTTATGTTTTTAAAAAGCTAAAAATAGTGAGATAAAATCTAGAATTATCGTTTCATTCTATTTCATGATCCCATCTGAAATAGTGACCAATGAAGTTAATATTAGTTAGTGAATTTACTTTAGTGATTGTTATGGTAAGGATCTTATCTTAGTACTATGGATACAGTATGACTACTTTCTGATGAAGACTTATAGAGTTTGTAACATAGCTAATGGATTACATAGTAACATAATGACGGTAATTAGAAATTATTTTGACCATGAGATACATGGATTTTGATTTTAATCATTTTTGATCTTTAAGAGATTGCTTGCTCTGAAATAATTTTTTCTATCGCAGAGCGAGAGGTTTTTTTATTGTCAATTTTAACATAAACACTTTTTTCTTGAGGAAGTAACAATACATCAAATACACCTTGATGAGAATTAAGGCATTGTTCTAGCTTAATCGTGTTTATAGACGAAGATGTCAGCGTAAATCTCAAACTAGTAAGGTGAGGAGGTTCTCTCATATTCAGAGTCAACAATAGCCATGCCAGAGAAAGAATAGAGCCCAATAGAAAGATGTGATTGATGCTAAAATGACCAAGAAGCCAACCGCTTACACTTCCACCAATTGCTACACCAAGAAATTGACTGGTAGAGTATAATCCCATAGCTGTTCCCTTGTAACCTATGGGGCATTCTTTATTAATCAAGGAGGGTAATATTGCTTCCATCAGGTTAAAACTGATAAAAAATATTTGTAAGCCTATTAATAGTTTCCAGGGAGTGTGACTAGAATGCCATAATAGGATTTCAGATCCCAGCATTAATGCTGTACAAGAAATAACAACTACTTTCATTTTTTGTTTAATTTCAGCATAGAGAATAGAAGGTATTGTGGTGACAAAAGAAATAAATATGGTACATAAGTAAATCTTCCAGTGATCTTTAGTAGGAAAATCTGCTAATGAGAATTCTATAGGTAAACTCATAAAGTTAGACATTAGTAGTATATGTAGAAAGAAGATACTAAGATTTAACTTAATCAAATGTCTATTAGTTATAATAGACCTGATACCGCTTCGTACAGTTATTGCGTCGCGATTCAGTATCTGTATTGATGTTGATGGAACTACAATCAGTGTAATAATAATTCCGAGTATAGAAAATAAAGCGGTAATCGAGAATAATGCGTTGAGGCTTAGTGCGTTAGCGAGAATAGGGCCTATGATGATAGCAATAGCAAAAGTTATGCCAAAACCCATACCAATAAATGTTACCGCTTTAGTATAATTTTGTTCACGAGTAAGATCAGATAATAGAGCCATAATAACAGATGATATTGCACCAGAACCTTGTAATGCACGACCTAGTATAACACCCCATATAGATTCGGTCATTGCAGCTACTAGACTACCAATAGTAAAGAGAAACAATCCTATAATAATTAATGGTTTACGTCCAAATCGATCCGAACAGAGACCAAATGGGATTTGAAAAATTGCTTGAGTGATGCCATATATTCCAATAGCTAATCCAATTAGAGTTTCGTTTGCGTCTTGAATCTGCATTCCATAAGTAGTTAGAATTGGAAGAACCATGCACATACCTAGCATTCGCAAGAAAAATATTGTACTGAGTCCCCAGGTAGCATATAGTTCAATTCTGGTCATTTTATTATCATTCATGACTACCTCCAGGATTTAAATCTTTATTTGATGATTGCAGAGTAACTTTTTAAATATTATTGTAACGTCGTTTAATATTCTAAAATAAAGTGATTTCAATTTGATGTATTGATTGAGGGTAAGTGTTTTTACAAAATTTTAATCAAAATAAGCGGGTAGTTTATAGGGGGTTATTATGTCATATCTATTGATATCATAACGCTAAAAGTACTGATTACTATAAGAGATAAAATAAAAATTTTTCGAGCCCAGATCTGGTCATCAGAAGGCTTGTAACTAGCCAACGCGATACTTAGCCAGCAGATACCTACTATGCTTATTACGATGAGATATTTATATCCAGTATATCCTGCTATGAATAGCATAATAGTGGAAGCAATAAATGCAATAATACAACATATAATATGTTTTTTAGCTTCTATAATGCCTAATTTTACTGGTAATACCGGGATATTAGTTATTTGATAATCTTTTAAATATAAAATAGAAATAGCGTAAGAGTGTGGTATTTGCCAAAAACTAAATATAAATAGCAATATCCATGCTCCAGCATCAAATTGCCCTGATACTGAGCAATAACCTATGAGAGGAGGAGTAGAACCTGAAAGGCTTCCTATTAATGTACCATAGATAGAACGACGTTTCAGATATAGACTATAGACGCCAACGTACACTATAAAGCCTATCATTGCCAATGATGTTGTTAGAAGGTTAGTTTGATAATACAATATTAAAAAACCAGAAACACCTAATATGGATGCGTAGATTAGAATAGTTCGTAAAGAAATTAGACCAGATGGTAAAATTCGATTTTTTGTTCTTTGAGCTTTTTTATCAATATCTCGGTCTATGTAATTGTTATAGACACAACTAGATGCAATTACTAGAATTGAGCCGATGACGGTAAAAAAAAAGTTGTAATAGTCAATGTTATATTTAGAAGCAAATAAAAAACCACCAATTAAGGAAATTAAATTACCAATAATAATTCCTGGTTTTATTAGTTGTAAATAGTGTTTAATCATCTAGAATATCATTCTTAATTATGTACCATATTTTGATTTAAATTCCACATAATCCATAAAGAACCAACAATAATAATGAAGATTATTATTGCCACAAATATACTAGCGATTAAATTCCATCCACCTTCCGCTTCACGGTCTAAGTGGAGGAAGTAGATTAAGTGTACTAAGACTTGGCATACTGCGCATACTAGAACTACAGATAGCCTCATAGTTTCAGTTATCTGATCATTTAAAACTACTAAAAATGGTACCACTGTAAGAATAATTGAGTAAGACAAGCCTGTGATATAAGACCTTATAGTAGCTTTCGAAAAGTTTTTTTTGACCTGCATTGGCGATGGGACCATTATATTTTCCCTATTAAATAGACAATGGTAAATACACATATCCATATTATATCTAGAAAATGCCAGAATAAGCTTAAACACATGATTCGTATAGAATTAGTTGTAGTTAAACCCCGTTGAGCTATTTGAAATATAAGTAAAATCATCCAAATTAATCCAGCGATAACATGTAGGCCGTGTGCTCCAAGTAGCGTAAAAAAAGCAGATAAAAAACCACTAAGATTAGGTCCTATACCTTGATTAATGAGATGTAGTAGTTCATATCCTTCCATTCCAATAAAAGTTAAACCGAAGATAAAAGTAAGCCCGAACCATAATATGACTGCATGTTTTTTATTCTGATTCATTCGAATTAAGGCTAGACCACAAGTGCCAGAACTGAGCAAAAGAAAGCTAGTTTCTAGTAGTACAAATGGTAAATCAAAGAAACACTTACCTGTTGGACCATTTGCGATATTGGTTACCATTACTCCGTAGGTAGCAAATAAAGTAGCGAATACAATGCAATCACTCATCAGGTATAACCAGAATCCAAAGATTTTGTTACTACTTATATTATTTCTGGTAGAAACTGTTTCAGTTGACATGGTGCATACCTGTATTGCTTCTTTTATTAAGATGATGATTTTCAATAGTTATAATATCTTGAATAGGTACATGGTAATCGAGATCTTCATCAAAACTTTTTATAATCCATGATATAAGTGTAGCTAGGAATGATATACAGACTAACCACCAAATATGCCAGATTATAGAAAAACCAAATAAAAGACTGAAGAAAGCCATTATAATTCCAGTGCTACTATTTTTTGGCATATGAATATTAGTATATTGTGGGGTACTTTGGTGCATTGTTGCTTGTTTTTTCATGTGCCAAAAAGCATCACGTTCATTTATTTTAGGTAAAATAGCAAAATTATAGAATGGTGGTGGTGAAGATGTGGACCACTCTAGTGTGCGTCCTCCCCAAGGATCACCAGTTAGATCACGGTTAAATCTTCGGTCACGGATGGTGACATAGAGTTGAATGAATTGGCAGATAATTCCACAAGTAATTAATATGGTTCCTCCAGCTGCAATGACTAGCATAGTATGGAATTGTGGATCGATCTCTTGACTGAGGCGTCGTGTCATACCCATAAATCCTAATGCGTATAGTGGCATAAATGCAGTAAAAAAACCAAGAATCCAAAACCAAAATGCACGAATACCCCATTTTTCATTTAAAAGAACTCCGAATGCTTTAGGGAACCAATATGCTATTCCTGCAAAACATCCAAATACTACACCGCCTATAATCACATTATGAAAGTGGGCAATAAGAAATAAACTGTTATGTAAAACAAAGTCTGCGCCTGGGATAGCGAGAAGAACTCCGCTCATTCCACCTAGTGAAAATGTTACTAAGAAGCCGATAGTCCATAACATGGAAGAATGTAATCGGATTCGTCCTTGATACATGGTAAATAGCCAGTTAAAGATTTTTACACCGGTAGGAATAGCAATAACCATTGTCATTATACCGAAGAAGGCATTCACGTTTGCTCCAGCACCCATAGTGAAAAAATGATGAAGCCAAACAAGAAATGACAGAATGGTTATGACTACTGTTGCTCCAATTAGAGAGGTGTAGCCAAATAAACTTTTATGCGAAAAGGTCGCAACAACTTCTGAGAATACACCAAAGATTGGTAGAACAAGGATGTACACTTCTGGATGACCCCAGATCCAGATTAAATTAACATACATCATCATGTTCCCCCCCATTTCGTTACTAAAGAAATGAAAATCTAGATAACGATCTAAGGTAAGAAGACTGAGAGTAGTTGCAAGAACAGGAAATGAAGCAATAATAAGTATATTGGTGCATAACGAAGTCCAAGTAAATACTGGCATTTTAAGTAGGGTCATGCCATGAGTACGCATCTTTAGGATAGTAACTATGAAGTTGATTCCTGTCAGAGTCGTACCAATACCAGCAAGCTGTAAACTCCATATCCAGTAATCGACTCCTACACCAGGGCTATATTCTGGCCCAGAAAGTGGAGGATAGGCTAGCCAACCTGTTTGTGCAAATTCACCGATACCTAGTGAGAGATTAATCAGTATTGCACCTATAACAGTGAACCAGAAGCTTAAGTTATTTAAGAATGGAAAAGCTACATCGCGAGTGCCAATTTGTAATGGAACAATGATGTTCATTAATCCCACTACAAGTGGCATGGCTACAAAAAAGATCATAATTACACCATGAGCAGTAAAAATCTGATCGTAGTGATGTGGTGGTAAAAATCCAGACTGGCCTGAAGAGGCAAGGACTTGTTGGGCACGCATCATGATGGCATCGGCAAAACCTCGAAGTAGCATCACGAAAGCCATGATAATATACATAATTCCTATTTTTTTATGATCTACAGAAGTGAACCATTCGGACCAAAGATATTTCCATTTATTGCAATATGTAATAGCTCCAACAATACCAATGCCTATAAGAATAATAGTGGCAATAGTTCCCATGATAATAGGTTCATGGAAGGGGATAGAATTGAGAGTTAATTTTCCTAAGATCATGTGATTCCTCGGTTCCTGTTTGGGGAAGGAGTTGTCTGATATATAAATTGTATAAAATAACTTAAAGGATTGATTAATCTTTATAAGATTTCATTAGATATTAGCAATATCATAGTGTTTTATTTTTGTATAGATTATTTTTGATCTGAAATTAGTATTTAATATCATTTGATTTGTTGAGGCTTCCTGTTTGAGTGATGTTTTTTATATTTATAACTGTGGATCTTATTTGTTGGTTTTGTTCTATTTTGGTTGTATTGTTGATTTTAAATTGATCCATTATATTTTTAAATAACTCTGGTTTAACGGTAGAGAAAAAGACTACTGAATAATTGTTATTTAGTTGAGCAAGATGATTAAAATCAGTCATGGTTATTAAAGTTTTAGGAGATTTTTTTACTGTCTTTACCCATTGATCAAAATCTTGTCTGTTCTGAGTAGCAATCGCTTTAAATTTCATGTGCGAGAAGCCATTACCACTGTAATTAGATGAGATTCCATTAAATATTCCTGCTTCGTTTGCAATTAAATTTAGATGAGTTTGCATCCCTGGCATAGCGTACATTTGACTGCCTAGACTTGGAACAAAAAAGGAATTCATTACGGTATGAGAAGTAATTTTGAAGTGTACAGGACAATTAGCTGGAAAAGCAATTTGATTTATGGTAGCAATCCCTTGTTCAGGATAGATAAATAACCACTTCCAGTTGAGTGAAACCACTTCGATTACAATAGATTTAATATCAGGTCTTAAATTTTTTCGAGGTTCTAGTTCATGAGTTGATTTCCATGCAAGAATGCTGAGAAAGATAATTATGAGGATCGGGATAGTCCATACTATGATTTCTACTTTATATGAATGGTCCCAATTTGGGTTATATGGAGCTAGCGTATTGGATTCTCGATATTTCCAGGAAAATAGAATAGCCATATAAATTGCAGGTAATACAACAATCATCATTAAACTAAATGCTGTTAGAATAAGTGAGCGTTGTGCTATTGCGATTTGTCCTTTTGGGTCCATTAATACGCTTTGACAACCATTAAGTAGTATTGGTTGTAATATTAATGATAAAATTGCTATTTTTTTATTATTGATACTGCATTTCATTGAATAACCTCAAATAACAAGGATTTCACAATCATTATAGATGGTTATGAATTTTTATGTGTTGTATTAATCATATTTTGACGTGGAAATATATTCCAGAGTATTAATAATTTATTAATAACTGTGATTAGATGAAATATTATAGTAAAGGTGTCGCTGTTGTAAACTTCTACCTTTTATTGTGATTAGTATTTTGTTTCAAATGGTTAATATACTTTAGTTCAATTAATTGAAGAAACGAGTATAGTATTAAACATGTACAGTAGAACTATTTATATTTATTTAACGTCTTATTCTCATAATTATTATTGGAAGGTTTTTACAGTATCGTCGCCTTATATTAATTGCATTGATCAACATATTATATTTGAGAATTTAAATTGGATAGAGATGCAAACTTTATCTTATAAGCATACGATATAGATCACACTGATAATATGTAATATGAATCCGATTTTTTGAGTTTTCAATATATTTAAGAGAAATAGAGATTAAAAATTAATTATAAATAATCTTAATTACTAATTATAGTTATTAGTATAAAATATTATTGATTGCAATTCAATTGGATACTACTTATACATATTATTTTAAATTTATATGTATTGATCACTAACTAGATAATTAAGGATATTCAGGTAAGTATAATTAGGTTATTCGGGGTGTGATAAGTTTAGGCATTGGAGGTGGATATTGATGGATCTAGTCGTTTATTGAGATTAGATTTTCAAAAGATTTTTTATTTTTTATAAAATAAAAAATAATTTTAATATATGCTATCAATCTATGTTTTATATATCTTCATTATTAGTTTATATGATGGAATTGATTGATTTATTCAGGATGTATGGTTTTCTTATGCAGCATTATCTGAGTTTTAAAGATATTCTAACGCTAGGTATTATGACTCTTGCTTTCTTTTTAGGGGCTGGAAATATAATGTTTCCACCTATGTTAGGTATTCAGTCTGGAGAATATGTTTGGCATGCAGCTTTTGGGTTTCTTATTATGGCTGTTGGTCTCCCATTGCTTGGAGTTATTGCATTAGCAAGAGCTGGAGGAAGTATTGAAGTTCTTAGTGCGCCAATTGGTAAAATTGCAGGGATTATCTTAGCCGCTATTTGTTACCTTATTGTTGGTCCGTTATTTGCTATACCGCGTACATCTAATGTTTCGTTTGAAATAGGATTAGCTTCGTTATTTGGAAATACTAAGTGGTTCTTATTTTGTTATAGTCTATTCTATTTTATTTTAGTTAGTGTTATTTCTCTTTATCCTGCTAAGTTATTGGATATCATTGGTTATATTCTTGCCCCATTAAAAATATTAGCTTTAATTTTTTTATCAATTTCTGCATGTTTATGGCCAGCTGGTAGTATGATGCCTGTTTCCATAGATTATAAGAATCTAGCATTCTCTCATGGTTTATTAAGTGGATATTTAACCATGGATGCTTTAGGTGCACTAGTTTTTAGTTCCGTGATTATTAATGCTGTGCGTTTACGTTCTATTAGTGAAGAAAAATTATTAACTCGTTATACGATAATTGCGGGATGCATTGCCGCGCTTGGTCTTATTGTTATTTATTTAGCTTTGTTTAAAATTGGTTCTGATAGTGCTAATATTTTAGATCATAATATAAATGGTACGGTGATTCTCTATACTTATATTCAACATACTTTTGGTATTATGGGTACTTTGTTTTTATCTATGTTGATTTTTATTTCTTGTTTAGTTACTGCAGTTGGGTTAACTTGTTCTTGTGCAGAATTTTTTCAGAGGTATCTACCTTTCAATTATCAACAGGTGGTATGTATTATTGGTATGCTTTCTTTGTTTTTTTCTAATCTTGGACTTAGTAATTTAATTCATATATCTATTCCTATATTGATCGCAATTTACCCTCCTTGTATAATATTAATTTTATTAAGCTTTACGAACATTTGGTGGAAAAAAAGAAAAAGAGTTTTTATTCCAGTAGTTTTTGTTAGTTTGATTTTTGGTATTTTAGATGGAATAGAAAATTCTAGTTTAAAAATTTTTCTTCCTCTTATAATTCAAGATTTTCCTTTGATTGATCAGAGAATGTTATGGCTTTTACCATCACTTGCAACAATGTTTGTGTTCGGTATTTATGATCGTTTTTCTTCATCATGACTTATAGAGTAATATGAAATAGATTTGTTAGTATTTGATGTTATAAGTTCTAATTTAGAACACCTAACATGTGGAGTAAATGGTTTGTATTATTACATGATATTATGTAATAAATTAGAATATATTTTCATTTTGAATAGGATTAAATAAGTTAATTTTTAAGTAGAATCAGTGTTTTTATAGACAAATCAAATAGAATGATTTTTTATATCATCTATCGTTATTATTATTTTTTGTTATAAGAATGGGCATAATAACTCATTATATTTACATATAAGATATAATTAAAAATAAAAATATAATGGGTATTATGTGAACAGGTAGTCCATCTGAAGATGGAGAGAATAAGTTAGATACTTGATTATTTTATTTTTTTATTTATTAAATTCTGATTATTATCTAAATTTTAATTCTTCTGTTGGAGAAAAGATTTAAGTTGATCTAAGTGGTATAAAGGAACTATAAATGGTAAATTTGTAGCGTTAATCCTATTTAATAGGATCGTGTAATAATAGCTGATTATATTTTATGTTTAACTACAGATTAAAGTGGAATATGATTATTTTAAGAATAGGGATAAATCTAAAATATAGTTATATTTTTAGAAAATGTCTTAGCACTGATTTTATCATAACATATAAATCAGAATGATTATTGCATATGAAGTTTTAGATTAGGGTATAACTTGATAGTTATGCGCTGAATAGCGTAATCATATTTTAGACTGCTCTAAATTAAATATTCTTATTATCTAATGATATCAAAGATGAATCATTAGAAAAACTATCACTACTAAGATCTAGAAAAGTAAAGTCTTTATTTAAGATAAAATTAGTAAAATTATATATCTAGTCTATACAAATTATCTTTATTTAGATTAAATGTTTGTTTTAATGGAAAAAGTAGTCTTGATGCGTATCAGTTAAGATACTAGATAATCCAGCTGCATACTGCCCCTAAGTATTATAAAGTGAAGCGTTTTAAAATAGATAGATGAATCATTGATTATTGTAGGTATTTTGAACTAGAAAATTATATAATTTTAAATAAAATTTATAGTTTTTAGATAGTTATATACTAACATATAGCTTAATTTTTATATTGTTTTTATATTTTTTCTCATTATTATATTTGTTAGATTTTAAATAGGTGTTAGTGTTAATTTTAAGAATGTGAAATAAAAAATTAAATTTATGTCAACATTTTATAGATTAGCTAGAAGAATCTGTAATATTAAATTTTAATTTTTTTATACTTATTTTAGATGGAGTCTATTTCTTCGATTCAGATAATATAAGTATCATGCCTATAAGAAACGGTATTAGCAATAATAGAGAATATGTGCTAAGACTACTACCATTTATAATTCTTTCTAAGGTTAATGCGATTAAAGGGAATACCATAAATACAAGAGATGCTTGAAATGGTTTAATCATTTTTTGAAGTAAAAAATATGCTAGAACTCCTCCTACACCAGCTACTATACCGAGGTAGGCTATAGCTAATAGCGCTTGGGGAGAAAAAATCTTCAAATCGGTTATTTCACTAAGACCAGCTATAGTAAGAATAATTCCGGCTCCTAAGCATGGAAGAGTATTATAACTTAGTACTGAGATACCAATGCAGCGTTTTTTACATAGGACATACATGACAGCATGTATTAGAACTGCTGCAATTAGTGCCAATATACCTCGTAGTTGGGTATCTGTATGATGATAAGTTTCATACCATAAAATTATTATTAATGTGCTTATACTTATCCATAAGCCAAACAATTGTTGTAGTGTTGTTCGTTCATTTAGTACTAATCGAGAGAGCACAAGAATTATAGCAGGCATTATAGAAAAAATAATTGATGCTAAACCAGAGGCAATATATCTTTCTCCATAAATCATTAATGTAAATGGGAGGGCAAAATAAAAGATAGTGACATATAATTGGAAGAGACCTTGACCAGTGGGGAATAAAAGAGGAGCTTGTTTATAACGTGATAGTAATAATAGAAATGGAGTAGCACAAAGAAAGCGTAGCCCGGTGGCAAGGATAGGTGGAACAGAAGAGACAGCAATTTTCATTGCCATCCAGGTGGTACCCCAGGTAAAAGAAACAGTGGTGAATAAACTAATGATCAAGAGGTTCTGAAAAATTTTTCTTCGCATTATATCTCCATTTTTACTAAATTTAGTATATATACTAATCAGATTAACGATATGTTTGGAGAAAAAGTTGCTAAACTCTCAATGCAAAGGTTACCAAAAGGAGAAGATATTGCTACCAATAACGTTGGATAAAAAAGATCGCTTGTTACTAAATATTCTTCAGAAGGATTGCACTCTATCTTTACAGGTTTTAGCAGAGGAAGTTTGTCTTACTACTACTCCTTGCTGGAAAAGATTGAAGAGGTTAGATGATGAAGGTTATATTCGTGGTCGAGTGGCATTATTAAATAGTGATAAGCTTGGTTTGGATCTAACTGCTTTTGTTCTTATAAAAACTCATCAGCATACCTATGATGGGTTTGATCAATTTGTTAGCACAATACATATTATGCCGGAGGTTATGGGGTTTTATCGCATGGCCGGGGAATATGATTATCTTCTACGAGTTCAAGTTGCTGATATGAAAAGTTATGATAGATTTTATAAAAACTTATTACACAGTGTACCTACTTTGTTAGATGTAACTTCGAGTTTTGCGATGGAAGAGATTAAATATACCACTGCTTTACCAGTTTGTCCTTAAAATTAGAGAGGCTTTGGATGAGTCAGGCTGATCATCAGGATTTTTCAGTTAGGCTGTTTAGACAATTAAGTTGGTATTTTTTACGTGAATGGCGCCGTTACCTTGGGGCAGTGCTGCTTCTTCTTACAATTGCTATATTAAAGTTATTGCCACCATCTGTGGTTGGAAAAATAGTAGATGGGGTCAGTCGTGATGGTATAAGTCACGGTAAGGTGCTGATGTGGATCAGTGTCATGCTTATTACAGCTATGATTATTTATTGCTTACACTATTCATGGCGGATACTTTTATTTGGTGCTTCGTATCATTTAGCAGTAGAATTGCGTGAAGGTTTTTATAGGCAGCTTAGCTGTCAACATCCTGAATTTTATTTACGTCGTCGTACTGGTGATTTAATTGCTCGAGCTACCAATGATGTTGACCGTGTAGTCTTTGCAGCTGGTGAGGGTTTTCTTACTTTAGTAGATTCTTTAGTAATGGGAGTCACAGTATTATTTGTGATGAGTTCACAAATTAGTTTAAAATTAACATTATTAGCACTTATGCCGATGCCGATTATGGCGTTAGTTATAAAATGTTATGGTAATCAATTACATCAACGTTTTAAAAATGTACAAGCGGCCTTTTCATCATTAAATGATCAAACACAAGAAAGTCTGAGTAGCATTAGAATGATTAAAGCTTTTGGTTTAGAAGATCATCAGTCAGGTAAGTTTGCTGCTATTGCTAAAGACACAGGAGAGGAAAACTTGCGTGCTGCTCGTATTGATGCTCGTTTTGATCCTACAATTTATATTTCTGTTGCATTGTCAAATTTACTAGCTATTGTTGGTGGAAGCTGGATGGTTTGGCATGGTACAATTACTTTAGGTCAGTTAACTAGTTTTGTAATGTATCTAGGTTTGATGATTTGGCCTATGTTGGCATTAGCATGGATGTTGAATATTGTTGAGCGTGGAAGTGTAGCTTGGAGTCGGATTTTTGCACTGTTATCGGAGGCTCCAGTAGTCGTGGATGGTCAAAACAACTTACCTAAAGAGCGTGGTAAGTTACAAATTATTATAGGTAAATTCTATTATCCAGGATCAGATAAGACTATATTATCGAATCTTAACGCAATGATTCCGCCTGGTCATATGTTAGGTTTGTGTGGTCCAACAGGTTCTGGGAAAAGTACTTTATTAAGTTTAATTCAACGTCATTTTGATATTGATCAAGGGGATATTTTATTTCATGAAATTCCTTTATCTCAAATTCGTCTAGATGCTTGGCGTAGTCGCCTTGCCGTAGCAAGTCAAACTCCTTTTTTATTTTCTGATAGTATCGCAAAGAACATTGCTTTAGGGCGTCCTGCGGCTACTCAACATGAAATTGAGTATGTGGCGAAACTTGCTCATATCCATGAAGATATATTGCGTTTGCCTTGTGGCTATGATACAGAAGTAGGTGAGCGCGGTGTCATGCTTTCGGGGGGGCAAAAACAACGTATCGCCATTGCTCGTGCGCTGCTTCTGAATTCTGAAATCTTAGTTTTAGATGATGCGTTATCTGCTGTAGATAGTCGTACTGAACACAAAATTATGCATAATTTGCGTTATTGGGGAGAAAAGAGAACAGTGATTATTACTGCTCATCGTCTTTCTGTGTTATCTGAAGCTAATGAGATTTTAGTATTGAAGAGTGGGGTGGTAATACAGCGGGGGGATCATCAGAATTTATTGGCTAATAAAGGTTGGTATCGTGAGATGTATCGTTATCAGCAGTTAGAAGATGTATTGGATGGGGATGATATAAAATATGGGGCGTCCGATGACTAATGTAGTCAGGCTTTGGCCAACTATAAAAAGGTTGCTTGCGTATGGTGCTCCATGGTGGAGATCTCTTTGTTTAGCAATTTTAATGTTATGGATTGCTGCTGGAGCAGAAGTTGTAGGTTCCATACTTCTTAGTGTTCTTATTGATCAAATGGCTAAACATTATGTTCCTTTTGGCAGTTTTTCTGGCTTCATAGTTTTAGGTTATCTTTTCTTACAGATACTAGCGGCTTTGCTATACTATTGGCAAGCGTTATGGTTTAATCAGGTGTCGGTGAGAGTTGTACAAGATTTACGAACGAATGTAATGGATGCAGCGTTACGTCAACCCTTAAGTGTTTTTGATTCTCAACCAGTTGGGCAAATTATTTCACGGGTGACCAATGACACGGAAGTCGTACGTGATTTATATGTGACTGTGGTAGCGACAGCATTACGTAGTACTGCATTGGTGGGTACGATGCTTGTAGCCATGTTTAGTCTTAATTGGCGCATGGCAGTAGTAGCAATGACAATTTTCCCCGCTGTATTAATAGTGATGTGTATATATCAGCGTTGTAGCACTCCCATTGTTCGTCGGGTTCGTAGTTATTTAGCTGATATTAATAATGGTTTTAATGAAGTAATTAATGGTATGACTGTTATTCAGCAGTTTAGACAACAAACCCGTTTTGGGAAGCGAATGGGAGAAATTAGTAGTTTACACTATCTATCTCGTATGGAAACCTTGCGTATTGAAGGATTCTTGTTACGGCCGCTTCTTAGTCTTTTTTCTGCATTGATATTGTGTGGATTGATGATGCTTTATGGTTTTTCATCTATAAATACCATTGAGGTTGGCGTATTATATGCTTTTATCAACTATCTTGCACGGTTAAATGAACCATTGATTGAAGTGACTACACAACAATCGGTATTACAGCAAGCTGTGGTTGCAGGTGAAAGAATTTTTGAGTTAATGGATGCACCTAGACAACATTATGGCAAGGATATAGAACCATTACATACCGGAAGAATTGATATTCGTGATCTGACTTTTAGGTATTCTTCTGGTTGTCCAGTGTTAACAGATATTAATGTATCGGTACCGACTCGACATTTTGTAGGATTAGTAGGACACACTGGAAGTGGAAAAAGCACATTAGCAAATCTTTTAATGGGATATTATCCTTTTAATAAGGGCGAAATCTTACTTGATTCTCGACCATTATCTTCCTTGAGTCATTCTGTATTACGTGATAGTGTAGCAATGTTACAGCAAGATCCGGTAGTACTAGCTGATACCTTTTTAGCGAATGTTACTTTAGGCAGACCGATGACTGAGAAGTTGGTCTGGGATATTTTAGAGACTGTACAGTTAGCAAATCTTGCACGATCAATGCCAGAAGGCATTTATACTGATTTAGGAGAACAGGGCAATTCTCTTTCTGTTGGACAAAAACAGTTATTAGCAATAGCAAGAGTATTGGTTACTACGCCGCAGATACTTATCTTAGATGAAGCAACTGCCAATATTGATTCTGGAACTGAACAAGCCATTCAGAAAGCTTTATGTCTTCTTCGTAAAGAGGCGACACTTATTGTGATTGCGCATCGTCTTTCAACAATTACTGAGGCGGATACAATCTTAGTATTACATCGAGGCAAGATAGTAGAGAGTGGTACTCATCAGCAGTTGTTAAAAAAACAGGGTCGTTATTGGCAGATGTATCGATTACAGTTGGCTAGCGAAGAAATTTCAGTGATATAATATCCTGTACGAATATATTTTTAATATTCTTTAACTTGTAAAGTGTTTAATGATTAGAGATAAAATAAGTAGGCAAGCTAATACAAACCAATAATAACTGTATTGATAGAATCAATAGATATAAGTATAAGATTCGATGCCATCTTTTTTTCTATAAGAAGATTTTCAGTTTATTTTTGAATAATTGCATGTATCTCTATCTTGATGTAGAAGAAGATGAAGAGTCAAATAATCTTCATTATTAATATTAGCAAGATGTATAGATATCTCTGATATAGATTATTTGATGTTGAGATATTTGATATTTTTATATTAAAACTCTATAAATAAGAGTTGTAATAACTCATCTGTTGGTGATGATTCTTTTTATCTGGTAAAGTAAGAAAAATATTATACGATTGTATTATTTATATGTATTAAATTTTTGTTCTAATTTTTATTAGATCTCTTGGTTTTGTAGACTACTGTATTCTTCTTACGACTCCTCTTAAATCTTAATTTATTACTGTAAGTATTAGATATTTTTATTTAATTTATGACGTTTTTCTGCCATACATACAGCAGCAGTAAATAAAATAGCTGCAGATGAGTTGAGCGCAGTCTCAGCGGAATCTTGTAATATGCTTATAATAAATCCGATTGCTACTACTTGCATGGCTACTTCATTGGGAATACCGAAGACATGGCATATTACTGGTATTAGTAGTAGTGATCCACTAGCGATGCTAGAAGCGCCGCAAGCACACAAAGATGCTATTAAGCTAAATAGGATAGTAGTTGACAAATCTAGATTAATCCCTAAGGTATGTATAGCGGCTAGTGTTAGTACTGTAATAGTAATGGATGCACCAGGCATGCTGATATTAGCTCCAATTGGGATGGATACAGTATAGGTTTCTGGATTTAAATTTAACTTTTTGGCTAGAATTATATTGACTGGGATATTAGCAGCAGAGCTGCGAGTAAAAAAAGCAGTCATCCCACTTTCTCTGAGACAGGTAAATACCAATGGATACGGATTACAACGTAATATATACCATACTATTAGTGGATTGAATAGTAGAGCAATGAGAAACATGCATCCTAATAGAAGGCTGAGTAAGTCGGCATACTGCTGTAACACTGAAAATCCAGTTAAGGCAAGACTAGAAGCAACTAGTCCACAAATGCCAATTGGTGCAAATTTGATTATTAAATGAACTAGTTGTGTTACTGCAGCTGCTATATCATTAAGCAAAGAACGGGTGGTGTTACTACTGTGACGGAAGGCAAAGCCCAAACTAATACCCCATAAAAGAATACTAATATAATTAGCCTTCATTAATGATTCAATCGGATTGGTCACCATACTCATCAAAAGAGTTCTCAATATTTCTAATGTATTCGATGGTTTGGTTGTAATCGTAGTGTTAGTGGATGGTAGCGTTAAGGTTTGTGGAATAAGATGGCTAGAGATCAATGCAATTATGACTGCGCTAAACGTGCTCAGTAAATAGAGAATGACAATTTTTCGAATATTATTTTTCTGTCCTTCATTATAGTTGGCTACAGATGTAATGGTGAGCACTAATACGAGTAAAGGAGATATAGATTTTAATATATTTACGAATAAGTCTCCAAACACTCCTATTGCCATTGCATAGTTTTTTGAAAACCAAGCTAATATAATACCAAAGATTAAACCAAAAAAAATTTGTATCACTAGACTGTTCTTTATATTCTTGTTATTGTTTTTTATCATAATTTTAAGATCACTGTTTGTAATGTTTGGTCATTTTAAGAACTTGTAATATGTAGTGTCGATGCAAGGAAGTATGAGGATATGCTTATTCTAAAGAGCATATAGACTGATTTTTGTAAAAATGATTGATTGAAAATTGAGTAATTAGGGTTCTGAATGACTAAAATAGTCTCTTGAGTTATGTTTAGTGGATATTTTACTTAAATTAAGATGGTTAACTTAATTAGCATGAGAAATAGCTCTTTTTTGTATAGTTGAAGAAGACTATATAGGGTATTTTATATGATATGTATGCAAGGAATATCCAATACTATTTTATAGTCTTCTTTAATTGATAGGATAGTTATACAGTGGAGATACTTACATAGTCAAAGGATTTTTTGATCATAAGAGATTTTATCTATATATAGAATATTCATACTTGGGTATCAAAAACATATTTCTTATTTTTTATTGATTTTGCTTATAGTTATAAGATTTCTACGTATTGTAGAATGAGATAGTCAATAGATTATTTAATTCTTTTATTTCATTGGGAAAAAAAGTTAGAATCTTAAATAAAAGAATCTATTATGATCTGTAATACATTTTATAAAATATCTATTTGTTGTTCTTAGTATTATTTTTGAAATAATTTGAGTGTGGTTTGATTTTATATATTTCAAATAATGTTACTAAAGATTACTAGTTTATTTTTTATTTTTTCTTTTAATTTTCTTAGTATATAATTAATATGAATTATATAGAAAAATTAATTTGTATTCTTAGTATGAGAATATGAATGACTAGTTGAAATTTTGATTTATTAATCATTAAAATGTTTGGGTTGGTTTGCTTTATCTACTACTATTGATATAGTAGTATAATAGATGATTGTAGTCAAAATATTCCAGGTATTTATTTTTATAAAAAATTTAGATTGTCTTATAAAATCATTAAGTAATATCTCTTATTGAGATATTATTTTTAATTAAAACATCAATGGTTTAAACAAGTAAATTTGTATAACAACATGTTAAAGAGATAGTTACATATATGAGTTAGGGATGTATCAGTATTGAAGCTATTATTTAATAATAAGAAAGTCATGAAAAGAATAGTTTTCTATACTTTTTAGAAGTTACGAATTATTTCTTTATCGAAACACTGGTGAAGGGATTGCATAGTAGATTCTATTGATTACTCAGTTTCTTGGCTAAGAAGTTGGCGATGATGATAAATTGAATTACAGATCATGTAATGGCTTCGTCGTTATAATTGATAATTATGTTTATGGTCGGTTTAATATTATGTTTTAAGGTACATAAAAATCGCTTTATATCCATTATATAATTTATGATTTATGACTTAGATAGTATGAAAATTTTTTTAAAGTAATTAAGTAGAAGTTTTCAAAGAAGAGATCGCTAAAAAATTAGTTGATCTCTTTGATCACGAAAATAGAAATAGTCATTATTTCATTGTATATGTTTAGCAAACTGATTGACTAGGGTTAATAGAGAGTAAAAGTAGTTTTATATCGGTATACTAAAATCTTCATCAATTCATAACAACATCGTTAAATCAAGATCACCGACAAAAAATTATAATTAGAATAGGGTTGGTTAAATTAGGTTAGTTATTAATAAAAAGTGAATTAGAATGGCTATTGAGAATATAAGGATTTTGCGATAATCCGCTAGTAATATCTCTCATATTTTAAATTTATACCAAGTTAAATTCGGATATCATGCTTTTAAATAGAGGGTATTGAATTTCTTCACATATACGATATGTTAATAACTTATTAATCAAGTAATTATTCTCTATTTTAGGATGAGATAGTGGTCTTTTTTATTAGTTTTTTCTTATGTCTTGGATAAAACTACTTCGTTCATCTATTTCTATAGATTTGCATAAATCTCTTCTTTTAGCAACATCTATAACCTCTTAACTAAATTATATTTATATTATTTATCATTAAGAGTTTATGACGATAACAGATATCATAAAATTGTATTTAATAAATATGTTTAGATCATGATTGAATAATACGTAATCTGTGGTTTGAGATAGATGACTGAATAGTGTGGATTTCTCTTTAAATAATTATATTAACTAGATTGTTCAATCTCTCATCATCCTATTTATTGAGTTATTAGATTAATAGTAGAAGTTAGTTTATATTATAAAGTTCAAGCATACTGAATGAAGATAATATTACTATATGTGATATACTTTGTATATAACTTATGAGTATTTTATTTTATTTGATTAATTTTTTCAGAAAGTTTGATTAATTTTTTACAATAATCTTTGAATCGGAAAGTCCATTAAAAATAATTAGTATTATTCCTGTTATATAAAGGAATTAGGTTTAAAAATAGACTGGAATAATAGTTCATATTCAGTTGAAATTTGATATTTTTATTTATTTATAATAGCTGTAGAAAGACTATATATATTTATAATAAAGAATTAGTGATGAGGATGGTAAGTATCTTATATATTAAGAATATCAATTAAATTAATGACCACAAAGGATAGAGTAATTTATATCTATTTGATCTAAATATATATTGGCACAATTTTATTATTTCAGATGTGCTATCCAGTCTTGTATATTTTATATGTAATATGATTACTCAAACATAAAGAGACATAAGAAACTGAGAGTAAAATAGATGTGAGTTATAGAAGTTTTTATCTACTAATCTTAGGGTAGATGTTATTCTATTCTTATTATGTATTAAATTTATATAGCAATCTACTAGATAGAGATGGGCTTTCTTTTAATATAAAGAAGAGGATTACGCATGTCAGATTTAATAGTTTTTATAAAAAGGTTGATTTAGAATAAAAATATAATTAAATAATATTATTATTTATAGTTAACTATGCATACATATCAAATGAGTGATATACAACATAGTTGTATATTCTGATTGTATAAATTGTGAATATATGAAGATTATTTAAATTGCAATATATCTGTATGAAAACTATTTATTTGACATTAATTAGAAATATTGAAAATTTTATATAGATCTATTTTTGATATGTTACAAAGGGCCCCGTCATTTCTGACGGAGCTTATTATAGAGTATTCAGATTTACACTGATTTTACCTTTATGCAATCAATGATGAACTTAAGGTCATATATTAGATTGTGCTAACATTGACTGCAGCTGGACCTTTCTGTCCATCCTGAATTTCAAACTCAACACTCTGGCCTTCGGCGAGAGTTTTGAAGCCGTTACCCTGAATAGCAGAGAAGTGCACAAAAACATCTTTGCTTCCGTCAGAAGGGGTGATAAAACCAAAACCTTTAGACTCATTGAACCACTTAACCTGACCTTTAATCTTTGCCATTTTACACATTCCTTAGAGAGATTATTCGCCCGTGGGCTTTTGACGTTCAGAAAAACCAAAAACATTACTGTATGAGGTGTTAATTAAGGCTTGGCAAGGAAGCGGTATTCAACGTCAACGTCTGAACTCAGATCTTCTTTACTGTCTTTAATTCAAATCTTCTTGACTAAAGAAGCGACTCATAAACAGAGATGTATCTCGTTTTACTAAGATGTTTATCACATATCTGATAATTAATGGCAAGTCATTTTTACAAGATCAGGCTATATCTTCACATCTTTAAATTGTATTGGTATGGCATATCATGTCTACTAGTATATTGATACTATGATGACGAAGCAACCTAATTCTTAGTACGAAAAAGAATCTCAGTTAGGTATCATGATGAATTCGGATGTTTTTATAAAAACGTAGTATGTACAGATTCAGAATGATTATCAGTTTTTAATAATATAAATCATTTAACACACACAGAAAACATATGACGAATGATGATATCATTTTACTAAATTTTATATTGTAATTCAATATGATTTATTTATGAAATTTTTAGTAAGTTTTAAATGTAGATAAAATCATAGAGGACGTAAATTATATAATTACTGACAGTTGAGATTATTTAGAAAATTAGAGAGTTATTTATATTTTTTACAATTACTACAAGCAAAGCACTTTTATTTTATAATGTATCATCAGTTCTGTTTTTACAAACTTGTTTCTTATATCTTATGCATATGTCAGTCTTGATAAGACTATTATTATAGTGACCTTATCTTATTGAACCTTAAATGATCTTATGTAATGATATTTTTATATTTGCAATCTACTTAAATTATTATAATTTTAATTTTATATACGTATGTATGATCTTGTTTATATTTTTAAATTATTTTTTAAATTGATGATGAATTTATTTTTTACAAAATAATATTTCTTTTTAACTTTCATATTTCCCTTTTCAATATTATATAATGTGATAGATCTTTGAATAAAATTAGTACTTAATATTGTTTAGAGATTTATTTTGTTTTGTCTATCAAAGAAAAGCGTATTTGTATTTCATATAAGTCTACTGACATTGTATTATACATTATAATAGATGATCTAAAAGAGTAATTTTATGCATCGACCTTTAACCTTGTTTATTAGTTTACGTTATATGACAGGTCGTGGATCTGGTC
Source organism: Candidatus Erwinia haradaeae (assembly GCF_900699015.1). Classification (GTDB taxonomy): domain Bacteria; phylum Pseudomonadota; class Gammaproteobacteria; order Enterobacterales; family Enterobacteriaceae; genus Erwinia_E; species Erwinia_E haradaeae_E. Next base: position 871,415 of record NZ_LR217737.1, on the reverse strand, counting down.
GTTTCGGATATTTAGTGACATGGCTCGCTATCATTGGACTTGCGATTGGTGTTACGGTTTTAATAACAGTTTTATCAGTTATGAATGGTTTAGAAGATAAGTTAGAAAAACGAACTCTTGGTTTTATGCCTCAGGCTTTAATTACTAGTAGTTCAGGATCTATTGATCCAAAAAAAGAACCTATCAATAGCTTGCATCTTTTAGGTGTAAATCGTATTGAGCCGTTAACTATCGGTGAAGTGGTTATACAAAGTTCTTGTCATATTGGTGTGGCCACAGTTTTAGGGATTAATCCTAATAAAAGTGACATATTAGAGCCTTTTTTAATTAATGTTCGACAGACAGAATTGCAAGCTGGTAAATATAATTTAATTGTTGGTGAAAAGTTAGCTAAGCAGCTCGGATTGAATCCAGGAGAACAGGTTCGTTTATTAGTGCCAACTATAAGTTATTTAACTCCGTTTGGTTTTATGCCGAGTCAGAGGTTATTTAATGTAATTGGTACTTTTTTTTCTAATAGTGATGCAGATAACTATCAGGTATTAGTTAATCAACAAGATGCTTCACGTCTTATGTTGTATCGGAGAGGTTACATTACCGGATGGCGTCTTTGGTTAAAAAAACCGTTAGAAGTTGAAAAAATTAGTGCCCAATCTCTTCCAGGAGGGTTAGTATGGAAAGACTGGCGTGATCAGAAAGGTGCGTTATTTCAGGCAGTGCATATGGAAAAAAACATAATGGGGTTGCTGTTGAGTTTAATTATCTTAGTATCTGCTTTTAATATTGTAACATCTCTTTTTCTTCTTATTATGGAGAAGAGGAGTGAGGTCGCTATTTTGCAAACTCAGGGTCTTCAACGTAGAAAAATAACTATGATTTTTATCATACAAGGCTCTATAGTTGGATTCGCTGGTTCTTTAATTGGCGCTTTTCTTGGAGTATTTTTGACTACTCAGCTTGGTCACTTAATGGAGATACTTGGAATCTTTATGGATAAAATGGTAACATTGCCTACGGTTATTTCTATATCACAAGTTGTTTTTGTTACATTGAGTGCAAATCTAGTTGCATTTGTTGCAGCACTTCTTCCATCTTTCCGTGCGTCTTCTCTTTCACCCGTGGAGGCGTTACGCTATGAGTAAACAGATTTTATTACAATGTAATAATGTGTCTAAAAGTTATCAAGAAATCAATATACAAACTAATGTTTTGTGTAATGTAACGTTTAATATACGATCTGGTGATATGATTGGGGTGATTGGAAGTTCTGGTTCTGGAAAAAGCACCTTGCTTCATATTTTGGGCGGGCTTGATGATCCTACTTCTGGAGACGTACAATTTGAAGGTCGTTCTTTAAATACTATGTCTTCTGCAGAAAAAGCTGAATTACGTAATCGAAAATTAGGTTTTATTTACCAGTTTCATCACTTGTTAATGGATTTTAGTGCATTAGAAAATGTAGCGATGCCTCTATTGATTTCTAAAATTGATTATGGAAAAGCGCGAATTATAGCAAAAAATATGTTAAATGTTGTTGGTTTGAGAGATCGGGCGGCTTATCGTCCATCTGAGTTATCTGGTGGTGAGCGGCAAAGAGTGGCAATTGCGCGTGCGTTAGTGCATCATCCGCGTCTAGTTTTAGCGGATGAACCGACAGGTAATTTAGATGCAGCTAATACCCATTTAATTTTTGAGTTGTTGACCAAACTCAATCAAGAACATCATACGGCTTTTTTAATCGTGACACATGATTTATATTTAGCGCAACGCTTACAACGACAAATTAAGATGAATGATGGTTATTTCAGAGAGATTAGGAGCGAATTAGGTCAAGGATAATGAAGAAATCTCTATCTTTTTTTCTCGGTATTCGTTTTAGTTATTCTTTTAGACAAGGTAGCATAGTTTCTTTAATTGGGGTTTTATCTATTCTTGGTATTGCCTTAAGTATCTCTGTATTAATTATAAGTCTAAGTGTAATGAATGGTTTTGAGTATGAATTAAATCATCGTATACTCGCTGTAGTTCCACATGGTGAAATAGAATCAGTGAACCAGACATTCTCTACTTGGAGGTCGCTTTTAAATGTGGTCGAAAAAGTTCCTGGTGTAGTGGCAGCAGCACCTTATGTTAATTCTACTGGGTTAATTCAAAACGGAAGAAGGGTACTGGCAGTTCAAATTAAAGGTATCGATGCGCAATTAGAAAGTCGAATTAGTGCAATACCTTTTTATGTACAAGGATTGATGTGGAAACACTTTGTATCTGGTCAAAAGAAAGTCTTGATAGGACAAAGCGCAGCTAATAGCTTGAATATTAAACTGGGTGACTGGATTAGTCTTATGATAACCAAGAGTGGCTCTGATAATAAAATATTACAAAAAAAGAAAGTAGCTCTTCAGGTTGTTGGAATGTTTAATCTTAATGGAATATATGCGAATAATATGGTTTATATTCCACTTATTGATATGCAGAATTTATTAGAAATCGGTGAGAGTATTACTGGGATTGCTATTAGGGTTGATCATCCTTTTCATGCTGAACAGGTGGTTTATCAGGCTGGGAAAAGGACTGGCTTATATGTTGCAATACGAAGCTGGATAAGTACATATGGATATATGTACCATGATATACAGATGATTCGTGGATTACTTTATTTAGCAATGGTTTTAATAATTGGTATTTCTTGTTTTAATATTATGTCTACATTAGTCATAGCGATTAAGGATAAAGGTTCTGATATTGCTATATTACGCACTTTGGGTGCTAAAGATGAGCTCATCTGTTCTATTTTTCTCTGGTATGGATTATTATTAGGTGGTTTAACAGGAAGCATCATTGGAGTCGTGATTGGTATTCTAGTTGTTGTTAATCTTACATCTATTTTTTATATTTTTGAAAAAGTAACTGGATATCATCTCCTTTCAGGAGACATTTATTTTATTGATTTTATTCCATCCAGGCTTGATTGGATTGATGTTATAATTATACTATTGACAGTTGTAGTTCTAAGTCTAGGATCTAGTTGGTATCCAGCTCAAAAAGCTATCCGTCTCTGTCCTGCTAGGGTGCTGTCTGAGAAGTAGAAAAGATCAGACTATGCTATGATGATGATCCTTACAATGGTAATTTTTCTATGAACTAGAGTTCATCACTTTTGTATTACATTATCAAAGTATTTGTACATATTTTGAATGTTTAATATCAAGCAGATATGATGCAATTATAGGAATGGATATTAGTTCGAGTTACTGATAACTAAATGGATTTAAAATTTATACAGAGAGTTTTAGATCATTTTATTATATCTATAGATATAATCAGTTATATTATTGAAAAGTATATTATATTTAGTCTGAGTAGATTTACAGTTCTATATAAAGTTTAAAAATATTTATAATTCTTCAAGAATTCATATTCTAATTAATGTTTCTCAGAATTGTTGGATAATGTTAAATTTTTATTTTGATATTATTCATTAGAATTTACTCAATTTTATTGATTCTAGTTGTTAGATAGTAATTAGAGTATCTAATAAAAAAAAGAAGATCATATTATTCATAGATAGTGAATATTTTATGTTATCTTTTTAAGAATGTAATAAATTTTATATTTAAAGAAACATGTATTTTCGTATAAGATTAGATCTTTATTGGATTAACTTTGTAAAATAAAAAATATTAATTTTTTATTGGATAAAAATTGTTATTTGTACTATCTATAATAGTTAATAAAATTTAAATTTAATTAAAAATATATTATATTTAATATTAACGATGGAATGGCTGTATCCTGAAATATCAGGCTTGGAGAATTGTATGTGGAAAGGGCTTACAATGACTAATAGAGCAGTGAAACAGATTACTCGTTTAGTCAACAAAGATCCTGAGATTAAAGGTATTCAATTAGATATCAAAACTTCTGGTTGTGCTGGTTTAAGTTATAGGATGAATCTAGTTAAAGATTTCTCAGAAAGTGATCTGATTTTTACTTATAATGGTATAAGTTTATTTGTTCCCATTCGTGCTATGCCTTATATTGATGGTACAGAGGTAGATTACGTTCGTATAGGTCTTAATCATATGTTCAAATTTAATAATCCTCAAGCTCAAAATTCCTGTGGTTGTGGTGAGAGCTTTGCTATTGAGTAAGCTTTATGTCTAATAATCATAATAAATCTGACAGTGCTCAAATTTTGAAAAGTAGATATGCGAAATACAAGCAGGGTTTTGTTACTGAATTAAAAACTGAACAGTTGAGTAATGGTATTAATGAAGATATAGTTCGTGCGATTTCAGCTAAACGTAATGAACCTAGATGGATGCTAGACTTTCGTCTTCAAGCATATTCAGCTTGGATAAAAATGAAAGAACCCCATTGGTTAAAAGCACAATATAGTAATTTGGATTATCAAAATTATAGTTATTATTCTGCGCCTTCTTGTGAAGGTTCCGGTCATTCTCATCATTCGAAATTAGATATATCTTTATCTTCTTCCAATAGTGCATCTAATTTCTTAACTAAAGAAGTAGAAGAGGCTTTTAAGAAATTAGGGGTGCCTCTTTATGAAGATCAAGGGGTAGCAGTTGATGCGATTTTTGATTCAGTATCAGTATCAACAACTTATCGTGGTAAGTTGGAAAAACAAGGTATTATATTTTGTTCTTTTAGTGAAGCGATTCACGCCTATCCTGATTTAGTACAAAAGTATCTTGGTAGCGTAGTATCTTTTCGTGACAATTTTTTTGCTTCACTGAATGCAGCTGTAGCGTCTGATGGAACTTTTGTATATCTCCCTAAAGGAGTAAGATGTCCAATGGAGCTCTCCACCTATTTTCGCATTAATTCAGCTACCACTGGTCAGTTTGAACGTACTTTGATTATTGCTGATGAAGGGAGCTCTGTCAGTTATATTGAAGGATGTTCTGCTCCGATTCGCGATTCTTATCAACTTCATGCTGCAGTAGTGGAGGTAATTATTCACCAGAATGCAAGTGTTAAGTATTCTACTGTACAAAACTGGTTTTCTGGCAGAGATGCTACGGGCGGGATTTTAAATTTTGTAACAAAACGTGCATTATGTTCTGGTAAGAATAGCAAAATGTCTTGGACACAGCTAGAAACTGGTTCAGCTGTTACTTGGAAATATCCAAGCGTGATTTTACGTGGTGACAATTCTATTGGTGAATTTTTTTCAGTAGCATTAACTAGTGGCTATCAACAGGCTGATACTGGAACCAAGATGATTCATATTGGTAAAAATACAAAATCAACCATTCTTTCCAAGGGGATTTCAGCGAGTCGAGGTCAAAATACATATCGTGGTTTAGTAAAGGTAATGAGCACTGCTTCTAATGCGCGTAATTTTACCCAATGTGATTCAATGCTTATTGGTTCTTTATGTTCTGCTCATACTTTTCCATGTGTTGAAGTCTGTAATAACACTGCTCACCTTGAGCATGAGGCAACAACCTCACGTATTGGTGAGGATCAATTATTCTATTGCTTGCAACGGGGGATGAGTCAAGATGACGCCATTTCTATGATTGTAAATGGATTTTGTAAAGATGTTTTTTCAGAGTTACCGCTAGAATTTGCAGTGGAAGCCAAGAAGTTGTTAGCGATTAGCCTAGAGCATACTGTGGGTTAATTGGATATAAATGACTATGGTTGATAAGGATATCTTATGTTAAGGATTAAAGATTTACATGTTAGCATTGATAATGAAATGATCTTAGAAGGCTTAAATCTTCACGTAAAACCAGGTGAAGTTCATGCTATTATGGGTCCTAATGGATCAGGAAAAAGTACGATAGCAGCGACTTTATCTGGACGAAAAGATTATAAAGTAACTAGTGGTAGTATTGAATTTAAAGGTAAAAATTTATTAGATTTAGATCCGGATTCCCGTGCTGGAGAGGGTATTTTTATAGCTTTTCAGTATCCGATTGAAATATCAGGAGTAAGTAATCAGTTGTTTCTTCAAACTGCAGTGAACTCTATACGTAAATATCGTAATCAGGCAATATTAGATCGTTTTGAGTTCCAAGATTTTATTCAGGAAAAGATTCGTCTTTTAGAGATGCCTAAAGATTTGCTGAGTCGTTCTGTTAATGTTGGTTTTTCTGGAGGCGAGAAAAAACGTAATGATATTTTACAAATGTTGGTTTTGGAGCCCTGTTTGTGTATTTTAGATGAAACTGATTCTGGGCTTGATATTGACGCGTTAAAAATTGTTTCGAATGGGATTAACAGTTTACGAAATGCCGGACGTTCATTTATTATCATAACACATTATCAACGCATGTTGGATTATATTCAACCATCGATTATACATGTTTTATCTCAAGGGAAAATTATAAAATCAGGAGGTTTCTGGTTAGTAAGTCAACTAGAGGAGCAAGGTTATGGTTGGCTTCTGCAGCAGGAAGAATGATGTAATTACACAGTGGTCAAGTTTATTTAAACATTGTAATAATCAGATTTATAAAGAAAGAAATCTTCACTGGAAGAAGATGCTTCAATTAGGTTTGCCTACGCGCGAACAAGCGATTTGGAAATACACCCCATTAGATCAATTATTTGATAATCAATTTGTTTTTCCGATATCATCTAGATTAGATGCTCACATAATTGAAAAAGAAGCATTTACCATTGATGCAGTGCGTTTAGTTTTTATAGATGGTTGGTTTATATCTGAATTAAGTGACAATGAGCATGATGCATTTTCTATTAAAATATCTCAAGAATTTGAACAGAGGGAAGATTTTTCACCAATAAAATCTGATTTTTTTTTACACTTAACTGAAAGTTTGGCTAGACAAGTTACTTTTATTCATTTAGCAAGTGGTATTGTAGCGAAGCGTCCGCTTTATCTCTTGCATATATCTAGTAGTAGTTCTAACAATACATTATACACTTCTCATTATCGTCATCATTTTCAACAGGATGATAGAAGTGAAGCCACTATTATTGAGCATTATATTAGTCTAGATGAGTCACCACACTTTACTGGCTCGAGATTAACCGTATCTATGGGTAATAATTCTAAATTAATACATTATAATTTTTCATTTGAGGATCGGCATAGTTACCATACATCTCATAATGATCTGAAGATTGGTTCCAAAGTTGATGTACAAAGTCATAGTTTTCTTTTAGGCGCAGGTTTGACTCGTCATCAAACTAGTGTCCAACTAAATGGAGAGCGCTCTAATCTTATTATGAATAGTCTAATGATCCCTATAGATAAAGAAGTATGCGAGAGTCGTTCATTTTTAGAACATCATAAAGGTTATTGTAAGAGTGATCAGCTTCATAAAACTATAGTTTGTGACTGTGCTCGAGCAGTTTTTAATGGTATTATGCACGTATTGAAAGATGCTAGTAAAACGGAAGGTTATATTACTAATAGGAATATGTTACTTGGGTCTTTTGCAGAAGTAAACACGGAACCAAAGTTGGAGATTTATCATGATGATGTTCAATGTGGGCATGGTACGACAACTGGTTCTATAGACAAAGAAAAGGTATTTTATTTACAGTCACGTGGTATTGATATATCTGTTGCCAATCGTATCATTATGTATGCATTTATTTCTGAGTTAACTAGAATGGTTACTAATGATGTTTTAAAAGAAGCCTTAATTCATCGTATTACGAAACGATTCTCTGGTGGTTTGTTATGAATTTTGATTTAACTTCTGTTCGGTCAGAGTTTCCATTATTGTCACGAAAAGTTAAAGGATATCCATTAACTTATCTTGATAGTGCAGCAAGTGCACAAAAACCACGGGCAGTGATTGATGCAGTAAGTCATTTCTATGAATATAGTTATGCTGCTGTCCATCGTGGTATACATACACTTAGTGCTGATGCTACCTCTGAGATGGAGCGTATTCGAGCTCAGGTTGCTTCTTTTATTAATGCTTCCAGTATGGAAGAGATTGTGTTTGTTAAAGGCACAACAGAAGCAATTAATTTAGTTGCGAATAGTTGGGGAGGTAGTAATCTCCAACCTGGTGATAATATTATTATTACTGAAATGGAGCATCACGCTAATATTATTCCTTGGCAGATGGTGGCAAAGCGTTTAGGGGTTGAAGTTCGTTTTATTCCTTTATGTTTTTCAGGAAATTTAGATTTACCACGGTTAATGTCATTAATAAATAAGCGTACTCGCTTGTTAGCAGTTACACATATTTCTAATGTTTTAGGTACTATCAATCCAGTGAAACAATTGATTTCACAAGCTAAGTCTTCTGGGATCATGACTTTAATAGATGGAGCTCAGGCAGTAATGCATACTGCAGTAGATGTGCAGGATTTAAATTGTGATTTTTATGTTTTTTCAGGTCATAAAATTTATGCTCCTTCTGGGATTGGAGTTCTTTATGGGCGCAAGGACGTTCTAAGTTTGATGCCGCCATGGCAAGGCGGGGGGGCAATGATCTCTACGGTTAGCTTAAAAGATGGTTCATTATATTCTGAATCTCCTTGGGTTTTTGAAGCTGGATCACCAAATATTACTGCTATTATTGGTTTAGGAGCCGCTTTAACCTGGGTTATGGGATTAGGTATGAATGTGATTCGTCATCGTGAGACACAGCTAATGCGTTATGCTTTAGATCAGTTATCATTAGTTCCAGATATTGTGATTTATGGGTCTGTGCAATCTTGTGGTATTATTTCGTTTAATCTTGGTAAACATCATGCGTTTGATGTAGGTAGTTTTCTTGATCAGTATGGTATTGCTATACGAACTGGGCATCATTGTGCCATGCCATTAATGCAATATTATCAAGTTTCCTCTATGTGTCGCGCTTCTTTTTGTCTTTATAATAGTGAAGAAGAAGTAGATCGTTTAGTCACTGGGTTAATGCGTATCCATCGTTTATTAGTTTGAGTTTTAGCATGGTCAACTAGTTTTGTTTTACAATAAGCAGTATTTAATTTTAGTAGTAAGGAGCAGCTTGGTGATGAGATGGTCTTATCGAATATAGACAAAAATCTCTCAGTATTTTTAGGAAGATCTATTTAGATGAATAGATAGTTTCAGATCAATATCTTCGTTAATGATATTGACTCCTAGTATAATTCAGCTAATTCTCATTATTTTCGTATAGATAGTGCTATCTATCTATTACCCCCTCAATTATTGCTAGTAATAGAATTTATATTCATTAATTAGATAGAATAATTTAGAAATATTTATTTCATTGGATAATGTAGTTATGTATTTTGTTGATTTTTAGAACATAGACAGATCAATCATGAATGAAACTTATAGATTGTAAAATTTACAATCTGTTTTTATTATTTTTAATCTTTTGAAAATTATTGTGTTAAGCACTTTATATAAGGTGCTGTATTGTGGTTACTATCTCCTGATAAATAGTTAAGGAGTAAAACTTTCTAAATAGAAATATCTATAGCAAGACTATAGTATAGTAAGGTAGATTCCAATTTACTTTTTTATCTTATAGGTATTAGGGTTGGTTGTATTTAACAAGGGAATTACGTATATTTCTAGAATCTTAATAAATATATGGGGTTAGTCATAAGTTAAAACCTGATGTTTATATATATTAAAAAGACATTGATGTATTTTGTTATTAATGTATCGGTACTACTTTTAGTAACTTAATAAAGGTACGTGTAAATTGTTAAAATAGAAAATTAGTTCTATTGTGGAAAGCTATAATATCTACAATATTAAGTTTTCACTGAGAGAGAAGAAAGTTTTAATCATGCAATATAGTATTATTTCTAGTCATTTTTATTCATTAAGAGAACTATGAAAGATAAATATTATAGGTTATATAATGACAAATGTTTAATATTTTATTAATTAAAGAAAATCCAACGTAAATGAATATCATCAGTAAAATGATCAGAGTGAGGATTTTTTAATGCACACTTTACCAGATCGGGAAAAGTTGATATCTAATTTTCATCGTTGTCTTAATCAGGAGGAAAAATATTTATATATTATTGAGTTAGGAACTAGACTTCCGTCATGTATAGATTCTCTTTATACACTAGAGAATAGTGTTCCTGGTTGTCAAAGTCAGGTCTGGATAGACGTTAATCTCGATAAAGATGGCTTAGTGATACTTACAGGGGATAGTGATGCTGCACTAGTGAGGGGGTTAATGGCTATTATTTTTTCATGTTATCAAAATATGACGCCGATAAGTCTCTTAGAGTTTGATGTATCTTCGTGGTTTTCAGATCTTACTCTTACTATACATTTAACACCATCTCGTTCACAGGGATTGCATGCTATGATTTATACAATTAAGAAGAAATTATTTTTGTTAAAAAGCATATAAGCAATGAAAAATTCTTAATAAAAAAATAAAATTTAATATTTTCATGTCACATTAAATGTCTATCTTTTCTAGATACAATGAAAATATTTAATATACTTGACGATTAAACTATAGGATGCGTATTTTAATTATTCTTAATATTTTAAGCATATTAAAGAATACAATTAGAAGTAATATTTAAATATTCCTGATATATATCATATATTTTATGCATATGTATTGTTTTTGATTGTAAAATAGTATTTATTTTTGTTAGTCTATGATGATACTTGTATAGTCAATCTAATTATTGAGGATAGATATCGTTAAATCTGCTTGAGTCTAAAAACGTTTCTATTATTCATCTTTATTGATTGCGCTAATGGTTGTATAAGTTATTGAATTCAAATCACACTTTTAGTAAAGTGATCTAATTATAAGTTGTTTCTATAGCAAATAATATATACTATTTATTTGATCAAGTCAGTTATTTAAGAAAAAAATATTGTTTATTTGTAGATTGGGAAATCATGACAGATATTAAGTACTTGGTTTTTTATATCAAGAATGATATTATGATTACTAATATCATTCAGGATATTAGTAATCCATTCTGCGATTTTTTCCACTTCTTTTTCTCTGAGTCCTCGCCGTGTCACTGCAGCAGATCCGATACGGATACCAGATGTAATTAAAGGGTTTTGAGGATCATTAGGTATGCTATTTTTATTAATAATAATATTAGCTTGGCTTAAGGCTAGTTCTGCTTCTTGTCCAGTCAGTTTTTTATTGATGAGATTCAGAAGGAATAGATGGTTGTCAGTTTTTCCAGAGATCACCTGATAACCGCGATTTAAGAAAATTTCTAGCATTGCTTTAGCATTTTTAGCTACATTTTCTTGGTATATTTTAAATTCAGGCTCCATTGCTTCCTTAAAAGCTACTGCTTTTCCTGCAATAACATGTAACAAAGGTCCTCCTTGTCCTCCAGGAAATACAGCTGAGTTTAGTTTTTTATATAATGAATTATTTCCATTTTTTGCTAAGATAATTCCACCACGAGGGCCTGCTAGAGTTTTATGTGTAGTAGAAGTAACAATGTGAGCATAAGGCAAGGGATTAGGGTAAATACCAGCGGCAATTAAACCGGCAACATGCGCCATATCAATTAAAAGATATGAATCTGTATAATCAGCAATATAACGCATCCTTTCCCAGTCACAGATGCCAGAGTAAGCTGAGAACCCGCCAATAATCATCTTTGGTCTATATCTTTTAGCAAGATCAAATATTTCATGATAATTAATATCGCCGTTCTCGTCTACACCATATGAAATGACATTATACAGTATCCCTGATAAACTTACAGGAGATCCATGACTCAGATGACCCCCATGGTCTAATTTCATACCAAGTATAGTATCACCTTTTTGAAGAAGTGCTGTATAAACAGCAAAGTTTGCCTGAGATCCTGAGTGGGGCTGTACATTGGCATAATCAGCTTTAAATAATTCTTTAGCGCGATCAATGGCTAGTTGTTCAATGATATCAACATATTGACATCCACCATAGTAGCGCTTACCTGGATATCCTTCTGCATATTTATTAGTAAGACAGGATCCTTGTGCTTCCATGACGCGAGGACTAGTATAATTTTCTGAAGCAATAAGATTTAAATTGGTTTCTTGACGGTCTTTTTCTTTCTCCATGGTGAGCCATAATTTTTTATCATAATTAGAAATATTCATATTTTTTTTTAGCATTTTATGTCCTTATTTAATTCAGGTTTGGTATGATTAGATCATAATGTATTTCTATAACATAGAACTAATTTTGCGTATAAATGCATTTTTTAATCATTGTGGATAAGTTATTTTATACATAAGATTTTGTGATATTAGTTAATTGATTAGCTATGGCAGAATTGTTCGTCGTTAAGGATAATTAACAATCATATTAAAGTCTGAGTACTTGAGAGTTTCTATTTTTATGTTAATTTGATTCATTTTGTGTGATATTTTTATTTTGATGCTTTCTTCTAAAATTAGAAGTTTATACAGATTCATCGTAAAGATTTTATAATTAAATATTAGTTTTTAGTGAGTATTACATGAGTATCAATTTGGATAGAAGGCAATAATGTAAAGATATGAAGATGATAGCTTCAATATTATCCTACATAATAATAATTTGCCATGATCAATGATTTTTTAGGAAAAAAAGATTTCATAATTGAGTGCTGTAATATTACAGCAGAATAAAGTATTTTGATGTTAATAGCTATATTATGATGTTTATTAACCTGAAACCCAAGGAATCTACTATAGATTAATATTTAAAATTAAAGTTTTTATATATTCTTGATACAAGATCAAATGTATCATTTATTATAAATTTATAAAGTAGATGAATATCAGATATTAATTATCTTTCTTCTAAAGAAAAACAATCTATTTCTAGCTTATAAGGTTAGTTAAGCTATCAGTATTGGAATGATTGAATATGTTTATATTCATAAAGGTTTTATAGATTATTTTTAAATTTTATGTGATTTTTCTATATATTAATAGCGATATATTAATATATAGAAAACATAATAGGTATGTAAAAATTATTTTAATTTAGGTTTTTATATAATTAATTCTATCTAATTTATTTGATATTGGATTTATTATAATATGTTTTTAGGATCATTAGGTAAGAATGCTATTGATTAAATAAAAAGTTTTTGATTTTATAGAGGAATTGTATATGATCTTCCTGTGTAGATGATTAATGTAAGTCTTGATAGTTTTTAAGAAGATCTTACAATTACTTAGAGTATGTGTGTGATATGTAGATCAATAGGTTATCATTAATCATAAGGTGTAGAAGAATAATTAGAAGTATTTTACAAGAAAATAAGCTTTAATTAAAATTTTAGAGAGTTAGTATATTGTTATTAGTTGATTTTGATCGGTAGTAAGTAGTATTGTTAATTATTTTTACAGGAAGGTTGAATTGGTATGATTACTTAATGTCGCGAGAAAGGTAGAGATATCATATAGATTAGATAATTATAATATTATTTAGTATTTGTATTGATCTATTAGATGTTAACTGTTGTCATTAATCTAATGTAATGTTTTGTTATCTTAGATAATGAGTCTGTTATTTTTATAAAATACTCATATCAATAAAGTTATTTTAATATTATATCGATAATGATGGCTGATATAAGTGTTTGATAATTAAGTAATAAAGATTTAAATAAACAATTTTGTCAGTTCTTAAGCAAGTTATACTTTGTGAATAGATCATATTTTTTATGCAGGTACAGTAATTCTTAGATCTAGTGGTTACTTACTAATAGTACTCTAAAAAAGAGAACGATCCATGCATTATAGTGATACGATTGTAGCGCAAGCAACTGCTGCCGGACATGGTAGTATTGGGATTTTACGTGTTTCTGGTCATCAAGCGGATGAGGTGGCACGACAAGTGCTTGGCATATTGCCGAGACCCCGGTATGCGGAATATCTTCCATTTTTTGATTTAAATGGTGATATCTTAGATCAGGGTATTGCGCTATGGTTTCCTGCTCCACATTCTTTTACGGGTGAAGATGTTTTAGAGCTGCAAGGGCACGGTGGTCCAGTTATTTTAGATCTTCTCTTAAAGCGTGTTTTGTTGCTACCTGGGTTACGTATTGCTAAGCCCGGTGAGTTTTCAGAACGGGCCTTTCTGAATGATAAAATAGATCTTACTCAGGCCGAAGCAATTTCTGATTTAATTAATGCTAGCACAGAACAGGCAGCACGTTCAGCTATGAACTCATTGCAAGGTAGATTTGCGACTCGAGTGAAAGATTTAGTTGAAGTATTAACTAATCTTAGAATGTACGTAGAAACTATGCTTAATTTTCCAGATGAAGAGATTGATGTCTTTTCCGATAGGATAAAAATAGAGCTTGAGAAAGTAATTTCTTATCTAGATTTAGTGCGAAAAGAAGCACATTTGGGTAGCATCCTTCGTGAAGGATTAAAGGTGGTTATTGCTGGAAAGCCTAATGCAGGAAAATCTACTATTTTTAATATACTTGTTGGACGTTCATCTGCTATTGTCACTGATATTGCAGGTACTACGCGCGATGTATTACGTGAGCATGTTAATTTTAATGGTATACCATGTTGTATTATAGATACTGCTGGACTTCATGAGGCTAGTAATGAAATAGAGAAGATCGGTATCGAGCGAGCTTGGAACGAGATTAAACAAGCTGACCATGTGCTATTTGTTTGTGATGCAACTTGTACGAATGATATTAATCCAGAAAAGATCTGGCCAGATCCTGTTCATCTTTTAGATAAGATACCTCCTTTCACTATAGTGCGAAATAAAGTTGATTTAACAAATGAAAAAATAGGAATTTTAGAAAAGGATGGGTATTCAGTTATTTTCCTATCAGCATGTACTCGAGAAGGTATTACTGATCTAAATACTCATTTAAAGCTTAAAATAGGTTCAATGGGTGCAATTGAAGGTGCTTTTCTTGCTAGGCGTCGCCATGTAGAAGCTTTGGCGCTGGCTGACATGTATCTTAAGAATGCTTGCCATCACCTATTCTTAGAGCAGGAGCAGGATTTATTAGCTGAAGACTTACGTTTAGCCCAAGAGGTATTGGGTGAGATTACTGGTTTATTTAGTTCTAATGATTTATTGGATCGTATATTTTCTAGTTTTTGTATTGGTAAGTAAGCAGAAAGTGAGTGAATAATATTCAATTCATCTATCATGACTATATAAACAATAGTCATTGATATGATAGATATTTAGAAAGAAGGCAGTATTAAATATTTAAAAATATTAATAAGGTGTTTCAATATACTTTTAGAGTTAGTATTATTATTAGGTTCTATTTATTAATGGATGATTATTATAAGTTTATATCTATTAGATCAGTGAAGAGGTACTAGGTGAGGAGTTACATATCTATTAAATTTGAGTTTTAGTTTTCTTTAAGTAAATTTTGATCAGATTCTGGTATTTTCATTATTCATTGTGGAGAAGTAGAAGTTTTGATATTGTTATATCATTCCTTTTTATCATCAAAAGAAATCATATTTGCATAATCTTGTAGTGAATTGTAGATTATATAAGTATAACATTAGTGATTGGAGAGAGAGCTAAAGTAAAATCTATGTCTAGTATTAGAGTGATGTATTTCTTATTGGTTGAAAATTTCTTTTGTGTATAGTGTGATTGTATTTGTCAGGATAATTGATTTAAAATTATATTATAGAGGATGTAAAATATTTTATATGACTTTCAGTGTCATAAGAGATTGAATCAGTCGGTATTGGGAGGTGTAATAATGAATCAGATTCCAATGACATTAAGAGGTGTAAACAAACTGCGTCAAGAATTAGAAGAACTAAAAAATATAAAAAGACCTGCAATGATTTCTGCAATTGCTTCTGCTCGTGAGTATGGTGATTTAAAAGAGAATGCGGAATATCATGCTGCTCGTGAAGAGCAAGGCTTCTGTGAAGGGCGTATTCAAGAATTAGAAGCAAAACTTTCACATTCTCAAATTATTGATGTTACAAAAATGGCTTCTAATGCTAATGGACGGGTGATTTTTGGTTCTACGGTTACAGTTCTTAATATAGAAACTAAGCAAGAGTTTACATATTGTATTGTAGGTGATGATGAAGCAGATTTTAAAAAAAAATTAATCTCAGTTAATTCGCCAATGGCGCGTGGATTGATCGGAAAGATGATAGAGGATATTACTCTGATTAAAGCGCCTGGAGGTGATATTGAATATCAAATTGTACGAGTAGAATACCTCTAGTTTTTCTATCTTTAATCATAAGATTAAATCATTATAATGCAGAGTCATAATGATTAATGAATACTATGTAGTCAAGTAAGTGTTTGTTTTACATTCTTCTTATTTGTTCTTTGTTAAGAATCTTGTATAATATCTACAAGATTATATTGAATAGCATATAAATACAAAGGTATTTTAATAAAAATTAAGTCTTATATTACTCAATAAGTAATGTCTTTTCTTTAGACCAAGATTGGTATCTTAATGTATTAAGATTCAGGGTTAGGTCTTACACAAATTTTTATATTTAAAAGACATTAAGAGGATGGTGCCTTGGAGAGTTCTAGTGATACTTTTAATAATTATACATGCATATTTTATTTTTTAAATATCATATTTTTTCATAGAAATCAATCTGTATAATAAGGAATTATTGTATGTTTTTGTAGGTACTTTATGAGAATAAGTGAATATCTGATTTTCATTTGTGTGGTTATATAAAGTATTGATTTATAATCAAAGTATCTTGTTTTCTATATGCATAATAAGTTACATAATTCATAGATGATCTTTAGATAAAAGCACGTTGCTGTATTAATTTGTATTTTTATTGTATGGATTCTATCTATTGTTTATATACTACTTATAGTGTAGATGATTGCTGGATCTATCTAGTTTTTACTAATCTTGAAATAGATTTGGAAGTAATATGAGGGCTAACAAGCGTGCGGCAAGTTCTAATCGGTGGTTTCAAAAACACTTAAGTGATCCATATGTTATTCAAGCGAAAAAACAAGGTTTACGATCACGCTCTTGGTTTAAGTTAGATTCTATACAAAAAACCGATAAATTATTTAGTCATGGCATGACAGTGATTGATTTAGGATCCTATCCAGGAGGATGGTCGCAATATGCATTAAGTAAGATCGGTTCTACTGGTCGTTTAATTGCTTGTGACCTTGTGTTAATGAAACCGATTGTTGGAGTTGATTTTTTACAAGGAGATATTCGAGATCCACTATTGATAGACGCTATTTTAGAACGGATAGGTCTTACTAAGGCTCAGGTAGTGATGTCTGATATGGCTCCTAATTTAACTGGTAACTCTGTTATTGATATTTCACAATCATTATATTTGTGTGAAATTGCATTAGAGGTCTGTTGCAAGGTTTTATCATTTAATGGGAGATTTGTAGTAAAAGCATTTTATGGCGAGGGTTTTGAAGAATATTTACAAGAGATGCATTCTCTATTTACTAGTGTAAAAATTCGTAAACCGAATTCTTCACGTCCTTGTTCTCGTGAGGTTTACATTATTGCTACTGGGCTAATTCTATAATTAGAATCCTAGAAGAGAGATTTTAGAGTATCCTAATTATAGGTATAAGGGATGTATAGAGCGGTACTTAATGTTATTGATTTGTGGCGTGTATAATATGAGGTTAATTACTTGAGCGATATGGCAAAAAACTTAATTCTTTGGCTAGTTATTGTAGTTGTGCTTATGTCGATATTTCAGAGTTTTGGACCTAATGAGTCAAATAATCATCAGGTTGATTATACTACTTTTTTATCAGAAGTAAATCAGGATCAAGTACGTGAAGCACGTATTAGTGGTAGGAAAATTTATGTATTGACAAGCAATAGTCGAAGGTATGTGACTTATCTCCCTATAAGTGATCCAAAGTTATTGGATAATTTATTGGCTAAAAATGTTAAGGTTCTTGGAGATCCGCCTGAAGAACCTAGTCTTTTAACATCGATTTTTATTTCATGGTTTCCGATGTTTCTGCTTATTGGTGTGTGGATTTTCTTTATGCGTCAAATACAGGTTGGTGGTGGAAAGGGAGCGATGTCTTTCGGAAAAAGTAAAGCCCGAATGTTAATTGATGATCAAATTAAAACTACTTTTTCTGATATTGCTGGTTGTGATGAGGCAAAAGAAGAAGTAAGTGAATTAGTTGATTATCTTCGCGAGCCTAGTCGATTTCAACAATTAGGTGGTAAAATTCCAAAAGGTTTACTGATGGTTGGACCTCCAGGTACTGGAAAGACGCTTCTTGCAAAAGCAATTGCTGGTGAAGCTAAAGTACCATTTTTTACTATTTCTGGTTCTGATTTTGTCGAAATGTTTGTTGGTGTTGGTGCCTCTCGTGTCCGTGATATGTTTGAGCAGGCAAAAAAAGCTTCACCATGTATCATTTTTATTGATGAAATTGATGCAGTAGGTCGTCAAAGAGGAGCTGGATTAGGTGGAGGTCATGATGAACGTGAACAAACATTAAATCAAATGTTAGTTGAGATGGATGGTTTTGAAGGTAATGAAGGGATTATTGTAATTGCAGCAACTAATCGTCCTGATGTCTTAGATCCAGCATTATTACGTCCTGGTCGTTTTGATCGACAAGTTGTAGTTGGTTTGCCGGATGTAAGAGGTCGTGAGCAAATTTTAAAAGTGCATATACGGTGTGTACCTATATCAGCTGATGTTGAGATGGGGATTATTGCTCGTAGTACTCCTGGTTTTTCTGGTGCAGATCTTGCTAACTTAGTTAATGAAGCTGCACTTTTTGCCGCTCGCAATAATAAGCAAATAGTATCTATGCTTGAATTTGAAAAAGCCAAGGATAAAATTATGATGGGTGCAGAGCGTCGCTCTATGGTTATGACTGAAGCACAGAAAGCATCCACTGCATATCATGAAGCCGGTCATGCGATTATCGGTCGATTAGTTCCTGAACACGATCCAGTTCATAAAGTTACTATTATTCCTCGAGGCCGAGCTTTAGGTGTAACTTTCTTCCTACCTGAAGGTGATTCAATTAACGCTAGTAGACAAAAACTAGAAAGCCAGATTTCTACTTTATACGGTGGACGTTTAGCAGAAGAGCTTATTTATGGTATTAAAAATGTATCTACAGGTGCGTCTAACGATATTAAAGTAGCAACATCGATTGCTCGTAATATGGTGACACAATGGGGTTTTTCAGAAAAACTCGGTCCCCTTTTATATGCAGAGGAAGAAGGTGAGGTATTCCTTGGACGCTCAGTAGCAAAACCTAAGCATATGTCTGATGAAACTTCGCGCATAATTGATCAAGAGGTTAAAAAGTTAATTGAAACTAATTATCAACGTGCGCGCTCGATTCTTCATGAGAATATTGATATCCTTCATGCTATGAAGGAGGCGTTAATGAAGTATGAGACTATTGATTCATCTCAGATTGAGGATTTAATGGCGCGTCGCACAGTACGTGATCCAGAAGGATGGATGGATCTTGACCAAATCAATAATTTAGATGAGAAGAATAGTATATCAGATGCTCCTACTTTAGAGAATATATCTAATACACCTAGTCTTAATAATACGATTTTAGAAAGGACTAGGGGTAAGTAAATACAATCGTATAGTTATTAGGAATAAGTCTGATAAAGAGTGATCAGTTCAAAGAGTGAGATGGCTCAAAACTGGAGATGATGTATTATGAAGTTATGGGCAAAAGGCGTCATGCTAGATTTAACTTATCCTCATGTGATGGGTATTTTGAATATGACTCCTGATTCTTTTTTTGATGGAGGAAAACATCAAATATTAGATAAGGTACTTACCTACGTTAATAAGATGATTCATTCTGGCGCTACTATTATTGATGTTGGCGGGGAATCCACTCGTCCCTATGCTTTGGGCGTAAGCGTAGAAGAAGAATTAGAACGTGTTATACCGATAATTGAATCTATTTCTCAACGCTTTTCAGTTTGGATCTCAATTAATACATCCAAGCCTGAGGTAATAAGTCAAGCAGCACAAGCTGGTGCGTATATGATTAATGATATCCGTTCTTTAAGGTTGCCAGGTGCACTTGCTATGGCGCAGAAAGTGGGGTTACCTGTTTGCTTAGTCCATATGCGAGGCCAGCCTCATAATATGCAAGACAATCCATATTATCATAATGTCTTGCATGACGTAGAAGCATTTTTTCTAGAACATATTGCTCGTTGTGAAGATATTGGAATTAAAAAAGTTCAATTAGTACTTGATCCTGGTTTTGGTTTTGGTAAAAGTATTATTCATAATTATCAATTATTAGGTAATTTGAAACGATTAAATCATTTTGATGTACCATTGTTAGTGGGTATATCACGCAAGAGTATGGTGCATAAATTATTAGGTATAAGGCCTTTGCATAGTTTAAGCGGAAGTCTAGCTTGTGCCGTTATTGCTGCACTTCAGGGTGCTCATATTTTTCGTGTTCATGATGTAAAAGAAACTATAGAGGCGTTGAAAATTGTTGAAGCTATGCAAGCTATTCATGGTAAGGACATATAAATAGCATGCGTATACGAAAATATTTTGGTACAGATGGAATTCGTGGTAGAGTAGGTCAGTTACCTATTACTCCAGATTTTATATTAAAGTTAGGATGGTCTGTAGGAAAAGTGTTATTACGTAATGACTTGAGACAGATTATTATTGGAAAAGATACGAGAATATCTGGTTATATGTTAGAATCTTCTTTAGGGGCTGGATTATCAGCAGCTGGATTATCGACGGCTTTGACTGGTCCTATTCCAACACCAGCTATAGCCTATTTAACTCGCGCTTGTCGCGCTTCTGCTGGAATTGTTATTTCTGCATCACATAATTTTTTTAATGATAATGGTATTAAGTTTTTTTCGAATGAGGGTAATAAGTTTTCTGATGAAGTAGAATTAGCGATTGAAGATGAAATAGAAAAATCATTTACTTGTGCAGATCCTACGACTTTAGGTCAGACTAGGTATATTCGTGATGCTACTCGTCGATATATTGAGTTTTGTAAAGGTACATTTCCGAGTTATTTAACACTTAAGACATTAAAGATTGTAGTCGATTGTGCCAATGGAGCAACTTATCATATTGCACCTCATGTTTTACGTGATCTTGGTGCCACAGTAATTGCCATTGGTGTGCAGCCTGATGGAATGAATATTAATAAAAATTGCGGTTCTACTGATCTACGTTTACTGCAATCGCGTGTAGTTGAAGAAAACGCTGATGTAGGATTGGCTTATGATGGTGATGGTGACAGAATCATTATGGTTGATCATCTTGGTCATAAAGTTGATGGTGATCAAATTTTATATTTAATTGCTCGTGACGGATTAAATCGAAAGGAGTTAAAGGGCGGTGTAGTTGGAACGATTATGAGTAATATGGGATTGGAGATTGCTCTTAAAGAGTTAGGTATTCCATTTGCTCGGTCTAGCGTTGGTGATCGCTATATACTGGAGATGCTAAGAGAAAAGGGGTGGCGATTAGGGGCAGAAAACTCTGGGCACGTTATTTTGTTAGATAAAACTACTACTGGTGACGGTATCATTGCTAGTTTACAAGTATTGGCTGTCATGTTAAATAATAATAGTACTTTATATGATTTATGTAGTGGTATTAAACTTTTTCCTCAAAAAGTGATTAATGTATGTTGTAATGGGAATCAGAATCCATTAGAATCAATACAAGTTCAAGAACTGAAATATCAAGCAGAATTAAAATTACAAGGTCGTGGACGTGTTCTTTTACGTAAATCTGGTACTGAACCATTAATTCGCATTATGGTCGAAGGAGATAATTTTGATCAAGTAACTATCTTGGCTCAACATATTGCTCATGTGATAAAAACTATAATATAGATTTGATTATTTTATAATTAATTACTATTTGATGAGTATTGGATTAAAGATTGATTGTTTATTATCTAGTTTTTACTAGATATTAAAAATAACGAGATAGATTAAATATCATTTAATTTTTTATTTTGTGTTTGTGTTTTGTAAGATATGGATTACATATTAATATTTTGGATTGTAGTTTGATAAAGTAAAATATATAAAGATTTTTTCTAATTTTTAAAATAATTACCTTGACTTATAAATTAATAATTGTGTATGCTCAATTTCTAAAATGAAAAATCACTGTATTGAAATAGATTTCGAATCTATAAATATCAGTCAAGAGAAAGTAGAATTTTTTATTAGATTATATTAGGAATTTTATTTTTAGATATAGTACTTTTCTTTTAAATGACAATTGTAATATAAATTGGTTTTTTTTGTTATTATTGAATAGGAGTAAAGTTTTTTATTATTTTATTTAAATAAATAAATGTATTTTTTGATTTATCATTTGTATGAAGATTAACAATAATCTATTGTATTAAAGGATAGATAAGTTAAATAATTAGTAATAAAAATTCAATAAAAATAAGATAGTATGTTTATTATCACTACTATAAATACAGTGTAGATTTATCTACTAAAAAGATTAGATATCATTAATGAAGGATATCTTATAAAGATTAGAAATAAGTAGATATTAGTAAATATATTATTTTATTTTTAATCTATATTTAGTAAATTAATATACATGAATAGAGATTCTATGTTGTATATTTTAATATAAAAACAAAAAAAAGTGGGATTATTAATTTTAATTGTAAAGAGATTTGTTAGATTGTGATTTTTAGAGGTAATAAAAGTCAGAATGTTCACTATGTATACAGTTCTTTTGTTTATTTTTATTGTAATAGCAATCGCAATGATTGTTTTAATTTTATTACAGAAGGGATCCGGTATAGGAATGGAAACGTCTTTCAGAACAGGCGCTTCTAGTACCTTTTTTGGTTCTAGTGGCTCAGCAAATTTCTTAACCCGTTATATAATTCCCTTTCTAGCTATTTTATTTTTTTTAATTAGCTTAATCGTAGGCAATATTAATAGTCACTCTACTAAGAGAGATGATAAATGGCAAGAGGCGCTCCGTGTAGAGAACTTCGATCACCAAGATCCCTCTTCACTTCCTTCTATGAAAAAACACGTTCTTCCTTAATGAAGAGTAGGATATTTATTCAATTAGTAAGTAGAAATAGTTTGGTAGGCTGAAAAGCCGGGGTGGTGGAATTGGTAGACACGCTACCTTGAGGTGGTAGTGCCTAAATAGGCTTACGGGTTCAAGTCCCGTCCTCGGTACCATAAAATCTTTTCTTATTAAATTTTACTTGTTTATTTGTTTTGGATGAGTATATAATAAACCGCGGGGTGGAGCAGTTTGGTAGCTCGTCGGGCTCATAACCCGAAGGTCGTTGGTTCAAATCCAACTCCCGCAACCACTTTGATTAACTATTTTGGTGATATAGTTTTATATAAAATATATGGTAGATTATTAACGAATCACTTTTGGACGTTACCGAACTTCTATAAGCGGGTTACAATAGTCCAGTAATAAAAAACCCCGAAATATTTCGGGGTTTTTTATTACTGGACTAAGGGTTGCTGGGCTCTATAGGCCCTTTTTTTACATCTACTGATTGAGTTTAATGTAAAAGTTTTTTATTGGTTTTGAACCTTTACTAATAAAGATTATCTCTATATTGAAGATGGGATGTTATTTTTTAATAAATCAGAATATAGTTTTTATTCTTTCATCTTACTATAATGTTAAGACATATACATTAAGATATTGATGTCCATTTTATAGTAGTTTTATTTGTCTTAACTGAATTATTATGGTTGTAGATTAAAAATAAAGAGGTAATCAGGGACTGCTGTAGCTTTTAAGGATCTTAAATAAATTATTCATATAATGGTGTAGATAATATTGGATACAGTCGAGTCGCGTTTTATGTATTACAGTTCAGAACCCTGGAAGTAGCAGGCTACTCTTTAGTTTTTAAAGACACGATGGTAACTGTTTGCAAGGGTAACGACACAATATGTGCTAATTAACATCTAGCAAGCGAACGCGGTTTCCTACCTTTCGAAGTCTGGATTGAGGCATACTGGGATGAATAAAGAAATCTTAGCTGTTGTAGAAGCGGTCTCTAATGAGAAGTCGCTCCCACGTGAGAAGATTTTTGAAGCGCTAGAGAGTGCGCTGGGAATAGCCACTAAAAAAAAATATGAGCACGACATTGATGTGCGCGTGATAATTGATCGAAAAAGTGGCTACTTTGACACCTTTCGTCGTTGGCGTATCGTTGAAGAAGTTAGTCATCCTACCTGCGAAATTACATTAGAAGCTGCATTATATGATGATAATTCGCTTTCTTTGGGTAAATATGTTGAAGACCAGATTGAATCTGTTACTTTTGACCGTATTACAACTCAGACCGCTAAACAAGTGATTGTACAGAAAATGCGTGAAGCGGAGCGTGCTATGATTATAGATCAGTTTCGTAAACAAGAAGGGAAAATTATTACTAGCATAGTGAAAAAAGTTAGTCGTGATATTATTTCTCTTGAAGTTCGTTCAAACGATAGTTCTAATACTATCGCAGAGGCGGTAATTATCCGTGAAGATATGTTACCTCGTGAAAATTTTCGACCTGGAGATCGTGTTAGAGGAGTATTATATTCTGTACGCCCTGAAATACGTGGAGCTCAGTTATTAGTAAGTCGTTCTCGGCCTGAAATGTTAATTGAATTACTTCGTATTGAAGTTCCTGAGATTGCTGAAGAACTTCTTGAGATTAAAGCTGTGGTTCGTGACCCAGGTTCACGAGCTAAAATCGCAGTAAAAACTAACGATAAGCGCATTGATCCAATTGGTGCATGTGTTGGTATGCGTGGAGCTCGTGTTCAGGCAGTATCTAGTGAGTTGGGTGGCGAGCGTATTGATATTATACTTTGGGACGATAATCCGGCGCAGTTTGTAATTAATGCTATGGCCCCAGCAGACGTAACTTCTATTGTCGTAGATGAGGATGCTCATACAATGGATATTGCTGTAGAGGCTGGAAATTTAGCACAAGCGATTGGTCGTAATGGTCAAAATGTTCGTTTAGCTTCACAGCTGAGCGGATGGGATCTAAACGTAATGAAACTAGAGGATTTACAAGCAAAACATCAGGCTGAAGCTGATCAGGCTGTCAATATTTTTATTAAATATTTAAACACTGATGAGAATGTCTCTATTATGCTTGTGCAAGCTGGTTTTTCTTCTTTAGAAGAGTTAGCGTATGTTCCTCTTAATGAGTTATTAGAAATTCATGGTTTAGATGTTCCTATGGTAAAAGTTTTACGTGATAGAGCTAAAGATGTATTAACTACTCTTGCCCTTGCTAGAGAACAAGGTGTGATTGATATTCAGCCATCTGAAGATTTACTTAATTTAGCAGGATTAGAGAGAGAGTTAGCTTTTAGGCTGGCTAAAAAAGGAGTCCGTACTTTAGAAGACCTTGCGGAACAAGGTATTGATGATTTGTCAGATATTGAGGGTCTAACTGATGAGTTGCAGGCTGGAAAACTAATTATGGCTGCACGTAATATATGTTGGTTCGATGCTGACGCATAATAAATTGTAGCAGGAAGGAGTAGCATGACGAGAGATGTGACTATAAAATCGTTGGCTGTAGAAATTCAGACATCGACAGAACGTCTAGTACAAAAATTTGCTGATGCAGGAATCAAAAAATCTGAAACTGATTTTGTGAATCAGCATGAAAAAGAGGTGTTGCTTGCTCATCTTAACCGTGATCATGCTAGTAGATCTAGCAAGTTGACTCTGCAACGTAAGACGCGTAGCACCTTGAACGTTTTAGGAACTGGAGGTAAAAGGAAATCAGTACAAATTGAGATCCGCAAAAAACGAACTTATACGAATTATTCTTCAACTCACTCAATAAAAAAAGAAGGAGACACGCAAGTACATCATGAATCCAAATTTATTGACAATCACAAAGATAATATTAAATCTCAGTCTCTAGAATTGGATTCAGAGTTGATTAAGAAGATAGAAAATACAAAACATATAAAAAATAATAAATTTAATCGTCAAATAACAGAAAGAAAAGAAGTAAGTACTAAAAACTTTAATACTATTGCGTCTATGTCTCAGACTGATAAAGCTCGTCGTGAAGCGCAAGTGTTGGAATTAAAGCGTAAATCTGAAGAAGAGGCACATCGTAAGATTGAAGAAGAAGCTAAACGTGTTTCAGACGAAGCACGTAAAATGGCAGAAGAAAAAGGTGAAGAGTGGGCAGCAGTTATTAAAGAAATAGAGGATACTTCTGACTATCACGTTACGACCTCCACCCATGCCAGAGCAGCAGAAGATGAGAATGATGCTCAGGTTGAAAATGAACGTCGAAGTCGTTCTGCACGAACTCCTAAAATTCAGGTACGGAAAAAAGGTAATAAACATTCTGAAGCGAAAACTGATCGTGAAGAAGCGCGAGCACAAGTTCGTTATGGTAAAGGTGGGAAACGTAAAACAAGCTCTTTGCAACAAAGTTTTCATAAACCTGTACAGGTAATTAATCGTGATGTAATGATTGGTGAAACTATTACTGTGTCAGAATTAGCCAATAAGATGGCTGTAAAAGGTTCTGAAGTTGTTAAAACTATGATGAAATTGGGTGTTTTAGCAACGATTAATCAGGTTATTGATCAGGAAACTGCACAGTTAGCAGCAGAAGAGATGGGTCATAAAGTAATATTACGACGAGAAAATGAGTTAGAAGCAGCTTTAATGAGTGATCGCGATACTGATGTCGTTTTAATTTCACGTGCCCCCGTTGTGACTATTATGGGCCATGTAGATCACGGTAAAACATCTTTGTTGGATTACATTCGTTCTACTAAAGTTGCTGTCGGAGAAGTGGGAGGTATTACTCAACATATCGGTGCCTACCATGTTGAAACAGTCAATGGTATGATTACCTTTTTAGACACACCAGGGCATGCTGCTTTTACTGCCATGAGAGCGCGTGGAACTAAGGTTACAGATATTGTTATTTTAGTAGTGGCTGCAGACGACGGAGTCATGCCCCAGACTATTGAGGCAATTCAGCATGCTAAAGCAGCTAATGTTCCCGTTGTGGTTGCAGTGAACAAATGCGATAAAGTTGAATCTGATCCAGATCGCATTAAACATGAACTAACTCCATATGGTATTGTTGCGGAAGAGTGGGGTGGTGAGAATATTTTTATTAATCTTTCAGCAAAAACTGGTAGTGGAATTGATGAGTTGTTAAAGGCTATTCTTCTTCAAGCAGAAATGCTAGAACTAACAGCAGCACGTCATGGTATGGCAGGAGGTATAGTAATTGAGTCTTTCTTAGATAAAGGTCGAGGTCCTATTGCCACTATTTTAGTTCGTGAAGGTACGATAAAGAAAGGTGATATTGTTTTATGTGGTCTTGAATATGGACGGATTCGCGCAATGCGTGATGAATTGGGTTGTGAGGTTTTAACGGCAGGCCCATCAATTCCAGTTGAAATTCTAGGTATGTCTGGAGTACCAGTAGCAGGTGATATTGCTACAGTAGTCCGTGACGAGAAGAAAGCTCGTGAAGTTGCATTATATCGTCAAGGTAAATTTCGAGAAATAAAATTAGCTCGCCAACAAAAAGCTAAACTAGAAAAAATGTTTTCTAGTATTAAAGAGGGTGAGATATCTGAAATGAACATTGTGTTAAAAGCTGATGTTCAGGGTTCGGTAGAAGCTATTTCAGATGCACTAATTACCTTATCTACTGCAGAAGTACAAGTTAAAATTATTGGTTCTGGAGTAGGTGGAATTACAGAAACTGATGCTACATTAGCTGCAGCCTCTAATGCAATTTTAATTGGCTTTAATGTACGTGCTGATGCATCAGCACGAAGAATTGTAGATGTAGAAAATATAGATCTTCGTTATTATTCAATTATATACAATCTTATTAATGAAGTAAAATTAGCGATGAATGGAATGTTATCGCCTGAATATAAACAAAAAATTATAGGTTTAGCGGCTGTTCGTGATATTTTTAAGTCCCCTAAGTTTAGTGCTATTGCTGGTTGCATGGTAACTGAAGGTACTATTAAGCGTCATAATCCAATTCGTGTCTTGCGTGATAACGTAGTAATTTATGAAGGTGAATTAGAATCGCTTAGACGATTTAAAGATGATGTAAATGAAGTACGTAATGGGATGGAATGTGGTATTGGTGTAAAAAATTATAATGATGTTCGTGTAGGGGATATTATTGAAGTTTTTGAAATTATTGAAATACAACGCACTATTGATTAACATCGTTGATGGAGAACGTAAGAATTGGGTCGATATTGTAATTTATGACATATAATATTACTGCTTTATCCAGGTTATAAGGTATAAAATGGTTTATAGTCGAGGCTCTATTATGTTAACAATCTATGAAATGGGCCTCTCTAGCTGATTTGATATCTAGAGGTTATTTATATGGAAAAAGAATGCGGTCGTTTACAGCGTATTTCTCAGGAATTACACAGAGAAATTGCTGTTATTCTGCAATCTGAAATTCAAGATCCACGTCTAAATATCATGGTGACTGTTTCTGGTGTTGATGTCTCCCGTGATTTATCTCATGCCAAAGTATTTGTTACATTTCTAAATGAAAAAGAAGATACGAAAATTCAAATTCGTTTGATAGCTTTATCAAGGGCTTCTGGCTATATTCGTGGATTATTGAGTAAAATAATGAAGTTTCGAGTGATACCTCGCTTAACTTTTTATCATGATAATTCTATGATAGAAGGTGAGCGTATGTCTAATTTAATTTCTTCTCTAGTGAGTCGTGATATAAATAGACGAGATTTAGCAGAAAGAAACAAAGAAGAAGGTCATTTAGATCTATGAGAAATCAATCCTATCTTCGGCGCGACGTGCATGGTGTCTTGTTATTAGACAAGCCTTCTGGCCTTTCCTCTAATAGCGCTTTACAAACAGTAAAGCGTTTGTATCATGCCAATCGTGCAGGTCATACTGGTACATTAGACCCGTTAGCTAGTGGCATGCTACCTATTTGTTTAGGGGAGGCAACTAAATTTGCGCGATATTTACTTGATTCCGATAAATATTATCAGGTTATTGCTAAACTTGGACAAAGAACTACTACTTCAGATGTAGAAGGTAGTATCTTAAGTGAACGACCAGTCATATTTACTGATCATATGTTGGAAACATCATTGAATAGTTTTCGTGGTGAAATAGAACAAACTCCTCCAATGTATTCAGCCATAAAATATCAAGGACATAGACTTTATCAATATGCTCGAAAGGGCATACATGTACCACGCAAATCACGTAGGATTATAGTACATAAGTTACATTGTATAAATTATGATGGAGATGAGCTCAAATTAGAGATGCATGTGTCGAAAGGAACATATATTCGAACTATTATTGATGATCTTGGCGAAAAACTTGGCTGTGGTGCACATGTGATCTATTTACGTCGTTTACAGGTTGCACATTATCCGATGGATAAGATGATAACTTTAGATAGTCTTCAAAAAATAAAAGATAAAGCCTTTCTTGCTGGGATCGTATCGAAACATGATTTAGATTCTCTTCTTATGTCAATAGACAGCCCCGCCTACTCATATCCGATTATAAATTTATTACCTATATTAGCTGACCATTTTAAGAAAGGTTGCTCAGTTCGAGTAGTCAACTCTCTATCACCTGGACTAGTGCGTGTAACTGAAGGAAATCAAGATAATTTTCTTGGTATGGCAGAGCTGACTTCTGATGGAAGCATGTTTCCTCGTCGCTTGGTCTCAGTTATTTATGATTCATAATGTAGTATTCAGTACTATAAAAGTAAAGCTATATCACTCTGATATTAGTGATAGAGGGTATAGTATAGTAATTATTTTCTGATAGGTATTAATCTATTATGTTTGATTTTTAATTTAATCACTATGCTTGATCCATATAATTAAATAGAACATTTTTATTGCATTAGTTATAATCATGAGTTCCTAGATTAGAGGATGGATTATTTTTATTAAGGATAAAGTTATAAACTATAAGAGCCTATATTTATAACTTAAATCTAATTGAATACTATTTAATCGTGTATAAAAATAGTATACTACACAGACAGATACCATTATCACAAAGATAGATATTAAAAAACTGAATATTATTGTAGAAAAATTAGAATTCAGTGAGCTTTCTATAAATAAATAAAGTAGTAATGCTATCATATTTTATCTAGATTGTATGTTCTAATTAGTTTATGAAAATATTCAATAGCTGAATTAGAGATCGGCAGTTACATATGTATAGTCATATTAATTGGAGTTATAATTATGTCTCTAAATAAAAAAACAACAGGAAATATTATTTCTGAGTATGGTAATAATGACAAGGATAGCGGTTCTACAGAAGTACAGATAGCATTGCTAACTGCCCAGATTAATCATCTTCAAACTCATTTCTCTGAGCATAAAAAAGATCATCATAGTCGTCGTGGTCTACTTCGAATGGTATCTCAAAGGAGAAAACTTTTGTATTATCTCAAAAGAAAAAAAGTTATATCTTACAATCGGTTAATTATTAAGTTAGGCTTACGCCGTTAGATTGAGATAGACTAGTATCTATCTTTATTATTGCTAAGAGGTTTTATCGCTCTGGATTCAGAAGGGCTAATTATTTTACCTCTGGCAATTGTATAGAATTTAGTTATCATGATGAATTATGAGGATTAGATTAACAATATCTAGTCAAAATAGGCTAGAAACTATATTAAAATAGGCTAGAGACTATAGTTGAGGAACTAATTTTGCTTACTCCGATGGTACAAAAATTTCAGTACGGTCAGCATGCGATCTCTATTGAAACTGGCATGATGGCCCGTCAAGCTACTTCGGCTGTTATGGTTAGTATGGATGAGACAACAGTATTTGTAACCGTGGTGTGTCAGAAAAAGGCAAAACTAGGTCAGTCTTTTTTCCCTCTTACTGTAAATTACCAGGAACGTACATATTCAGCTGGTCGCATTCCGGGTAGCTTTTTCCGTCGTGAGGGTCGACCTAATGAAATTGAAATGCTGACTTCACGTTTAATTGATCGACCGATTCGACCACTCTTTCCGCAAGGATTTTTTAATGAAGTACAAATCATTGCTACTGTTGTTTCTGTAAATCCTCAGGTTAATCCAGATATTGTTGCAATGATTGGAGCTTCTTCTGCTCTAGCTTTATCAGGATTACCATTTCATGGCCCCATTGGCGTTGCACGTGTTGGTTACATTGATCATCAATATGTACTCAATCCAACAAGTGATCAACTAAAAGAAAGTAAACTGGATTTAGTGGTATCTGGTACTGCAGGTGCAGTATTGATGGTTGAATCTCAAGCTGAGATTTTAAGTGAAGAAGAAATGTTAGGTGCAGTTATATTTGGACATAAACAGCAACAGATTGTGATTGATAATATAAATGATTTAGTAGCTGTAGCAGGAAAACCACATTGGGATTGGAAGCCAGAAGTAGTAAATGAATCATTACGTTTACGAATGTCTGAATTATCTGAACTTAAACTTATTGAAGCCTATTCTATTACCCAAAAACAAGAGAGACAATCACAGATTAATGTAATTAAGTCTGAAACTAGTGCCTGTCTTTTAGAGGATGATGAGTTATTAGATGTTGATATAATAAATAGTTTGTTTTATGATTTAGAAAAGAATGTAGTAAGAAGTCGAATCTTACGTGGTGAATCACGTATTGATGGTCGTGATAAAGATATGATTCGTGCGTTAGATATTCGTACTGGTGTTTTACCACGTACTCATGGGTCTGCACTTTTTACGCGTGGTGAAACTCAAGCTCTTGTTACTGCTACACTAGGTACTTCTCGTGATGCACAGAATTTAGATGAGATCATGGGAGAGAGAACTGATAACTTCTTGTTTCATTATAATTTTCCTCCATACTCTGTTGGTGAAATTGGTGTAGTTGGCTCGCCAAAACGTCGTGAAATTGGTCACGGTCGTTTAGCAAAACGAGCCTTAATTTCTGTAATGCCAAAAGATACGATTTTTCCGTATACAGTACGTATAGTGTCTGAAATTACTGAATCAAATGGTTCTTCGTCTATGGCTTCTGTATGTGGTGCATCTTTAGCGTTAATGGATGCGGGGGTTCCAATAAAATCAGCAGTAGCTGGTATTGCAATGGGACTTGTAAAGGATAATGAAAATTTTATTGTACTTTCCGATATCTTAGGTGATGAAGATTATTTAGGTGATATGGATTTCAAAGTTGCTGGAACTCGTAAAGGCATTACTGCATTGCAGATGGATATTAAGATTGCAGGTATTACACCTGAAATCATGCGAATCGCGCTTCATCAAGCTCAGGGTGCGCGTTTTCATATATTAGATGTGATGTCGAAGGCATTAAGTAGTCCACGTTGTAATTTATCACAATTTGCTCCACGTATGCAAACTATTAAAATTAGTGTTGATAAAATAAAAGATGTCATCGGTAAAGGGGGAGCAGTTATACGAGCTTTGACCGAAGAGACTGGTACTACAATCGAAATTGATGATGATGGAACAGTCAAAATTGCAGCTATTAGTAATGAGAAGGTAGAGTATATCCTCAGTAGGATTGCAGCAATTACTGCAGATATCGTAGTTGGTCATATTTATAATGGTAAGGTCATGCGGATTGTAGATTTTGGTGCTTTTGTTGCTATTGCAGGCGGTAAAGAAGGTTTAGTCCATATATCCCAGATAACTGATAAGCGTGTTGAAAAAGTAACAGATCATCTTCAGATGGGACAGAGTATTTTAGTTAAAGTCTTAGAAGTTGATCGACAAGGTCGAATACGTTTAAGTATTAAAGATGCTAGATAATAATCTGAGATTATATGATTTATATCAAGAAAATTTGAAATAATAGTAAATCTAGTATGTTATATTTATGCCCACCCATGATGGTGGGCATAAATATTTAGAGAATAAGTGTAGTTTTTATTTATAGGTGATAGAGTAAAATCATATGATTTTAATGAATTCTGATTTTGTTAGGAGCGGACAAATTGTAGTAAGATTCAATTTAAACTTTTATTTTTATATAAAGAAAAATAATTTCTAATTATTCACTAAGGATATACTCGCACAGCTGTTATATAATAACATACTGTTGTATGATATAGATCATATAGTCATAATATGATATTAAATCATATGATATAATGTAAATATATATCTATCTATTCTTCGTTGAAATATTATCTGAAATAGTCTGAATAAACCACTGATTTATCATCTTTTTAGTGAGAAGAGAATTTGTAGATATTAGTTATGTTTGATTTTAAATAGTGTTCTATGATGTTATAGATGATAGTTTCTCAGGAATAGGATATCGTATTCATCATTCGATAATAATATTCAGAATGAATGCTTCAGGCAGCATACCTGTATATTATGTCTAGCTAATTTTATCTACTATCGCAATTTAGATTATCTAAGTAAATAAGATTAAAAGTACTAATAAAACATTACATATATTGTAATTAAATCAGGAATTAATATAGTAAAGATTATTTCTTGTTTCAATGGATAGCATTATTTTATAAAATATTATTTTTATGATGGATTTTAATATTAAATATTCTATTATTCATCATTTAATCTAGTTAGTATATAAAACATAAAAAGATACTGATTGTTTAGAGCTATCAGATGTTTGTTTTAAAAATAATTTTATCGTCATGATTTTGATCGATAAATTTGAGTGTATTGAAAATAATTAATTGAGCCGGTACACATCTTTTGATGAAAATAATTATAAATTTTCATAATAAGTTATGTAGACTGGCCGATGAAATCTAAGAGGCACATGTACTACATGACTGATATTCAAACTACTTTCTCATCTCTTGGTTTAAAAGAGACTTTGCTTCAATCTCTCAATGCTATGGGCTATATTAGACCATCTCCTATCCAAGTTGAGTGTATTCCTCATCTTTTAGCAGGTAGAGACGTATTAGGGATGGCTCAAACTGGTAGTGGAAAAACCGCAGCTTTCGCATTACCATTAATTCAAAATATCATTTTAACTAGTAAAGAGCCACAAATTTTAGTATTAACTCCTACTCGTGAATTAGCAGTACAGGTTTCAGAAGCAATCATAGAGTTTTCTAAAAATATGAAAGGTTTAAATGTTGTAGCTCTGTATGGTGGGCAGCGTTATGATGTTCAATTACGAGCTTTACGGCATGGACCTCAAGTTGTTGTTGGTACACCTGGTCGTCTTCTTGATCACTTAAAACGTGGTACACTGGATTTATCTAAGCTGCACGGGTTAGTATTAGATGAAGCTGATGAAATGCTTCGTATGGGTTTCATTGAAGATGTTGAAACCATTATGGCTAAAATTCCGGATAATCATCAGACAGCTTTATTCTCTGCAACTATGCCAGATGTAATTCGTCGGATTACTAAGCGTTTTATGAAAAATCCGCAGGAAGTGCGTATTCAGTCGAGTGTAAGCACACGTCCTGATATTAGTCAGAGTTATTGGATTGTTTATGGACGAAAAACAGATGCATTAACTCGTTTTCTAGAGGTAGAAGATTTTGATGCTGTTATTATTTTTGTACGTACTAAGAACGCTACGTTAGAAGTTGCTGAAGCACTTGAGAAAAACGGTTATAATAGTGCTGCACTCAATGGTGATATGAATCAATCACTACGTGAACAGACGTTAGAACGTTTAAAAGATGGTCGTTTAGATATTTTAATTGCTACTGATGTTGCTGCCCGTGGCCTCGATGTTGATCGTATTAGTTTAGTTATTAACTATGATATTCCAATGGATGTAGAATCTTACGTTCATCGTATTGGTCGTACAGGGCGAGCAGGTAGAGCCGGTCGGGCTCTTCTCTTTGTGGAGAATCGGGAACGTCGTTTATTGCGCAATATTGAACGTAATATGAAGTTAAGCATTCCAGAAGTTGAATTACCAAACACGCAACTACTTGGACAGCGTCGATTAGAAAAATTTTCTGAAAAAATTAAAAAACAATTAGAAAGTTGTGATTTAGAAGAGTATCGAGTACTACTTTCTAAAATACAGCCTGCTGATCAAATAGATATTGAGATTTTAGCTGCAGTTTTATTAAAAATTGCTCAGGGTGAGCGCCCTCTTTTAGTTCCTGTAGAACCGATATCTCGTTTTCGTCGTGAATTTAGAGATCGTGAAGATCGTCGAGATAATCGACAAAATCGTGATATTAAGGATGGAGATCGATCTCGGAGAGATCGGCAAGATATTAGAGATATTATGGCTTTATACCGTATTGAAGTTGGTCGAGATGATGGTGTTGAAGTTCGTCATATCGTCGGTGCTATTGTTAATGAAGGTGAAATTAGCAGTCGTTATATTGGTAATATTAAATTATTTTCTAGATATTCGACGATTGAGCTACCAAAAGGTATGTCTAATTCTGTAATCCAGAGTGTTGCTAGAACGGTTATTCTTAACAAGCCTATTAATATGAAGTTTATAGGTGATGTTCGTGCACGTCGAGGTATTGAGCGTCGCTATAGTAGTTTTAATGCTTCTACTTCAAATGAAGGGAATCATTTTAGTCATCAAAATAAAAGTGAACGACGATTAGGTAATTTTAACCGAGATGATAAAAATCGTACTACAAATTCACATCGTGAATTTGGTGGTAGATGTGCGTTGCGTCGGCATGATGCGTAATATTATCTATCTGTTTATATTTTATCATATGGAGTTCAGGCGGTTATAATATATCCGCCTGAAACTGATCACTGATATTTAGTGCGTATTAATATAATCAATGGCAGCTTGAACGGTGGTTATTTTTTCAGCTGCTTCATCCGGTATTTCAGTATTAAACTCTTCTTCTAGGGCCATAACTAATTCAACAGTATCAAGAGAATCTGCACCTAGATCTTCTACAAAAGAAGCAACATTAACTACCTCTTCTTGCTTAACACCAAGTTGTTCGCTAATGATTTTCTTAACACGTTCTTCAATAGTGCTCATATAGTTCAATTTCCTATCAAAACTCGCTTTCGCGATGGTTTTTATAGTGTATAAAATGTTGAAAAAGATGCAACTAAATTCCAGTGGGTTATACTATGATTTTTGTATAGTTCATTTAATGATTAAATCATTAGCATTCCGCCATTGACATTAAGTGTCTCACCAGTAATGTATGAGGCTTCCTCAGACGCTAAAAATGTTACAGCTTTTGCGATATCTTTAACGTGACCAAGACGTCCTATAGGTATTTTTCTCATAATTTCTTCTCGTTGTTTGTTACTAAGAGTGACTGTCATGTCAGTTTCAATAAATCCAGGTGCTACAACGTTTACAGTGATACCACGGGATGCTATTTCACGCGCAAGGGATTTAGTAAAGCCAATTAAACCTGCTTTAGTTGCTGCGTAGTTGGATTGTCCTATGTTTCCTGTATTACCAATTACAGATCCAATAGTAATGATTCTACCATTTCTTTTTTTCATCATAGTCCGTAGAACTGATTTAGATAAACGAAAGATCGAAGTGAGATTTGTGTTAATCACTTCATTCCATTCAGTATCTTTCATACGGATAAGTAGTTTATCACGTGTAATGCCAGCATTGTTAACTAATATATCTATTTCACCAAAGTCATTATGAATTTTTTCTAATGCTGTTTCAATCGAAACTATGTTGTTTACATTCAATATAAAACCTTTACCATGACAACCTAAATATTGACTGATGATATCTGCACCGCTTTGGGTTGTGGCTGTGCCTAATACTTTAGCACCGTGTATTACTAGATCTTCTGTTATAGCGCGACCAATTCCTCTGCTAGCACCGGTTACTATTGCAATTTTACCTTCGAAATTCATTCTATACTTCCCCTCCTTCATCATAATTCGAGCGACTTTTTTAGACTATTGTAATCATTGACTGCAGTTAATGTTAAAGCAGGCTGAATATACTGACTTAATCTAGTCAAAATTTGTCCTGGACCAATTTCTAGTAAAGAACTAACACCTTGTTTTTGAATAAATTTTATGATATTCATCCATTGTACGGGGTGATATAGCTGACGAATTAAAGCGTTACGTATGGCATGAGGGGCAGTCTCAATCACTACGTCAACATTATTTACTACTGGGAATAATGGGGCATGAAAATTTATTTTTTCCAGTGCCATGCTGAATTTTTCTGCTGCTGATTGCATTAGGGCGCAGTGTGAAGGTACGCTAATTGGTAGGGGTAACGTCAGTTTAGCCCCGGCACGTTTACATGCCAGACTTGCACGTTCAACGGCTTCCTTATGTCCGGCAATAACTACCTGATCAGGTGAATTATAGTTGACTGGCGATACAATCTGGTCACAAGAAGATTCTTGACAGGCTTGTATTATAGATAGAGGATCTAGGCCAATAATGACTTGCATTGCACCTGTTCCTTCAGGGTACAGCTTCTTGCATAAGTTTTCCACGTAGCTCTACTAGAGTAATTGCGTCATGGAAATTAATTGCGCCTGCGCAAACTAAAGCACTGTATTCACCTAGACTGTGTCCTGCTAGTAACATGGGCATATTTTTGCTTTTTTCTTTCCAAATCCTAAAAATTGAAAAAGATGCAGTTAAGAGAGCTGGTTGAGTATGGTGTGTTTTGTTTAATTGTATTGATGGTCCTTTTTGTACTAATTTCCATAGATCATAACCAAGTACAGCAGAAGCTTCTGCAAAGGTTTTTTCTACTAGGCTGTAAGTTTGAGCTAAATTGGATAACATGCCTACTTTTTGTGCTCCTTGCCCCGGAAAAACCATTGCAATTTTTTTCATATTCATTCCTGTCCTTTGTGACAAAATTGATAATTAAAATCGAATCAGTGCCGATCCCCAAGTTAGTCCTGCGCCAAAAGCTTCTAATAAAATTAATTGACCATGTTTGATACGATGGTCGCGTACTGCTTCATCTAGAGCTAATGGAATAGAAGCTGCAGAGGTATTACCATGACGATGAAGAGTAATAATGACTTTATTTATATCTAAACCTAGCTTATAGGCAGTAGCAATAATAATGCGCAGATTAGCTTGATGTGGAATGAGCCAGTCTATAGAAGAGAATTGAAGATTATTGGCTTGTAAGGTTTCTTTAACGATATCTGTTAGTTTATTAATAGCAACTTTAAATACTTCATTACCTGTCATGCTGATATAAGCATTGTGATCTGGTTGTGTGTTGTTTCGATTTGGTAATGTTAGTATTTGGCCATAGCGTCCATCTGCATGAAGGTGAGTAGAAATGATTCCCTGCTCTTTTCTGGCGCCCAGCACTACAGCACCTGCTCCATCTCCAAAGAGAATTAATGTACTACGATCGTTAGGATTTAACATACGAGTCAAGATGTCAGATCCAATTACCAACGCATATTTTACTAAATGATTTTTAATATATTGGTCTGCGACGCTTAATGCATAGATAAATCCTGAACAGGCAGCTGCGAGATCAAAAGAAGCAGCATCATTAATTTCTAACATTTTTTGGATGATACAGGCAGAGCTAGGAAAAGCATGACTTGAAGAGGTAGTAGCAACAATAATTAAATTAATTTCATTTTGTCTGATACCGGACATCTCTATGGCACGTCGAGCGGCCTGAAAACCAATAGTTGCTACTGTTTCATCAGGGAGAGCGATATGGCGTTCCTGTATGCCGGTACGAGTTCGAATCCATTCGTCTGATGTATTTATCATTTTTTCCAAATCAGCATTTGTTCGTACTTGTTCTGGTAGATATCTTCCTGTACCGATAATTTTTGTATACATGTGCGGCTAGCCGTTTTTAGATAATAAAGCTTGTACGCACATTGAAATCCTATCGAGAACTCTTTGTTGTACTATCTGCTCAGCTTTTTGAATTGCTGCGATAAATCCGAGATTATTCGCAGAACCATGGCTCTTTACTACTACACCCTGCAAGCCAAGAAGAAGTGCGCCATTATATTTGTCAGGATTTAAATAATGAAATTTATTTACTAAATCTTCGTTGAACCATTTCTTTAGTTGATTGTGGTGACAGCTTTGTTTTTTTTCTTGATTATTGGAATCAAGTAGAAAAAGAAACATTCTTACTATGCCTTCTATGGTTTTTAAAATTATATTTCCTATAAAACCATTACAAATAAGAACATCTGTTTTTCCGGAAAGAAGATCATGACCTTCAACGTAACCGATGAAATTAATTTCTTTAGATGATTGGAGCATAAGTGCTGCATCTTGAATAGAGCTTAATCCTTTTATGGGTTCTTGACCTATGTTAATAAGAGATACACGAGGTTCGTGAATAGTTAAGAGTTCTTCAGCTATGACAGAACCCATGATAGCAAATTGTACTAGTAAGGCGCTTTCTGCAACAATGTTTGCCCCTACATCTAACATTACCGTTTGATTTGCTTTTTGATTGGGTAGAATGGTCATTAACGCTGGACGATCTATTCCATTCAGTGGTTTTAATAAGAGTTTAGCTAGTCCCATGATTGCGCCAGTATTACCTGCGCTGACACATGCATGTGCTCTACCTTTTTTAACTTGCTCTAATGTGATTCGCATAGAACTTCCATGACTAGATCGAATGCATTCAGAGGGTTTTGCATTTTCAGAAATTACTGATTTAGAGGCAACGATTTCTAAACGAGATCGTAAGAATATGTCTTCATTAACTAGTAGTTTTTTAATAATGTCAGGGTTACCAACTAAAATAATATGTAAATATGGATTGAGTAATAATGCCTGAACTGATGCAGGCACAGTTATGCTTGCGCCATAATCTCCGCCCATAACATCTATTGCTAAAGTCAGATTTTTCAAAATAATTTGATAGCTTTTAATTAAGTTACAAGGACCTTTCGGCCTCGATAGTAGCCATCGGAAGTGATATGATGACGACGATGTAGTTCACCAGATAGCTTATCTACGGAGAGTGTTGCTGTGGTTAAGGCGTTATGTGAACGTCGCATCCCTCGTTTAGATCTCGTTGGTTTGTTTTGTTGTACAGCCATCGGTGTCTCTCCTTTTATATTTTCATTCATATTAAAAATATTTTAGCACGTCTACTTTATTAATTATCGTTATGGTTTTTATTAGATTGATTTATCTATGTTTTTAAAAACTGCATAGTATTTAATATGATCTCATTATAATGAGTAGGGTAAGCATGATTTATTCTTCTATGATTAGAGAGTAGTTAATTTGGATTATTTCTAATATAATTTATTGTATCATTACAGTTAGTTCATGTGTTTATATGAAAGCATTTTTATTAAAAATTAGAATACCTATATATTATTAGGTCTTCATTGTACAGATCTAAATAGAGTAATGATAGTATATTATACTAGTAGCTAAACTGCGATATAATAGAGTTTAACTAAGATTAATTCTTGATTTTAAAAGATATAATATATTTTATATCATTATTTATATTTAGTTATAAATTAAAACATACTTCTAATAAGTATAGGATATTGATTAGTTTTTTTATATAAAAGTATTATAAATTATTGATTTTTAAGCAATCATCAAAAAGGGGCAAGCCAAAAGGATATTTTATATATATAGTAAATCATATCTTATTTCACAGTACATCTATGTTTATTTTATCGTTCAATTTTATTTTATTTTAGAAATAAATCTAGAATTCTATTCTAGTTATCTACTTTTGGTATGATTAATTTCAACATTTATGTTTCTAGAAATAAAGATTAGATATTTTAGATTTAATCTTTTTATATAGGATATCATGTTAATAATGTAATAGTGTGAACTGAGGTAGTGAAAAATACAATATTTATTTATTAAATAAAGAAATAGTATATTAACCAAAATGTGTTTCGGGTATGTCCTGGTTATGTGATTTATTACATTCAGAATACCAGAAATCTATGATTTAAATTTGATATTCGTAAAAATATATTTTAATTTATTTATTTTTCGTTTTTATCTATTAGAGGAAAAGTTTTTTAAAATATAAAAATTATTGTTATTTTAGATAAGTTATATCAGTTTTTATATAATAAAGAGAAAAATTTATTAGATTTTAGCAAGATTACTATGATAGATTTTATAGAATTAAAGGGCTATTAATTTACATTAAGTTCGATTATTTAAGTTTTGTATATCAGATTTTTCGTAGAAGAAAAGATGATTAGGATTATATGTATGGTATATTTTATACTGAGTTTTTTATTTTTTAGTTGAAATAAGATTAAGTTTTAAAACATTGGATTCATAATCTACTGATTTGATAGAAAAATATGAGAAAGAGTATTTAGGTCTAGATTTTACTATGTATTAACTATTTTAGGATCCATTTTAGATAAATAAGTTATTCGCTGGTCTAGATCTTATCATATGATTTTACATTATACTTGTTAAGATCAAGAGAATAATACTTGTATTTTATTTGTTGGTTTCATAAGCTATCTTTTTCTTTTATTTAGAATTGTATCTTATTATTTAGATGGAAAAATCAGATTGTTTATCTGAGATTAATCTTGAAGATAGTTTGAGTTACCTTTAAAAATACTGCAGATAGGTAAAATAAAAGAATTTAATAGATTATTCTAATTATAGAATTATGACATTATTAATTTAAAAAAAGTAACTCTAGATTGCAGTTTAAAAAAATATTTTTATAAAAAGATAGATTTTGATATAATCAAATATATATGATGATAATTGTTATTTATTAAAGTCAATTTGTAACATTGATTAGTTAATTATTTTTGTTTTTATTCGATGTATATAGTTTTTAATGAAACGCTTTAATTAAAAAAAATTAGGTTAATTTTTATATTTTTAATGATTTATTTTGTTTCTAGATTGTTTGTGTTTAAAATGAATTGCTTAATACTAGAAGCATCTAAAATATTTTACTCATATTATATTCACCATTAGTATAGATATACTTTAGATGGAGTGTTATTTATAAGTGGAGAGAGGCTTAGTGTAAAACAATTATTAATATTGATTGAAATTTTTATGAGTTCAAAGGAGGTATTTATTGTATAATAAAAAATATGATAATCATTCTTTTTTTATAAATTTTTTTAGTTATACAGATATAAATAGAAGATTGAATAGATGTCTTTAAGATTAAATCCAATTCTTTATGATCTATACTTAGAAATTAATAATAGTCCTATAGTGCGTTAATATGATTAGATTTTTTATAGTTCACGCCTAGATATTGATCAATGAAGTTGATCTTCTATAGGTGACTGTA
The DNA here is from genome assembly GCF_900699015.1 of Candidatus Erwinia haradaeae. GTDB lineage: Bacteria > Pseudomonadota > Gammaproteobacteria > Enterobacterales > Enterobacteriaceae > Erwinia_E > Erwinia_E haradaeae_E. Next base: position 829,217 of record NZ_LR217737.1, on the reverse strand, counting down.
ACTTAAGATCTAGAAGCGAAGCAAGAATAGAGTAAACCTCAGTTTTTAGGATTTTTTTTTGTGTTTGATGTAAAAAATCTTTGAGAATAAGTTCCTCATCACCTATTTCATCTGTATTAATCACTATTGCAAATCTAGCACCTAATTTAATTGCTCTTGCGAAGTGTTTTTTTAGTTTTCCTACACAAAAATTATTCATTAATTTTAATTCAGGCAGTAAATTACGTAATTGTTCAGATAATAACATTCCTAAATGTTGTTTCTCAGGCCCTTTAGTAATTAAATAGACATCGACAATTCGATTTGGTTGTAGTTTTAAGTTACAATGTTGTACTAATAATGCTAATCGCTCTAAACCAATTGCGAAACCAATAGCTGGGGTTGAGTGGCCACCAAGTTCTGTAACCAAATTATCATATCGACCACCAGAACAGATTGTTCCTTGTGCACCCAAACTGTTAGTTGTCCATTCAAATACGGTTCGATTATAATAGTCTAAACCGCGTACTAGACGCTGGTTTATATGGTAGGGAATGCCAGCGATATCTAATTGGTTACATAGACCTAAAAAATGATGATTAGATTCGCTGTCTAGATATTCTCTAAGAGGAGGCAGGTTAATCAATAATTCTTGTATGGCAGGGTTTTTACTGTCTAGAATGCGAAGAGGATTAGAATATATACGATCTTTACAATCTTTATCTAAAATATGAATATTATTTTTTAGTAAAGAAACAAGTATTTTATGATATTGCTTTCGTGTTTCTAATGATCCAATTGAGTTTAACTCCAATCGAATATGATTAGAAATACCCAATGCTTTCCAGCATCTTGCGGTCATTAAAATCAATTCGGCATCAATCTCTGGACCGGATAGTCCGAATGCTTCAACACCGATTTGGTAGAATTGACGATAACGACCTTTCTGTGGTCTTTCATAGCGAAACATTGGTCCCATATACCATAAACGCTGTTCTTGGTGATACAAGATACCGTGTTCAATTCCTGCACGCGCACATCCAGCGGTTCCTTCTGGTCTTAATGTAATGCTATCACCATTACGATCTTGAAAAGTATACATTTCTTTTTCCACTACATCAGTAATGGAACCGATCGCGCGTTCAAATAATGAGGTTTTTTCAACAACTGGAATACGAATTTCACTGAAACCGTAGCTACTGATAACTTGTTTTAATATCTGTTCTATTCTTTGATAGAAAGCAATATCAATTGGAAGGTAGTCTTTCATGCCACGAATTGCTTGAATCTTGTTTTTTTTCACTATCTATACCTTTTATTTTTATAACATATGATTCTATATGTGGTTTATTGAGTTGTTAGAGTTATATATTTGTGTACAATATTTTAATTAGTTGATGTTGATTTTCATTTGTGATAAGTTGACTAGATAAGTATTATTTTATTTCTTAAATATTAAAAATATTAAATATGATTTCTATTTTTTAGGTTTAGTGCTTTAGCACGGATACGCGCTTCTAATTTATCAATTAGAGTTTGATTATTCATTCGTTCATCTAATTGAATCCCGTCTTCATATAAACTGCTACTTTTCCTGTTACCTACTAGAGCGATGGTTGCTTGTTTCGCCTCTCCCGGACCATTAACCATACAGCCTATAATTGCAATATCCATTGGCGTAATGATGTCTTCTAGTCTTTTTTCTAGATCGTTTACTATGCTGATCACATCAAATTCTTGACGTGAGCAGGTTGGGCAGGCAATAAAATTAATACCACGTGAACGAATGTGTAGTGATTTTAAAATATCAAAACCAACTTTCACTTCTTCAATTGGATTAGTTGCTAAAGATATTCGTAGTGTATCACCAATGCCCTCCAAGAGGAGGGAGCCTATTGCGATTGCTGATTTGACTGCTCCAGCTCGTGCTCCACCAGCCTCAGTCAGTCCTAGATGAAGGGGTTGCTTAATTTGTGTAGATAAAAGACGATATGCCTCTATGGCAGTCAAGATGTCAGACGATTTAACACTAACTTTAAACATATCAAAGTTGAGATCATCAAAATAATTAATATTACGTAGAGCTGATTCAACTAAAGCTTGTGCGGTAGAACTACTGTATTTTTTTTGTAAATCTTGTTCTAGTGATCCGCTATTAATTCCAATTCTAATAGGGATGTTATAGTAGCGTGCACATTCTACAACTTTACGAATGCGATGTTTATTACCAATATTTCCTGGATTGATTCGTAGGCAGTCTACTCCATATTGAGCAACTTTTAGAGCAATACGGTAGTCAAAATGAATATCTGCGACTAAAGGAGCAGTAACTTGTTTTTTTATAAGACGAAATGACTCTGCGGCATCCATAGTCGGTATAGATATCCGAACAATATCAGCACCGGCTTTTTCTAGGGATTTAATTTGGGCAATTGATGCTTCAATATTAGTTGTAGGAGTATTCGTCATAGACTGCACAGAAATAGGCATATTATCCCCTACAGGAACATTCCCAACATAAATACGCATTGATTTACGGCGGGGAAGAGATGCTACATTATTCATATTTTTCTCCATTAGTACGAAGGATGAGTTTAGAACTAGAAGTAGAGTGAAAAGAAAAATAGACGAATAAGTTAGTGTAATCTTAACAATTAAATTGTAGTTAACCTTTATCTTTTATTGATAGCAAAAACTCAAAAAGCATATAGCAATAATAGTGTATTTGTTTAGTGAGCTCAGCTATTGTTTAGAATTATATACCATATAGTACTATTTAATACTATCTTGAATAGTAATACTATGGATTAGAATTGATGTTTATGTAGACTGCAGGAATAGAATAGATAGTAATTTTTTAATTGACTTATTAGAGTGAGTTATTTTTATAGATTAAACACAAGATTGGGTGAATGCTTCTCTGAATTTACTATGATTTATAGTAAATTTTTCTGAAATCCATTTAGATTAATCAATCTTATGTCGCTCCATTATTGCAGTCTAAAATGATGTAGGTATTAACTCATAAAAATCATGAATAATTCTCTCCTGTGAAAACTGTATGTGAATTTTTAATAGAGATAAGATGGTCCTGGGTAGTTGTGTAGTTTTTCCACCACCAGATAATAGTTAGAGTCATTATAAAAATCAGAATCAGCCAAGTAACAAGTATTAATAATTTATCTCGTTTTGTTTTCTTTTGTCCTAGAGAGTAGCTTTTCATATTTTCTATTTTTGCATCATTCACTGGTGTTTGTTGTTCCATAAGAGTAATAAGTTCTTCTTCTGGAATTTCAACTAGACGGGCATAAGATCGGATGTAGCCTCGAAGGAAAGTTGATGCGAGTGAAGAAGATACGGTATTATCTTCGATATCTCGAATAATAGATACTCTTAGGCAGAGACGCTCAGCAATATGTTGCTGTGTTAAGCCCATATTTTCACGGGCATTCCGTAGGCGCTCTCCTGTTAAAGTTATATGGTATTTATCTGGAATAGCTTCAATAGTCATGAGAAAAAGATATCGCTGCTGTATCGATAGTGAAAGTTTTTTAAATTTCTTGTAAAATTATATACCAAAATACAATATGCCTTCCAAAGGAAGGAAAATAATCTGTCCAAATATTTTGAAAGAAATAGGACGTTTTTGATAAAAATCTCACAGGAAGTATAAGTTTAAGTATTTGCTTACTACTGGTCCTATTTTCTATTCTGTTTGTTACTCTGGATTAAATTGTAACGTAAAAATTTCTCATTTTATGTATAGATTGTTTATTAGAGATATATAAATTTATATTTTTGTCATTGAAGAGCCATCTAGTATTTTAATTTTGTAATTTATATCATGTTATCATGATACTATATCATATCAGACTAATGCAGAGGGAATAGATTGTTATTATTATAATTGAGTGTATTAGATTGAGTTTTCCTTATTTTCAATAGATTTTTATTTATGTGATGTGTTCATTTATTATACTTAATTATAGTGGTTAAGTATGGTTTTTTTTAGAGATCTTTATACTTTAACTATAGTGTACTGTATATTGTATATTTATTTATTTACAATCTGCATCGAAAAATCTTTTTTTTGATTAAAATGTGGTTATTTCGTATCTGGTATACAATTTTAAAGAAAGTCTAATCATAATTAAGTTAGAAATAGACAATTATAGTTCGGTAGATTGATTTGTATTGTGATACTTTTCTTATGTTGAAGAACAAGATTAGAGATTGCACATAAATTATATTAATACTAAGATTTGTTCTGGAAGATTGATTTATTTTTATAAATAAAAATGATACTAGATAATGTAAGATTTATCATAAGATGATGTTATAGATAGTTTTATATGATTTATATTAGATCATACCTTATTTTATAAAAGGCTAGATGCAGATTGCAGTGTATACATAGTTAGATTGAATAAAAGACGATCTTAGAAACATTATCTCATATTGTTTTTATATTAATTTTTTCATTTATTTTTTTGTTGTACATAATATGTTTATTTCGGTTAATTACATGTCCAGATAATTGTCCGCAGGCTGCATTAATATCATGACCACGAGTTTTACGAATAATTGTAGTAAAACCGTAGTCTATTAATATTTTAGCAAAGCGATCAATGCGGCTATGTGAACTACAATGAAAAGGTGCACCTGGAAAGGAGTTCCAGGGTATCAAGTTAATTTTACATGGTGTATCTCGTAGTAACTCTGCTAGTTGATGTGCGTTATTTTTGCTATCATTAATTTCATTAAGCATAACGTATTCAATAGTTACTCGCCCTTGATTTGCTCGAGATACACTAATATAACGCTTAACTGATGCCAGTATGTCTTCAATATTATATTCTTTATTAATAGGCATGATTGTGTTACGTATTATATTATTTGGAGCATGTAAAGAGATGGCTAATGCAATGTCAAGTTTCTCTATGAGCTTATCAAGAGCTGGAACAATACCAGACGTAGATAAAGTAACGCGTCTTTTAGACAAACCAAAACCAAAATCGTCTAACATAATCTCAATAGCTGGAACAATATTATTTAGGTTAAGTAATGGTTCGCCCATTCCCATCATGACTATGTTAGTAATTAGACGTCGATTAGTAATGGAATATTTTTCAAGGATTTTTGCAGCACGCCATACCTGTCCAATAATTTCAGCAGTTTGTAGGTTACGGTTAAACCCTTGTTGTGCTGTTGAACAGAATTTACATGCTAAAGTGCAACCAATCTGTGAAGATACGCAGAGTGTTGAGCGATCTTTTTCCGGAATATAGACAGTTTCAATTTGTTGTTTACCGATTTCCATAGTCCATTTAATAGTACCGTCTATAGATTTTTGTGTTTTTTTTACTTTTGGCGCACTAATTTTTGCAATAGATTTTAGTTTATTACGGAATGGTTTATTGATGTCAGTCATGTCATCAAAATTATTACATAAGTGATGATAGATCCATTTCATGACTTGTTCAGCATGAAAAGGTTTTTCATTTAAATCAGAAAATAATTCTCGTATTTTTTGACGATTTAGATTTAGTAGATTTATTTTTTCTGGTTGAGAAATAAGCACTTCATCTGAAGATGAAGGGGATGTCATGTTTAGTTCTAACATTAAGTGTTCTCTGGTTGTTTTTTTAACTAAAAGGAATTGAGGATTAAGTGTACATGTAAATATCTTTTTAGTATAATAGCGTTAAATAATTTTATTTTCTGATTTTGTTTTCAATTTTTACGTTATTTTGTTTTTTAAGTTTTCTTTATGCTATTAGAATTATCTACTTGAGTTCTATATGTTATAGAATAGATTAGCTTGGATTTATGATAGATTTTACAATCTTTTTATTACTTGATGAAATTGATTTCTTTATTCAAATTTATACAGTATTGATCATTTTTGAAACAGATACTGTTTTATTTAGAAGCTAAAAAAGTAATATATCTTTTAAGATTACAATTGTTAGTAAGATGGTTTTTCCACGTAATGCGATTCTGATAAGAATCTCATAAAATAATAATTGATTTCAATTAGATCTATGAGATATTGTTAGATTTAATGTGGTGATCAATCTATAAGATTGAAGTTTTTGATTAGAATTATTCATTATAAGTATACTATGATTGTAGTGCTATAGTGCATTCTTAATACAGAATGACATTCTATTTCACCATTAGAAGATATGATGCTATATGTTTGTCTAGGTATTAATACATATCTAAAATGTAGAGTAGCGTTATGAAAGTAGATATGTCAAATGCAAGATGCAATAACCTTTTGACAAATAATTTACTAATTCCTTTCTTTTAAAGAAAGTTTTTTGTAGAGAAAAGAATTAATTTTTAATATTATATATAGGAACTAAAATATTAGCATAGATAGGATATAGTTTCATTTAATGTTCCAATATATAAATAGCTATATGCATAGATAGAGATTATTGTATTAAAGATTTAGTGAGATTATCATTACGATCAGTATTTAAAAATCATTCTAGTAGAGAATGTGATATACGTTATTTTTTATAAACTTTGATGTTTAATCTTTAATGTATAATAAACGATATGATAATTATGATAATAATTTTATTATTATAGTATGATCATTGGCTTCTATATATGGATATTGAGAGTTATAATGTTGATATCCATATTGGAAATAGATTAATCTTATATTTTTAGTCAAATTAGAATTGTATATGAAGATTAATCTAATAATAAATATTATTTTTGAATTTAGGCACTTAATTATCTATATCGAGGATAGATTTCTTCTTTCTTGAAGAAGAAAGCAATTTCACGTTTTGCAGATGTAGCTGAATCAGAGCCATGTGTGGTGTTTTCAGTTAAGCTATTCGAATAATCAGATCGAATAGTTCCTGTAAGAGCCTTAGATGGGTTTGTGTCTCCCATTAAATCGCGATGTCGTTGTATGGCGTGATGTCCTTCTAATATAGAGAGAATAACGGGTCCAGAAGTCATAAATGTAATTAAGTTGCTAAAAAATAATTTTTCAATATGTTCTTTATAGAAGTCTGTAGCTTGTTTTTCGGATAAAAGTTGCATTTTATTAGCAATAATACTGAATCCTGCAGATTCAAATCTATTAAAAATAGCACCAATAATATTTTTTTTTATAGCGTTTGGTTTTATAATAGATAAGGTTTGCTCAATAGTCATATCAACCCTTTAGTTGTTGTATAATAAATTGAAGAAAATTATAGGAATAATGTTTTAACTTAAAGTATTTGATATAATCACTATATCATATTTATTATATTCTTATAGCATGTATCTATTGTTAGATTAGATAGGGATATATGAAATTTTTTCATTAATAGTATTAATTATATTCTAATAATCACATGAATGGAGGGTATTTGGTTACTTTATTTTTTTAAAGTAGCGTTAGTTTTATCGATTTAATAAGCAGCGGTCTTCTATTTAAGAAGAATCTGATCTTGTTTCTTTAATTATTACTTTTAATAAAGTATCCTTTTACTCTATAAAATGTTTAGATGATCATAGTGATGAGTAAAAAAATCATTTTTATAAAACACAGAATAATAAAATGTATAAAAATCATTTATTTAATTATTTAATTGTTTGTATTGAATGCTGTCTGTAATGTGTTTGATAAATATTTTTGGATATTTTTTGCATAATTTTTTATATATATCTTATGGAGTATATTTAATCTGGATTTCTAATAATTTTATCTATTTAAAAAGATAATTAGTAATATATTGATACAAATTTTAGATACAATAAGATTGTTGATATGAAAATAGTGATTTTTTTATTTTTTAAAATGTCAATAGATTGAGAAAATTTTATTAAAAATCTTATTTTTAATAGATCAAAAGAATTATTTTTTATTTTATTTAGAATTAATTAAATGTCAATCAGATTTTTAATTGTTATACCTGCGTCTACGTCGTCCGCATAGTTAATATCAGGTAACCCAAATCCAAATAGGCGTATAAAAGAATTTTGGTATCCAACAAGATCAGTTAATTCATGAAGATTCTCATTAGTGATAGCTTTCCATCGTTTAGAAATAGTGTTTTGAACATCAGGATTTAATTCTTTATAGTCTGTTCGAAATCGACCCGCCTCATCTAAGAGGGGCGAGGAATTGTATAGGTTATCTTTCAAAAGACAGTATGCTTGTTCAATACAGTCTTCATGTGTACCTTTTTCTTTCATGACTTTAAATAAAAGTGATAAATATAATGGCATCATGGGAATAGCGGAGCTTGCTTGAGTGACTACAGCCTTTAGAACTGCAACACGAGCATCACCGTCATGATTAGTCCTAAGAATATTCCGTATATTAAGCGCTCGTTTTTCTAGATCTTTTTTTGCTGCACCGATTGATCCATTCCAGTAAATATCGTGTGTAATCTTTTCGCCAAGATAACTAAAGGCTGTAGTTTTTGCCTCTTTTGATAGCACATTAGCTTCAAGCAAGACATCAATCCATCTTTGCCAGTTTTGTCCTCCCATAACAGTTACTGTGTTATTAATCTCTTCTTGTGATGCAGATTCTAATAAGATATTGAAAATTTTTTCTGTTTTAGTATTTAACGTTCGTGTTATTATAGATTTACCTATGGGTTTCAATACAGCACGACATGTTTGTCCAGTTTTTGGGTGGTTGCAATGTGAAGAAGCGAGACTGTATATGACAAGGTCAACTTTTCCTAGATCTCTTTTAATGACTTCAATAGTTTTCTTTTTCAGGGAATCGGAATAGGCATCGCCGTTAATATTCTTTGCATATAAACCGGATGATATTGCTAGCTCTGTGAATGCAGCAGAGTTGTACCAACCAGCACTTGCTGATTTATTTTTTTCTCCTGAACGTTCAAAAAATACACCTAACGTACTGGCACCATAGCCAAAAGCAGAAGCAATACGGATCGCCAATCCATAACCTGATGAAGCGCCAATGATTAGTACTTTTTTAGGTCCAGATAAAATCGTTCCTTGGTTCTTAACATACTGTATTTGCTTTTCTACATTATATTTACAACCTACTGGATGAGAAGTAACACAAATAAAGCCTCGAGTTCGTGGTTGAATAATCATGTTTACCTCAATAAGATTACTTAAAAATAGTCTTTTTGTATTTCTTCTTTTAAGAAGAGTTATCATGACTTAAATATGCATTTAAAGATGTTCGTAATTTGCTTTGAATTACTAGTTTCATATAAAATTTTTTTGATATAATCTATAATTAGAAGGATTGTATTGAAAAAGTGAGTTAATTAAATAATATAAATTTCTTATATTGTGTATATCGTTACATATTTGTATTATAATTTCTAATTAATTTAAGTATTTGTAGTATGATCACCATATTTAAGATTGAATCTTAATATAATGTATGAGTTTTTTATAAAACATTAATAAATATTGTATCTATGTGATTTATAACAGTTTGGGCTTAGTTATCAGATTTGGATACAGCCATTATAAGATTTATATAAATATATTAGCATTAATTTTTATTATAAATGCATTAAAGCAGAGAACTACGAGATTTGAAAGAAATGTTTTTGAGATTTTTCTAAGTTTTTGTAGAGAAAACAAGTGGTGATTCTCTGATACTTCATAACGATATATCCTATAAGATTGGTCTTGCTTCAAACAATTAAGTAAATACTTCTGAATGCAGTAAGATATAGTGATATATTGAATAATTTTATTATTGATTGAAGAGAGAAAGTTAAGGTACTGATTTCTTTTCTATACTGAAGAAGGATATTGAATTTAAAATATAAAAATTAAATTCAATATATTTGTTGACTTTATAAATTAATAAACCATATTTTGTTATATATATTTTTACATTTTTTATAGAAGCAGAAGATTATTTTTTGTTTATTTTTTAGATATTAAAGGTAGTTTATAAAAATAAAAGTGATTTGGAGTAAGGAATAAGATGATTTAAATGTACTATTTTTTAATAGTAATGTCATTGATTTGTGAAGCTGACTTATAAGCCGGGTTCTGTCGAGGACAGTCATTTATCTAGACTAGCAATCGCTTACTAGCTCAAGCAGCCTACCCGAGTTCTGTACGGGTCGTATTAGTGAACTCCTATTTGGCTTTGCTCCGAGTGGAGTTTACCATGCCGCAATCTGTTGCCAGTCGCGCGGTGTGCTCTTACCACACCTTTTCACCCTTGCCTATAATCCTAATGTTATAACGATTGTCGGCGGTATGCTTTCTGTTGCACTAGTCGTTAGCTTACGCTACCCAGGTGTTACCTGGCACCCTACCCTATGGAGCCCGGACTTTCCTCCCTCTTATTCTTATAAGTTGGATTATAATAAGACGGCGACTGTCTAGTCAGCTTCAAAAGAAGTATATAGGTTTTATAATGAATTGTCATTAATATTGTTATATTAATTTGAATCTATCAAATTAGATTTATATCAAGATATATAGATTTATGGATTAATGCTTTTATGATTTTATTTTAAGAAAGATGGTTATTTAAGATAAATTAGTATTATTTAATGTGTTAGATGTGAGTAGATTTGTTTTTACTAATAAGTTCGTGATGGACTTTGATTTTTCATATCATACTAGATATCGTAATATTATATTTTTATTGTAGATCTATCTAAAGTATTTAAATATATATATATTTTAAAATAAATATAGGTTATATAATTAATTGTATGGTGCTAGCTTTTCATCAGTTGAGGAATAGTCTAAATACATAACATGCGTATTTTACTTTAATTTTAAGTGACTACAGTTTTGCAGTGATTTTACGATTCAGTTTTAAATAATTTAATTGTTTTCTATGAAAAATACATGCAGGATAAGTATGTGATATATTATTGTTCCTTGATAGATAAAAAGTGGCTTAACAGGTTTACTAAGTTTAAAAGTTCTTATACTGATGTTCAGATTTTTATGGTTTTGATAACAGAAATAATTGAATAGATACATATGATTTATTAATGGCAACCCAGTTTAAATTAGAAGAGAAAAAAATATTTAGAATTAGAAACAAGATTCCTGGTTATGATTTGTGTTATATTGAGCTTCTTCTAGATTAACCTTATCTATAAGTTGTTTTTGTAGTGATTTTATTTTGTTCACTATGATCTTAAGTTATCAACCATTATCTATTCCTATTCTTAGATATATCGTATATTACAGGACTAATTAAATGATCGGTATGAGTTATTTTACTTAGAATAACTGTGTTATTTCAGTAAATGACTTTACCTTATAGATATATATTATTATTTTTGAATTTATTTTACGAATAATCAAGCGAATGAAATTTATTTAAATTTAAATTAGAAATATTCTAATCAGACTTATTTGATTATAGATCTGTAGGGTAAAGTGGACTTGAATTTTAATAGAAGAACTGAAAGAGGTATTTAATGAAACGTGCTGTGGTTACTGGCTTGGGAATTATTTCTAGTATTGGCAATAACCAAGAAGAAGTGCTAGCATCCTTACGTACTGGACGTAGTGGGATTACCTTTTCTCAGGAACTGAAAGATTCTGGTATGCGTAGCCATGTCTGGGGAAATATTAAGCTATCTAAAAATGATATCTCAGCGCGTATTGAGCGTAAAATATTGCGTTTTATGAGCGATGCATCTATCTATGCGTTTCTTTCCATGCAAGAAGCTATAAAAGACTCTGGTCTCACTGATAAACAATATCAGAATAATCCCCGCGTCGGATTAGTAGCTGGATCAGGTGGTGGCTCCCCATTTCATCAGGTAGCTAGTGTTGATGGAATGCGAGCGAAGGGTTTACGAGGTGTGGGTCCTTATATGGTTACTAAGGCAATGGCATCTGGTGTTTCAGCATGCTTGGCTACCCCTTTTAAAATTTATGGTGTCAATTATTCTATTAGTTCTGCTTGTGCAACATCAGCGCATTGTATCGGTAATGCTGTAGAGCAGATTCAGTTAGGTAAACAGGATGTTGTATTTGCTGGTGGTGGAGAAGAGTTATGTTGGGAAATGTCTTGTGAATTTGATGCGATGGGTGCATTATCAACTAAATATAATGACTTTCCAGAGAAAGCTTCGCGCACCTATGATCTTAGTCGTGATGGATTTGTGATTGCTGGTGGTGGAGGTATAATAGTAGTGGAAGAATTGGGTCATGCAATAGGAAGAGGAGCCCATATCTATGCTGAAATTGTTGGTTATGGTGCGACTTCTGATGGAGTGGATATGGTAGCCCCTTCAGGAGAGGGGGCTACTCGTTGTATGCGTATGGCTATGCAAGGGATAGATATGCCAATTGATTATCTGAATACTCATGGCACGTCAACGCTAATAGGTGATCTAAAAGAATTATGTGCAATTCGGACTGTTTTTCGAGAACAATATCCGGCAATATCAGCTACAAAGGCTATGACTGGTCATGCGCTTGGTGCAGCAGGTGTACAGGAGGTAATTTATTCGATTTTGATGTTAGAACATGGTTTTGTTGCACCTAGTATTAATATTGATAGATTAGATCCTGCTGCGGATGGGATGGATATTGTAACTGTTCCTTCTAAAAGAGAGCTTAATACTGTTATGTCTAATAGTTTTGGGTTTGGTGGTACGAATGCTACATTAGTGATGAGTAAACGGTTGTAAGTTGTGTACTATTAATAGTAGTTTAGTATTTTTTACTATGCACTTTTATATTTGTTAGGTTTTGAGATTAAGAGAGGTGCATTCTAGTATTTTAAATATTTTGTTTACTATAACAAATTAGACTTGAATGTTAAGATGTGAATAGAGAAAAATGCGAATTTTTTGGATGCATATATATGCTAAGTGTTTTTAAAAAAAATAGAAAATATATATACTAGTATATGGTTAATTATAAGATAATAATTCGTTTATTTTAAAGTGTTATAAATTATATAATAATTCAGATTTGTAGTATAGATGTTTTAATTATTGAATAGACTCAGCATGTATTTATTATAGAAGGAATGTCGATTACTGTATTTTTATAATATTTAATTTTTATATGTATTATTGTTTAAATGGACATTCATTAAGTTAGATGAAAAAGTTAATCGTCTAAGTTTTTTATAGTAAAATATACTAATATTATATTTTTATTTACATAATTTTTTATGATTAGATAGATTCAATATTTAGTGATTATTAGTTTTTATATTTATGTTTATAGTTTATTCCTCGATATTTTTATCTGTTTGTTTTATTTCTTTCTTATAGATTATTATAATTATTGATTATAATAATATAATCTTATTTATATATACTTGATATGTTTTATTATTTTATTTTGAAAAGGAGTATTCGAATGTTGAGGTTATATGATTATTGATAAATTAAAGTGATGTCCAGTGATGATTTTGATTTTGATCTCTATTAATAGTATAGAGTGTAAAATTTAATTCTTCTTTTAACTGATTAAGTGAAAGGATTATTATCAATTTCTAGTAATTATAGATCGTTTAGATATATTTTACTATTTTATAAAAAAATAGTAGTCTTAATATTTTTTGAACTACCTTATTAATTAACAAGGTGTTATTGAATTCCCAACCTTGATCGGTTGTAAATCCATGTATTTTGATGTTATTTAGTAAACTGGATATCTTAATTAAGATTATTAGGATGTGAATACGTTTGGTCTATATAGATCATAGATCTTATAGATTGTAAAAACATGTAGGTCATAGTAAAATTTCTAATTATACTGGATAGATCTGTATATTATCTATTGTGATAAACTAGAGAGCTATAAGTTAGATTTTATTTTTAAATAATAGGATGTATCATTTTGTTCAAGGTATTAGTTATTTCAATAGTGCAGATATTAAATCACCTAACATAAATACCAGCTTGTTATTTTAGTTTTTATTAAAATCAAATTCATGAAAGTGTTGGACATTTAGAGTATAAGAAGATCAATATCAATATATTGATAGTCAATAACAGTAAAAAATTACTATTTGCAGTGAAGAAGTAACATCTAATCTGTTTACTATTTTTTTGAAATAGCATATAATAATTAGGATAATATTTGATTTTTGGATATAGCATCATGCTAGCTTTCTTTCGTATTTTAGGTATTTTAGTTTATTCAATTTTTGTCTGTATTTTTGGTTGCTTCTATTGTCTTTTTAGTCCACGTAATCCATGTCATGTGGCTACTTTTAGTAAATTATTTGGTCAGCTTTCTTATTTTTTTGGATTAACGGTTTGTTTACGAAAACCTCTAGGTTCTGAGTCTTATCCTAATGCAATTTATATATGTAATCATCAAAATAACTTTGATATGATTACTGCAGCTAAGATTTTGCAGGCTAGCACTGTGACTGTTGGAAAATCTAGTTTATTATGGATTCCATTTTTTGGTATTCTTTACTGGTTAAGTGGTAATATTTTGATTAATAGGAAAAATTATACTAAAGCGTATCGGGTAATTACAAAATTAATCACGAAATTTCAAAAACAAAGAATTTCTTTTTGGATGTTTCCAGAAGGCACAAGGAGCCGTGGTCGGGGTCTGCTTCCTTTTAAAATGGGGGCATTTTATTTAGCTAAAGCTGCAGGTGTTCCTATTATTCCAGTAGTAGTATCTAATACTCATGGTAAAATTAAACTGAATCGTTTAAAAAATGGCTTGTCTATTGTTGAAATGTTACCACCGATTGATCCCTGTTGTTTTTCTGATCAACCAGTGCGTGTCTTTGCTAACTATTGTAGAAAGTTAATGAAAAAAAAGTTATATGAATTAAATACTGAAATTGCTTTGCATGAAAGTATTCATAGTCGTTTTAAGTAAATTAATAAAGATAAAGTAGATTGATTTAGAGATTATCATGTATACTATGTTGTTAAATTAATGTACAAATTTAGAATTAGCAGTCATGTACGATCTATTATAATTTTATAGGATAGATAAGTATTTTAACTGTGAAGAAGGTAGTATTTATGCATAATTAGAGATGCTTTCTTTCATTTTTGGTCTATTTTAATATTGTTTTATGATTTACTATATATTTAATATTATACTATTTATCAATAGTAGTGAAAAAAAATATTAGTTTTTAAAAAAAAGATGATTAGAAATAGTGTTTCTGCATCCCGATTAATATATTATTAATATTTTATTCCAGAGGAAGAGCATTGTTATGCTGCCATATCGGCCTATCCGTTGTGCACTTCTTAGTGTTTCTAATAAAGCAGGTATACTTATATTTGCTCAAGATTTATTTCGACGTGGTATTAAGCTGTTGTCAACTGGAGGAACTGCTCGTTTCTTAACTGAAGCTGGGGTAGTTGTTACTGAAATGTCTGATTATACAGGTTTTCCAGAAATAATGGATGGAAGGTTAAAAACTCTACATCCTAAAGTGCATGGTGGTATTTTAGGGAGACGTAATCAGGATTTTCGTATTATGGATCTGTATGGAATGATTCCTATTGATCTGGTTATAGTAAATTTGTATCCGTTTCCTCAATCTATATCCTGTAGTACATGTACATTAGAAGAGGCAATTGATCAGATTGATATCGGCGGTTCGACTATGGTTCGTGCTGCTGCTAAAAATTATAAAGATGTTGCTGTTGTTGTGGACGTTAGTGACTATGCCACTATTAGTGAAGAATTAGATAGAAATGAGAATGCGCTTACACTAAAAACTCGTTGGAATCTAGCAATTAAAGCATTTGAGTATACTGCAGCTTACGATAGTATTATTTCTCATTATTTTAGTGGTATTGAATCCTGTTCTGATAAAAGCGGTGTTAAGTCATGTAAACTCTTTCCTTCTATTTTAAATTTAAATTTTATTAAGAAAGAGGATATTCGATATGGTGAAAATAGCCATCAAGCAGCTGCCTTTTATATAGAAGATGGATTACTCCATCCATCTGTGTCTACTGCAAAGCAGTTACAGGGTAAGCATCTCTCATACAATAATATTGCCGATGCTGATGCAGCGCTAGAGTGTGTAAAGGAATTTGATCTCCCATCTTGCGTGATTGTAAAACATTGCAACCCTTGTGGGGTTGCATCAGCAGACACAATTCTTGATGCATATCAGAACGCTTACAAAACTGATCCATCTTCTGCATTTGGAGGTGTAATTGCTTTCAATCGTGAATTAGATGCAGTGACTGCACAGGATATTATTAGTCGTCAATTTGTAGAAGTTATTATTGCTCCCTCCATTAGCTCTGAGGCAATGCAGCTAACATCTAGTAAAAACTCTTTACGTATACTTCTTTGTGGAAATTGGAAGAAAAGTCAGATGGATGTAGACTTTAAACGTGTAAAAGGAGGTCTTTTAGTTCAATCTAGAGATACAAAAATAGTATCTAAACATGAGCTCCGTGTAGTTAGTAAACGCTTAGCAAGTGATCAGGATATCTTTGATTCTCTTTTTGGTTGGAAAGTATCTAAATTCGTGAAATCTAATGCAATTGTTTACGTGCGTAATAATATGACGCTCGGTATAGGAGCGGGACAAATGAGTCGTGCTTATTCTGCTAAAATTGCTGCCATTAAAGCAGCTGAGGTGGGTTTGAAGTTAGAAGGTTCAATTATGGCCTCCGATGGTTTTATTCCTTTTCGTGATACCATTGATTCTGCTGCCTCTGTTGGAGTGAACTGTGTTATTCAGCCAGGTAATTCAATTCGTGATGACGAAGTGATTTCGGCCGTGGATGAATATAATATGGTAATGATATTTACTAATTTTCGTCATTTTCGACATTGATAGTGGTACGAAACATTTTATCTAAATAGGTGAACTATTGTATTGGTAGTTGATTGATTGTATCTTATTTTAATTTCAATAGATGTGATTGGTATTTGTAGTAGTGTAGTGCATTAAAAGCATAGAAGACTAAGATATATGTTTAAATTTTTTTAAATATAGTATGTTTTACTAGATGACATTATGTCTAATAAATAAATTGTGTAAATATTTACAAAACGATATATCTAAATATTTTATTATAAGGATTGATATAATCAAGGATATTATATATAGATCATATAGATTACGAGATCTGGTCTTCTGATGTAAGAAAGAGAAATTCAATAAATGAGACTAAACATGCATATCTAAAAATATTAATAGTTTGTATATCTAATTTTAGAGTTGATATACTTTATTATCTCTGCATTACTGTAGAGGATAATACGATCATATCGTCATTATGATTTTAAGATAGATTTTATATATTTAGATATATAATACAGTTCAATAATAATATAAATAGCTTGAAGTATTAATGTTGAAAACATAATAGTGAGTTGGTAGATATAGTTTTCGATCAAGTTCGGTATAGATCATACTTATCACATAATATATACATATATTTAGATGTACATATTATTAGTACATTCTATATTGTATTTTTTGTCTAATCAGTTTGTTATTACAAGTTATTGGATATAGATAGAAGATTTTCTGATAGTGGATGATAGGAAGTTAGTTTTTTAGTTGATTCACGCTAGTTGATTCTATTACAGTTTATCTTGGATAGATTCTCATCTTTGATAAGACTAGGTGTAAGGTATTTGATATAAATCTTTTATATATGTAAAATGAGATTTAAATGAAAATTTTAGTAATTGGTAATGGTGGGCGTGAACATGCGTTAGCATGGAAAATTTCGCATTCTAAATTAGTTACTAGTATATTTGTTGCACCAGGTAATGCTGGTACTGCTTTAGAGTCTATGATTAAAAATATAGATATTCCATCAAATGATATAAACCGCTTGTTAGCCTTTGCGTTGTATAAAAAGATTGATTTGACGGTTGTTGGTCCAGAAACCCCTTTAATAAATGGGATAGTTGATAGATTTCGTGGAGCTGGTTTAATAATATTCGGTCCAACTCAATCAGCGGCTTTGTTAGAAGGCTCAAAATCATTTGCTAAAGATTTTTTAGTGCGTCACAATATTCCAACAGCTGAATATCAAACTTTTACTAAAGTTGAACAAGCTCTTATTTATTCTCGTAAAAAAAGTTTTCCAATTGTAATTAAAGCGGATGGTTTAGCGGCAGGAAAGGGGGTGATTATTGCCAGAACAATAGAAGAGACTGAGTCTGCTGTCCGAGGGATGCTGGAAGGTAATTTGTTTCAACGGGTAGAGCGGCGAATTGTGGTAGAAGAATTTATAGACGGTGAAGAACTAAGCTTTATTGTTATGGTGGATGGTGAGCATGTTTTACCTATGGCTACCAGCCAGGACCATAAGAGGGTAGGAGATGGTGATACTGGATTAAATACTGGTGGTATGGGGGCATATTCTCCAATAGAAGTAGTTACTAGTGTTATTCATAAGAAAATCATGAATGAAATTATTTTACCTACTGTACGTGGAATGGCTTATGAGGGTAATGTCTATACTGGGTTCTTATATGTAGGTGTGATGATTAATAAAAATAATCAACTGAAGGTTATAGAATTTAATTGTCGTTTAGGCGATCCGGAGGCGCAGGTTATTTTATTACGTTTGAGATCAGATTTGGTGGATCTTTTTTGTGCGGCTGAACTTGGTCTGTTGCATAAAAAAGAGGTAAAATGGGATCCTCGCCCGTCTTTAGGAGTAGTTCTTGCAGCGAAAGGTTATCCTGGAGAATATGTAAAGGGTGATCAGATTTATGGTTTATCGTTATTAGATAAATTGGATGGTAAAGTATTTCATTCTGGAACGATTCTTTCAGATAAGTTAATTTTGACTCATGGTGGCCGTGTATTATGTGTTACTGCGTTGGGATCAGATATTATTGTAGCAAAAAGAAATGCTTATGAAATTGCACAATTAATTTCTTGGAATGGAAAATTTTTTCGTAATGATATTGGTCATCGTGAGATAAATAGGATATTATTAAAAAATAGATAATAAGATTTTTATGAAAGTAGGTTAATGGTTAGCATGTTAATTGGTTATTGTGTAATCACATTATTTTATTTATATTTTTTTTAAACAATATCGTTAAGATTGTATTTTAATGGATTTAAAAAATAGATGACTGGACTGAAATAAAATTTTTATAGCAATGAAAGGATTTATAAAGGCTTTATAGTTAGTCTTCTAGATTTTTTTATCTAGATTATATTTATTTTGGTATATTTTTTATAAAAACAATAATTATAAATAAAAGTATGGATTTAATATTTTGTATGTTTATAAAATTAATGTTAAAAATGTTTCCATTTATAACTATAGCGTACTATCTATGTATAATGATTGATCAGCTAGATGGTTAGAAATGTGAATGAAATTGTGATAAATCTTATAAATAATAAGCGTGGTTAGATTAGTAAATCTAATTAGAATAAAAATATCGGTACTTAATAAGATTTCATAAATATTTCTTTGATTATTAAAAACTCATACAGGCTTATTGATACTGTATTATGCATTTTAATATAATAATAAGAGTTATTTTCTATTAAAAAGTTAATAAATACGATTAACATTTTACTATGTAATTGATACTATCATAGATAGTAATGTGCGTATAGTTTATTTTGTGACTCTTATATGGTAAGAGTTTGTGAGTTTTTTTATTTAATTAATTGACGTTCATATCTATATATTTTGTCCTACAGTCGGAATATTCCGACCGTAATAAATTTCGCGCATTTCTTTCCATAAGAGATTAGTAATTCGTTGATGTTCTTGTTGTCCTAAATCTTCTAGTTTAGAATTAAATAGATAATGTGTAAGATCAAATTTTTTTAGAAGCATTTTGGTATGAAAAATATTTTCTTGGTATACATTCACATCCATCATATCATGCCTTAATTTCATGTCTTCTGACATAAAATTCTGTATTGAATTGATCTTGTGATCAATAAAATGTTTTACACCATTTATATCACGTGTAAAACCTCGAACACGATAGTCAATTGTCACAATATCTGAATCAAGTTTGTGTATTAAATAATTGAGAGCTTTTAAAGGAGAAATTAGACCACATGTGGATACTTCAATGTCAGCTCGAAAAGTACATAACCCACCTTCAGGATGGCTTTCTGGATAAGTATGTACGCAGATATGGCTTTTATCTAGATGTGCAATCATTGAATGCGATAGTGGACCAGGATTTTCTGATGTATCTACAGTACGCACATCTATTTCTTCTTCACTGATTAGAATGGTGACACTAGCACCTTGTGGTTCATAATCTTGATGCGCAATATTTAGCACATTAGCACCTATGATTGAACAAGTTTCACTGAGAATTTCAGTTAACCTGGTCGCATTATATTGTTCATCAATATAGGCGATATATCCATCGCGTTCTGCTTCTGTATTGGCATAACATATGTCATAGATGCAAAAACTTAAACTTTTAGTTAAATTATTGAATCCATGTAATTTCAACTTTTGCAATGTTATTTTTTTCCTTAAAATGCTTAGCAAGTTTTTAGTGCATTTAAAAAATATTGCGGTAAGGTAAAGCTGCTAGCATGTAGAGCTGGATTGTAATATCGGCAGTTCAGTTCTGTTTGATTATAACGAGTCATTAAGTTTAATGTATTTATTTGACGTAGAATAGGATCATCGCTTGCCCAGGCAAAAGTCATTATACCTCCATAATAGGTAGGTATTGATGCTTGATAGAAACCTACATCATTAAAATAGTGTTGCAATTTTTGATAATTATTTATTGCTTCATTTAGTTGAAAGAAGCAGACACCGCTTTGTGCTACAAATATACCACCTGGATTGAGACATTTATGGCATCCTTGATAAAACTCTGAAGTATACAGACTTTCCCCTGGACCAATCGGGTCAGGACAATCAGAGATAATTACATCAAATCGATCGTAAGTTGTTTGTACAAAATTAACACCATTATCAATAATAATTTTGCATCGTGGATTGTGAAAAGAGCCAGCATGGTGATAAGGTAGGTATTGCTTAGATAATTCAATTACACTAGAATCGATTTCAACCATAGTAATTTGCTCAATATTTTTATGATAGCTTGTTTCGCGAAGCATGGCACCATCTCCACCTCCAATAATTAATACTTTTCGTACATTACCGTGAGCTAGTAAAGGGACATGAGCCATCATTTCATGATAAATAAATTCATCAGATTCAGTAGTTTGCACTATGCCGTCAAGTGCTAGAATTCGGCCTAAAGTTTCATTTTCAAAAATCATTAAATCTTGGTGCTTGGTATGTGTGCGATATAGGATTTGATTGATAGAAAAATATTGTCCAAAATTAGGATGAAGTGTTTCATGCCATATGCTGTTCGTTAACATTCTAAGAAAGTCCTGATTATAATCGTTGGAAAAGTAAATACTATCTTGTAACTATGATTCATAGCGTTAGTTTTGACTTATATATCTAATTTTTAGATGATTCGGGAATCATATAATAAAAAATATCTTTATATTTAAGTTATACTAGTTAATTTATTCATTGTTCCTTATTTTGAATAGGGAGTGTTTTAATAGAATTATTATTAAAAAATATGTTAAAAGCTACTGATTACTTATGAATTAATAAATTTTTAGTAATCTAAATATTTTAAGATATTATTGATATAACCATAAAACGTTAATAGTTTTGTCATAAAGACTGTTTCTATTGGATTGATTAATTAAAAATATTAATTAAAGTGTTGTTTAATTAGTCGTTTTAATTAATGTAGATCTTGTTTTGTTATAATTTTACTATATAACATATCTATTTATGTAATAAATTAAAGAGCGTTGTTATAGATAGACAAATTTTTTAAATATAGTTTTCTATCGTATTTATGCAGGCAGTAGATGAAGTAAATATTATTGCTTGATAGAACAAAATGCAGTATAGACAAGATCTATATATCATAGAAGTAGTATCATATTAGATCTTTTGAAGTCGAGTAACATTATATCTATAACGTTCTTTTGTAATTTAGTATGTATAATTTTATTAATAGTATTAATGTTAACAAATACTATTTCTTATATCAACGAAATGAACGAAGAGAAATAAGATCATAATATGTAAAATATAGATTTTATAAGATATGACATATGAGTCTTAGTTGTTCTATCTGGTGCAGAAAACTAAAGATATTTTAATGTATCGAGTAAAGATTAAATCCTTATCTATCAGATAAATATTTTGTATTTAGTAATACATATAGATATGTTTTTGATAGATCAGATTAGATCGTTACTTTGATTCATTATTAGAATATTTATCTGAAGATGATCAATTAGTTTAAGTTAATTATGATTAATGGATAAGGGTGATTTATTATATTTGTTTTTTCTAGATATCTAAACTTTTATTGTTTCTATGGTGATTTTATCCTTCTTTAAGAAGGAAAATAATAATCTCTTATCTAAAAGTTGATTTATTAGATAAGAAAGCAGGTCGTGCAATGATAGTACGAGTATCCATTCGTACTTCCGTGATTACTACGTTTAGTAGATCGGTTACACGGTAGAGTACTTCACCTTTGACTAAGATGCTACCAGAATCATGTTTACAGATCAGGTCTTCACGGACAGCATAGATTAATACTGAAGGAATAAATGCTATAGCACCATTTTCTTGAAGTCGGATACGCATGCCGCTACGGGAGACGTCAAGTATTTCGGCTGTAAATAATCGATTACTACCAATTTCTCTCTTTAAAAAGAGAGAATATAGCCATTCACTTATATCTCTTCCTGCCATTCGGTTTTTTCGACGACGATCGGATATATTAGTTGCGAGCTCTTCTTTCGGATGAGAACCTGTTTCACCTGTAATTATAGATTTTATTAATCGATGATTAACCATATCGCCATATTTGCGAATAGGGGATGTCCAGGTAGCATAAGCTTCTAAACCTAAACCGCAATGAGGTCCTGGAGTCGTACGAATTTCAGCAAACGATTGGAATCGTCGAATACGGTTTGCAAGGAATGTGTTTGGTTGAGAATCTAATTTACGCTTGAGGTTGCGAAATCCATCAAGGCTAACAATAGTAAGAGGATCTTCGATAATTCCGTGGTGAGATAAGATTTCTGATACTTGATCTGCATTGATTTTATCAAAACCGTAATGAACATTATAGATACCAAATCCAAATTTATTACTGAGTTCCTGAGCGGCGCAGATATTTGCAAGAATCATTGACTCTTCTATAATTCTATGTGCAATGCGTCGATGCTC
Source organism: Candidatus Erwinia haradaeae (assembly GCF_900699015.1). Taxonomy (GTDB): domain Bacteria; phylum Pseudomonadota; class Gammaproteobacteria; order Enterobacterales; family Enterobacteriaceae; genus Erwinia_E; species Erwinia_E haradaeae_E. The sequence goes on along the minus strand of NZ_LR217737.1, from coordinate 806,058 downwards.
AGTAATTATGTCTAATATTTCTCCTTTTTTATTGATTACAAAACGGAAATCTGGTTGCTCTTTAAATAAGAGAGCATATGTCTTTCGCCATCTACTACGGGCTAAATAACATCGATGTAGTAGGTCAATCTGGTTAGCTATCTCCTTGTTTTCTGGTTGCCAAGAGCTCGTTCTATTTGTTTCCAACCAATCCGAAACACTGTTATATACTAATCGTGCTCTTGATTTAATCCAAGCAGTAAAAAATTCTATAGATTTAGATGGTGTACCGTCTTCATCGATAGTAACACAACAAACGAGTGCTGGTCGATTCTTCCTGGGTCGTAGAGAGCAGATGTCCTCTGACAACTTCCTGGGTAGCATTGAAATATTAAATCCTGGTAGATAGTTAGTAAAGGATCGTGTAGAAGCAATTTGATCTAGTTTGCTACCGGTTTCTATATACGAAGTTGGATCAGAGATAGCTATAAATAGTTTAAGTCTACCTTGGCCAATATCTTCTATATATAATGCGTCATCCATATCTTCAGTATGAGCATTATCGATGGTGATAAAAGGGATCTCGGTTAGGTCTTTACGTTTTATTTTCTCATTTATCATTTTTGTTGGGATAGGTACATCAGGTGCTTCACGTTCAAGATCATAGCGAGCGAGTGTTACCCACCAGGGTGCTAGATGGTCTTCTGTTGTTGTAATAAACTCTGTCAGTTCAGCATAGAAAACTTCATCACCATTCAGTGGATGGCTTTGTATCTTAGCTACCGTCCAGTCTCCATCCTGGAAGCAATGATTAAGATCATATCTAGGGTTACATGGGATTGCATTTTTTAGCCAAGGATGGTCTGGTATAATGAATAGGCGATTATTTTTTTTCTGTATTCGGCCAACAAAACGTTGGAGACACGGCTCAATGAGTTTTTCAGGACAGGCAATTTCTCGATCCTTATGTGTTTGAATAACTGCGCTAATACGATCACCGTTCATTACTTTTTTCATAAAAGATCGTGGAATAAAGTAACTTTTTTGTGCGCTAATTTCTAAAAATCCAAAGCCTTTTTCAGAACCCTTAACGACCCCCTCTACTCGGGTTAGTTTCGAGTTTAGTTGTTTTTTAAGCTGTACAAGCAGCGGGTTATCTTGGAGCATGATGTTAATAGATTGTTTAGTTTAATGAACATGGATTATTATATTTTTTATACTCTCTTAAGATAAAATATCTCTCTTTAGAGAGATAAAAATTTTTATCTAATTTTTATTGAAAAGAGTTTTAAAATTGATGATACAGTAAAATAAAAAGACTATCTATGTAGAATTTACAAAGGCATTGATCATCAATTGATTACTATTTATGGAGATGTTGTAAAGTAAGAGAAATATATATGAAACTTGATTTTTGTATGATTAAATTGATTTAATATTTATAATAGCATATTTATCATGATAGAGTCCTTAGATTTTTAAGTTATTTATTCATATTAATATGGGTAACTATGTTTTTTGAGTAGGTAATGCTAAAAAATTAGCTTTTAAGCATTAATAAAGAAGATGTTCAATAGATATGATTATTCTAATGACTCAATATTGTTTTAACTAGTACTACTGGAACGATATTTGAGTGATCTTAGGTGTTTTTTAATTAGATTATAGTTAATTGTATTAACTAATATTTTTCTCGCATAGCTTGAAAGCATGTTCCTAGTAATTGATTTATTACATGTTTATATAAACAGAAAAATTATTTTTAGATGTATAACAGAAGATGTACAGTGTGTAATCTCCAAAGGAACACTGTAGTTTTATATTGTTTATAGTTTGGATCTGTATCATATATTTTATAATTTAATTTACTTTTTTATGGATTTTTATAAATGAAAGAGTTATCTGAGTTTATTTTACAACAGTTAGGATGAATGGTATCATACCTAATAGAAAGGTAATATACATTATTGATATTTATCAGATTTAATTTTATACTGTATTGGTATTTATTAATTTTTGATTGATTAGGATATTTTATGATACATTATATGTAATCAAATTTTTCTTTAGTAAAGAAGGGATATTTTATGTAGAATAGGTTCGGTGATTCATGTAGATTAATAATGAGCATTTTCTATGTATGAGGTTAGGAGTTTATATAAATAAAAAAGATTGTATATATAAAAATCGTGTTATAAATTTTTAATATAAAATATGTCATTTATTGTAAAATTTTAGTTATGTTATATATCTAATTGGATAATAATATCTATTACATAGATGTTAATTATTAATTGTTAATCACAAAAAATAAGGGATGTCAAGAAGAAAGTATAACAACTGATTTTCATATTAGAAACTTACTATAATATACTAATGATCATATGACTACAATAGATGCTAGATTAGCTTTTTCGTAGATTTTTTAGGTTTAATATTAATTAACGATAGTTATCCACTATATAAAATAACGTGTTTATTTCTTATTAAGTATGGTCCACTGAATACATAAAGCTATTGCTGATTTTATTATTTTTTCTATATATTCATAAAGATGAATATATATTAAGTAGATTAATTTTTAAATTAAGATTTAAATGTAATTATTTCATACAGTATTTTTATTGTTTTACTATGGTCTCTGTTGGTTTATAAGATATTATGATACTCTATCATTTTAAAGTATAAAATATTATCTAATTTTAAGATAAATCATGTTCTTCAGAAAGAATTTGGTAGAAGTAAAAATATTTTAATAGTATGTATTTATATCTTTTCAGAAAAATTTTTCTTTATTTTTTCTGATATTCATGTTTTTTATAATAAAATAAATAGCTATATCTATAAATATAGATATATGTTCCTTGCCTCTACAGAACAAGGTTAATCTTGATATGAGGCTGACTTATCCGTAAGGAGCTAATTTAATGCGTCATTATGAAATCGTATTTATGGTTCATCCTGATCAGAGTGAACAAGTATCGGGTATGATTGATCGTTATAGTTCTGTCATTACAACATCAAAAGGTAGGATACACCGTCTTGAAGATTGGGGTCGTCGTCAATTAGCTTATCCAATTGATAAGCTTCACAAGGCTCACTATGTTCTTATGAACATAGAAGCTCCAGAAGGAGTTATAGATGAATTGATAAATAGTTTTCGATTTAATGATGCTATTATTCGTAATATGATTATACGTGTTAAACATGCAGTTACTTCACTGTCTCCTATGGCTCGAGTAAAGGAGGATCGACGAGATCGTCAGGAGGATTTTTCTAATGATTTAGTTAGTAATCTTGATGTTATTCATTCTGAATGAAAAATTCGATTTATAAGAGATGCATAGTGAATATTTTCTAGAGTTATAGATTAAGAGTAAGCAGAACTGCTCGTCCATTTGAAAAGTTCAACTATCAACTAGGTATTAAAGATAGTTGAAAATATAAAAGATAGCTATATATAGAAAAATTTGGTAATGGATACTTATTATAATAAGTACTAATAGACATCAGATGACATCCTAGTCTATTGTCATTGACATGTCCTTGAATATTCAGAAATTTTCTATTCTGAAATCAACTTCGAGATAGATTAAGAAAAAAATTATATTTTAATGTTAAAGTATTCAAATATATTAGAGTTTGGAGAGTAGTTATATGGTTCGTTATTTCCGTCGTCGTAAGTTTTGTCGATTTACTGCTGAAGGTGTTCAGGAAATCGATTACAAAGATATTGCTATATTAAAAAATTATATTACTGAAAGTGGGAAGATTGTGCCTAGTCGAATTACTGGTACTCGTTCAAAATATCAGCGGCAACTTGCAAGGGCAATCAAGCGAGCTCGTTATTTATCCTTATTGCCGTATACTGATTGTCATCAGTAATTTAGTATTGATTAGTACACTAAAGAGGATTATTGATATGCAAGTGATTCTACTGGATCGCGTAGAAAATCTTGGTACATTAGGTGATCAGGTTAATGTAAAAGCAGGTTATGCCCGTAATTTTTTAGTCCCAAAGGGGAAAGCTGTGCTAGCTACTAATAAAAATATTGAATTTTTTAAAATTCGTCGTTCAGAGTTAGAATCTAGAGTGCTTGAATCGCTTGCCGTAGCTCAACAGCGAGCTGTGAAAATTAATGAGATAGGTATTGTTACTTTATCAGCTAAATCAGGAAGTGAAGGTAAGTTGTTTGGTTCCATTGGAATTCGTGATATAGCTGCAGCTCTTACGGAAACTGGTATTACAGTTTTAAAAAATGAAGTTCGTTTGCCAAATGGAGTATTACGTACGATTGGAGAACATAAAGTAGATTTTCAACTTCATAGTGAAGTTTTTGCTCATTTAATTATTAATATCGTACCTAGATCTTAATTTATACAGTGTATATTGATATGTGCTTCTAGAGTTACAATCAACATAATGATCTTAATTTCAAATGGTATTTGGTTTATCTTGAAGTATAAAGAGAGATATGATTATGATTTTATATACAAAGTATATAATATGTTTAGTCAAATATGAATCATTCTAAGCTATTATAGAGATTATATAATAATAAGAAAATCTTATTTGTAAGTATAGAAAGAAGCATATAGATACATCGATTTAGATCGTAAAATTGAATTTTATTTTTAAAAGATATTTTGCAAATCAAATATAGTAAATAGGCTAGAAATAGTATAAGTATTTTCTAGTCTATTTACTATATTTGATACATTTTATCTATATAAATAGTTTTTAACTCATTGTGAGCTTAAACATATATTAGTATATAGATACTATATTTTTACTATTTTTACAGTAATTATCTGGACTATTGCAATATATAATATTAGTATTTTTTATTAAAATTTTTATGATTATTCTAGACTTAGAATAATATTCTTCTTTCTTGGCGGAACGGACGGGACTCGAACCCGCGACCCCCTGCGTGACAGGCAGGTATTCTAACCAACTGAACTACCGCTCCTATAATATTTATTATATATAAAATCTACAATAAATATTATTCATATAATATGTTATATTTTAGATGTTGTCAATATTTTATTAAAAGTACATTACCATACTCATATTATTACTAAGTAATGGAACTAATTTTAGTCAGACAACAGGTTATTAATGTTTTATTTATTTTCTTTTTTTTTATTCCATAAACATATTTCTCTTTTGCTTAGTATTTCAAGATATGCTTTATGTGCTATAAGCTCAGCTTTGTTAGCTCGTATAATAGGTAATGAAGAATTTTGTCGTTTAATTAAACATATTTTTTTACTATTGTTTATATTTTCTGGACCTCTTTTTGTAGATAAGGAAAAAGAGGTTTGACCCCCAGTCATATTTAAAAATACTTTTGCCAGTAATTGGGCATCAAAAAGTGCGCCATGTATGATACGTTTGCTATTATCTATATTATAGCGTGCACAGAGTGCATCCAGGGTATTGCGTTTTCCAGGAAATAACTTACGTGCGATAGATAAGGTGTCGATTATTTTACAAATTGTTTCTATTTTAGAAAATTCACGGTGTAGTTTCAAGAACTCATAATTTATAAATCCAAGATCGAATGCGGCATTATGCATTACTAAGACAGCATCATGTATATAGGATAAAAAATCTTCAGAAATCTGTGAAAATATTGGTTTATCTTTTAAGAATTCATTAGAAATACCGTGTATTTTGAATGCTTCTGGATCTATGAGTCGATCGGGTTTAAGATATGTATGGAAATTGTTATTTGTTAAGCGTCTATTTATTATTTCAACAGCTCCAATTTCAACAATACGATGCCCTTCATATGGAAGGCCAATTATATTCATACCAGTAGTTTCAGTATCTAATACAATTTGTCTTATTGTATTTATTTTATTCATAGAAGTTATACATGTTAGATTGAGTATTTTATTTATGATTTTTTATTAGTTAAGGAGTGTAACAGATATGTTTAAAAAAGTAGAAGTTTTTACTGATGGATCATGTTTGGGGAATCCAGGTCCTGGAGGGTATGGTGTAATTGTATATAGTGGGGGGTATAAAAAAACATTTAGTGGGGGTTTTTATCTGACAACTAATAATCGCATGGAAATGATGGCTACAATAATAGCATTAGAATCACTAAGAGAAAGGTCTATAGTTGAATTAAGCACTGATAGCCAATATGTTCAAAAAGGGATTACTAGTTGGATGTATGTTTGGAAACAACGTTCATGGAGAACGGTGAATCATCAAGTAGTTAAAAATATTGATCTTTGGAGACGGTTAGATAGAGTGATTAGTTATCATCATATGACTTGGAAATGGATAAAAGGACATAACGGTCATGCAGACAATGAATCTTGCGATGAACTAGCCCGTTTTGCAGCTTTGAATCCAACTTTAGATGATCTTGGTTATAACTTTGTCACATAGATTTTATGGTAGATAGAACTTATAGAGATGAGTAATTAGTATTTTCTATCTTTTATGACGACTATAATTTTATAATTAAGATCTATGAATTAGTAAGATTGATTCCGTGTGATTAATTTTATTTATGATTATAGTATAATCTTGATTTAGATGATTACTCATTGTTGAGAGAATCCAATCATAATGATGAGGATTATATATTTTATATTAAAATAAGTTTTATGTTGTTGGTTGTTTTTATTATAAGATCCATGTTTATTTCTATAATTTTTTATTATAATTTTGTAATGTATAGTTGTTAAATGAAGAGATGTTACTACAATTTGTATATTGTCTAGGATTAGAAACAGCTATATTCTCTAATTGGAGACTATAGTGGATTACAAGTTTGTAACTACAATATCATAACTTATTTCTGATTAATTAATATTACTACATTGTGTGTATGAGAGTATATGTATGAAAGAATCAGGGTCTACTTTAACTAAGCAATCTATTGACTAGGTATTTTTTAAAAAAATACTTTATAAAATACTATTTTTTTCAGAGAAAAAACTCTTATCATAAAACTGATTGTAGTATGTTAAATATTTTTTGCAAGATGTCTATGATTAAGATCTAGATTTTCAGTGTAACATAGTTAAGATAATATTTTAGGTTTTATGTTATCTATCTTAAAGCCGCTATGGAATAGGGAAGTTATGAAGTTGATTAGCATACCAGTTTTACAAGATAACTATGTTTGGATATTAAGTAATAATAGTGGTCAATGTTTTATCGTTGATCCTGGTGAATCATCTCCTGTATTACAGACTATAAATCAACATAATTTGTTACCAATAGCCATTTTACTAACTCATCATCATAATGACCATACAGATGGAGTGCTTGAAATATTAATGTGCTACCCTAATATTATTGTTTTCGGACCACTAGAGGCAAAAAATAAGGGAGTACATACTATAATAAAAGAAGGAGACCAGATCTATCTATTAGGCCTAAAATTTATAGTTATCGCTACACCAGGTCATACCTTAGGACATGTTTCATATTATAGTTATCCTTATTTATTTTGTGGAGATACGCTTTTTTCTGCTGGATGTGGTAGACTGTTTGATGGTACAGCCAAACAAATGTTTGAGTCATTAAATAAGCTTAACCAATTTCTTGGTAGCACTTTAATATGTAGTGCGCATGAATATACTTTATCTAATTTAATTTTTTCCCATGCTTTGTATCCAACAGATTCTGCGATAAAAAATTATTATTTTAAGATTAAATTTTTGCGAGCAAAACAGATCACTACATTACCTACTAGTTTAGATAAGGAGCGTAAGATTAATATCTTTCTAAGAACTAATGATTATAATCTAAAAAGATTGCTTAATATAGATTTAGTTAAGTCTCCTGAATGGCAGGTGTTTGCAGAATTGCGTAAGAAAAAAGATGATTTTATAGCTATTAATGGATTTTAAGTGATAAATCAATATACTTACATCGTAAAAATGAAAGACACATACCATGCATAATCATAGATGTTCTATAACATATAGAAAAGGATGGTTTTACCTATAATATAAAGCTTGTATATTTAATCTATCAACTTTTTGGAACATAATTTTGATATTGCATTAAGTATATGATTATCTCATCATATTGAGCAAGATAAAGATAGTAAAATCTACGTGAATTTCAATACATTATATTATAGGTCAAGTGTATCCATTAGTATATACTTAATTTTTAATGTTTTTCGTATCAATAATAGTAAAATTATTGGACTATGGTTAGTTTTATAAAGAGAGTTAGAGATTTTAGATTAATGAATGATAGTTAAATTATATATTATACAGAAAATTTTTCTATTAGTTATATGTTTTAGACTGTAGAGCATGAATATTGGTTTTGATGTATTTTATAATTATATATATAATATTTTGATTAATTTATACTAGCCCTGTATTCTATAGTTTAGTAATTCATGTTATATGATAAATGGTGATTTCATTATTAATTGCAGCTGAATGACTATAATTAACATTTTTCTGTAATAACTATATTTTTATTTGGTGTAGATTGAATAAAATAGTTGTTTTTTGGATATAGAATCTTTTTGATAAGTATCATGAAAATATTGGGTCATGTTATAATTGAATTAACTAGAATTCATAGGATTATTGGTATTGAGTAAGATCGAGAATGCCTATTGTTTAAATAGTGTTATTATTATGTTGTTATTATTCACATTATATAATCAGTATTCAATAGGTTTATGTTTTTATAGATTCAATTTTTTAATTTTTATTCTTAATATCTTTTAGAAGACGTGATTGATAATTATTTATCAATCGGATCTGATTTTAGTTTTTGGATGATAAAATTCATTTGTGAAAATTTTTAATTTTATTTAGATTAATGGAGTTAACCTGTTTTTTTATATAAGATCTAACACTATAAGATAAGTGCATTAAAATAAATTATCGTACAATACAGACTGATTGTTTATTTTTTATCTTTTCCGTTAGGAAAAGATTCTATCTTTATTGAGATACCTTCTAAAGGTATTTTTATTACATATTGGAAGCATTAATGATGTATAAGCGTGATACTTTATTTGCATTGCCGCTAGAGAAACTTGGAGACTGGAAATTTGATAAAGAGATTGTGGAAGTATTTCCTGATATGATAGAGCGTTCGATTCCTGGTTATTCTGATTTAATATCTATGATTGGGATATTATCTAGGCATTGTGTGCAAAATAACTCTTTAATTTATGATCTTGGTTGTTCTCTTGGTGCTGCTACATTATCTGTTAAGAAAAATATTCAGGCAATAGGTTGTAAAATTATTGCGGTGGATAATTCGCCATATATGGTTGATCGTTGCCGTCATCATATAAATATTGTTAATTGTAACACTCCAGTTGAAATTATTATGATGGATATTTGCAAGGTATCGATTCATAATGCTTCGTTAGTCTTACTAAACTTCACTTTACAATTTATTCCGATAGAAGATCGTCAGAGGTTGTTAGATTCTATATGGCGAGGAATGAACCTAAAAGGTGTGTTAGTTTTATCTGAAAAGCTTAGTTTTAGTGATAAAGAGATTGAGGCCTTGCTATTAAAGACTCATTATGATTTTAAGAGAGATAATGGTTATAGTGCATTAGAGATCCAACAGAAAAACAGGATGTTAAATAAGGTTATGATAACTGAAAATCTTGAAACTCATAAAAAAAGATTAGATATAGCTGGTTTTGAACATCATAATTTATGGTTTCAATCTATTAATTTTGGTTCTTTATTAGCATTAAAGAGTAATATCAACTGATGGATTTTGGTGGATTTTATTATTTTCTAGCTACGAATAATCTTTCTGATTGGTTAGAGACTTTACCAATAATTTTATCTAATTGGAAAAAACAGGCTAAAGATAAGAATCTTAAAAATTGGGAGAGTATTGTAAAAGCAATTCCTCTTATTGTTCCAGAGTTTTTAGATTTAGTTCATGGTGTTAGAGCTGATAGTAGTAAGATTTCTTTTCGTCAACGACTAAGTATTGAGAAGTTACTACGCCAGTTAATGCCATGGCGTAAAGGTCCATTTACGCTATACGGTATAAACATTGATGCTGAATGGCGATCAGACTGGAAATGGAATAGGTTACTTCCATATATTTCATCCTTATCTGGCCGTATTGTGCTTGATGTAGGCTGTAGTAGTGGTTATTATATGTGGCGAATGGTGGGGGCAGGCGCACATCTGGTAGTGGGTGTTGACCCGATGCCGTTATTTTTATGTCAGTTTGAAGCGATACGTAAGTTATTGGGTGAGGATCAGCGTGCTCACGTTCTACCAATTTCTATTGAAAAATTACCTGCTATGAAGGTATTTAATACAGTATTTTCTATGGGTGTTCTTTATCACCGTCGATCACCTTTAGATCATTTAATTCAACTTAAAAATCAGCTTATTAATGGTGGTGAATTGGTTTTAGAAACTTTAGTAGTAGAGGGTGATGGTCAGAGAGTTCTTATTCCAGAAAATCGCTATGCTCAAATGCGTAATGTTTATTTTATTCCATCTAGTGCAGTACTGAAACAATGGGTAGAGCGTTGTGGTTTTCAGAATGTAAGTATTGTTGATATTTCCGTTGTCAGTGTACATGAACAACGTCATACTAATTGGTCGGGTAATAATTATTTATCTAGATTTCTAGATCCACAAAACCCATCTAGAACAATTGAGGGTTATCCGGCTCCATGCCGAGCAATTTTGACTGCAGTTAAAAAATATTAAATATATTGGATTACATTATAGTTTTAGATTAGATTATTATTCTATATTGAGATGGAAATATTTAATAACTATCAATTGATTTTTTAAAGAAATAACCAGTATATGGATGCTAGTCTGATAGAAGATAATGTTATATATTTTGTTAATTTTTACTTATTTTATTTTTAGTAATAAGTAGTTATATATCATATTTTAACTGATATAATAGGATTTGTAATCAGTTTAGAAAGTATGAAATGGGTATAAAAATAATAGTTTTTTATAATTTTTAAAAAATAATTAAGAGTGATATCTATCTTGTAAATTGTTTTATTGAACAGCATAACTAATAATTTTTAGATTAGTTAATATTAAGTAGAATAGTTCTCATTTCTAATAATACTAGCACAGAGTTACTAAGTGATTAGTTATTATATATAATAATCACTGATCTATTTTTTAATTTAAAAAATAGATGTATTAACCTACTTATTCAATATTGTAATTAGTAATTCAGAATAGTAAAAATACTAATAATATGATAGTGAATGAGAATCAGGAATATCGGTATAGATGATTGTAAAAGTATTATGGAGATAGATCTGTTTAGCATTCAAAACCTAATATATTCTATACTGAATATTATTACTGACTTTTATGATAGTGGTAACATTATATTTTTGAGTATAGTTTATATGGTAGATACTGAATCAGTAATCTGCTTGTATCATCGCTTAACAAGCGTAATGCTGTATTTTCTGGGAGATTATTTCTTAAAATTGCTTGGATCGATATAGTTGATTTACCGATCTGACACGCGGCAAGCACTGTTCCAATGTGACGCCAGTGGTTTCTAATTTTAGTTTCTAATGAATCACCAGCTTCTGGAATTCTTTCAGCTGTTCCGGTTAACCAGTATAATGAACGTTTATTAGCATTGTGAAATTTAGTTCGTGCGATTATTTCTTGCCCTATATAACATCCTTTATTAAAACTAATAGCATGTAATTCTTGTAAATTTGCTTCTTGTGGGAGAAATTGGAAACTAGTGCAACTATCGATAATTGGTAGGCCTGCTTCTATCTCTAGTGCTAGCCATTGGGCGCTATCATATAGTTGTGCTTTAATTTTTAATGTGTTACGTATAATAGCTGCTCTTTCTTTTGTTGTTATTAGTAAAAATCGTTCAGCTGGTTCTCCAAACCATAGTAATATGTTTTCTTCTGATTGTACAACTGGTGATATAGAATTAGGTATATGTTTAAAGATAGTCTCTAATATATATCGAGATTGATCACCAGCTATACCGAGCAAGACAGCGTTCTTATCAGTAATTATGTTTGTTTTGGAAAAAACAGAATAATTTTTCAGTATATTTAATTGTGTCTTAGTCATGTTGCGTCGTGTGATATAGGCTAGCCCATTTCCACGGTGGAATAGGCGGATAGTAGTACAAATTTTCCCTTTCGAATTACAGTGAGCAGTGATAACATGTTGGTTGTCAAGTAGAGTTGTTACATCGATTGTCACTTGACTTTGTAAATAGCTAAGATGATCAGGACCATTAATATCGACTATATTCCACTCATCTAATGATATAAGTGCAAGACGAAGATCTCTAGATGCTAACAATCTCCTAGTATGGAGATTTATCTTTGGCATAATTAAATCCTGTATTAACCAATATATTGTAGTCAAATGTTGACTAGAAATAGTAATATTTCTTTGTCATTAATTTTCCAAAATTATAGATATATATTATATATTTATAATAGTAAGCATATTGCCTCTTTTAATAAAAAGAATATAATTTATAAATGATAGTATAATATTTTTATTAAAAGAGATTTTCAATCGTAATATTTAGTTCATAATTCGATCATATTTATATTTTACTATATGTTGTAATTATTTTTTTGATAGTAATCAAATAAATGAGATTCACAGTCTCTCTTTTTCTGTATAAAATAAGATTTATTTTTTGTGAGTAGTATTATAGACAAATAATTATTATTCATAAGATTATATTCTTTTAAGTTACTTATATTGACAATAGAGGTAATAGAAAATTTACGTAAGCTATTTTGATAGATTGTTTATTTATATAAAATATTTTATATTATAGATGGTTGTAAATGTTCACTTGTTACATTGACTGGGTGATAATTTTTATCATTTAGTCAGTTTTTCTATTATTACTTACAGTAAGACCATGATATTAAAAATATTTTCCTTAAATTTTATTGTAGTTAATATATTTAATAATGTTAAGTTTATATAATATAGTGTATTAACAATGTTTAAAGTTATTAGAAATATTTTCTAAATATATTTTTTATTAGTTATAAGATATTTGTATAATTTGAAGAGGTATTCTACCTTAATGTAGAAGTAAAATTGTGAATTTATTGAATTCTCTAGGTTTAACTAGCTATTGTATTATAGTCTGTCTTTTAGATTCAAATCAAAATAGTCTTGGGAGGTGATTAAATCATAGTTTAATTTATATTTTTGTTTTTTACAAATTAGATAAAAATATATATGTGATCTTTGTATTTGATTTGATCTCGTAGTTTATTACATTTAAATATTACTTAATTCATATTAGATATGCCAGGTAATAAGTTTGTTTATAGATTTTTTTTATCATAGAAATATATTTCTATGACTGACGTATTTTTTAGTGAGTTATTAATTGTTAGTAGAAATATTAATATTTTATTATAGTTCATTAACTGTTAAATTTTCTATTTTATTCTTTAATGGTAACAAGTTATCTTATGATACATAAGGGTTCTTTCCTTCTTTGAATTGAATTCGTACTGGGGTACCGATAATATTTAACGCTTGACGACAATAGTTTGTCAGATATCTTTTATAAGAATCTGGTAAGTTTTTTATCATATTTCCGTGGATTACTATAATTGGTGGGTTGTATCCTCCGGCATGAGCATATTTTAGTTTAATTTGTCGATTACGTATTCGTGGTGGTGGATGTTTATCCGTAGCCATATTTATAATTTTCGTTAACATAGATGCCTGTATACGGCGCATAGAACAGTCATAAGCTTCATTAATAGAAAGGAACAAATTATTTATACCGTTTTGATTGATAGAAGATATGAAGTGAATTCTGGCGAAGTTAAGAAATTTTAGGCGAGATTGAATGGAGTCCTTGACTTCCTTACGGTTTTTCTGTGATATGCAATCCCATTTGTTAACAACCAAAATTAATGAACGTCCATTATAGAGAATTAAGCTTAGAAGTGATAAATCTTGATCAGATATACCTTGGTTTGCATCAAGAACTAATATGGCTACATTAGTCTCTTCAATCGCTTTCAGTGTTTTAATTATTGAATATTTTTCTATCATTCCCTTTATGTTTCTGCGTCTACGTACTCCAGCGGTATCAATTAAGATATATGAGCGGGAGTTACGTTTCATTGGTATATAAATACTATCACGTGTAGTTCCAGGTAGATCAAAGACTATTACTCTCTCTTCTTTAAGAAGACAGTTCGTAAGGGTGGATTTTCCAACATTAGGACGACCGATCATGGCTACTGTAATAGTAGAAGAAGATAAATGTAAATTATCTTTATTGTTTGTTATCTCGTTTTTTGTACCATATACCCAAGGTATTTGAGTTATATATTTAGGATTATTCGGTTCTTGTTCTTGTTGGATGGATTGGTTTTTTTTTGTTAAGGTTAAAGAGTTCGTTAATGGTAGTAGAGTTATCTTGATCAGGTTGGTGATACCGATATTATGAGTTGCGTCAATGGGATAAATTTTTCCTAATCTAAGTGACCAAAATTCTGCCAATACAGCATCTGCGTTAAGACCCATAATCTTATTAGCAATAACAAAAGTAGGTTTGTTGTTACGTATTAACTCTTGAGCGATATTGATATCATCAGGCATTAGTCCAGCACGTGCGTCAACTAGAAAAAAGATTATATCAGACTCGTTAATAGCTAGAAGTCTCTGCTCTTTTATAAGGATTTCTAAGTCGTCTTTGTTCTTATTATCTATACCTCCAGTATCAATACAAATAAATTCGTATCCTTCAATTTGAGCTCGTCCATATTGTCGATCGCGAGTTAATCCGGGAAAATCAGATACTAATGCATCTCGTGTATGAGTCAAACGGTTAAAAAAAGTAGATTTTCCAACATTAGGGCGTCCGATTAATGTAACTATAGGAATCATATTAGAACCTCAGTGCTACATATTTATGTATGAGAACTTTTTAATATTATAAAATTTATTTTTTAAATATACTATATAATTTAATTACTTTAGGATTTTATCTTGAATAAAAAATAAAATAAAAATTTTTATTGATTCAGAGAATGTTAATACTATTAGTGTTTCTTTGAAATTAAAGAAGTTAAGTAGTATCTAATTTCTATGATTGATTGACTGATTAAGAAGTAAGTGAAGTTTATACTTTATTATTATTTCATAATAATATGACATTTACTCAATTGGTGAGTGATAAGAATTATAATGTTAGTCTATATAACTACATATTATTATGATAGTACAGACATTAGTCTATATTTTTAATTAACTATGATTAATGAACGCAAGTAGTTTATAAGTGGTAGTAGTTATGTATATAATTTGTTAACCAATCTAAATTGTATTGATTATGATCAATTATGCTATGAATTAATATATATTCTTAAGTCAATAATTTTTAAAATTTAAAAAGAAATATATTCTATTCTTTATAGAATGATTTGTTTGATTAAATAATTGAAACAACATTATGTTCTAGAACGTTAGTTAATAGGAGTAATTAGTGATGTGTAGAAGTATTTATTTTTTGATATTTTAAGAAAAATAGTGAGACTTTAATGATGTGCAATAACTATAACTTGGTAAACTAGTTTATAGTAAGATATCATCATAATTTTGAGAACAAAATATGATATCTTTTAAGAATTATTGTAATGTTTTAAACAGTTCAGTATATGTTTGAGAATTGAAGTTAAAATCTTGATTTTATGATTACAATTATAGTGTAGTATAATATATAGGAGTTATTCTAGAAAGATGCTACCTATCTTTAAGATAGAAATTGAAATTCTAGTTACTTTTATAGTTATATATTATAGATCTAGCTTTTAATCAATCCATTATTCTCTCAATTTGATCTTATCAATGGTTGAAAGTAATTAAATTGATTAATAACTAAATATAGCAAAACTTAATGAGTAAATTATTTTATTTTTATCGTTTGTATTATAAATCAAATGCATCGAATTTTTTATAGTTTTGATATTTTATAATTATCATGTCTCGCGTTAAAATGTAAATAATATAAAAAGAATAGGTAAATTTTTCTAGATAGTATTCAGAAATATTGGTTTTATATTTTTATATTTTTTATTGTGTTTATTTTAAAGTTTAGGAGAGATAGTATGCTGAGTGTATTGTCAGATTTAGACTAATTAAGATTTGAGTAAGATTATTAAATTTATTTTGTCGTGATATAGTAAGGTTAGTAATACTATAAGCTAATTGACTGTAATTATTATAAAAATTATATTTATATACTAAAACTGATATCAGTTTTAGTAGAAGATTTCTAATAAGCATTAGATTTCAACAATAGATCTATGATAATGATCATATTTTAATTGGTTTTTTAAAGGAGAAAACATGTTGATCAGAGTCAGCTCTTTATATCGTGATACTAGCAACTTTTTGCGGCATCAATGGGTAAATATTATCTTAATGGCATTCCTGATTTCATGTATAACAATATTATTGAATAAGAGTCTCATGCCATCTCTTGATCAGATTCAAGTGATTAATAATAAAGAATTAATTAGTTCTACAAATAATTTAATAGAGATTATTCGTAATATGTCTCCTCAGCAACAACATGTACTTTTTCAAGTTTCTGCAGTTGGAACGTTTTCTTCTTTAGTCGGAAATACTATGTTATTAGGTGGTATGCTTAGTTTGATTTCCATTGCATCTTCTGGAAAAAAGGTCAGTGCACTAATTGCATTAGGCGCTTCTATTCCGAGTCTTGCTCGTCTGTTTTTATTAATCTCTATAATGACATTAAGTATACAACTAGGTTTTATGGTATTAGTGTTTCCAGGGATCTTGTTATCAGTGTTATTTGCGTTAGCTCCAATTATCATCACTACTGATAAAGTAGGGCTCTTTACCTCTATACAGACCAGTAGTCAAATTGGATGGAGTCAGATACGGTTCATAGCACCTTCTGTTATGTTTTGGATGTTATCCAAAATCTTAATTTTGTTATTAGCATCAAAGTTAATAGCTCTTCCTCCAGATATAATTTCAATTATTCTAAATACTTTTAGTAATTTAATTTCTGCTATATTAATAGTATATCTGTTTCGTCTTTATATGTTATTAAATTGAGTTTATCATTTATGATGTGTATAGAAAGTAATTATTATAAAAATTTTTATATTTTCTCTTACGTTGGAAATTTTTATGAAGAAATTATTGGATGTTTGTCCTCTTTTATTTTTTTTTATTTTTTATAATATCTACGATATTTTTTTTGCTTCTATGGCAATGATTGTTGCTTCCGGCTGTTCTTTAGTTCTTCGTTGGTGGTTATACTCTAAAGTAGAAACATTGTCATTAATTACTTTTGCTTTTATTTCTATTTTTGGTGCTTTAACTATTATTATGCACAATCCAGACTATATCCAGTGGAAAGCAACTATTTTATATGCTCTTTTTAGTATAGTTTTTTTATATAGCCATTTTTTTATGAAAGAGACTTTAGTAGAGAGAATGCTAGGTAGAGAAATTAATTTATCAAAATCTGCTTGGAGACATTTAAATATTATCTGGGCAATCTTTTTCGTTTTTTGTAGTCTTGCGAATACGTATAGCATTTTTTATTTTTCTCAAGCAATGTGGGTAACTTTTAAGGTTTTTGGATTAGGAAGCCTTATGTTATTATTTGGATTATGGAATGGATTTTATATTTATCGTATGATAAATAGAAAGAATAACAGTATATTAAAAAGAAATAAGTAAAATTATTTTAGATTATCATATTTTAACTGACAAGAGTATATAATGAATATAGATCTTAGAAAACCACCTGGTGAAATGGTTTTAAGAACCCTAGCTATGCCAGCAGATACCAATGCTAATGGCGATATATTTGGCGGGTGGTTAATGTCACAAATGGATATAGGTGGTGCTATTTTAGCTAAAGAGATAGCGGGAGGACGTGTAGTTACGGTACAGGTTGAAAGCATAACATTCTTAAAGCCTGTCAGAGTAGGTGATGTTGTATCATGTCACGCTTACTGCATAAGAACTGGAAGAAGTTCAATTAGAATTAAAATAGAAGTATGGATCAAGAAAGTTTCTTCAGAACCACTGGGTCGGCACTATTGCACCACTGAAGGTATATTTATTTATGTATCTGTAGATAAAAATGGTAATTCGTGTTCTTTACCGGAAGGAAAGGGCGGATGGGTTCTATCATCGACTTCATAATTTAGATGAGATTTTAGTCTATATAATTAGTTATGTGATGTTTTACAAATTATAAAAAATGGATAGAGTTTTATATATCCAGATAAAGTATATTTTACGAAATAAAAATAGAGAGATGAAGATGTTTATATTAGATATTAATGTCAGAGGTATTGTATATGTGAAGTTGTTAACTGAAATGAAATGAATGTCAGTAAATTAATAGATTATAATTAAGTGAAACTATTAATATGGTTGTAGATAAGTTATTAGATATAAGAAAAAATTAATAATTGTGAATTACGAATATATTGAATTATTGTTTATAACCTTATTGAAGAAATCAATCTTTATTATGTAGCTGTAAGCTACAGTATCTTTATAAATGTATTAACAAAATATTTTATGATTATATTAATCATGATTGGAATAATTATTGATAGAATTAATTTGATACAATCTTATCATATTAATTATTTGTATTTTATATTTTTGTTTTAGTAAAAATACAATATAAATAATTCTACATATACTTGTGGGAGTAGTTGTGACTTGTTTTTATAAAATAAAAATCATCTAAGAATGATATGTAGGATATTTGATCTATAATTTAAAGTTATATATGTGATATATCATAATGTTTATTAGATAGGTTTCTGTTTATGTATTGTCTAATTAATAAAAGAGTAATAAAAAGTTTTAGGTTTTATTTCTGATATGAAAATATCTAGATACATTATATCTTAGTTATAATTTTATTATTAACTTTTCTTAGTATATTTAGATAATTTCTTTTTAATAAGAAAATATATAGATTTTAATTTTAAATATTCTTGTAAATGTAGGAAACTTATTTTTTATCATTCTATTTTATATTTTAGTATAAAAAATTTATAAAAATTCAATGGATATAGCTTGTTAAGTTATACTAGTAAGTCCAGGATGGAGAGTAATTGTCTTGATTTAATTTTATTTTAAAAAATTTTTATATTGTTCTATGTGATAGAAATAATATGGATATATAAGATATTTGATAGAATGCAAAATATGCATTTACCTGAGATGGCGGTAACTTATATGTCGTGAATCTTCAGTAGAAGATAGTAATTATACTAGAATGATAATTGATAATTATTTTGTAACTTGATTAGAACTGAATCTATATTGTTATTTAAATTTATTTGATTAATTTAATAAGAGGTATAATTTTATATATTATTAATTGTAATATTTATATTAAAAGTGGTGACATAGATGGCCCTGCCCTAGGCAGGGATAGTTGTCTTTTTATTTAAAAGATTAGTCTGAGTAATTAATTTAGAGTACAAACTACTTTCTTGATAGAAATATTTTTATTTATGTTATAATGTTTTGATCAGTTAATCATCATTATTTTAATATATATTAGTATTTAGTATATCTAAAATATTTTATTATAGAAATCATGGGTTTTATTATTAGGTGAGACTTATCATATGTTATTGAGATGATTATCAGGGATTTATATTGATCATTATCGAGTATTGAGAATCACATTTTGAATATATGGTTGGTTCATGAAAGTATTATCAAAGATAATAGAAAAGAGTCATATTTTAGAGAAAGCAGTAGAAACAGCGCTTAATTTAGCTGAAGCGCATCGTAGTCTGGCTGAGGTCACTGTCATTCAAAGTAGTGGTATTAGTATTAGTACTAGTTATGGGGTAATAGAAAATATTCAGTTTCATAGCGATACTTCACTGTGGATTACTGCTTACTACCAGCAACATCAGGGAAGCGCTTCTTCTACGGATTTTAGTCAAACAGCGATTAAAAAGACTATGGAAGCAGCATTAGGGTTTGCACAATATACTTCTTTGGATCCTTGTTCAGGAATAGCAGATCATTCTCTTATGGCATTTAATTCTCCAGATTTAGATCTATATTATCCAGAAAACATGAATATTGATTTATATATTAACTTAGCATCAAGTGCGGAGAAGGCAGCTTTACAGATGGATTCTCGAATTACTAAGACTGGAGGTGGAAGCTTTGATAGTCGTATAGGTATTAAAGTTTTTGGTAATAGTCACGGTATGATCCAAAGCTATGGTTTTACTCAGTATGCAGTTTCTAGTTGTGTTATTGCCGAGGCTAACGGAAAAATGGAGCGGGATAATTTTTATTCGATTGCTCGATCAATCAAGGATCTTCAACGACCAGAAGAGATTGGTGCAGAATGTGGTCGTCGCGTGTTATCACGTTTGTCACCTCGCAAGCTGAGAACCATGAAAGTGCCTGTTATCTTTCTTGCAGAAGTAGCAACAGAACTATTTGAACATCTTGCTGTAGCAATTAATGGAAGAAATGTAGATCAGAAATCTACTTTTTTATTAGATGCATTAGGTGAGCAGATTTTTCCTAAATGGCTTAGCATTAAAGAAGATCCTCATATATTGAAAGGTTTAGCATCGGCTCCGTTTGATAATGAAGGTGTGCAAACAAATAAGACTGAGATTGTTACAAATGGTGTTTTACAACAGTGGTTATTAAATAGTTATACAGGTCGTAAGCTTGGATTAGAGAGTAATGGCCATGCTGGTGGCATTTATACTTGGTTTGTATGTGGAAAGAAATACTCCTTTAATAACATTCTTACGCAGTTAGGGACAGGACTATTGGTAACTAAATTTCTAGGCCAGGGGTTTAATAAGATAACTGGAGATTATTCTCGTGGTGTTTCAGGATTTTGGGTAAAACATGGTATAATCCAGTATCCGGTTAGTGAAATTACCATTTCTGGTAATCTAAGGGATATATGGAAGAACATTGTTTCTATGGGTGAGGATATTGAAAAACGTGGAAAGATTCAATGTGGATCTATTTTAATATCTGAAATACAAGTTGCAGGTTATTAATTTTAGATTTAATTGATTGCATAATTTTAGTGATCATTTGTATTAATTATTGAATACTTTAGTATAAATATATCTCGTTTTCTTTTATCTGATAAACTTAGGAGGTTTTTAATGAATCACTCTACTATCTAGATTTTAATTTTTATCTCTGTCTCTATAGAATAAGTTAGGTCTAGATTATCATTGAATTTATTCAATGAACAGGAAATTATAAATAATCTATGTGATGGTAGAGCATTATATTGTATAATTGTACTATTAATTTGATAGATAATTTTAAATAATTACATATTTACTATTTTAACTATATGGCAGGTAATAAAAAATTAGGTAGTAGATCTATTAAGGCATTAATAAATATTTTTCATAAAAAGACTCTTCAGTCTAGAATAAAAAATTAAGATGTGGTTGAGTAAAAACTAAAAATTCATAACAGATATGTATATAGATTTATTGTATTATTATTTATTTGATTTATAGATCAGACTGATTGTTATCGGACTATATTTTATTGTCTAAACAGATAGGTATTATTAGATTAGTTTCATTAGATCAATTGAAATTAGTTATCTAGCAATAGATCAAGATTATATGGATACTATAATGAATATTTATATTTTTTGATTTAACATAATTAGTTTATTACTAATAAATAACGTATAACATTGATATTATTTTAATCTAAAATATATCAATAAAATGATGTATTACAGCATTAGAAATGATTACGTTCTTTTATAAAGATTCGGAGATAGATGATTATTTAATTGTAAGTAGATCAAATAGTTCTTTTTACTTAATGGATTATATAACACCTTTATTCTATATGTTGATGATACATGTAGATGTGCTCTGATTAATATAAGATTGGTTAGTTATATTCTATGTTGAGTTGGGGTAACCACCAGTTCTACTAACATGGACTAATATTATTTCTTATAATTATTATTTAGAAGATTGAATGGACTATTTATCTAATATTTACTTCACTAATGAGTGAAAAGCGCATGATATGAAATTCATAGTGGAAACATCAAAAAAATAAAATCAATCTGTAACTCCATTTCTAAAAATAGAATCTTTTCAATTATATTAATTATTTATTTTGTGAAAGAACTTAATTATTCTGTTTTTTTAAACATTAGTATTAATACAAGTATATTTATAGATAGTTCATTGGATATTTTTAAGAGATGAAAAATGAACTATTCATCGCTTTATATAATAAACTAATTCACTAAATTATTATAGCAGGACAACAGATTACATAATATTCATGTATCTAAATTTAGAGGATTTTAATGAAAAGGATGGTTACTTGGTCCCACTTGTTTGCGCATGAAAAAGAGCAGGGTTATTTTAAGGAGTTAATTGAACGAATTAACTTTTCGCGTAAGGCTGGCAAGATTATTTATCCTGATAAAAATGATATTTTTCATGCTTTTCATTTAACACCATTAAAAGAAGTAAAAGTTGTTATTGTGGGACAGGATCCTTATCATGGTCCTAATCAGGCAAATGGATTATCTTTTTCTGTTCATCCTGGTACAAAGATTCCTCCCTCTCTCTTTAATATATATAGAGAATTAATCAATGATATTCCTAGTTTTTTATCTCCTACACATGGTTACCTAGAAAGTTGGGCAATACAAGGAGTTTTATTACTGAATAGTGTTTTAACTGTTGAAGCTGGTCGTGCTTATTCTCATGCGAACTTTGGTTGGGAAATCTTTACTAATAAAGTTATTTCTGTTATTAATCAACGTGCTACAGGTGTAGTATTTTTCTTATGGGGCTGGTATGCGCAAAGAAAAGCTGTTCTTATTGATCGAAAACGTCATTATGTTTTGTTAGCACCACATCCCTCACCTTTATCTGCATTTCGTGGATTTTTTGGGTGTAAGCATTTTTCTAAAGCCAATCAATGGCTAGATAAACAAGGAAAAAGTATTATAAATTGGATGCTGCTTCTTCTTTTAATATAATATTCTATCGATTAGTTCTTTAAATGCCAAGAACTAGTGAATTATGATGAATGAAGATCTAACCAAAGAATACATTCTTCTTCTTTGGTTAGATTATATACTCTTTACTCATATAAATAAGTAACTATTACAATATTATTACAATAAATAGTCAAATATCTAATTAAACGATTTTTTAAAAATATAAGATTTATTTTTTCTTACCTTTGGAAACAGTAACCATTGCTGGTCGAAGCAAACGACCATTCAGTGTGTAGCCGCGCTGCATGACCATTATGACATAGTTAGCTTCCACCGTTTCAGAGTCCAGCATTGACATGGCTTGATGAACTTCTGGATTAAACGGAACATGAGTTTGACTAATAATTTCTATACCAAATTTATAGATTGTATCTAGTAACGTTTTCATTGTTAGATCAACCCCTTCTATCATAGGTAATAGGACAGGATTGGATTTATCTGCTATTTCTAATGCTCTCTCGAGGTTATCAATGACAGGAAGTAATTCGTTAGCAAATTTTTCTAGAGCAAATTTATGTGCTTTTTCTATATCTACTTTAGTACGGCGGCGGATGTTTTCAATTTCAGCTTGAGCTCGTAGTTTTGTATCACGTAAAGTATTTTTTAACTCGAGTAAATTTCTTTCTAGGATAGCTAAATTTTCAATATTGTCCTTTGTTACTTCTGAGGATGTGATTTGATCTTCTGTTCTTCCCTGTTCTATCTCAATCTTATTTATATCTTTTTCGTTTGTTGTGTTTTTGTCTGGGCTACTCATGAATTTCTCCGTGTTTATACAAATTCATCTCGCTAATGTTCTTATTATGGGGGGTGATTATTGTGGTTGCAAGGGACATATCACTGTCAGACTAGTTTGTTTTATAAGGAATATTAATATAATGAATCGGTTTTTCAGCTGTATTGGAATTATTGGGCATCCACGTCACCCTTCTATGCTAAGTACTTATACTACGCTCTATCGTTGGTTGCTAGAAGAAGGTTATCAAGTTATTATTGAAACCCATATTGCAAATCAGTTACATGCATGTTGTCGTGTTAAAACAGGAACATTATCAGATATTGGTCGTATTGCCGATTTAGCTGTAGTAGTCGGTGGTGATGGAAGCATGTTAAGCGCTGCTCGTAGTCTCGCTCGTTATGATATCAAGGTCATTGGTATTAATCGAGGGAATCTTGGATTTTTAACTGATTTAGATCCGGAAGATGCTCAGTCTCAGTTGGAGAAAGTGCTTGCTGGTCATTTTTATGTTGATAGACGTTTTTTGCTAGAGGCACAGATATGTCATCAATCAGGTCCGCCGTGCATTTCTACTGCAATGAATGAAGTAGTAGTGCATCCTGGAAAAATAGCACATATGATTGAATTTAAAGTCTATATTGATGAAATATTTGCTTTTTCAGAACGTTCTGATGGTTTAATTATTTCAACTCCTACTGGTTCTACTGCTTACGCATTGTCTGCAGGAGGACCTATTTTAATGCCTTCAGTAGATGCGATATCATTAGTACCTATGTTTTCACATACTTTATCAGCTCGTCCGCTAGTAATTCATAATAGAAGTAGTATTTGTCTACGTTTTTCGGACATATGTGGTGATCTTGAAATTAGTTTTGATAGCCAAACTGTTCTTCCTATTAAAAAGGATGACCATATTCTCATTCATCGTAGTGATGATCAGTTAAATTTAATTCATCCGAAAAATTATAATTACTTTAATATTCTTAGTTCCAAGCTTGGGTGGTCAAAAAAATTTTTTTAAATAATTCTAATATAATTAGATATGAATTGTAAATAATGAAAAGTGCTAACTCATTTTTTATCTTTAGTTATTATGCCATATTTTAAAAAATATTAATTATTATTGAATGAGATCATCTTACTTTGTTCTGATGAGCGTGGATTCATTATTTCTTGAAATGATCTAACTATTGTAGTTAATTTAGCTTTTTTAATTACTAATTCAATAGCTTCTTCCTCTAAGGCAGCATTCTGAATATTTTTCAAAAGTGTCGCATTTTTTTTGTATAATGAGATAGTTTTTGATGGATCTTCATGGGAGAAGGCTATTTCTTCGATTAATTTTTGAATATGATCTTCATTAATTGTAATGTCATAAGTATGAATAATACTACTTATAAGTAGACTAACTTGTACATGGCGTCTTGCTTCTTCCTCAAATAGTTCGTGAGGTAATGTAAGCTCTCTTTTTTTATTATCACTGAAACTTTCTGCGGTTTGTTTTTTTAGAATATTAATTGCGCTTTCAAGTAGAACATCGGGTACCTCTATATTATTAGCTTTAATTAACCCACTAATAACCTGTTTCTTAATATAGCTATACACAGCAATTTTTAGTTCACGCTGCATGTTTTTACGCACTTCAATACGTAGTTCTTCTATAGATCCATTTTTTATACCAAGATATTTGATAAAATCAGAAGTTAAATCTGGTAATTTGTGTTTTTCAACTTTTTTGAGTAGAATTTCAAATATTGCATCCTTACCTTTTAGGTTTTCAGTTGTATAATCCTCTGGAAACTTTATTTTAATTTTAAATTTTTCACCGGCTTTGTGACCAATAATATTTTCTTGTAAAGAAAGGATCATTATTTCTGATTCGGTGTACCCTTTTCCTATTGTTAATATGATATTTGAGGCTTGATTACCTTCAAATGGTTGATTATTTATAGAGCCAGTAAAGTCAAGAGTAACACGATTTTCTGTAGTTGCAGGTTCAGTTGTTTCTTCCCAGGTAGCTCTTTGCTTTCGAATTAGATCTAACATTACAGTAACGTCGTCTTCAGTGACTTCAGAAATCGGTTGTTCAATTTCCATACCTTCTAAACCTTGTATTTTAATTTCCGGATATACTTCAAATTCAGCAGAAAAAGTATAGTCTTCACCACAAAGATATTCCCTAGGTATATATTTGGGTTCACCAACTGGGTTGATCTTTTTTTGAGTAATTGCATTGATAAAATAATATTGCATAAGTTCATTTAAAATATTTTGATGAATAGAAGTGCTATAACGTTGTTTTACTAAAAATTTTGGTGCTTTACCTTTACGAAAACCATCAATTTTTATTTTTTTAGCTACGGTATCTAGCTCATGCTGGATTGCTTTTTCAATGACTATTTTATCAATAGTAATAGTGATACGTTTTCCTAGACCCTGGGTTGTTTCAATTGACGTTTTCATTATGTGACCTCAAAAATAATTGATTTGGTTAACTTTAGATGCATCCTGTTACTGTTTACAAGATCAATCTTATAACCAGAGCGCTAGAACTATACTCTTTTTAAACAAATATTGTAAAAACATGATAATATTATAGATGTATGATTATAGCATATCACTACGTTTTGTAGTTAGTTGAGAGTAAATCCTTCTTTAATTGAATTACTTATATTGTGTTACAATTGATGTAATATGACCAATCAAAAATTATATAATATTACATAGTAATGGAAAGGGTATAATATGTAATGTAGGTTATATAATATAGTATCAGAGGATATTATTCTAATGATCTAGATAATATTTAGAATATATTTCTTATATAGAGAAAAAGAAATATAATACAAAGACTTAATATTAAATTAAGTTATAGTATAAGCAGTATATTACTTACAAAATAAGGTAGTAATTATTACAGTGATTGAGATTTATTCTTATATAGTTCTTTTATCAAAAGTGAAGAGTTTCTTTTTAGATTCTCGAATCAGGTAAGGGAATGATTTGTTATCAAAACAATTGATGTATTTATTATTTCTACATGACTATATTAATATATGATGAATAAAAACTATTATATAGTTAAACGTGTAATATATTAAATCAATTAGTGGTAATGATTATATAGATATATGGTAATTGTTTTTTTATATTTTTCTCCTTAATTTAAGGATATAATTATGTCTAAATTATATTCGAGATATATAATATTGATATTTACTTATCTATAACAATAATTGTTTTAACGACAGTATTGTTAATAATATTATTTTTTATTATAAATAGATTATATTGCCATTGTTTTGATACATACAAGATATATTAACAACTTATAATAGATAATATCAAAGATATTTTTAATAATCAAATCCTAAATGATCTATAAAAAACCCCAATTCTGGGGTTTTTATAGATCATTAAGATTAATTAGAAG
The DNA here is from genome assembly GCF_900699015.1 of Candidatus Erwinia haradaeae. Taxonomy (GTDB): domain Bacteria; phylum Pseudomonadota; class Gammaproteobacteria; order Enterobacterales; family Enterobacteriaceae; genus Erwinia_E; species Erwinia_E haradaeae_E. The sequence continues at coordinate 778,812 of NZ_LR217737.1, read as the reverse complement.
GATTTTCTGCTATAAATTGAAGACCTTGCACTTCAATCTCTACACGTCGATCTGGTGCTAAGCACGCTATAAGTTCTTTTCTATTTTCTATATGATCACAAGTGTTCATCGATATAGGGTTGGTGTTTCCTGCGCCATGTGAAGAAATCTGATTAGAAGGAATACCTTTAGCAATAAAGTAGTTTACTACAGTTTGAGTCCTTTTTTCAGATAGTTTTTGGTTATACTCTTCAGAACCAATAGAATCTGAATAACCTACTAATGTGATAGAACGGTGTTGAGGATCCATGTTTTGTAGTTGAGTATATATTTGATGTAGTGCTTGTTTTCCTTCTATTGTTAAATCTGCTTGATCAAAATCAAATAATACATCAGACTTTAAAGTACAATGGTTGGCTTCTTTGGTTGGAGCTGATGTAAAAACTTTCATTAGAGATGGCGTGTTTTGACCAAAATGATATGATAAACCAATATTGAGTTGGCTGTTATCAGGACGAGTACCTACAGTTGATGCATCTCCAATATTATTAATCCATTGGTAATCGAGATGTGTTGTCCAATTTTTGGTTAGGGCGTATTCTATTCCCAGTGATGCTACTGGTGATACACCAGTATAATTTGTTCTTTTTTGCTTTTCTTCTAAGTGTTTTTGTTTTGTGTTAGTATGCCATATCATGCTTCCTAATCGGGTATATATATTTATATCATGAGTAATAGGGTAACTTAATTTAGTGGATAGTTGAATTCCTTGTGCTTTAAAAGCACCGTGAGTAATTTTTCCTTTATAAGGCATACGACCTAACCAGTTATAGCCTAAGTCAAATCCAAGATATTGATTCGCTTGATAACCAAAGAATGAAGTAGAACTTAATTGATTTTTGTGGGTCGGACCATCATTATTTTGGTAATTATTACCATAATAACCTGTATCATGGTACTGAGACCAGCCGGATTGTCCACCAATATACCAAGTATCATCCTTAGCGTTGGATTGTGCTATTGTAGAAAAGCTAGCGAGCGCCGCTGTAATTGCGATAGCTGTTTTGTTCATTTTTTTCTCGTTATTATCTATATAAACCATGAACTTGAAGTTGTGTCTTTAGTAAAATTAATTATCAAATCATTTGTCTTTGTTAATCCTCCATAAATATATGCAATATTTCAATTGTTTCTAACTATTAACTAAAGTTTACAACGTACTAAAAAACTTACAAGTGCGTTATTCTATAACTGAATATAAAGATAAGATATCTATTAAGATATGAGTTGGATTCTGTGAATATTTAGAGAATTTATATAGAGATTCACATATGTTAACAGATAATTACTTAATTTTTACTGAAAGAAACTTGAAACAATTTTGTGAATCCTTCATAGAAGTACTATCGAGATTAAATGCTTTTGTCTGTCTAATAATTTTATAAAAGATATTGTGTTAATGTTTATAAGAATTGATTTTTTTCAAAATCAACTAAGTTATATGTTTTATTTTTTTAAAGAAGGTCATTTAGCAAACGACTATGAAATAGTTCTTCTAGTATTAATCCAGATTAATATTATTTTATTATAGTGTAACTTGATCACTATCAAATTATATTATTTTTCTATTCGTACATGGATTTATTTTTAGACAGATGTAGTCTAATATAGCTGTAATATAGCTATAATTATTATTAATATATTGATCATAAGATATTAATATATAGTGTATAGATAGTATTTAAGATTATTATTTTGTTAATATATCGATTGATTTTTTCTAGTCTAGATAATATTGGATTAAATATTTACTTCTTCTTCATCTTAAGAATGAAAGAGTAATGTGTATTCCATATACGTAGTATGTTATATTTATGATGAAAAGTATAAATATAATCAATACTACATAGATTACTGTATTAAGTCTACATAGAGTATTAGAATATACAGAAAATTCTTAGATAAGATTAAGAGAGCTTTGTTATCACGTTCTAAAAAGGAAGAATCAATTTTTATCTTTTAACAATTTATATAAGATATGTTATTTTTTAGTTGACTATGAGTACGTATTTTAAAGTAAATAGATCAAAGATGATGATCATTTTTGAAAATATACCGTAGAAGTAAATAGAGAAAGGACAGTAGTCAGTCTAATCAATAGATTTTTTGACAAGAACGCATAAAAAAATTGTAATATTAGGTATGATATATTTTATAATTAATGATGCATAATCATTTATTGTGATGTGTAGAAAATTTTTTTATTCATAAATATATTTTATAAAGCTGTTTTGGTTTTTTTATTATATTAATTTTGGAAGATGGGTATGTTGAGTGCATTTAGACTAGACAATAATCGTCTAAGCCGACTCGAATTGGAGGATCCTAGTACTAGTGATAGTTTAAGTGAGTCTATTTGGGTCGATTTAATCGAACCAGAAGAAATTCAACGGGCGTATGTACAAAGCGTTTTGGGTCAAGTTTTAGTTACTAGGCCGGAACTAGAAGATATTGAAGCTTCAGCACGTTTCTTTGAGGATAAAGATGGTTTACATATTCATTCATTTTTCTTTTATGCAGATATGGATGATCATGCGGGTAATTCAACAGTAGCCTTTACTATCCGAGAAGGTCGCCTCTATACTTTACGCGAACGAGAATTACCAGCATTTCGTTTGTACCGTATGAGGGCTCGTAATCAAACTTTAATTGATGGTAATGCTTATGAATTATTATTGGATTTATTTGAAACCAAAATTGAACAGTTAGCAGATCAGATTGAAAACATATCGAGCAACTTAGAAAAATTTAGTAGAGTTATTATGGGTGGTAAGCAATCCGATGAATTTGATGAGGCATTATCAGCATTAGCAGGTCAGGAAGATATTGGTTGGAAAGTTCGTCTTTGTCTTATGGACACACAGAGGGCTTTAAATTTCTTAGTAAGAAAGGATCGTTTGCCTGGTAATCAGTTAGAGCAAGCACGTGAGATTTTACGTGATATTGAATCGCTTTTACCACATACAGAGTCATTATTTCAGAAAGTTAATTTCTTACTGCAAGCAGCTATGGGGTTTATAAATATTGAGCAAAGTCGTATAATTAAAATTTTCTCAGTCGTGTCAGTAGTTTTTCTACCTCCTACTCTTGTAGCATCTAGTTATGGGATGAATTTTATGTTCATGCCAGAGTTAAGATGGGCTTTAGGTTATCCAATAGCCATCATAGTTATGATCCTTGCAGGATTGGCGCCTTATGCTTATTTTAAGCGAAAAAACTGGTTGTAAAATTATAGTTTTGATCTTTTATAGAAGCTGGTTGAAATATACGTTTAGATAATTATCATAAATTATCTAATTTATAAGAAATAGTACTTAATAAAAAGTTAAGTAGTAGAGCCCCTAGATTGGGATATAGGGATCCTACAGTTTTGTTGATTTACATACATATAAAATCTAATTGTTATAAAATGAGTTGAATAAGATGTATCAGTTAATTGAAGATTAGATATTAGAGAAGATATAAGATGTTATCTTATTTTTTCTTTATATAGAAAGTCATGGATATATTTTTAATCTGTACTAGAGTAGTATTTTAATGCTGGTGGTTATTCATAATCTTAAGATAGAGATTCTTGTTTGATGAATGAGTCTCAAGTAATGTTATATTAATTTTTTATAAAATTAGGACATAGCATTTATCCTTAATATTATTATTTGTCTATTATAAGTAGATATTAATTCATAAATTAATAATTTATTTCTTAATTATTTAAGAATTTGCATAGCGATATGGAGCTCCTTAGGGATTTTAAATATCATTTTTTCTTCACATCCTACTAGCTCCGTAACATTTACTCCTCCTAATTCAGATAGCCGTTCAATAACTTGTTGAACAAGTATATCTGGTGCAGATGCTCCAGCTGTCACACCAATACAGCTAATATTTTTTATCCATTTCTCATCAATGTCTTCTTTGGAGTCGATTAGATACGAGACTGTTCCTATAGACTTAGCTTGTTCTACTAATCGATTAGAATTAGAGGAGTTTTTGGATCCTACTACCAGAACAAGATCAGTCTTATATGCTAAGTTTCTTACTGCTGTTTGACGGTTAGTTGTAGCATAACAGATATCCTTGTGAGGTGAGTTAGCTATTTTAGGAAAATGCGAACGCAGTTTATTAATGATCTTCTTGCTATCATTAATTGATAAGGTGGTCTGCGTCATAACACACAATTTGTTTTCGTTTTTGACCTGAAGTTTATATATATCTTCTGATTTTTCAATTAGGTATATACCACCAAGTGGATTATGATACTGACCCATAGTTCCTTCGATTTCTGGATGACCAGAATGACCGATTAAAATGGCTTCAGTTCCTGTACGACTGGCACGAACCACCTCTAGGTGAACTTTTGTAACCAAAGGACAAGTTGCATCAAATAGCATAGTTAAATTCCGTTTTATAGCTTGTTGACGTATTATCCTGGATACACCATGAGCAGAGAAGATAAGAATTGATTTTTCTGGAACGTTATCTATTTTATTAACAAAAATTACCCCACGATTTTGAAGATTATTAATTACATAGCGATTATGAACTATTTCATGGTATACAAAAATCGGTGCTCCATATATTTCTAATACACGTTCTACAATGTTAATTGCACGTTTAACTCCAGCACAAAAACCGCGTGGTTTAGCTAATAATATTTTCATGAGTAATTTCTGGAAAATCAGGTTGGATGGGTTCTTCTTGACTAATAACTATCTCATATCTTTTATAAAGATATAATAAAGTATATTTTATTTTTTTATGGTTGGATCAAGATAAGGTATCAGATCAATCTTTTATAAAATATATTTATAGAGTTGACTTTCATCTAATATTAACAATATTGATTTCAATTTTTTCTTTGATAATTATATAAGGTTTATCTATTAACTCGAATTAATAAAATAACGTTAATCTTCTAATTTTTCTATATTAAGAATCCTATTTTGTCTTTTATCGATTCGTTCAATATCAATTGCATTATGATATAATATATAATACTCATATGATACATTTTTATCAGAATTCAGTAGCACTTTTGGTATAAGTTTTCATTGAGATTCAGCATTCAGGGTAGGTAATTAAGCAATTATGGAATCTTTTGTATTTTAGATGATAATACTTAATTGTAATCATGATAAAATCATTAGTTGAGTGATTGATGATCTTCATACTTGATCTCATCTTAATTTTTCATATAATTCCATAATCTTTGATTACATTAATTTAAAATGACTACTATCTTAATTATTAAAGTAATTAGCATAAATAGAAGAAAATACTGAAAAATCCTAATTTCATCTATCGAGGTTCTTACATTAACTTCATGCTATTTATATTAAAACTTCGATTATTTAGATGTTTCTATGAGAGTTAAATGGTAATTTAAAATACTATACTATAGTGCAAGAAAAGTAATGAAATATTTTCATTCTATCAGAATAAAATTGATTTTGGATTGGTCTATTTTTAAGTAAATATGCTTATATATCTATATATTATGTTAGGATGTCTCACAAGAGAGACTGATAAATATCAGTTATTTGATTTTAATCATATAAAGTATGGGTGATGTGTGTATAGGAAACCCATTTTAGATTTTATTAATATACTTTTTTTTTATATTTTTATCGTATAGATGCATTGTTTCTCCAATTACTATAAACATAGTACCAATAAAGATAGAAGAATCTGCAATGTTAAATGTAGCAAAATGCCAGTTATTAATATGAAAATCGATGAAATCTACTACATATCCATAACATATTCGATCATAAAGATTACCTAATGCTCCACCTATAAGTAAAACATAGGCAATCTGATTAATTTTATAATTAATACTAGTTCTATACAGTTTGATCAACAGAATAATCACGATAGTAATCGTCATACCAACCAACAACCAGCGATACCAGCTGTTTTTATGAGAAAACAAGCTAAATGCTAGACCGTAATTATGGGTATAAAAGAAATTAAAATAAGGTATTATAGGTCTTAATTCATACAACATTAAATGTTGTATCACCCATTTTTTACTGGCTATATCGATACTGCTTATGATTAGAATGAAGTATAGCCATTTTAATTTTCTATAGATTAGATTTGAATGAATCATACAAATTTGCGTTTTTCACCATCTCCATCAATATTTTGTATACAACGTCCACAAATATCAGAATATTTTGAATTTATACCAATATCCTGAGTACGATGCCAACATCGTAGACATTTTTTGCCGCTTGCTTTACGTACAACTATTTTTAAGTTTTCAATAATATGGCTTTGGTATGCGTTATAAGGGGCATTATCTAGTTCTAAAACTTCACTACTCGATGCGAGAAAAATAAAGTGAAGTTCATCGTGCAGACGAGTTAATTTATTTGCTAAAGATTGATTTGTATATAATATAATGTTAGTTTCTAATGTGGATCCAATCTCTTGATGAGAACGCGCTTGTTCTATGGCTTTATTCACTTCACCACGTACTTCTAGTATTAAATTCCAGTATTCATTATTCATAGGCTCCTGATCATTTAAATTAAATAATTCTTGAAACCATTCTTCTGTAAATACATATTGTGTTCGTTTACCAGGTAAATGTCTCCACATCTCATCTGCAGTAAAGGATATAATAGGTGCTATCCAACGAACTAACGATTCGGCAATATACCATAATGCGGTCTGACAACTTTGACGTGCAGTACTCTTAGTTTTTGCAGTATATTGACGGTCTTTAATAATATCAAGATAGAACGATCCCATTTCAACAGAACAAAATTGTACTAATCGTTGTATTACCGTATGGAATTGATATGTTTCATAGGAGGCAATGATTTCATTTTGTACTGTGAGTGCACGACCTATGGCCCATCGGTCTATCATGATCATGCTTTGTTCTTTTATTTTATCGGTGTCAGGATTAAAATCTGTAAGATTAGATAATAAAAAACGTGCGGTATTTCGGATGCGACGATAGCTATCAGAAGTACTTTCCAATATTTGATCTGAAATCGCTATTTCTCCAGAATAAGTTGTTGAGGCTATCCATAAACGTAGAATATCTGCACCGAGTCTATCAACAATTCCTTGTGGACTGATTGTATTACCTTTGGATTTTGACATCTTATAGCCCTTGTCGTCTACAGTAAAACCATGAGTTAAGACTTCTCGATAGGGTGCTTTACCCGTTATGGCTGTAGAGATTATTAAAGATGACATGAACCACCCGCGATATTGATCAGAACCTTCTAAATAGAGATTGGGTAAATAGTCTTTCAATTCATTTCTTGATTTGATCACTGAACAACTAGTTGATCCGGAATCAAACCAAACATCTAGAGTATCAGAGACTTTGAGGTAGTTTCCCGCATCTAATGTTAGATAGTCGTGGATCTTTAGATCCCACCATGCTTGGACGCCATATTTTTCTACTAATTTAGCAATTTTTTCGATAATTTCTAATGATTGAGGGTGTAGTTGATTGGTATCTTTATGTACAAATAATGTAAGAGGAACACCCCATGTTCGTTGGCGTGAGATGCACCAGTCAGGACGATTAGTGATCATGGATATTATACGTGCTTTTCCCCATTCCGGCATCCATTTTACGTTGTTTACTTGATCTAGCGATTGGGTTCGTAGTCCTTTTTTGTCCATGCTAATAAACCATTGTGGGGTACAACGGAAGATTATAGGAGTCTTGTGACGCCAACAATGAGGGTAGCTGTGCTCTATTGTATCTAGGTGTAATAGTGCACCTTTCTCACGTAATAGTGTAACAATGATATTGTTAGATTTAAATACATTTTTACCGTCTAGTTTAGGATGAATTGACGGCAGATAACATCCGTCTAGCCCTATGGAATTAGAGATGTTAAGTGCATATTTTTGGCTCACGATATAGTCATCTATACCATGAGCAGGTGCTGTATGTACTAGACCTGTGCCACTATCCAGTGTTACATGTTCACCAAGAATAATAGGAGAAGTATGCGGAAGAAAGGGGTGATGAAATTCTAACATTTCTAATTCTGACCCATAAACTTGACCTAAAACTTTCCATTGTAATAGACCAATTTCTTTCATGCACTTATCAACTCGATCCGAAGCAATTATGAGAGCTCTTTCTCCGATACTGATTAGTTGATAACTGAATTTTGGGTGTACTGATATAGCACGATTAGCTGGAATGGTCCATGGGGTAGTAGTCCAAATTACGATCGAAATTGGACTGATGGTATTGATATTACCAAATACATACTGTACTTTTTTTTTGTCAACAGCATCAAATAGAACCTGAATAGATGGAGAAATTTTATTGAAGTATTCTACCTCTGCTTCTGCTATTGTAGAGCGACAATCTAAGCACCATTGTACTGGTTTAGCCCCCTTATATATATGACCTTTTTGAATCATTTGTCCTAGTGATCGAATAATATTTGCTTCAGTCTTGAAGTCCATAGTTTGATAAGGATGATCCCAGTCAGCTAATATTCCAAGACGTATAAAGTCAGTTTTCTGTTGTTCTATTTGTTTAGAGGCATATTGTCGACATGCAGATCGGAATTCAGATTTGCTTATAGATTGTCCAGTTTTACCAAGCATTTTTTCTACTTGTTGTTCAATTGGAAGACCATGACAATCCCATCCTGGAACATAAGGAGAATCATAACCTGTAAGGTTTTTAGATTTAATAATAATATCTTTTAAAATTTTATTAACTGCATGTCCAATATGGATATTTCCATTTGCATAAGGAGGTCCATCGTGTAAAAAAAATATTTTTTTCCCTTTTTTAGCATTTCTAATAATATTATATAATTTATCATGATACCATCGTTGTAGTATAGATGGTTCTCGTTCAGATAAATTGCCTTTCATAGGGAATTTTGTTTTTGGTAAATTAAGGGTATATTTGTAGTCAATCATTAGATCTTTATGTTCCGTTTATCTGTACCGGGTGAGATTAAATTAATATTTTCTACCTTTGGCTAGTTCGATAGAAAAGATTCTATGGTGTATTAATAATACAGTTTTTAGTAAGTTCTCAGTGAAAGCGACATAATAAATTATATTGTCGTATGTTGTATTGATTGCCACATAGTATTCGATTATTGGATTATAATTATGATCGAAAAGGTTCGTGAATGTTTTCTTGATCAGTGATTCATGATATGTGCTAGATTTATTTTATAACATGTAAACTAGATTGATTCTATATTTTTTGAACAGAATATATGCTATATTAATGCTTTGCGAGATTTTTTATTCTAGTTCTGTGTTAATTTTTTCTACAGTTTTTATTTATGATTTATAACAGATTCTGAAATAAGTATAATAATAAGTATATATAGATACTGCGGCATATATGTTTCCTATAAGTTTCATCTTAATAACATTGTTAATATATGAAATAATTTTTTATTTTTTATTAATACGTAATTAATATATTCAATCATCCAGATAAATTGTTATTAACTTAATTTGAATATCATTTCTCTCAGAGATTTGATGTATGTATAATTTAGAATAGAAGTTTTCTATATTTAGAAGGTAGAAGACAAGAGATCTGTATTTTGTATTGATCTTTGATAGCTAAATACTCTATATTTAATAAATATATTATCTATACTGTTTTTAAATTATTTTAAGTTTTATTTAAAAATATGATTGTATCATGAGATGTACTAAAGCTAGTTTATGTACAGAAAAAATATAAGTTATTGTTTAGATGATTATAATAATTTCTATATTGATTTAATTATAGATGGAGCTCGATATGATGTAATAGAATACAAACGATTCTCTTGATTTAGAGGCTAGTATTATAGTTATAATAGACTAATAAAGTTATGTTCGAATAATTTTTAAAATCTCTTGACACTTTCTATAAAAAGATCATAATTTTATATTCATATTTTCTTATAAAAATTATTAGGAGTGAGGTCTTGGCAAATATCAAGTCAGCCCAAAAACATATTGTAACTTCTGAAAAACGCAGAAAGTATAATTCTAGTTATCGTTCTATGATTCGGACATTTATTAAAAAAGTATATACGGCTATCTCTAGCGGGGATAGAGAAGCGGCTCAAGTTGCATTTCATATCATGCAACCCTTAATTGATCGTTATGCTTCTAAAGGGCTGATTCACAAAAATAAAGCTGCTCGACACAAATCTAACTTAATGTCGAAGATTAATAAAATGTCTACGCACTCATCTATTCATAATTAAGTGTTCTTTAAATAAGAATCTGAAGTTTAATTAATATATTTATTATAAATTTTTAATAGGTTCTATTCATATTTTATTAAGTATTGACTTTAATTTTTAACAGTTGTTAACAGTGTATATATTTAATATTTTTGTTGATTGATAGATTGTGGATTTTATTAATTATTTTAAATAAATTTATATTTGTGATCTTTATCAGAAACTATTCTATATTATAATGACTACTTAAGTAGTATCGAAGATAGATTTATATCTTGTATATAGCATTTTCTAATATATATCTTATACTAAGTGGAATCATCATCTATTGAAGAGTATGAAATTAATCACTAGTATTAATTATTGAATTATTAAAGAATTTTTATTCTTAAAATGTACAATGTTATTGTAAGTTATTTATATTATTTTGCAACAAAAAATTTAATTGTTTAAGTTCTTAGAAAGACGAAATCATTATAAGTATTGGACTAAAAAGTTTATGACAAACTAACTATTTTAATTGGATATTCATTTAATTAAAAATTTTTACTTCTCTTTAAGAAAAGAAAGATTACATCGTAACAATTACTAGATGATTAATTGTTATTATTAAGAATAGTATATGGTTTATGTATTAATTTATTTTGTTAGGGAAAAGAGCATGATGATATCATTAATACTATAAGTTATATAATATCTAGGGATATTTTTATTGAGTATTTTATAGATTATTGCTTAAATATCTTTAAGATTGATATATATAGATGATTGTCATTTTTCATATTATTAATTCTTTATATTAATAATTAAAATAATAAGTATATAGTCATGATGTTTATAGATCAATGGAATCAAAAAATGATACTGAGTGAACTTAATAAAAACGTATCGTATTAATAGATTTACATCCTTTTTCTGATAAGAAAAAGGAAAAATGCTTGTTTAATTATAAATTTTGATTAATTTTATTAATCTAAAGTGGATATGGCTATATTTAATAGTATTTAAATCTATTTTGTTATCGAATTTAATTCGATTATATCGTTTTATCAGGTATTCTCTGTTATAGATTATCAATACTAGTTAATATTTTGACCTTAACATATTTTTCTATTGTAGAATAGACTTATTTTAATCTAGGATCAATAGATGTTATTGAATTTCAATTTATATGTAAAATTATTTTCTTATCTGATCTATGGTTTTTCTTTTCTTTTTAGATTTACTTTTTTCTTGATAAGGTCTAATTTTAGATTTCACTTTTTCTAGATTTAAATTACTAATTTTATTAAATAGTTATCATTGATTCTCTTGAAATTGTTTTATCCAATAACGCTCTATCAGATAAGAAAGATTATTATAGATTTGAGAGATATCAAAATAAGTATTATATCAATTATCAAATGCGTGGTATTTAATGTACGTATTATCTTGTTCGTCTATTCTAATATATGTGAATAGGGTGCTATTTTTTTAGGATATTAAGAATCTGACTTCTCAATATATTTTTTTTCTGTCATCCATTCATTTAGATCTATTTTCTTGCAGTGTTGGCTGCAAAATGGACGCCAAACACTAAGTGTATTCCACATAACATCTTCTCCACAAGATGGACACTTGACTTTATCTACACTTTTCATGATTCTGTCCTTGTTAGTAGTGCACTCTTGGTTAAATAGATTTTTGATTTATTATTATGGACTAGTGTTTAATATAGTTTTGCTTCGATAATCAGTGAGAAATATAAAAAATTTGGATATTTAATATTATGTTTGTACTAAAAAGATTTCAGTAGGAAATTAATATATCTATTACAAGTCGATATGTTTCTTCATATTTGTTTATAAATAAAATTCCTATAAAAGCAGTAAGAATTTTTTAAAAATATAAGTTTTTTTGTTTATATATAATATTTTTATTATAGAATTAAATGTAATAATAATGATTATTATAAGATGCCAGAGAATGCTTGTATTCTACTCAGCGAAGAAGAATGCTTTTGTGAAAGAACATTTTTATTTCTAGATTTTTTATATCAATTTCTATAGATTGACCATAATCATCGTACTATTTAATAGTAGATGTTTGTTTTTATTTTGATATAAAATGATTTTTTGATAGATTATATTGCTATCTATAACAATATAAAAATACTATTAGTAGATAGTAGCTATTTATGTTTGTCAAATAATATTAATTATCAGTATAAATATATGTTATATCAATGCTAGATTTTTAATCTAGTCATATTTAGATACTTTTTATAATCTTGATATAATTTTTAGTAAATATTTGATTTTATGATAATTTATAAAAATTATTTTACAATAACTATGTCCATCTTGATGTTATCATTCAAAACTTGAGTTTTCAGAATAATTATAAGTGTTATATAATGGTTTTGAGAGTCATCAGTTTATCTAATAAAATTAGATAGTAACTAATTTTTTTAATTTTTAGAAGAAAAAACTATATTTTTTTGACAAAAAAGGATTTTCTATAAAAATATACAAGATGAGTCTTGGTATTTTGCGATTCAAAGAATGTACATTGATTGATTATTTTAGTCGTTAATCTTGATAGGAATTTTTTTGAATGATCAAAGATACCTTAAGAATAGTAATATACATATATATATGTATAGGATAATTTGGAGCGGGAAACGAGACTCGAACTCGCGACCCCGACCTTGGCAAGGTCGTGCTCTACCAACTGAGCTATTCCCGCAGTAGATTGGATAGTATTAATCTTATAATATTATTAATTATTAATTATAACAATATTATTTTTCTATACAACCTTTCTTTTATGAATTAAGACTATTAAATTTTAAAATAATGGTCTTATCGTATAGTAGTACTCATTAAAATATTTCTACTTATATGTAGACCTAATTCCTATAGTCTTAAATTAAGGGTTTAGTATGTTAACTATTTATCATTCTAATGATCTAGAGATTTTGAAAAATATTGTTTGTTGCGAAATTGAAAGTAAACCTCTTCTTAATCCACTTTGTTCTGAAGTTCTGGTGGTACAAAGCCGTCAGACAGAAGAGTGGTTACAAATAAAATTAGCTGAAGAGTTTGGTATAGCTGCTAATATTGATTTTTTTTTACCTTCTAGTTTTATTTGGGAGATGTTTTTTCGTATTTTTCCTGGTATTTATAAAACTAGTGCGTTTAATCAATTTAGTATTTGTTGGAAACTAAGGGATATTCTTCCTAAAATTTTATTCAAAAAATCTTTTATTATGTTGCGTCAGTACTTAAGTGACGATCAAGAATATCGAAAGCTATTTCAACTGACAGCGCGTATTGCTCAATTATTTGAACAGTATTCTATACACCAACCTGAGTGGTTAAATTTATGGGAAAATGGAGATATTGTAGAGAGTGGGTTAGGTGAGAATCAGATATGGCAATCTGCACTATGGATGGAATTGGTAAAACATACTAAGCAATTAGGAGAGCCAATCTGGCATAGAGCAGGTTTATATCAGCGTTTTATATCTACATTAAATCAAAGATCATCAGGGATTTTGAATCTTCCTAGCCGTATTTTTGTCTTTGGTGTCTCATCCTTACCTGCCGAGTATCTACAGACTTTAGGTAAGCATACTGATCTTTATCTTTTATGTATAAATCCTTGTCGTTACTATTGGAGTGGTACTCAGGATCAACAAGTTGTTGAAAAAATGAAAAATCACTCTCGGAGTTATTATAAAAATAAAAAACCGATATCACGATTCTGTGATAGTGATGATGTGAATTTTTCACTTACTGATACAAGAAAACAGAAAGTAACTAATCCGCTTTTGGCCTCATGGGGTCAACAGGGAGAAAAACATTTTTTTTTATTAGAAAAGATTGAATCACATAAAGTATCTGCTTTTGTTGATATTGAAGCTACTAGTTTAATCAAGACTTTACAACGTGACATATTAGAGTTAGAGGATCACTCCTTTATTGGTGTGAATAGTAGTTATAGAAGCCATAGCCATGTTAAACGTATCTTAACAGTAGAGGACAGGTCAGTAGAAATTCATCTATGTCACAGTATTAAGCGTGAAGTGGAGGTTTTACAAGATCAGTTATTAAATATGATGGATAAGGATTCATCGTTAACTGTCGGTGATATAATTGTGATGGTTTCTGATATTAATGCTTATGCACCATTTATTAAATCTATTTTTGGAAAAGCATCGCCGGAGCATGCTATGCCATTTACTATTTCTGATTACAGGATGGTCAATCAGACAAATTTATTTTTTCAATCTTTTATGACATTACTTACTCTGCCAGATAGTCGTTTTACTGCTGAAGAGGTGATTTCTTTATTAGAAATTCCTTCGATTGCTAGCCGTTTTTCTATTGATGCAGAGGGGTTAGCTGTTCTTCGTAAGTGGGTAAGTAGATCTGGAGTTCGATGGGGGTTAGATGATGAGGTGTTTGATGATATCCATTTGCCTATCTCTAGTCAGCATACTTGGAATTTTGGTTTAACTCGTATGCTTCTTGGTTATGGAATGCATAGTCAAGCAGGCCCATGGGAAGGAGTTCTTCCTTTTGATGAGTGTTGTGGGTTAATGGCTGAATTAGCAGGTAATCTTTCTGAATTTTTAATGAATTTAATGCGTTGGAAAAAGTTGCTTCATCAGTCATTAGATCTTTCTGGTTGGTTACCTATTTGTCGTCAAATATTAAATGATTTCTTTCTTAAAGATAGAGACAATGAAATTGAATTGGAATTCATTGAACAAAAATGGAGTGAAATTATTAATTATGGTATTGATTCTTTATATCAGAAAGAAGTTCCTTTGTCACGCTTAAGAGAAGAAATAGAATTACAGTTTAACTCGCAAAAAGTTAAGTATGAAGCTAGAGGTGGGACTATTAATTTTTGTGCTTTAGCTTCTATGCGATGTGTTCCTGTTAAGGTAATATGCTTATTGGGAATGAATGATGGTGTGTATCCTCGTACTAGACCTCCATGTAGTATTGATTTAATGCAATCAACTATTAGCACAGAAAATGCTAGTTCTTGCAGTGAAGATCATTATTTATTCCTTGAGATTTTGTGTTCTGTTCGAGAAAAATTATATATTAGTTATATTTTTAGATCCATAGAAGATAATACTTTATGTTATTCATCTATTTTAGTGAGTGAGTTAATAGACTATATTAGTCGAAGTTTTTGCTTATCTGAAGATATAGATAGAGATATTGATATTAGTGCTAAGGCTGTAGTTAAACATCTTCAATATTTACATAGTCGCATGCCATTTGCTCCTGAAAATTTTAATTCTCAGTCTAAGTTTCACAGTTTTTCTTCTGAATGGCTACCTGCTGCTCGTCGTCTAGGTATGAAACATACTCCTTTTATACAAAATCCACTAAAAGAACATAAAATTAATCTTAATTTAAATCAACTTTTAAGTTTTTGGTGTCATCCTGTGCGATCATTTTTTCAATCTCGTCTTGGTGTTCGTTTTAAAATAGAAGAATCTATATTGCTAGATACAGAGCCATTCTTATTAGATGAGCTTAGTTGTTATCAGATGAATAGAAAGTTATTAGATAATCTTATTCATGATAAAAAGATCGACGTTATTTATGAAGAAATGCGGGCATCAGGTATATTACCTTACGGTGTATGGGGTGATCTTTTTTTTAAGGAACAAGAAGTTAAAATGAATGAGGTGGCTAAAAAAGTAAAGTCTCATTATACAAGATCAGAAAACAGAGATATATCGCTGATGGTTGATGGGTTTATGTTGACTGGTTCTTTAACTGAAGTTCAAGTAAATGGGTTATTACGTTGGTCTCCTAGCATTCTTCATTTAGCGCAAGGTTTAAAGTTATGGTTAGAGCATTTGGTTTATTGTGCTACCGGAGGTAGCGGTTTTAGTTTTATCTTTGGATGTAATAATAGTTTTTGGCATTTTTTACCATTATCTATAGACCATGCGTATAAGTATCTATCAGATTATATTCATGGTTATCGATTAGGTATGTGCAGCCCCTTATTACTAACTTCTTCTGGAGGAAGGTGGTTACAAGAATGTTTTGATAAGAAAGCGGATATAGTTAATTATAATGATGTTCTTCAAAAAAAAGCATATAGAACATTGTTACAGTCTTGGCATGGAAATGATCAGATACGTGGAGAGAAAAACGATTTTTATTTACAGCGATTAGTAACATCTCTTGATAAAGAGAGTATTAAGATAATGATAGAGCAGGCAGAACGTTGGTATGCACCTGTATTACAATATAATAAGGTATCATAAAAGAGATGTTAAGTTTATCAAAAATAATAAGGATTCATTACGCATAATCTGTTGTGAGATTTTAAGAATCTAATGATTTATATTTTATGAAATCTGAAAATAAGAGATTGTAATAATATATAGATGTATATTAAATAATATATTTCTATTAAATAGAAATGTATCAAGAAAAGCTTGATCTTTAGATAAATTCAAATCATTACAATAAAAATATTTTTTATTAAATATAATAGTTTGACTTAGATTGCATAGATTATAGTATTTTTTAGTATATAACTATGTTTGTCTTTAGTAGACAATTATGGAATGCAATAATATATTTAGTAAAAATATCAATTCGAGATGTAGTTTTTAAGAATCTTTATCTAGAATGTTTTTCTTGAATCCATTTGATTTTAGATCAAATCTAACTTCATGAATACATATTATATAAAATAAATGGATTAATTATTAAGATAGTTCAAAAGAATATGCTTTGATGTCAATCATTTTACTAGTTAGATCTAATTAGTTTTTGAATAAAAAGTGAATCATTATGGAAATAGTAAGCAAACATCATTAATACGCTGTATGTTATAGATCCAGATGATTATAGTTGATTAAATATCATAATTGGTATTAAATGTTTCTCTCTTTAATTATCTATTATCCTCTTATTTTATACAAAAAATCAAGTAGTTTATGATAGTTTATTGATATAATATCTGAAAGATATAGGTTTTATTTTAGTAAATCGATACAGTCATCTATGTGTGAATCTTTATTACTCTAAACAGATTCTTGCAAGAAAGACTTAATTTTGATATAGGAAAATGTACTTTGATGTATTATTGACTTATAAATATTAAGGTTATGAAATTTTTATTTCATGTTAATGGTTATTTTATTTTTATTTAAGGTTTTCTTTTTTATTTTAACAATTTAATGAATTTTTGATCATTACATATTATATTGGATTATAATTGTGTAATAAATCAGTACGTAGATCTTAGAAGTATTTCGTTTACAGATTGGATTATTATCCTTATATGTTTTAAAGTGATAGTCTTTTCGTTATTATAGTCACTTCAATATTATGCAATTGAAAATATGATTTAAATTCATAATTAAAATTAATATGATTGAAAATAATCATGTTGGATGTAGCCTTGTAATCATACTTTTAAAATTAAATCTTTTAAATCATTTTGTAATACTTTGAGTTATTTGGTGTAGACGAGAATTATGATCTTCTTGATCACATCTAGTTTAAGAATATCACAATGAATAATAATAGTCTAACGTATCAAGGCTTTATCCAGAATAGTAGTGTAATAATTTTAGATCAGGAGTCTATCAAATTTATTAATATTTCTTAGTTTTATAGTAGACATTTTTTAAATGTATTTCCTCTATTAAATAAATCATGATGAATTTTATCTGAATCGAGAGTTGTATGTAATGATTTTTAATTATTAGTACAATGTATATTTCATGTATTTTACATGATATTTGTTTATTATAAATATAACTTATTTAACATAAATATTAAATTCTTTTGGATTGGTTTATTTTTTAGAAAATTTGATTAAACATGGGTATAAATATATTAGTTATCATGCATAATACTAGATTATAATAATAACAGGAGAAATTTGGTATTTACAGTTGTGAGAAATATATAGATGAATATTTTTATTTTTTTTTATTTGTCTAGTGATAAAAAATTTTTATCTAGTATATCATTTGATTCGAGATGAGAAGTATATTGATTTGAAGTACAGAGTTATTAATAGGATTTATTTTGATTTTCTTCATTAATTAATAATGAAGATTAGATTATAAACAAGCTCCGTGAAGATTAAATTTCTTAGAGGACAATTTCTACTAGTATTTTTTGAATTTTTAGTGATATATAGACTATGCTAGTCTATCATAGAAAATATTTTAATGTTTTTGATAATAGTATAGAATACTTGATTAGAATAAAAAACATAAATAAGTACTAATATTCTAAATATAGTAGTGAATTTGAATAAGATCGATGTTTTTTTATAACTTTTACAGTGCAATTAAGTTAACAGTATGTTACATCACTTAGGTTAAGATAATATATATTTTATAGAGTTCTATGCTTATCATCAGTGAGTAAGTAGAGAGTTTATTTTTAACTGTTCTAGATCTGAGGTTAGAGAAATAATTATATGTATAAACATTTTAAAAGGAATGTATATTCATATTTTCTATTACTGAAGTTATGAGTAGACTGTATGCTTGTGTGATTTTGATAACAATCATCAAATTTCTTAATTTTAGATGTTAATATATTATTTTATATTGAAAAAATTTTTTATTATTTTTATTTATAAATAAATTTAAATGACTTCAGAGAAGTTATATTGATACGTTTGATTAGATTTTCATCACTTGGATGAAAAAGATTTATCTAAGATCAGAGTTAGAATGATATCAAACATCTATTTCTTAACCATATTTTTTAAAAAAGATGTAAACTTAAATAGTATAAGTAGTCAAAGGTACCCATCTGTTTATAAGATAAGGATCTTAGTAGGCTATAATATATTTGATTATGTTTAATTGCGTCATCTTATGATACCCATCCATATATTTAATAAAAGAAGAAGGATGTTCACTAATTTGCAAATTTATTTAATACAAAATGAAAGAAATTAAAATTACTAGTTTAACTTTATTAAGTTGATATTAAAGATTGGAATCTTTTCTATTAATTCTGACTTATATGTAAAGATATGAAGTTGTTAAATGTATGTATACATATATCGTGTTATATCTCACGACTGAGGCTAAGCTGTGACCGAAAAACTGCGTAATATCGCTATTATTGCTCATGTAGACCATGGAAAAACTACTTTGGTTGATAAATTACTTTTACAATCTGGTACTTTCAATTCACGCACTGAAGTGACTGAGCGCATAATGGATTCTAATACTTTAGAAAAAGAGCGTGGAATTACTATACTTGCAAAAAATACTGCTATTCAGTGGAATGGATATCATATAAATATTGTAGATACCCCTGGACATGCTGATTTTGGTGGTGAAGTGGAGCGTGTAATGTCGATGGTTGATTCGGTTCTTCTAGTGGTAGATGCAATAGATGGTCCGATGCCGCAAACTCGTTTTGTAACAAAAAAATCTTTTGAATATGGTTTGAGACCAATTGTTGTTATTAATAAAGTAGATCGTCCAGGGTCTAGACCGGACTGGGTTGTAGATCAAATTTTTGATTTATTTGTTAATCTTAATGCAAATGATGATCAACTTGATTTTCCTGTCATCTATACTTCTGCTTTAAACGGTACGGCATCCTTAGATCACAAGAATATGGTAGAAGATATGACTCCATTGTATAGCGCAATTATTAACTATGCTTCTCCACCGAATGTAGAGATAAATGCACCGTTTCAGATGCAGATTTCTCAATTAGATTATAATCATTATGTTGGTGTGATAGGGATTGGCCGTATTCAGCGTGGCAAAGTTAAGTCAAATCAGTTAGTTAGTATTATTAATAGTAAAGGTCAAGTACGTAATAGTAAAGTGAATAAAATTTTTACTTACTTAGGTTTAGACCGTCTTGAAGCAACTTGTGCTGAAGCTGGTGATATAATTGCAATTAGTGGACTTGGTCCACTGTATATTTCTGATACTCTATGTGATCCACATAGTCCAGATGTCTTACCAGCTATTAATGTTGATAAGCCTACTGTAAGTATGTATTTTAATGTTAATACATCGCCTTTCTCTGGGAGAGAAGGAAAGTTTATAACCTCAAGACAGATTCTTAACCGCCTAAATAAAGAGTTACTCTATAATGTAGCATTAAAGGTGGAAGAGACAGAAGATTCTGATGTATTTCTAGTATCTGGTCGTGGTGAACTTCACTTATCTGTATTAATTGAAACTATGCGTCGGGAAGGTTTTGAGCTTGCTGTCTCCCGTCCTAAAGTAATTTTTCGTAAAATTGATGGCCGTATGCAAGAGCCATTTGAGTATGTGATTTTGGATATTCAAGAGTCTAGTCAGGGTGTTGTGATGCAAGCTATAGGAATGCGAAAGGGATCGGTAAAGGATATGGTCTCTGATTCAAAAGGACGAATACGTCTTGATTATCTTATGCCATCTCGTGGTTTAATTGGTTTTCGTACTGAGTTTATGATGATTACTGCTGGTACTGGGGTTCTGCACTCTACCTTTAGTCACTATGACGATGTACTTCCTGTTAAAATTGGACAACGTCAGAATGGTGTTTTAATTTCTAATGGAAAAGGTAAGGCTCTTGCTTTTTCTTTATTTAATTTACAAGATCGTGGTAAGCTGTTTCTTGGTCATGGTTCTGAGGTGTATGAAGGTCAAGTTATTGGTCTTCATTCGCGTTTAAATGATCTGACAGTAAATTGCTTATCTGGCAAAAAACTTACCAATATGCGTGCTTCTGGAACTGATGAAGCACCTATTTTAGTTCCTCCTATTAAAATGACTTTAGAGCAAGCACTTGAATTTATTGATGATGATGAATTAGTTGAAGTCACTCCTCAGTCTGTTCGTATTCGTAAGCGTTATTTAACTGAACATGATCGTAAACGAGCGAATCGGAAGTCGATAGATTCTTAATTTTTTAGTTTTAAAAAATTTAAATTTAGGCTATTTAAAATAAATAGTCTGATTATATTGAAGATTATTATCACACACTGTGGATATATGGACTTAGTTATCTTATTTGTTATGTGGATTTTTTATTTTTTTTATTGATTCAATTTTTATTAATATGGTGTATAGGCTTGTTTTTTGTTTTATAGTCATTCTATGTATGAAATAGGTTATTGTTGAGGCAGAATAAATGATTGATAACTAATAATGTGCTGTTTTATATATTTATTAAATAAATCTATAATTGATTATCAAATAATAAATAATTTTTTCTTTTTTTTATCGTTTAGAGATCTAATTTTTAGATGGTCATTGATAAATAATTTGTATTAGATTTAAATTTCTAGTCTAACAGATTATTGGAATTTGTAGTGTTTATCACTAGTTTTCAGAAAATTAGTATTGAAGTGTAGAGATAGAATTATAACATTGTAAGTGATTATTTTAGTATGAATTTAAAAATCATGAAGTATATTGGTTGTTATCAACGTATATATTTTTTGTTTTTTAGAAAAACATTTAGGTTGCTAAAATACTATATTAGATTTGCCGATATTTTTAATCAATTACTCAAATTTTTTGAAGTATATAAGAAGTGCATATGCAGTGCATATAGTGAATAAGGTTAATCATAGATATCATGTGATGGATTTTATTATTTTTAATAATTGAGAATGGATATATTGGTTTTACATAATCCAACTATGTAAGATAAATACAAAAATATATATTCATTTCTTCTAACGCTATATATTATATAGATAACTCATATTAAATTATAAAAAATTATTGTTTTCTGATCGTTATACTATACTTCTTCATATAGAAGAGGTTTTAATGATAGTAAATTATTTGCTTGATAGCATAAAGATCAAATGGCTAGAATTTTGGTTTATTTTTTATAAAGGATTAAATAATATAAAAAGGCTTATCGTCTTGTTTAATGGAGTTGGTATTAAAATCGAAATAGATCTTGTAAAGATCTTGTAATTTTTAACTTTACTAGATTTAGTTTTTCCTATCTTTATTTAACATGGTTTTTATTTGGATTGTCTTATTTTATATTTAATTTATTTCATATTTTATCAGCAGTGATTATATGAAAACACATTTTTTATATAATATATCGTAATACAGATGTGATATCTTTTAGAAAGGAATGTCATCATCAAAATTAATTAGTGGTTCAGTATTATTTATAATATTTTTTGGTTTTATTTTTTGTGGTATCGAACTAGAAAATCTATTTACATGATTAGATGTACTAATATCATGTTCATTTTGATTTTTCTCTTCCCATTCAGTGCTTTTACTATGGCTGGCCTGAGAGCGCCCTCCTAGCATATGCATAGTTCCTCCTACATTATTTACTACTATTTCAGTTGTATATTTTTCTATACCAGCTTGATCAGTCCATTTCCGTGTCTGTAGAGCGCCTTCAATATATATTTGAGAGCCTTTACGAAGATACTCAGAGGCTACTTCAGCTATTTTCCCAAATAATACCACACGATGCCACTCAGTTTTTTCTTTGATTTCCCCAGTTTGTTTGTCACGCCAGCTATCAGAGGTAGCTAAAGTAATATTTACTACGGCGCTGCCGTTAGGTATATAGCGAATTTCTGGATCCTGTCCTAAATATCCGATTAAAATGACTTTATTAATACCTCTACTAGCCATGTTACTATCTCCAAAGAAGAAGCTTATTTTAAGTAAAAATAAATTATATTATATTAGACTTCTAACATCTATCTTTAGTAGATGTCAAGGCAATTTATTTTTAATAAATTATCGGATTGTTATATATAATTTTAATTCACTTAATAGGGGCTTATGAATTTATTGTAAATATTTGCAATTGAGTGACACCCTAATGTTTAGATATTGCAATTACTTTCTTTTGATTTCAACAATAAAGTATAACTTTATGTATGATTGAGTAAATAATGTATTTAATTTAGAACGAGATATATGATATGTAAGATCTTCATTATTATGAATTAATTAAGATATATATCTTATATTGTACGATCTTGTTGATAAATCTACAGTATCTGGAATAGTTTTTATTTTATAGTGTGTACATAAGAATTTTATATCTATTCTTGATATAATTGAGAATATTTTATAGAATAATAGTATTATTGTTATATACAAGTTTTAGAAATTTGATTCTGTATTCTCTTGAGAGAATATTCTTAATAATGTTTAGTGTAACAATTTCATAGATTAGATTCTACAAGATAGAAGATAAGTGGGAGTTATATATGATGTTGTGTATTAAAATTATTGAGTTATATTGAGTTATTTTTAGCATGATCTTTTCTAATTTTCATTATTAGTATTTTAAGATCCTGTCTGTGATATATGCTTAGAGTAGTAAGCATATATATGAAATTAAAATAATATTGAGTATGAATTCTATATGATAGATAACTCAATTTAGTATAATAATTGTTGATTTATTTCTTTTTTTAGCAAGAGTTCAGTTTTGTTTCATTCAATGTTATCTCTTTAAGTAGTGCATAATCAATTGACATCATTTTGAGTAATTCTGGTTAGAAATAACATAATTTTATTATTTTATATGAATACTAACATAGTAGTACATTTAACATTTTTATGAATCTAAAGGTATAATGATTATTATCATGCTTTAGAGCAATGGACTAAAGAAGTAGAATAATCGCTCTACAATGCGTTTCCAGTAAGCTCGCTGTGACCAGAGTAGTGCATTAACTAGACGTGACTGAGAAATATAGTCGTCTTGTACCCGTGCTAGATCTTTACCACAGCTATTATCATCAATGGCTAGAGTAATTTCAAAATTGAGTGACAGACTACGCATATCAAGATTAACTGTACCAATAAGACTAAGTTGTCCATCGACAAGAATACTTTTGCTATGCAATAACCCTCCCTCAAACTGATAGATTTTTACCCCAGCTTCAAGTAGTTCACTAAAAAATGCCCTGCTTGCCCAGCGGACTAATAGGGAATCATTATGACGTGGAACAACAATCCTTACATCTACGCCACGATAAGATGCAGTACAAATTGCGTGAAGTAAGTGATCACTAGGTACTAAATAGGGAGTAGTCATAATTAGTGTTTTTTGTGCAGAGTAGATTGTAGTTAATAGTGCCTGATGAATCATTTCTTCTGGAAAACCAGGTCCTGAGGCAATAACTAGAATTGTATGGTCATTCTTGTTTTTATACGGAAGTATGGTATTGTGAAGAACAGGAGGGGGCGGAATATGTTTACCTGTTTCAATTTCCCAGTCCCCTGAATAAATAATCCCCATAGCTGTTGCTATAGGGCCTTCCATGCGAGCCATTAGATCCACCCACTGACCAACTCCAGCTTTTTGTTTAAAAAAAAGCGGGTCGACTAAGTTCATGCTTCCAGCATAGGCAATATAATTATCAATTAAGACAACCTTACGGTGCTGACGCAAATCCATACGACGCAAAAAAATACGAAGAAAACTAACTGGAAGTGCTTCTACTACATCTATACCAGCATTACGCATTAGAGTGGGCCAAGTGGTACGGAAAAATGCTACGCTTCCAGCAGAGTCTAGTAATAAACGGCAATGTACACCGCGACGTGCAGCTGCCATCAGTGCTTCTGCAACATCATCAGCTAATCCGCCAGGCTGCCATATATAAAATACCATTTCAATATTATTATGTGCTAGTTGAATATCTTGTACTACAGATCTAAGTGTGGCATCGCTAGTAGTTAGGAGCTCAAATTGATTGCCTTTTACGCCAGCAATTCCTTGGCGTTTTTTACAGAGCTGAAATAATGGTTTTGCGATATGACTGTTTTGTTTATCATAAAAATTTTTGTTAGACTGTAAATTTTTTAACCAGATGGAAGTGGATAGCCATATAGTTCGAGCTCGTTTAGTGCGGATCTTTCCTAGATATAGTTCGCCCATAGAAAGGTAGGCGATAATTCCTAAGAGAGGAAGAATATAAATAATTAATAGCCATGCCATGGCAAAAGGCACGGAGCGACGTTTAATTAAAATTCGTAAAGTAACGCCAGCAATCAAGAACCAGTAACTAAATATTAGTAGCCAATTTGTTATAGTGTAAAAAGTGATCATGAAATATATAGTCCCGTTCAGAGGTCTGTGTTAGATTCATTAAAGAATCAGAACTCGTGATGTAGGCACCTTTAATCATGTTAATCTTGTTATTTTACGTTTCTATTGTTGTGTTTTCTGTTGATACAATTTAGTCTTAATGTAAGAATCCGCTTTTATTATCTCTAATTTTGCTAAATGATTGTTAAATAATGACTATTGTAGATTGAAATAGTTTTATTTTTTTAACTTTCTTTTCATTAGTTCTATGTATGATTCTGAATAGAATTTAACATTGTTATGAAAAATTTTAACTGTTGTGAACTTTATGATTAAGGCTGATTAAATCTAGTTTATTTAAAAATATCGATAATTTCAGTACTTTATTTTTTATTTTACAGAGAGAACATATTTCTATGTAAAACTTTTTGGTTGTTATACCAAAAATTATCACAAGTTTAATCTATACTTTGTTAAAAACTATTTTATATATAACTCCACATAATAAATATGTTATTTTTTAAGTTTTTTAAAAAACAATAATATTTATAATGTACTTACATATATGTTTTTATTTTTTATAAATTTTCAATAACAAGTTGTTATATATAGTATTAGATGTAGTAATTATCTTTTATTTTAACTTGATTTTATTCATAGTTAATGAAATATCTGTATCTTCTTTATATATTGAAGAATTGCGTATATTTATGAATGTTTTATTTATAATATTTCGAATAGTTTTCATAAAAACAAGATATTTCTTTCATTGTTTGAGATAAGTACGATATAATTTATAAGTTCTAGTATAATAAAAATTATTATTTTAGAGATGTCTATTACCTTATGAAAAGGATGATAAATTAGGGTATCTTATGAAAATTATGTTTTCAATAATAATTAGTTAAATTGTTTTAGAATACATCTAGTCAATTCTCTGATAAAAGGATGATCAGTGAAATGTTATTTTATTTTTTTAGTAGTGATTATGATTCTATTGATATTGATATTCCTAAGTATTAATAGGAACCAGGTGATAACTTTAAATTATTTATTAGGTCAGAGTGAATTTAATATCATCATGCTATTTACTATAGCATTTTCTATTGGATTTTTATTGAGTTGGGCTATTTTTGGATTGTTGTGGCTACGTGTTCGTATTTCTTTGCTTCATCTACAATGCAAAGTTATAAGATTACAGAATCAATTAAGACAAGTAGGTTCTAGTATAAGTAAATCAGGCTAATACTTTTAAGGAGTCATTTTAGATATTATTATTTTTTAATGCTTTTCTCTGTTGTTGATACTTAGTTATAAAATCAGAAAGGTTTTAAGATGATAAGAAAGGTACAGCTGTTTAGTGTTGTATTCTCGAATATAATTAAATATTAGATTTTTTCTAATGGATTATTTAGATCAGTTTTTGGATTCTTTTGCATATAGGGTTCAAACGAGGAAGTTCATTGTGCCTATCTATATGATCTTAGATCATTTATGGTATTTTAGGGACAGAATAGATTAAACATTCTATATTTATGAGTTACTAAAGACAATGACTCTATCATTCATTAGTAGTCTTTTTGTTAGCGTGTTATGTGATTTAGTTTTATGTACGAGTTTAGTATATACAAAATATTTATAAGTTTTTAATTATATGAGTTAATCATGATATGTCAGTTTATTAGATACTGTATTTGATATTATTAAATATTTAGAATTTAATGTTTATTGTATAGATAAAATTGAATGATCATAGATATCACATGTTTAATATTATATCATTTTAGATCCATTGAATGGTAATAATTCGTGTTAGAAAGTCTCTTTTTTAACATAAAGAGTTTGGTGTGATTGTTTATGCTAAGAGATTAATTTTATAGCTATATGGATTAACATAGGAGAATTTATATTTATTATCAGTAGTAAAATAATGATAAAGAGGTAAAGAATAGGATAGAATACTGATTAGTGTCTTTTAGAGATCATTGAATTTAATCATTAAAAATTAAATTCAGTATTCGAATTATATGATAAGTTAGCATGTTTTGTTTAAGAAAAGTAAGTTTTATAGTAGAAATTAATTTAGTTAAAGAATGGATAATTAATAAGATTATGGTATAGATAAGAAATGTATTATTTCTCTTTCTGTTTTTTAACCAATCAGGCGCATGTTATGTAATAAGTTAAATTGCATCTTTAAAGAAAGCTAGGTTAATAGGATTAGGTGTGTTTTAGTTCTGTATAATCAAGGATCGAGGATATTAGTGCTGAGTTATGTGATCTTTATTCATAAAAGTAGGTTAGCTTCATTTATTTCGTCGATATTACTTTGCGTATCATATTTAAACTTATATTTAAATATATTTGCAGATTCAATAAGCAGATTTGGTCAATATTTGTTAAAAAGGAAGACAATAAAATAAGATTAATATTATTTCTGATAATCTTTTATACTAGAGATCATAATTTTCTATTAATTTATTTAAATGTTTATATGCTTTGTAAAAAATTATGGTTGTATTTTCTTTAAAATTAAGCAATTAATATGTACATAGGAAAGCTATATTGCGATATAAGGATTATATTTATAATAATATCAAAATGATTGAAGTATAGATTACTTGTGATGTCTTAGATTTTCGATCTATAGATGATTTTTGATTTTCATTCAAAAAGTATATTAATACTGTTATATGCTTGTAAGTATATGTTTGAGTGGTTGAAATAATCATTAATCATTAATGATTATATAGAATCAATTAAGTTTGATTCGACTGGCATAAATCCAAATAGATTATTTATCTATTTTGATAAAAAATATTTTTGTAGATCTTGGGTTAGACATGTTATTGTCATATCCTATATTCAGGATTCCTATAATTATTTGAATTTTTAGGCTTTGTAAGATTAGATTATAATGATAATTATATGGAATATATATATTAGAAATATAGAATATAGTCTTGTATTATAGAAAAATAACTAGGTTGAAAGATAATTAACCATATCTTGATACTTCTTTGTTTACTAGGATTTTGATTTTTTTCAAGATTCATTATCTGTATGATGTGTTATAATTATATATAATACAAAGATATTGATTGTAGAAACAATTTACATGTCTATATAGACAGATATAAGTGATTAGAGACATTTCGATTATAATGAAGTAGAGATAGCTATCTCATAACAATTATTATAAATAGTCTATTTAGTATTTGATTTCTATTAATGATAGATTATATCTATTATGTTCAAATATTTATTTATAATTATTTTTTATAAAATAATTTTTATGAAAATCTATATTGGAGTATAGGAGTAAATGGAGTACATTTTAATTCATCAGTTAGAGATAGATAATTTGGAAAATATATTAGAGAGTGGTGTAGTTCAGCAATTTTCTAATATGCATTAGGGGTATATTATATCTAAGTTGATTGAGTATGAATGATTATTTTATATTATATTTAATAATTTTAATGTAGACACTACCATTTATAATGTGATATATTATACTAATTAAATGAATAGTATCTGACTCAGAATTAAATAAAATAATTGAGGTATACATCTATATTTTTATTCTCTAGACTAGATAATAGGATTATGGATTTAATAAATCAAGTAATAAGGTTTATTTAAAATAAATATTAAGCATTTGATATAGTTTTTTAAAAAAATTAATAGATTATATGATATTTTATAATATTTTTATTAAAATTGTCTTGATCTTTTATGGATATATTATATGGAATATAAAGTATCATTTAGTATAAATATGTTAAATATAATTAAAAATAGCTTGCGTTTTTTAGAAATATAAAGCAGAATATCTCTTATAATAAGAGTGATTAAGAAATCAATGGGAGAGCTGCTTAGCGTACCTACAATGTTAATTTGATAATTCGGTCAGGTCTGGAAGGAAGCAGCCGTAACAAATGATATATGTGTTGGGATATAGCTAATTTAGCTCTCCCATCATTTTTTATTTTTATTATGTAAGAGTTATTCTTCATTGAATTACTATATTATAGTTATTCTTATAATCTTCTGATCTTTATATATAGCAATGCATGTTTCTATTCTTTTAGTAAGGAAAGAGATATAGTTTCTAGTTATAAACCCATCCTATTAGTATAGGTATAGATAGATTATTGTCTTTTTTAAAAGAATAGTAATATAAATCTAGTTGTTATATTCTCTAGTTATTATTAGAATAAAAATATAGACATCATATTTATATAATATGTAATATCATTATATATTTATTGCATATAATAAGGGTAATCTGTTATTTAAAGTATATTTTTTGATTAAAGTTCTATGTCAATATTTTGGAGTATATTATAAATTATAATGTTTTTTACATTTAACTTAAATAGATTATTTATATATTTTTAAGATACAACTTTCTTTTTATATAAGATTTTATTTTCTAATTTAGTGTAAAGATTGCGTGCATGCAATTTCTACTTACATTTATGTAAAACTGGTTTTTTTATTTTTCTATTCTGTTAGCGTATTCCTTGTGAATATACACTGTATCCTCTTTGGAGGAACTATGTCATTTTAGGTTTCATTATTGTTAGAAAGTTGTAAAATATTTATTTTTTATCATACCTAATTAGTATGAGATTGTGATAACGAACTTGATTCTGAACTATCATGTTCTAGTTGTCTTTGACTCATGCTAGATCGTTTGGCTTCTTCATTGAATTTATGGATTTCTATAACCTCTAGTTTTTCTTTTAAAAATTGAGAGTGATATTTTTCAGCTAGGTCTAACCCAGTTTTTTCTAGACCTTTTTCTTTTAAAATATTAAGAAAACGAGCAGAATAAGTTAAATCTGGATTATCAAATGATTTTTTTAGATTTTTACATACTTCTAGGTAAAGAGGTTTAGAATTAGGATTGTCTAGAACTTTTGCGATTATAGTTAGGTCTTTAAGTAGTCTTATCCCTACTTTACGAATTAGGAATTGCTTGTTGTCATGACCTATATTTACTTTTTGTCCAATCTTACGTCCTTCAGTAATTACTGAATTCCAGTTTTTACGTGTATAAACTAATTCAGTGTCATCTAGTTTTGGAGAGTCTGCCATTGCGCACCAAATAAGAAAGAGATCAAGAAAACGTATTTGCTCAGATGTAATTCCAATTGATGAGAATGGGTTGATATCTAATGAGCGTACTTCAACATATTCAATTCCTCTATTCTTCAGAGCGTCAGATGAAATCTCATTTAGTTTTGTCATGCATTTAGGACGTATTGGTATATATAATTCGTTTTCAATTTGCAGTATATTGGTATTTAGTTGTAGAAAGTTACCTTGTTTATCTCTGATTCCCATTGCCATAAATTCTTCTGAAGGCGTTTTTGTTGCGGTTTTTAGACTAGAAATATAGCTTTGAAGGCTGTTAAATTTAATAGATAGTTTTCTTTCGGTTCGATTCGTATAGCCAATATCACTAATACGTAGTGAGGTTGAATATGGCAGTGACAGCATGTCTGGATGGTTAGATTCAAATGGTAACTTAATATTTTTATCTTTAATTAAATAAGTTGGTATCGCTGGTGAAGCACCAAATAGATAAGGAATTACCCATCCTAATCTATAGTAATTACGTATCATATGTAAGTAACCAGTGGAGATGGTTTCTTTTCCATTTTTTATTTTATTTATGTTGTTCCATAAGCACCAGAAAGATGTAGGTAATGAAAAATTATAATGTATCCCTGCAATAATTTGTATTAATGCTCCATATCGATTTTTAAGTCCCTGTCGATATTTGGTTTTCATTCGACCAATGTGTGATGATCCGTATTGTGCAAGTTGTATATTTGAATTAGGACATATTCGGCATGGCATGCTCATTGGCCACATCATTTCGTTATTTAGTTGTCTAGCAACATAACGATGAATATCACGTAAAAATTTAAGTAAATGATTAATATCTTGATCAACTGGTGTAATGAACTCTAATAATGCTTCTGCAAAATCTGTAGTGATCCATTTATGTGTTAAAGGAGAGCCAAGGATTGCTGGATGATTGGTATTTGCAAGGAATCCATTAGGTCTAATGCGTAGAGTCTCTCGTTCAATTCCTCGACTAATTCCTTGGAATGCATGAGGATGAGTATCTAGCCAAGATAAAGCTTGTGATAGGTCTGGGATCACATGTACCTCTAGTGTAAAGATAATGCATTATTTGAAGAATGATATAGATTATTGTCGTCTTGGAAGGTATACGAATTCATGATAAGATTCTATATTTTTTAGAGATATGGTATTAGTATGATTGTATGCTCATTTTAATTTATAGTGAAATAATTAATGGTCTAAGTATGTTTACTATAAATAATATATTGTGCAATTAATGATGTTTATTATTTTAATAAGATTAAATAGATAGATTCAATTTTATTTTTTTAGGTTTATTTAAATTAAGTAATTTAAGAATATTGTCAGATTACATTATTATATTTATTTAAATATCTAGTTTTATGAAACAATAATATTAGTGAATAATCGATTGTTTGTATGATTCAGTCTTTTTATTGTAATAAATTACATGGCAGAAGACTCAGTCAGTTATTTGAACATTGATGAATGAACTAAATTCTATATTAATGTTTTATTTAGATTTTTAAAAAAATATTAGATATGGATGAGAAGTTTATTCTTATCTTTACAATAACCATTGGTTATACATTATTTAAAATAATTTTAATATGAGTTAATTAGATAGTTAATCTGTCTGAGATATTATAGTATAGTTGAAAAAATTGATTTTTGAGAGAGATTTAAGGGTAAGGATAAGAGCTGTTCTTCTTAACAGTATTATCTATATTTTTAATACATCTGCTTATTATATAGAGTGTGTGAATGTTATAATTCAGTAGAATATTAAGAGGTCGTAAATCATTAAGTTGTTTATAGATATGAATTAAGACTCTAGTTGATGTTATTGGTAGATACTCGTTAGTATGATCTAATCGTATTTACTATCATCTTTACATAGATTAATAATTTGTTTTTACTATAGTTGATGTATTTTTGAATAAATTATCTAATTAAAATGTTTAGATAAAAAATATAGAGAATATTATATGGAGTATATTGTATATAGTTAATGGTTATTTTTATTAGATTTTAATCAATATGAATCAAATAGATGAAAGGTTTATTTTAATAATTAATATTGATAATTTATGTAAATAAATATATCTCTTATCTTTTAAAGATTAAAATATTTGAAAATATGATCTGATTGTTTAGATTTAATAATAATTTATTATTTTCAGGGGTTTTTTAGGAAAACTGATTACTATTACATTGTAATATTTTCAAGATCTATTAGTTTAAAACGTTCAGATTGTTTTGGAAAAATAGAATACAAGATTTTATAAAACATATTTATGATTGCATAAGTATTCAATAACGGTTGAATAGTTATCCTTATTATTTTATTTAATTGTCAGGAATAGTGTATTTTTTGGTCTAATAAAGGATGATGAACGCTTGTCAATAAAAAGAAGAACTAATTCTATTATTTGTATTTAGGTCCATAAGTTACTATATTTAAAGTATCATCTAACTAGGAAAAATGTTTTGTGATTCTGTTTAAATTAAAACGAAATAAGTGTCAAGAGCATTTTGCTAGGCTGCCAAAAATTTCGCAGTCTGTAATGGATTTTACTACATTATTTTCACCGGTTGACTTTCGTTATGCTTTATTAGACAGAATTCGTCAGTCTACTAGACGAATTTGTATCGTAGCCCTGTATTTAGAGAATGATGAAAGTGGTCAGTCTATTTTTTCTGCACTGTATAAAGCAAAAAAACAAAAACCTCATTTAGATGTTAGTGTAGTAGTTGATTGGCATCGAGCTCAGCGATGTCGTATTGGCAGTTCTTCTAGTTTTACTAATGCTGATTGGTATTATGAAATAGCTAGTGAACATCCTAATATCTCTATCCCTATTTATGGTGTCCCTGTTAATACCCGAGAAGCACTTGGTGTCTTGCATTTGAAAGGATCGGTTATTGATGATACTGTTTTATATACTGGTGCAAATTTTAATAATATTTATTTACATCAGAATAATCAATACCGACATGATCGTTATCAAATTATTGATAATCGATTATTAGCTAATACAATGTTTAATTGGATAGATACTAATTTATTAAAATCTAAAGCTACGCAGCGATTAGACCAACACTATCGTCCTCGTAGTGCACAGATTAAACATGCAATAAAAAAATTTCGCCAGGATTTAAAAAAATGTCATTATCAGCATATCAATACCGCGACTAGTGATAAGTTATCGGTTACTCCATTGCTTGGGTTAGGGAAGCGGAGTTTATTGAATAAAACTATCTATTATCTTATTGTTTCTGCTGAAAGTCATCTTGTTATGTGTACTCCTTATTTTAATCTTCCGGATATTTTAGTACGAAGCATCATCTATATTTTACGTCATGGTAAGAAAATCGAGATTATTGTTGGAGATAAAACTGCGAATGATTTCTATGTTCCAGACAATCAACCATTTCAGATTATCGGCATCTTACCTTATTTATATGAGGTAAATTTGCGTCGATTTTTAAGTCGTTTGCAATATTATATTTATAGAGGGCAATTAACAGTACGTCTTTGGAAAGATGGTAATAATAGCTATCACTTTAAGGGGCTCTGGGTGGATGAAACATGGATGATGATTACTGGTAATAATTTTAACCCACGTGCATGGTCTTTAGATTTAGAAAACGCAATATTAATTCATGATCCGTTACAACAACTTGCAAATCAACGTTGTCGCGAGTTAAATATAATTCGTAAAAATACTGTATGTGTATATCAAGCTAGTGATTTAGAATGTATTTCTGATTATCCAGATAAAGTACGAAGATTAATTCTTGGAGTTCGCCGTATGCAGATAGATCGACTTCTTCGACGGATTTTATAGATATTGATAGTTTTCATTATAGTTATGTGAGAATATTAATGAATAGTAATTCATTTAGTTTCATAAAATTTGTTATTGCAATGTACTATTTAAACTGAATAGTAAATATTTATAATGATTTGTCTTATTTGTATTTTCATGGTGAAAATGACCTATAAGATTACATAGTGTATATATTATAAGTAAATTTAGATTTTCTAAAAAATAGATAGAATATTTTTTCTTTTTTGTTTTCCAAATGAGTTTTTTGATATATATGGTCATTTTATAGTGAGCATGATTTTTTATTTGCATTAAATGGCTTGAATAGTAAAGAAATCAATCTTCTTCTAGTAGAAGATTGATTTCTTATGGACCATTGTTATTTTTTATTGGAAAATTTAGACTGGATATGAGACACGGAATATTAAAAGAATATAGTTTTGTTATATTTTATTTATTGGATCGTAATTAGATTTTTTAATATATAGATGCCTTTAGTCTAAACAATTGGATTAATTTTAGATTACGTAATGGTAGATATTTATTTTAGGGTGTACATGAATAGCGACTAAAGAGGATTTTTAGTTAATTTATCAATAAGAGATGCAACAAGTTATAAAACGTTTGTTCTGAATTATATAAGATAAGTAATAATTTTATCAGTCTCTATGAAATTGAGTTTATGAAGATCTATATAATGATAAATGGTGTAATATCTTGATTAGGTTATTAATCATAATAGATCCTATTTATTATAGTTGGATGCAAATGGTAAGTATATTGATACTATGTGGTCCTTGGGATGATTGATTACTATAAAATGATGAATAATATTGATTCTAACTAGGCAGGTTAGAGCTGTAATTGACTTTAGATAAAAGATAATAGAAATTTTTTAGTATTTTAATAACGTTTTAGGAATAATTTTCTTTTACTAGTTATATTTATCTAAAGTGAGTGGGTTTTTATAAGTAATTTAAAAAATTGTTGAACAAGCTTACTAACTTTAATGTTGAACATAACTTTATGTATTTTGATATCAGGGTATTTAATTGTGCTATACATACATGATTGTTTAAAGGATCTGATCAAATAAGAACTTAGAGGGGATTTGAATGTGTGTTTAGGAGTATTACAAGAGGGGGTCATGCATAATGAGTGTTTAGATTATATAATGATTAAATTATATTTTTTATTAAGTTGTTTGCATTAATAATGAAATAAATAAAAGGGTCAATAAGACGATGTGTACTAAGTTCTGTTATATTAATTAATTCTGTATGATATTAATATGTTATTTTTATTTTAGTGTTTTCTATTAATTGGATGTTATTTCGCTGAAGGTATTTTATTTTTTAAACAGATTCATTTCTGATTATAATATCAAAGTATGATATTTTTTAATAAAAGGATACTAATATTGTACTCTTATTACGTTTAAAAAAATAACAATTAATTCATATCAGTATAATAAGTTTTTGATACATTGGTATATAATAAAATGGTTTGGTACAGTTCGATGATAATAATTTACTCAAAATAACATATTTTGATTATAGATGTATATATCTAAAGAGTACTAGGGAATATTTTTATTATTCATCATGTTATGATTGTTTTGGTTATTTTTTCGTCTTTTTATGTATTTCAAATTGTAAGTACAAGCAATCAAATGTTTTATATTAATAATAAAATACTATAGCTAATATGATTAGATGGATTGAAATTAATTTATTAATCCAAAAGGTCATATTAATCACTGATATTACTCTTTACCGTTATCTGAATCTATTAAGAATTCTTATTATTTTTTAGGAAAAGATATTCTACCATTGATTTTAACATACCAGTATATTTTCATAATACTCTTAGATCTTCTCTATATTTTTATCCAAATGATATGTGGAACTTTTTCTTTATTAATAATGACTATGAATCTGTCTTGGTTGGTTTGTTGAGATAGAACTAAAGTTTTTATTTTTGTAAAATGTAAGGTTGAAAGTTAAGACAGTGAGTTTTATTGTTAAATT
Source organism: Candidatus Erwinia haradaeae (assembly GCF_900699015.1). Lineage (GTDB taxonomy): Bacteria > Pseudomonadota > Gammaproteobacteria > Enterobacterales > Enterobacteriaceae > Erwinia_E > Erwinia_E haradaeae_E. Next base: position 742,516 of record NZ_LR217737.1, on the reverse strand, counting down.
ATTCTCAATAGATAAGTAGTTTTCTTTCTAGAACCTATTGTAAAGGAGTGTACATGATGGTGCTATTTTTTTTTATATTAATGTGTAATATGTGCATGCTACAAGGGTGTGTAGCTGCATTGGTTGCGAGTACTGCAGTAGCAGCTCAAGTTATTAATGATCCACGTACTATTGGAGCTCAAGTAGATGATGAAACTTTGGAGTACAGGGTAACTAGGGCGTTATATAAAGATAAACAAATGCAAAAAATGACACATATTGTGGCCACTGCTTATCAGGGAAAGGTTCTTCTCACTGGTCAAGTTGTTGATAAACAGCTAAGACAGCATGCAAAGGAGATTGCTATGGGTGTTAAAGGCATTAATGGAGTGTATAATGAAATTCGTATAAAAAAGATAAGTTTAGATACTAATTCATTTGATTCTTGGATTAGTACTAAAGTGCGATCACAGTTTTTTAGTAATAAAAGGGTTAAATTTTCACATGTAAAGGTTCATACTGAATCTGGTGAGGTATTTCTACTAGGTTTAGTTACTAATGAGGAAGCAAATATATTAGAAAATATTGCAAAACATGTACATGGTGTAAAACATGTGACCAGAGTCTTTACTATTCTAAATTAATGAATTTATTGTAGATTTATTATGTTTTGAATTTTTTTATTTTATCAGTATTCATCTCTCTTTTCTATACTAGAGCATGATTTAATAATGATAGATCGTAGATCTATATGATATACTGATATGAATTTGAATTAATTATACTGATTAAAGTTCATAGATTTAGTTAGTTGGTTGTCTACAGACATTCTGATTACTACCTAAATTAATGTAGATTGTATTTATATATCACAAGATATAGTCATATTGATTATTTTATGATGTTTATATGTAATAAACTTGTTAAAATGTTCTAATGTTATGATTATTTATTACATGGTTGGTTGATGGGGTGTTTAATATACACCTAATGTTGTCTAATAGAATTAGATATGTATTCGAAAATAAAGCTATTTCTCTATAATACTAGAGCTATAATTTATTTTGTTTATATTATAGAAATAGGAGTGATCACTTTTATTAAAATCTAGATGAGTTTATTATTTTAATAAGTTGTACTTTTTATATAAAAGTAGTAATTGTAATGAGTAATTTAATTATATCATATATAGCAGATGTAATACTATAAACACAATATCTAATATTATTTTGTAGTTCAAATTACAGTAAAGATTTTATAAGAATCTTATTATAATTCTTATGTTGAAATATTTTTAATGATTAAGTTTTTGGTTATGTGTCAGTTTTTTGGTGATCTCATTTTTATTAATTATGATATGCTAATTGTAGGAATTCTTGTCGAGTTTGCTGATTAGATTTGAATAAACCTCCTAAAGAAGTTGTTGTAGTTACGCTGGTCTTATCACGAATACCGCGTGCTTTAACACAATAATGTATTGCTTGAATTGATACAGCTACATTACAGGTGTTTAGAAGTATTTGTAATGCAACCATGATTTGCTGAATTAATCTCTCTTGTAGTTGAGGTCGAGAGGAAAAAAAATGCACAATACGATTAATCTTAGATAGACCAATGACGGTATCTTTTGGAATGTAGGATACAGTAGCGTGGCCATCAATGATCATAAAATGATGTTCACAGATACTAGTGAATGCAATATTACGTGTTGTGACTATTTCATCCATGTTGATATTGTTTTTAATTAATGTAATTTTGGGAAAGTTGGAATAATTTAGACCGGAAAAGACTTCATCCATATACATGTTAGCTATACGTTTAGGTGTATCCATGAGGCTATTATTTTGTGTATCAAGTCTCATTGCTTCTAGAATTTTAGTTACATAATGCGTAATCAATTCCTTACGAGTATGATGATTTATGTTAGAACTTGATTCTTGTAATGGAGCTTCAAGTCCGAGTGCTACTAACGCTTGATGTATGAGCTTGGCTTCTGAGCTTACTATCGGCATCTATTATTTTCTCCGGAAATGATATGATTTTTTATAACTAATTTGAATCAGTATTACTCTGATGATATATAGATTGTGTCTATCTAATTTAAAGAAGTCATAGACTATGTGATGTGATTGAAAAATAATTATCATATAAGTAAAGTTATATAGACCTTATTTTGATATATAATAAGTATACAATCCATATAAATTAAGTATTTAAGATACATATAGTTGTATGTGATAAAATTATTATGTTTGAGTAGGTTTATTAAATTTTTAAATATTAGAAAATACAGATACTTACTTCTGAATCTAGAATCGGACTATTATAGAATTGATAAAATCTATCAAATTATTTTATGATTTTGTTATATTTGTAAAGAATATTTTCCGCATTCATTCTATGGTATAATGGTTAGGTAATCGAGAATATATTATATGGATGTTAACAATAAATCACGAATTTATTGGTCATGTCATCGTGGTATGCGAGAACTTGATTTATTGATCATACCTTTTTTCCATTATGAGTTTGATTCTTTAAGTAAACTTGATCAGCAGATATTTATTCGTTTATTACAGAGTGATGATCCAGATTTATTAAATTGGTTAGTGAATAATGGAGTGCCAGAAGATATTGATCTAAAAAGAATAGTCTCTATAATTCAAGAGAGGCATAAGGAACGTGATGCGATCATGATTTAATTGTATTTTATTAAAATAATTGTCTTATTCTCATAGGTTTCGGTATTTATGTTTGCATCAGAGAAGTTTTTCATATTGTAGTGATACCAATCTATACATATCTTGTATTGTCCAGTTTTTTATTTTTGACAGTCTAGTGTAGTTTAATGATGTTATTTATTAGGATGACATGATAAAATATTATTTTATAATATTAGGAAATATCTATAGGTAATTAAGGAGATTTAAAGTTAAATCACTCTATTTTATTTTTTGCTATATGAATTTTTCAATAATCTTTTATTTTATCACTGAACATTAAAGATACTAATTGTAGTATAAGATGAGAAAATTTATAGAATAATACTTTTATATACTTTTGATAAAAATCATGAGAAAGATCTAATCTAACTTGATTAGGTATCATGGTGCTATCTAATAACAGATTTAACTGGTATAGATGTGATTAATAAGTAGCTAAAACATATTCAGCGTGATTTAAGTTCAAAGTTAATTTAATTAAAACGTTCCTATAATAGTGTACATGAAAGATTGTTTATTAAAAGACTAAATGGTTATTATTAAAATAATTTTTATATCACACCGCTGAACTATAAGATATCTTAGGTATATTATTATGATCTCATCATGATAGAATTATATGAGTTAACTTATATATTAAATATTGGATAGTTTATTGATTTTATCAAGCATGGAATAAAAGTGAATCCTTCATAGAATTTTCTAGTAGATTCTTCTGTTATGTTGATATTCTAGTTTAATATATAAAATTTTATATTAATTCAGTTTAAGATACTGATAGATAGCATAATGGCTCATTTATTTAAAGGTAAGATAATATTATATTTAGATTAATTTTTAAAGATAATATTTAAAGTATATTAGTTAATGAGTCATTAGATATGATGGTTATGATGATGATATCAATCTAATTTTTTTACTTATTAGATAAGTATCTAGCTTAAAAGTAAAATTGTATTGATTATGATATAGGTTTTTTAATATTAAGAACTAGTTATTCATTAATATAATGAATACTCTTAATTTTAGTAAGAGTAGTATATATAAGATTGGTTATTTTTTATATATTTGTAGGTATCACTTTATTTAGGATTATAATAATTATATTTTTTTATTTATTTTATGTTGTGCTAGTAACATGATATCTAGCTATATTCTTACACAAAATGACATGATATTTATCACACATTGGATCTTAGTTACAAGACTATTATAGAAAAAATTGCTTTTTGTTAAAATGTTATGAGTGGAAACACTAGAGAATTATGATAAATCATATATTATGTATATCTTTATAGATAATATGATTGAGTATTATTAATTTTATGTGATTAATCAAGATATAAATTTATGTTCCATAAACCATATATCAGTGTTCTGGATATCAAGATTAGATTTATTAGCATTCTAAGTAAAAATAAATTGAAATAGCTAATGATAATTATGTCTATTATAAGATCTATTTTCTTTTTCTAATAAAGGAATTTAAGTTTAATTTAACTGGTATCTTATGAACATATTTTCTCTATGGTTAATAAAACAAAAACGGTACTTTATGTGTACAGTAGAGGTTGTTATAGATATGGTTATAGGTAAAGTTTTAATTGTATTTAAGATATGAGCGTAGGGCTTGATAGAGCACGCTTGTCATATAATATCATCGTATATACCTGTTACATTAGTCTGAGAATAATTTGCTTTATCAAGAACAGTTAGCACAGTTAGCACAGTTAGCACAGTTATCGCAATTATGCCATTGAATATCCCAATCTTACTTACTTTGTGTCGAATAGGTCTTATTCCATTTTTTGTATTTATTTTTTATTTACCATTTCAGTGGGCTCCCTTAGGATGTGCATTTATATTCATTTGTGCATCCATCACTGACTGGTTCGATGGTTTTTTAGCTCGCCGCTGGAAACAAACTACTCGATTTGGTGCTTTTCTTGATCCAGTAGCGGACAAAGTTATTGTCACAATTGCATTAGTATTAATTGTTGAGTATTTTCATACTTGGTTAATTACGCTACCAGCGTTATTAATAATTGCGAGGGAAATTATTGTTTCTGCTTTGCGTGAGTGGATGGCAGGGCGAGGGAAAAGTAATAGTGTGTCAGTTTCATGGATAGGAAAAGTAAAAACTACTACACAAATGTTAGCATTATTTGCATTACTTTGGCGTCCTGATGGTATGGTTGAAAGGGTAGGTGTAGTAGCATTGTATATTTCCACAATGTTAACAGTTTGGTCAATGTTTCAATATTTAAATTCTGCACGTAGTAATTTATGTTAGCGTTAATTAACATGATGAGGATGAAGAAAAATCTGTTTTTATAGAAAATTATATTGACTTTCTTTTTCATTTTAGTTTAATATTTTAAATTAAATAATTTATCTTTTTATCATTGAATTAAGATATTTAACAGTATTCAAAATATGAATGTAAGTTGGTTAATACAACTTATATTATTGTAGTTTTTTTATTTTATTTTACTTGTTATCAATATTGATATTGAATTATTATAGAGTTTTAGATTTATAAGTTAATGATATTAGTGAGAACAAAGGCGCGTTGGCAGAGTGGTTATGCTACGGATTGCAAATCCGTCTACCTCGGTTCGATTCCGGGACGCGCCTCCACTATTTAATTGTAAGCCCGGGTGGTGAAATTGGTAGACACAAGGGATTTAAAATCCCTCGGCTTAGGGCTGTGCGGGTTCAAGTCCCGCTCCGGGTACCATGTTTAGATCATATTAAAATATGACATCTAATTTATGTATTGAGTAGGTGATGTTTTATTTTTAATATATTTTTTATAAATTTTAAATAATATATAAGTATTTCATTGGATTAATGATTTAAAAAATTTTTTATTTCGTAGTGATTATAGCGAGTGAAATTCTAACCTAATGTTAGAAGAAATATAGGATTTTTTATTTCATTTTTAGATTACTTTATTTAAAATATAGTTATTTTTATAGATTATTGATTCTATAGTTATATTAATATCATGTTATAATTTCTTAATAATAACCAAGATTATTTTAGTGTTTTTATTTTTTATTTTGATATTTTTAAAAGGCTTTTTTAAAATTTAGTGTAGCAGTAATTCTCACTAAAGAAGAGAAGAATCTGTCTTGACGGGAAATTTAATTGATCTATATATCTTTGGATTATAGTTCATATGAATAACGGACTCATTAATAATGAGTATATGAGATATTATCGATCTATTCGTTTACTAATATAGATAAAAATATAATTTTAGTGATTAAAATATCGGTATCTTATCTCTGTCTTATTATGAAGGCAGAGTGAATAAAATATTCTTTATCATAAGATGTAAATATGGAAATATATATTTATATGTGTTATTGTTGATATTGTTAATCAAACTTTAATGAATTTTTAATTCTTATTATACTTGATCTATTGTTAGAATGTATTTTTAATTTTTTTATTTAATTATATTAAAAGAAAATAAAATTTTTCTTTTATTTTTCTAATTAGAATAGTTCTTCTAAATAAGGAATATTTAAAATATTGATAATAAATTGCTTATGTAAGATCTAGATAGCTATTAGATATCTTTATTTGTATCTACAAAGAGGTTTTATTGTAAAGTAGAAATTGTGTTATTAAATTTATGTCATAATATGGAATATAGTGTTTAGGGATTTTATTAAGGATAATATCTCATTGAGATAACGATAAATGATATACCAGAAGATATATATGATTGTTGGTGTTTTTAGATAGTTTACGTACTTCTATGAAGTGGAGGTAGGTAGTATATCCATGCCATATTATAGAGTATTTTAAGTGTAAATTACATTATAATATTTTTAGTAATTGTGTATGATCAGTAATATATATATGATATCATATGATATGTGTATCTATATACATATATATAGATAACTTTTTATTTATATGTTATCAAAATCTTTTGCCCGGATAGCTCAGTTGGTAGAGCAGGGGACTGAAAATCCCTGTGTCCTTGGTTCGATTCCAAGTTCGGGCACCATATGTTAGATATTGTCTAACATATTAGACATAGTCTATAATTTTATTATGATCTAATTTTTATACAATATAACCATTAATTTATTTTTGATAAAATCTGGTTATTGATAATTATCTTAATTAGAAGACATAGGTTATGTTAAGAATTTTAATTCTTAATATAAATATTTTACATATCTTAATAGATTTTCTTAATTAAATGTTAATAAGAACATAAAGATGAGTTACAAAAATAGCAAAATGTTGAAATGAAGAATATTTATAATTAGATATGTATTAAGAAAAAATAGAAAGGCTGTTCTTCTTATTTGTAACTTCTTTATTTGAAAATATTATTAAGTATTTTTAATTATATTAATTAATATTTTTTTATTTATTAGTGCTATGTAATAATAGTATTATTAATTTGATTTTTATATGAGTAATTTTATTAAAATAAACTTATTAGTCTTAGTATCAATGATAATCATGTACTAAATTTACGAATTGATTAATGCTATTTAGCATGATAAATAATTTTACATTTCTATATGGACAGGAATTTGTAGATTTAAAGTATTTATTTTTTATTTAAGAGTTAAATAGTTCTGTGTTTAGTAATATCATTATAACATTGCTTACTTCATTAATTCAGTAGTGTACTGTTATCTAATTTTATAATCTATAGATTTTATCAATCAGACTTTTATTCTAAAGGTGTGAAAGAGGATATTTGAAATTAAAAGGACGTAATATGCTCATTATTCATGCTTCAATCCGTGAGAAGTGTGGCAAGAGTTCGAGTCGCCGACTACGTACATCTAATAAATTTCCTGCCATTGTTTATGGTGGTAACATAGTTTCATCTGCTATTGAAATAGTTCAGAAATCTGTCATAAATCTTCAGTTAGAAACTAGATTTTACACAGATGTTCTCTCTCTAGTCATTGATGGTGTAGAAACTAAGGTTAAAGTGAAGGCAATGCAGCGTCATCCATTTAAACCAAAAATACATCATATAGATTTTATACGTGTTGTTTAATTGCTAAATTGAGTATATTTGATATTATACGCTACGTACTTGATAAAAAGTGCATAGAATTTAATCAAAATATTTCAATGTACAAAATTCCTGTCCATATAGAAATGTAAAATTATTTATCATGCTAAATAGCATTAATCAATTCGTAAATTTAGTACATGATTATCATTGATACTAAGACTAATAAGTTTATTTTAATGATTTAATCAATTTGAATCTTGCGTTTCTTCTAGGTTGGTTTTAATTTACCAAAATCATTTTCACTGTTAGTAGTGAATTTAGGTTTTATCATTAGTAAAATGAATGGTCTCCATGTTCATGGTCAGTCATATCATGAGCTCCTTTTAATTCTGGAAATTGCGTAATTAATTCTCTTTCAATACCTTCTTTCATGGTAAAGTTAGCCATGGAGCAACCGTTACAACCTCCTCTAAATTTTAGAACCACATATCCTTCATCGGTTATTTTTATTACTGAAACCCCTCCTCCATGATTCGCTAGTTTTGGGTTAATTTTTGTTTGTAAGAAATATTTTATTTGATCAATCAGTGGAGATTCAGGATTAATTTTAGGTTTTTTAGCATTAGGTGCTTTGAGTGTTAGTTGAGAGACAAGTGAATCAGTAACAAAATCAATTTCAGCATCTTGAAGATATGGGAGACTACTCTCATCAATAAATGCTGAGAATTTAGGAAATGTTAATTGAGTATCGGTTTCTGATATTGTTTCAGGAGGACAATATGAGACACCGCATTCAGCAGTTAGTGTACCTGGATTAATAACAAATATACGAATTTGGGTTCCGTGTTTTTTCTTAGATAAGAGTTGTGAAAAATGCACTTGGGCAGTATCAGTAATAATTATCATAATTGGTACTCAATAGTATATAATACTTATTGTGTTGGTATGATTGTTAATCTATTGTCTGAAATAGACGGAGCGATATTAGAGCTAATTCTATTTCTATAGAATATTTATGGTATTTTAATAGCTTAAAAGTCTATTTATATAGATAGAATGTACGGTATATCTAATTATTTATAATATAGATTAAGATACAATATCTTTTAGTATTTATTATAAGTAGTATTAATAGTAAATCTAATAAGATAATTTAAATGTATATAAATATTTTTCTATTTATATATACTTATTTTATTAAAAATAAGTATATCAATAATCTTACGTTTAGTCTATATAATTAGGCTGAATCCTAATAAATATGTTAATGGATCTGTAAAGTTTTTAATGCATGACAATGGGTAAAGTTGTATAATTTAATGATTTATAATAGATTTTTATACTGCTAATGGATTTGAGTTTATGTAAATTATTAAAGGAAAATTATTTATAGTGAGGATATAAAAATTGTTTTAATATAAATATAAAATATCAAGATAATTTAAGAATCTTATAGATTCTTGGGATATTTAATATTTATAATGCTATGTTTATAGTGAAAATATATTTAATAGTATTATTTAGTGTATTGTGTTTAGACTTAAAAGAGATAAAGTCAGATTATCTATAGTGACTATAATATCAATATGAGTTTTATAGAATAAGTATTCTTATATTTTCAGATTTTTTATTGCAGAGCAAACAGCATTTAGATAGTTTTCTATGCATTTTTTATTTTAAAACACCTAAAATGAGGCAATTCATTTTATAAACAAAGTGGTAATTAATTTTAGTTTCACAATAAGATCTTTAGTTTTGATATTAATAGAATAAGATCTTTATATAGATGTATATTCTATAGAATATAATAAAAAATAAAAGTTTATTTTATTTTTTTCTTTGTTTTTTTTACTCAGCTTATTTAGACAAATGATTACATCTTTTATTTATAGTCAGTTATGGTCGAATAAATATGTAATAATGTTGTCAATAAATATTGAACAAAGATTAAAAACTGATTTTTTACGTAAAATTATTGATTTATTAGTTTTATCAATATTTCTAATAAGAACATGTTTTAGGCTATACAAGATTGGGAAATTGTATTAGATAAGACATCTTATATTAGAAATATTTGAATTAGGTAGTGCGTAGAATCTATAACTACAGGAATACTCTATTATAGGTTTTACTCTATTAAGTAAATCTCTAATACTTAGAAATAGATCTATGGTAATATGTTTTTCATTAGTCAGGTGAAAAGTATAATATCTCTGATATTAGACAGATAAAGTAATAGCTTATTGATACATCTTGTTAGTAATGAATAATTAAAATAATCGATTAATACCATTAAGTGCAGCAACCCGATAGGCTTCCGCCATTGTTGGGTAATTGAATGTTGTGTTAACAAAGTATTCAAGTGTATTGCCACCATTTTTTTGCTCCATGATAGCTTGTCCTATATGGATTATTTCGGCTGCTCGTTCACCAAAGCAGTGAATTCCTAGAATTTCTTTGGTCTCTCTATGAAAAAGTATTTTTAAACTTCCTACGCTCATGCCAATTATTTGTGCACGTGCAAGATGTTTAAACTGTGCTCTTCCTACTTCATAGGGAATTTTCATAGCTGTTAATTTTTGTTCAGTTTGACCAATAGAGCTAATTTCTGGAATAGTATATATTCCGGTTGGAATATCTTTATTTACATTTGATACAATTTCTCCTTTTATCATTGCTTGAGCAGCAAGACGTCCTTGGTCATATGCGGATGAAGCTAGACTGGGATAACCAATAACATCTCCTACTGCGTAGATATGAGGTTGTGCTGTCTGATATAGATGATTGACTTTTAAAATTCCCCGTGCATCCGCTACGAGACCCGCATTGCTTAAAGATAAGGAGTTCGTGTTACCTGATCGACCATTAGCATATAGAAGGCATCCTGCTTTTATTTTTTTCCCTGATTCTAGATGCACAATAACTCCATTAGGTACTCTTTCAATTTTTTTAAGCTCTTCATTAGGTCGAATTACGACTCCATTATTCCAGAGATGATATGAGAGAGAATCGGACATTTCTTGATCTAAGAATTCCAGAAGACGATTACGAGTATTAATTAAATCAACTTTAATAGAGAGTCCTCGAAAAATTGAAGCATACTCACAACCAATTACTCCGGCACCGTAAATAATAACGTGATTAAGATCGTGTTGCAGGTTAAGAATAGAGTCACTATCGTAAATTCGTTGATTAGTAAAGTCAATATCAGGTGGATGATAAGGCCGTGAACCACATGCAAGAACAAATTGTTTAGCTGTCAGTCTTTCTGTACTTCCATCAGGAATTAATATTTCAATTGTATGGTTATCAATAAAATGAGCGCTTCCTTGAAAAATGTCGCAGTGGTTACGTTCATAAAATCCTTGCCGTACATTAGTTTGTTGGTTAATTACATTAACAGTATGATGTAAAATTTCAGAGAAAGAATAACGAAGAAGTTGAGTTTGATCGCTATAGAGAGGATTTTGGTTAAATTCAATAATACGACTTACAGCATGACGAAGTGCTTTTGAAGGAATGGTCCCCCAATGTGTGCAGCCCCCACCAATATTCTGATAGCGTTCAATTACTGCAATATGCGCTCCTTGCTTGACAAGACCCATTGCAGCACCTTCACCACCAGGGCCTGATCCAATAACAATTACATGATAATCATGAGATTTTTTCATACTATAATATCCTAATATTTAATTTTCTTAAAAGAGCTTTTAGCATTGTCTAGATTTTCTTTCATGCTAATTACATACAATGCTCTGGTTGATTAATTTTTTAGTAGATAGTCATATTTATTGTTTTTAGAAGATTTTAATGATGTTTAAGTTTTTTCTATTATACTCCTATATGTTAATATATAGGTATACGTGATTGATTTGAGAAATAAATATGAATAAGACACAGGGTATCTCAGATACTGAACTATTCTTAACTATGTATTGTCTTAATGTATATTCTCATTAATTTAAGTTTATAACATTTTTAGAACTATATAGGAGAGGTTCTTCTTAATTTTATTTTTATATTGGTAAAATAAATATTATTGAGTATAGTCTGATAAATATCAGATTTGTTTATGTTTTATAATGTATATACTATGTATTTTATTTTATTAAAAATAATAAGCATCTTATTATTAGAAGATTTTTAATTTTTGAATTGATCGAACATGAAGAACGATTTTATGTTGATAAGTTATTACAGATTTTTGGGGCGATCTGGTTATACTGCTTAGAGAGGTAGTTAAAATTTTATAAATTTATGATTTAATAATCTATTAATTAGTTATTATAGATCTTGGAATTTGATTCCAGTGTAAAAATAGTAATTATAGTTACTATTATTTTAATACGGATAAGATAGGACGAAGATTACTTGATATTGATTGTGTGAGTTATGTGAAAACTAGAGTAAGTTATGCCAATACAATTATATTAATATATATTATTATTCTTATAACTTTAATTGGTGTAATAGATTATCAGTAAAACTTAAGATTAAAATAACCTAAATACTCAAAATGAGATAAGAAAATGATTTTTAGTATAATTATAAATTGATCAAGGTTATATGTTATTCTTTGTTAGATAAGATTTAATTATCTTCTATATTGAGATATATTGGATATAGTTTATAGAAATATTAATTCTGAATATTTCTATATTTCAGTCGCAAGATTTTTTCTATGTTTTGTATGATCTATTTTTTGCTACATATATTTTATCAGTCTATTTCAATATTTTAGATATTGGTTTAAGTTTTACAATAAAATGATTCTTAATTAAGAGCAGTTCTTTAAATTTAAAATTTTAATTTTTACTAAAAATACGGTGTGATTTTATATAATACTCATTAATAAAAATTATTTTTTCTGATAAACAAAGAAAAATTATTAAATAATATATGTTTTATTTTTACACCTTTTTCTTTAGATTTAAATTAATTACTTATCATCAATGATGTTGTAAATATTTATTTATTGAATAGTCTATTTTTATATAGTTAATGTATTTAAATTAGAAGATGTCGTTGTTTATTATGTTAATATATATAATATTGTTATAAAAGATTAAATCTATTCTATATTAAACAGTATTATATTGTTTAATTTAAATCTATTATCACAGATAAGTATTTTTATATTAGAGAGGATAGGATGTAATGTTAATTGAAGAAAATAATATAATTATCTGATAGATAATTAAATGAAATATTAAGTTTTATAGATAAGATTTATATAAAATAGAAATGATTAATATGTTTAATAATTAATATGTTGAATAATATTATCATATTTAAAATTCAATATTAATGATTATAGAGATTAAATCTATTCTTGATTTAACTTGTAGATTTATAGTTTTTGAATGTTTGATTCTTATAAGAATAAGAATAACTTTTATAATAATATAAATTTATATATTATCTCATAATATATGTTGAGAGATATCATTAAGAATGTTTTATAGACTACAATAATTTTAAGTGCATAAGCTTAGATTAATAATATAATTTTTTAAAAAATTTCAAAAATATATTTGAATAGGATGTTAATTCTATTTCTACGAGAGAGAGGTTATGACACAATCTCTATTCTAGCACCAACTATATTATATAGTATAAGTAAAAATTATACGTTATTCATAAGAATGATATTTTTTAAATTCAGTGTATAAGATAATAATGGATAAGTCAGAATATTTTACTGTTGTATAAAAAAATTTTTTTAAAATAAAGATTTGTTCAAAATTAAAAAATACAATGGAATCTAATTATTATTATTTCGTATGAATAAGTATAATTTATTTCTAGTATGGTATGTAATTAGATTTATTTATAGTATAACTAGTTAATATGACGTATTATTTCAATTTTATTGATCAATAATGGATAGAAGAGCTTTAGCATATCTATTTTATAATAAGTTATACGAGTAATAGATCTGATCCGTTGATCAGATTATTTTAATCTATGATAAAAAATAAGACAATTTTATAAATGATAGCAGAAGTAAATACTTTTTATTTAGATTAGTGTTAATCTCGTTATGGAGAATAATATTCTTTTTTATTCGTTATAAAGTATGGATATTATTATAACTTAGATTCATTAAATAATACTATTTATTATATGCTAGAATTTTGATAATTTAAAAAACTTAATTCAAATCATATAAAGAGAAGAAACAAGATGAGATAAAATGTGTATGATCTTTGAAATAAACTAATATACATGTAGTATGACAATAGATTGTAAAGTAATTATGTTTATCGTAGATTTTATAAGATTGAAGGATTAACACCAGACCTATATTAATGTATTAGAATATTTTATCAAATATAAAAATGTTTTTAATATTTTATTTTATCTATATTATTTAATACCAGCTGTATTATTAAATTTTGATATATCTCATTTAGTTTCTATAACTATAAATGGGTAGGTAGAGCATATCGATTATAATTTAGATATTATTTGAGAGGTGTTAGGTATTTTCTGATAGAATAGGAGCATATAATTAAGATATTTTATAAAATATAAAGATAATATATATGTTGTATTTGATATATTTGGTAATAATTTACTAGATTTATAAGTCAAAGACGTGACCGCGTAAGGATGGTTTATGGCTATTCTTGGTATTGGAATAGATATTGTGGAGATTGTTCGTGTATACAAAGTAATTGCTAGGAAAGGTGATCGTTTAGCACGCCGTATCCTTAGTGAATCTGAATGGATGCAATATCAAGAACATTATAAACCAGAGCGTTTTTTAGCTAAACGCTTAGCTGTTAAAGAAGCAGCATCTAAAGCTTTTGGTACAGGTATGCAAGATTGTATAGCATTTAATCAATTTGAGGTTTGTCATGATAAACTAGGTAAACCATTGTTATATTTTTTAGATAATGCAAAAATAATGGCAAGGAGATTGCTAGTAGAGCATGTTCACCTTACGTTATCTGATGAACGGTATTATACTTGCGCTATAGTTATTTTGGAAAATTAATTTATAGAAGATGAAGACAATGTCTAATGTAGTTAATGTGAATGTGATTCTGTAGATATAGAATTAATAGGGACATATAATTTCATTATACTTTAAAGTAGTGGTATTAGATGTACAATCAATAGTCATTTATTAATAGTTTTTATAAAAAGTTCATCCCATTACAGCATTCAACTATAAAATTTGGATATAATAAGATTATTTTAAATAACTTTTTATTTAGTAAATTTTTTTATTTTATCTGATGGATAATTCATTCAGTATAGTTAATAAGTTATAGTTAACAAGTTATCTGTGAAATTATATTTTTTATTAGTATAAATAGATAGATCAAATGACATAGTTGTATCTATTGTTTTAGATATTAAAAAATAATATATTTATTATCTATTTTATATTTTATCTAATAGTATTAATATACTGATTTTTAAAAATCATATCATATATATGTGATTTAGATATAAAAATAGAGTTAATGTTAGTATTTAGTAAATATTTGTTATTTTACAGAAATTTTCTATATTTTATCATTAATTTGTAGCTACGTATTAAATTATATTTCTATAATTGAGATCAAAACTAATTGAATGGAATTTTGATTTTAGAATAATCCAGGTAAGGTGGTTTTATAAAAATAGGATCTTTATTTTCTATTTTTAGAATCATATTTTATATATATGAGTAACTCATGGAATATCAAATTCGTTACGTTAGGCTAGTCATGATATAATATTATTATAGTATTTATTCGTATACTTACATTTATTTATGTGCACATTAGGTGAGTTAAATATAAAAGGTAGAAGGTATTAACGACGTTTAAAACTGTATTTATTGTATTTAAATTTTGCTTTTCTTCTTTAATATTGAGTTTAATAGTTTATCTATGTTATAAATTGTACATAAAAATTAGATTAATATAGTTGTAGAGATTTTAGTTTGACATAAATCTATTATATGTAGCATATAAGCTAAAGAGTATTAATTTTTATTAGATCTCATTAATACAGATAGAAATATAGTTATTATTATCTTTAATAGTGGTTTATACTCAGTTTTATGATCATTTTATCTTAATTTTATTTTGTAATTGTTAGGACTTAATTAGAAGAATATATTTAGTAGGTAGGATTTAATTGGTTAATTCAAATTTAATTTAGTGGATAACGAAGAATAATCTATAGATATATCTATATCTATAGACTTAGAACTGATACATGGCATTTAATCATGAATGTTTATGTAGGTGTAGAAATAGATTAGTTTTTATTATTTGAATACTTGAGCTATTACTAATTGATTTCCCCATTAGATACAATCTGTATTGTTTCTTTAAGGAATATTAGATAAAGAGCTAACTTATAAATTAGTATCAGAAGGATTGTTTCTAATAAAAAAGATATAAATTAAGATTATAAGAGGATAGCTAGAAAATAGCTAATCATTAGAAAGTGAATAAGATAAATTATGGAAATCAATATATAGGATATTTACATATATTGTTTCTATTTATAAAAACGATATTAGACTAATTTTATTCTTATTTTAATTGATTTACATTTTATCAGCATAATATATATGCACTAGTAAAAATAAATATAGATTACTAACTTAAAGTTAGTGTGTTTATTTATATTAATTTAATTTTTTAAGATAGATATATTATACTAGTTAATATTTTATTGCCTTTATAAACAAAACATTAGTTAGTAAATTTTCTATATATATTTATATGGTTTATAGTATTTATTTTTCTAAGATGTTTTTGTGTGATATGAAGATAATCTGAATATCTTTTATGTGTGTAATATTTACAATAGGTGACTAAGGAGTATAATAAGATTAAAACGAACTATGTTATTTATAAATCTCGTTACTATAATTCTCTATATAAAACATCTTTATTGTAGTTATTCTTGTATATTGATAAGATGAATGTTCCATTAATTTCCTATCGATGTCAGTTTGGATAAATTTTTGGTTATATTTTAGATGATCCATATTTTTTATTAACAATAATTAAAGATAAATAATAGTCTAGTTGACTGTATTTTAGTTTTGATTAGTAACATTTATTTGATAGTGTATTTAATGGTTATATATCAATTAATATCGCAAGGAAGAATTATGTATTCTTTTTTTTAATCTAAGTAAGAAGCAATAGTTAGATATATAAAATATTATAAATATATATAGTATGAATTATAAAACTCATAATGAAGTTCTTATAATAATAAGAAATATGAATCTAATTGAGTTATATTTTTATATATAGTATTCTATTTATCTTATGTTTATAGAGTTGATTATTGTAACTAATTTTATTAAAACGATTTTAATTTAGGTATAGGGTTGTAGTGTTTATTAATAAATAAGATGAATTTATTTGAGTTAGATTTTAAGAAATACAATAGATATTTTATTTCCATCAATATTTCAATAAATATTAAAGTTTAATTAGTATTTTTTGTTTTGGTTTACTCAGTACTTATTTTCTTTATCTAAAAAATATCCATCTTGTATTTTTTATAAAAAATACAAGATTAGGATGACTGAATTCATATATAAGAGAAGTGTATAAAATTTTCTAACTTTTAGTAGGATGATTGATGGTAATGTTTGATTAGTTATGGATTGGATTCTAGTTTTCAGTGTTGTAATCACTTATATTAGTTTTTTTATTAAATATACCAAGTAGAAATAGTGTGATAATTTTTTTAGTGTGACCTAATCTTCATGTTGAAACGAACTAAAAGATATAAAATATTCTATATATAAAAATAACTATTTAACCTATATCATAATTTTGCAAATACCACTAACTAAATATCATGTATTAGATTACTTGAAAATTATGTAAACGGTTCATTGCTTCTAAATAAGTGTGTTTGAACCATAACTCAGTACATACAGTTGCTTCATGGATAACGTCGATAATTTTTTGTTTTTCTTCTTTAAGGGGTGGATCTAATACAAATTTTACTACTTTATTGCGATCACCTGGATGTCCAACACCAATGCTTAGTCGGTGGAAATTGCTTGTTTGACCTAATTTAATATTTATATCTTTTAAACCGTTATGACTACCATAATGTCCATTATTTTTGAATTTAGCGATACCAACAGGGAGGTTAATATCATCATGTGCTACTAATATTTCTTCATTCATAATACGAAAAAATTTTGCCATAGCAAAGACGGATGTACCACTATGATTCATAAAGGTTGTAGGAATCAGAAGTCTTAAGTTTTTATTATCAATGCTAATACGAGAGGTGTAGCCAAAAAATTTTCGGTTTTCTTGTAAGGTTGCATTATAACGTTGAGCTAAAAATTCTACATACCAAGCTCCAGTATTATGCCGTGTACCAGAATAAAGTGCGCCAGGATTAGCAAGACCAACAATTAACTTAATTTGGGAAGTCACTGTCAGGGTTCCTTTTTATTTAAAAATAATATAATCTATATTATTAGTCTGGAATTTTATGAGTTGTATTATATAGAAGAAGTATTCTTAAATTGATAGTCATTTGGATTGAATATTTAGATATTATAGATTATATTATTTTATAGATTTCGTATAATTCCATTTTTTCATGTAATAATTACAATTATTGATAAAAATAAATTTAGATTTATTGAAAACTTATATTTTATTTAAAAAAGACAATATATGGGTTAAAGAAATTTCTTAATATATTTTAAGACTTCAAATAATGATACTGCAAATATTAATTGTTTTTATGAAATAATCTTCTCTTTTTTGTGAAGAGAGCCAAGTGTATATTCCATGTTTTTAATTCTTTTATGAAATCATTTTTAGTTAGAAGGGTGGAAAATTTTTTGTGTTTTAAGTAAAGTGAAGGAATATGTTCTTTATTTTTTCATTTATTTCAATTTTTAAATATAAATAGTTTTATTATATTCAGTTGAATACATTTAAAAGATAGAATTAATTTAATTTTATGTAATTATTTAATATTTTATACATTTATAGTTTAGATTAAAATATGCAAGATTGTTTCAACCATTGAGTTATTGTTTTATTTAATTCATAAGTCACTTTTTGTGGTTTTTGAGTGGCATCAATAATTTTAATTCGTTTATCTTCCAAAGCTAATTTGAGGTATCGGTTTCGAGTTCGAGTAAAAAAACTAAGATTTTCTAGCTCAATGCGATCTAGAAATCCACGGTTACGAGTTCTCTGTAGACTAATCTCAGGGGTTATGTCAAGATATAATGTTAGATCTGGTGAAAAATCACCTAATATTTCCTTTTTAAGATAGTGAATAAAATTATGTTTAATTCTTCGGCCACCCCCTTGATAAGCGTGTGATGAAAGATCATGTCGATCTCCTATCACCCAAGATCCGTTTGCTAATGCTGGTTTAATGACATTTTCTACTAGTTGAATTCGTGCCGCATAGAGCATTAATAATTCAGCAGAATCTGTTATTTTTTCTTTTGATATTCTTTTTTGTTGAATTAATGTTCGTAACTGTTCTGCTATGGGGGTTCCGCCTGGTTCACGCGTATAAATAACGTTTTTAATTCCATGTTGATAAAGTGTAGTTATAATTTTACGACATGCTGTACTTTTTCCTGCTCCCTCTAGACCTTCGATAACAATGAATTTACTATTCATACTATCTCTGAATCTCCTGAATTGATTTTGATCTAGTTGGTGACCTAAATGATAACTATCATTACATTAATATAATTTTTAGGTCAAGATTTATGTTAAATAGTTTTACGTATTTGAAACTAGATTCATTTAGATTTCTTATTATAAGATAATTGTTTACAACTATCATAATAGATACCATCTAATTGCTTTTTGTTATATTCATAATAATTTTGACTTTTATCTATTGTAAATTCAAGTCTTCTTTTATCATGATTAGAAGTAGGATAGTCAGTGTATCTTTATATGTTTAATATATAACTGATTGTCTAGAAATTTATTTATATATACTATTTATTAATATAAGCTATAATCCTTATTATTACAGAGTAAAGGGTACTGTTGCCTTTTGTTATATGCACATGGCATGTACCTAGATACTAGGTACACTATTTTAGTTTTTATAATTATTAAATGGATTTCCTTCAAAGAAAGATCATTGAAAATATTAATAGTGATATATTACTAAGTATTTAAAATTCAATATATAATGCATGGTTAAATATTATCAACAGATTAGTGATTAATTGTAATTTTATATTTTTAATTTATTGGGTATAAGCAAGATATATATTTATATTATTTATGATAAAATTAATTTTTATATGATGACAGTTCTAATATAAGTTAGAATAATGAAT
Source organism: Candidatus Erwinia haradaeae (assembly GCF_900699015.1). Lineage (GTDB taxonomy): Bacteria > Pseudomonadota > Gammaproteobacteria > Enterobacterales > Enterobacteriaceae > Erwinia_E > Erwinia_E haradaeae_E. Next base: position 722,478 of record NZ_LR217737.1, on the reverse strand, counting down.
TCTGATTTATATCTTATATGTTAGGTATTTGATAAAAGATTTATTAGTTGATTGTCTAAAAACCTATTATTTATTAATTTATAGCGCCATAGTCAACATGATAGAATCACATTCTATCTGTAATACTATAATTATGATAATAGTAGTCTATATTTGTATTCTTAGATACAAGAAAATGGTATGTTTTATGTATATGATAAAGAGATTATTGCGTAATATGTTATATATATTTATCAGAGAGCGATCAATATACGCTATCTTATGAGATTTAGGATAAGAATATCTAGTGTAATTAGGAATATAGAGTGACCATAATATCTAAAGTGGTGTTAGATCATCTATAATTGAATAATAGATTTAATAGTAGAATTGTATAATTGAATTACTCTAAGATAGATATAGATTAAATCTAGATTTTTTAATCACTCTTGTTTGGTATAAAATATATTTGAAATTAACGATTTGATTAATACAATCATTGATTGATAGTCGATTTTATTCTGAAGTGTTTGAATTGTTAATAATGTTTTTATTCTAAAAATATTAGTAAAATAAAGAATAAGGTAAAAGAAGATGAGAGTATTAAGATACTACTCTCTGGGGTAGTCAATTACATTGAGAGATCAAATATTCATCAATTGTTATTTTTAATTCTTGGTAATAGAGTATGAGTAACATTAAATTTAAAGTTGAAGTAGCAATAGTTGGTGGAGGCATGGTCGGTGCAGCATTAGCCTGTGGTCTTACAAAAAATGGTTTTGAGGTTGCACTTCTTGAAAAACAGAAGCCCTTATTATTTGATCCTGATTCTCATCCAAACCTACGTATTTCAGCAATTAATGCTGCTTCAATTAGATTCCTGAGACAGTTAGGAGTATGGAAAGATGTGTTAAGGATGAGATGTGCGCCTTATCGAAGACAAGAAGTTTGGGAGTGTCAAAAAACAAAATTAAGATTTGATTCTAAATTATTAGGATTACCTGAATTAGGATACATGGTGGAAAATCATGTGTTACAATATGCATTGTGGAAACATCTATGGAAAGAGAATATATATCTTTTGTGTCCTGCTTTCTTACAGAGTATGTATCGAGTTAATAATCAATGGGAGTTATTGTTAAATAATGGTGACAAATTACAGGCGCAATTGGTAATAGGAGTAGATGGAGCAGATTCACAGATTTGTAAATTGGCAGGAATTAGAAAGAAAAGTTGGATATATAAGCAGTCTTGTATGCTAATTAGTGTAAATTGTGAGGATCAAGCTGGGGATCTTGCTTGGCAGCAGTTTACTCCACATGGACCTCGTGCTTTTTTGCCATTATTTGGTTGTTGGGCGTCATTAGTATGGTATGATAAACCTGATTGGATTCAACATCTTCAGTCTATGCGTATGCTTGCATTACAACACGAGATTCACAGTAATTTTCCTCTCCAACTTGGAAGAGTTACTCCAGTGTTATCTTCTTCTTTTTTGTTAACACGCAGTTATGTTACACATTATATCTTGCCTGGTCTGGCTTTAGCGGGAGATGCCGCACATACTATACATCCATTAGCTGGACAAGGAGTCAACCTTGGTTATCGTGATGCTATAGCTTTAATTGAGATATTAAGTAAGGCCAAAGTGCAGGCGATTAAATGGTTTGGTAAAGACGTGTTAGAAGCCTATCAATATAAACGACAGAGCGATAATTGGATTATGCAAAATGGGATGGATTTTTTATACCACACTTTTAGTAAGAAATTTATACCATTAAAAGTTTTACGTAATGCAGGACTGCTTATTACTGAAAATTCGATATGGATAAAATATAAGATTTTATCTTATATGTTAGGCATTTAATATTTTATAGATTAATTTACTACTGTTATAATAAATTAATTATATCATAGAGATTAATGTAATCGATAGAGATTGGAGAGATTGATTTTTGCTTTTGAGACATGATTTCCGTACTTTCTGTAATACTTGTTACATAAATATAAAAATACTATAATTTCTGTTGCATCTAGGTTCCGTTTTTTCTAAACTAGGTATTAGTTAATGCCGGCTTAGCTCAGTTGGTAGAGCGACTGACTTGTAATCAGTAGGTCACCAGTTCGATTCCGGTAGCCGGCATCATTCAATCTTTTGGTGGGATTCCCGAGTGGCCAAAGGGAGCAGACTGTAAATCTGTCGTCATCGACTTCGAAGGTTCGAATCCTTCTCCCACCACCATCTTTTAGGTGTGCATTGATAAGTTGGAATAGAAATTATAATTTTTATTAGAAAAACTTATTTGAGAAATAAAAAAGAATTTTAAATAAATATGGTTTTTATTAAAAATTTAAAAAAAAATAATAAGAAGCAGTAAGCATTTGTATTTTATATCTTTTATAAATATAATTTATAGTTAGATTCAAAGGAAGTAAAGAAATGCGGATGTCGTATAATGGTCATTACCTCAGCCTTCCAAGCTGATGATACGGGTTCGATTCCCGTCATTCGCTCCATTCTTGCTGATATAGCTCAGTAGGTAGAGCACACCCTTGGTAAGGGTGAGGCCCCCAGTTCAAATCTGGGTATCAGCATCACTGTTAAATTGTATTAGTCATAATGGACACTGATCTTCTTTATTTATCGTAATAAACTTATTACAATATGTTTGTTATAGTTAAAAAATTGATACTATTCGTTTTATTTATCATTATTTTATTTATTTCAAACTTAAATGATTTTATCATATTAGAATAATATATAACTTAGTTAATCGGAAGAGAATATTTTTTTATTTAATCCTAGAAGGATCCAGGATGTTATCCTTTAGACTAAAAGAGATACCATCATTGATGTAGTCATCTCTTTTAGATTATTTATTAGTATAAATAATTGAATACTATAAGTAAGATTTTTATTTTTTATTGACAACCTTACATTTTGTTTTTCTGATTATACAAAAGCAAGATATAATTCTATTTTAATAGAAAAAGGTTTAATATTCTGCATTAATAGAATATATAGAACTATATATGATTTTAAATAAATTTATTAATTTACTTAGTATAGAAATATTATTGATTTAGCATTATTAAATATTAAAGATATAGGTTTGTGTTGTTATCGCGGTCATCAGAGTAGGTCTCAAATAGGGAGGTTGATAAGTAACGCTCCCCAGAAGACGGTAAGATAACTACGATGTTTTTTTCTTTAAAATCATTTTCTTTTTGTAATTTTAATGCTGCAGCAATAGCAGCTCCAGAAGAAATACCAGCTAAAATACCTTCTTGAAGCATTAAAAGACGCGCGCTAGTAATTGCCTCATCATTCGTAATGGATATGACGCGATCTATAAGATTAAGATCAAGATTCATTGGAACAAAACCAGCACCAATACCTTGAATTTTATGTGGACCAGGTTTTATTTGTTGCCCTTCTAGGGTCTGAGAGATGACGGCAGAGTCAGCTGGTTCTACTGCAACTGAAATGAGATTTTTTATTCCTTGAGTAATCTTAAGGTAACGACTAACTCCAGTTAAAGTACCACCAGTTCCAACGCCTGCAATAAATACATCTATTCGTCCATTAGTGTCTTTCCAGATTTCTGGTCCAGTCGTTTTTTCATGAATTTCTGGATTGGCTGGATTGGTAAATTGTTGTAAAAGAAGGAATTTTTTTGGATCACTGGCAACAATTTCTTCAGCTTTATCAATCGCTCCCTTCATCCCATGAATTCCTGCAGTAAGTACTACATTAGCTCCTAATGCTCTTAAAAGCTTACGGCGCTCAATGCTCATTGAGTCTGGCATTGTTAATGTTAAGCTATATCCGCGAGCCGCTGCTACATAAGCTAAGGCAATACCAGTATTACCGCTAGTGGGTTCAATTAAATTTATTCCCTTTTGAAGTATACCGCGTTTTTCTGCATCCCAAATCATGTTAGCGCCAATACGACATTTTACGCTAAAACTAGGATTTCTAGACTCAATTTTTACTAAAATATGACTATTACCCATTCTGTTTAATTGGATAAGGGGTGTGTTCCCAATAGTAAAAGAGTTATCTTTATAGATTTTACTCATAGTTGTCCTTTAACTGAACGTATGGCAGGATTATTTTATATAAATCTGAATATATCGGTATAATAAAGATAGTATGTATTTTCTATAGTAAATATGATTCTTTAATAAGATAGAGCTCTTCGGATAAATATTCAAGCATCCTTTATTATTATACATGAATTTTATTTTTTTTAAATTTATAGTACATGGATAGTTGTCTTATACAATCATAGCAGTGTTATAAGATTATCTTTGTATTAGAATAGGTATATAAATATTCTCATAGCTTCTATTATCCAATAGAGTTAATAACATCTAGATTCCAGAGCCGGATAATCAATATAGTTAGATTAATGTTATTGAAAAGAATTATTAGTTTCAGGTTCTCTTGAGCGGACACATCAGATACTTGTAACTTATTTAAGATAGAATAGATAGTTAGTTGTCATAGGTCTCTTCGTTTTAATACAAGATTTATAGAATAAAAGATAAAATCTTTTTTGTCTTAAATAATTTATTTCAAGAAACAGTGAATGTATTTGAATATAAATATAATTGTATTGAATATAAGTGAATATTGCTTATTGATTCTTATTTATTTTCGGTATCGGATTTTTTTAAAATGACAAAAATCATATTTATTTAATAGTTTATTTATTTGAAAGTAGAATAATATTATAAATCTGTACTGTATATTAATAATTATTATCTATAAGGTAGCTAATCTAAAGATAATTTGAAGAGCACTCGATTTGTTTTAAAGAATAAAGAAAATATTAGGAAGTAAAAGAAATTATATAATCTTATTATGGTTTCACATGATATAGACTGTTATAATCTTCTTCTGAAGAAGCGTATAGTCTTACTTCATAAGGAGGATAATTTGTTAGACCGTTTAAAATTGATCTTACATCGTTTTGTCCCTAAACAAGTTGTGACTGAATTATTAGGATGGGGAGCAAATAAACATGGTGGATGGCTGACTAAAGCTATAATTAACGCTTTTATTTGGTACTATAAGGTAGACATGGAAGAGGCTAAGTACCCTGACACTTCTAGTTACTTGAGTTTTAATGATTTTTTTATACGCAAATTACGTGATGATTTATATTTAATTGATACTGATTCTAAATTATTATGTTTTCCAGCTCATGGTCGTATTAGTCAGTTAGGTTCTATTCAAGGTGACAAGTTATTTCAAGCTAAAGGTCATACCTATTCGCTTTCAGCTTTGCTAGCAGGTAATCCTCTGATGACATCTTTATTTCAGAATGGAGAATTTCTTACTACTTATTTAGCACCGGGAGATTATCATCGTGTTCATATGCCATGTACAGGTATTTTACGAACGATGATTTATGTCCCTGGTGAGCTTTATTCGCTGAACTCTTTAATGGTAAAACATATACCTAATTTATTTGCACGTAATGAGAGAGTGATTTGTTTTTTTGATACTAATTTTGGGTCTATGGCACAAATTTTAATTGGTGCTTCTATTGTAGGAAGCATTCAAATTAGTTGGTTGGGAGCAATAACACCTCCACGTCAAGGTATTATAAAATATTGGCATTGGCCTGATAATAATAAGAAATCAGATCAAATAGTCTTATTGAAGGGTGAGGAGATGGGTTACTTTAAATTAGGATCTACTGTTATTAATTTATTTCCACCCAGAAGAGTTGAGATAGTTACAAATTTAATACCAGGAAGTCAAACTCGTCTTGGTCAATCAATGGCTAAGGTGATAATAGAAGATAATAAGTCGGAAGATTTTTATAAGCCTATAACGAGATAGACATGTTACGGCTTGTATTGATTCTATTTTTACTAGGTAGTATTCTCTGTCCACTTAATGTTATGGCATTAATTAACATCACTCAAGTTGGATATATGCATGGAGAAGAAAACTACAGAAAAAATAGTAGTAATAAAATCATAATTAGTAATAACCAGTTAGTTATTAAAGTTAGTAGGTTTGATCTATACAAAAAAGCTATAAATTATGTTCAACAGTGGAATAACATAGTTATGTTTTCCCCTTCGATCCATGGCTATCTTCTACAGAAGATTACTACAGATCCTGTAAGTCTCGTGAAAGTATCTGTTGAGATAATCAAAAAGAATAGTAAGCAAAAAATTTTAAAAATTAGTAGTTCAGATCTAGAGGGAAGATGGAAAACAAAGATTAGAAGATATTATATTTGGAATATTCGTGATTATTTATTAAATTTATATACATATAAAATTAAAAAATTTCAAAATATCTATAAAAAAGATTGTGATGTGAAAATATTTTTTTTCTCTCTCTTGAATAAGAGAGCTCAGGGGGGAGGTAAATATATAGAATCTTTCACGAATCGGTTTCGATTCGATTCATCTCAGTTGGACCAAGTACCATATTCTTATTATAATAACTTAGAGCATGTAAGTGCTGAATCCTCTTTTTATAAACTCATTACTCGTAATACAAGAGTAGGAGAGTCATCTGGTCAGCGATATTATGATCGTTATAATTTTGTTCAGTCTGGATTAGCTTTTATCGGAAAAACTGAAAAATATTATAATGATATACCTCGTAGTCTTAGTGCACAGTTAACTTTAAACCATGAGCTTTTATTGGAACTAAAGAAACAACGAAAACGCATGGAAACAGTTCTTGTTCAAAAAACTATTGTTACTCGTCAAGTTATTCAGGCTCGTCAGGTATTGGCTACAATTATTGATCAATCTCAATGGATTAGTATTTCGAATACACTTGGCGAAGCACTCCGATCTCTAGTTTCTCGTCTTCCTAAAATGCCAAAACCCCAACAGTTTGGTACCGAAATGGCTGAATTGCGTGCTAAGCGTTTATATTATCTAGCTCTTTTAGAGAAGAAGGTTTTACTACAAGAGAGAGATCCTCTTATTTTGACTAGTGAACAAAAAAATATATTAACAACTCAATTAAAAATCCAACATAAGATTCTCATGTCTTTAGTAGCTAGCGCTGATGCTCTTTCTCTAGAATTAACTAAATTAAATATCAGCAATACTCATTTAATAGATGCGTTAAAGAGGGTTAAAGATGCTAGTCATCGTTACTTGTTCTGGACTTCTGATATAAGTGCATTAAATTTTAGATACCCGATTGAATTAGTATATGACTTAAGGAGGCTTTTATCATTAGACACCTTCGGTCAGTTAAGCAGGGCGATGATAATGATGTGTACAACTCGGGACACAATAGTTCCACTATTTATAGCTAGTTTATTAGTTGGTCTTAGTGTGAGTTTGCATCGTCATTTTTGTGTTTTTCTTGATTGTGCTTCTAGAAAGGTAGGAAAAGTAACTCAGGATCAGTTTAGCTTAACAATACGAACTGTGTTTTGGTCAATTTTAGTGGCTCTCCCTCTTCCAGTGCTTTTTGCTGCATTAGGGTATGGTTTACAGCATTCTTGGCCATACCCAATTGCCATAGCAATTGGGTATGGTGTAACTGCTAGCGTACCCCTGCTTTGGGGTTTTATGATCTGTAATACTTTTTCTCGAAGCAAGGGTTTGTTTATTGTACATTTTCGCTGGCCTAGAAATCGGGTAGCTCTAGCGATGCGTTTTTATAGATTGTGTATAGGAGTAGTAGTTCCATTGATGATGATGTTGATATCTTTTGAGAATTTATCAGATCGTGAGTTTTCTCCTACTTTAGGTCGTTTTTGTTTTATTCTAATTTGTGGGGCATTAAGTTTGGTTACGGTGAGTCTTAAACACGCTGGTATTCCACTATACCTTGATAAAGATGGAAATAGCAAGAATGTAATGAATAATATTTTATGGAATGTAATGGTTACTATTCCGATTATGGCCGCTATAGCTTCGTGTGTTGGTTATCTTGAAACGTCTAAAGCTTTGTTGGCTAGATTGGAAACCTCTTTGGCTATCTGGTTTTTGCTATTAGTAATGTACTATATTATTCGGAGATGGATGTTAATTCAGAGGCGGCGTATTGCTTTTGATCGCGCGCGTTCTCGTCGCGCAGATATTCTTGCTTACCGTGCACGCAATGAGGAGGAATTAGGCTTCCAACAGAGTGTTTCTGATAATATAGAGGTTGAAGAGCCTCGTATTGATTTAGATGCCATTAGTGCACAATCATTACGTTTAGTGCGTTCTCTTTTAACATTAGTTGCTTTAGTATCTGTTATTTTAATATGGTCAGAAATTCATTCTGCTTTTAGTTTTTTAGAGAATATTCGTCTTTGGGATGTTAGCACCACAATGCAAGGAGTGAAGAAACCGCAACCAATTACTTTGGGGTCAGTAATGAATGCAACTTTAGTATTAATCATTACAGCGCAGTTGGTTCGAAATATGCCAGCCTTATTAGAGTTAGCATTGTTGCAACATCTTAGTTTAACGCCGGGTACAGGGTACGCTATTACAACTTTAACTAAATATTTTATTGTTTTAATTGGCAGTCTAACTGGTTTTACGTTGATCGGAATTGATTGGTCAAAGTTACAGTGGTTAGTGGCTGGGTTAAGTGTAGGACTGGGTTTTGGATTACAAGAAATTTTTGCTAATTTTATATCTGGTTTAATTCTTTTGTTTGAAAAACCAATTCGTATTGGCGATACTGTTACAATACGTGATCTAACAGGTAGTATCACTCGTATTAATACTCGTGCAACTACTATTACTGATTGGGATCATAAAGAGATTATTGTTCCAAATAAGTCATTTCTTACTGAGCAGTTTATTAATTGGTCATTATCAGATTCTATTACCAGGGTAGTGTTAAATATTTCAGTCTCATTGGATGCTAATAGTGAAGTAGTAACTCAGGTTTTATTAAAGGCAGCAAAAGGATGTCGATATGTATTAGAGAATCCATATCCAGAAGCTTTTCTTGTAGATTTACAAAAGGGAGTACAGTTATTTGAATTGCGTATTTATGCAGCTGAAATGAATCATCGTATGTTATTACGTCATGAGATACATCGACGTATTTTATTAGGTTTTCGGGAACTTGGTGTGAAAATACCTTTTCCAATTTTTCAAGTTTGAATAGAATAATATTCGTGTATACGAGATAGTTAATAATTAATGGTAATCTATAATATTGCTTGTTTAGAGAGATGTGAAAATTTAATCTTCATAGAAGGTATTAGATCAATTAGTTAATTATACCAGATGTTTATATATTTATTCAGCAGCGATCTCCTGCAAAGGCAATAACTTCACTTAATTGATTTGCTTTTAGTGCTATCATAACTAAACGGTCTACACCGACTGCAACACCAGAGCAGTCTGGCATTCCTGTTTTCAGTGCATCAAGAAGATACAAATCAATAGGATGTATCGGTAAGTTCATGGCACTGCGCTTTTGATTATCTTTTTTAAAGCGTTTTCGTTGTTCTTTGCTATCGGTTAGTTCATGAAATCCGTTTGCTAATTCAATGCCTTGAAAATAAACCTCAAAACGTTCAGCAACACGGAAATCTTTTGAACTAATTGCTGCAAGGCCAGCTTGATTTGCTGGAAAGTTGTAGATAAAAATCGGTTTTTCTTTTCCAATTTTATCTTCGATTCCGTTTATAAATAAAAGTTGCAAGAGAATATCTCGATTTTTTTCATTTTTTGTGACATTACTTGCTCCGAGTGTTTGTGCTGCTTCAGAGAGATTTTTTTTATTTTCTAATAGAGGATCAATGTTTAAGTAACGTAAAAATACCTCTTGATATGATAGGGATTCAGCGGGTTTACAGCCTAGTATAAACTGTAATAGCTGATCCACCTCATCCATTAAGTTATACATGTCGTATCCAGGTTGATACCATTCTAGAATTGTAAATTCTGGATTGTGATAGCGCCCTATCTCTTCATTCCGAAAACTACGGCTTAACTGATAAATAGCTCCGCTTCCTGATGCTAAAAGACGCTTCATATGGTATTCAGGGCTAGTAGTTAACCATAGACTGAATTTCTTGTTCTGTTTTGTCCAGTTAGGATACATAAAGTGTGTTTGGAATGGTGAGAGATTGATATCAGTTACTGTATATCTGCTCATAGACGGTGTTTCTACTTCTAAAATATTTCGTTTAGAAAAGAAGTATCGGATTTTTTTGATTGTGATTGATCGTTGTATTAAATTATAAAGGGACGCACTTGGACGCCATTTATCTTGATTTTTCATTTTTCTCCTAATTTTCTATATATGATTAATAAAATATTTTTATTATTCCATGGTTTTTTGATTTTAATAAAAGTAGTATCTTATTATTTATTTTTAATAATGTATTTTAAGATTATCTTTCTTTCTCAATAGAAAGTCTATTTTTGTCTATATTATAGTTTCGTTTTCTAAAAATTAGTTTTAGTATTGTTGTAATATGAAGTCTAATCTTAGAAATTTAAGGTAATGTCTTACTAATTAATATCTGATAAAAATCAGATTATTTCACATAGAGTTTTATATTAGTCAATATTTGATAAGATTAAGATAGTTCAGATAGCGCAATAATTAATTATTATATATTGGATGATCAATGTTTTATGTAGTAGATTAAAAGTAATCTGTAATTTTCATTATTCTTTTTTTTCTAGGGATCATAATAGTATTGTGACATAGGATAAACAAAGATAGAGTATTTTATGATATAAAATCTTATTTTATGTTGTATTCTTTCTATCAGTTATCTATTTAAGTACTGTAATGTGTTGTCTTCATAAGATTACTGAATTCTTATTACTAAATTTTAGATTAGAAGGATTTGTGATTTATATTCTTTGTTTTAAAATTGTCTTCATATTATTTAAATAATAAGGTTTTTCTACTCATGATCAGTGTTATAATTATTTATGACTTTTTAAGAATAAATTTGTTATTTTAGTAAGAGAGATAATAATGATTGAATATTTCATAGAATCACAATGAGATATTGCTGTTTTAAGATATTGTGTTTTTTGATTTTTATTTTATAAATAATAATTTGAGTGAATAATTGAATTATCAGAAGTCAATTGGAATATCATTTGAAATTTTTATTTATTTCATAAATATTATTAGTGAAAATAATTATTTTGATTTAAGTCGATTGCTTAATAGTCTATGTATTTTAAGATAAGTTATATTTTAGTATATTTTAGGGATAAAATATAATATTTATTAATTATTGTAATAATTAAGTTGTATTGTAGTAATATAATATTTTTATAGATATTGTGAGATATTGGTTGCAGTTAGTTAGTAATTTAGCTTATGTTGGTAGATTGTACATATAGATATATCATTTCCCTTCTATGAATAATATTTAATCATCTTATCAACTAAAATAGCTTATAAATTTTAATATATTTAATTATTTTAATGACAAGAACTATAGTTATAAAAAATTAGTCTATTTTATTAGATAGAATGGCTGTTCTGTTGATAATTCATGAGATATTATTATTAATTAATGTAAAACAATGGATTCATGTGATATGTTTAGTTCTTTAATAATTATCAACATTTTATTTTAGTTGTTTAAATAGCAATCGTTATATCTTTATGAGTGAATTTTTTCAGAAATTGTAGATATCCAATTTTAATTATTTTGTTATTTTGATATTATTAAATATCTCAGCATATTAAATTGTTAACGACAATATTTTTATATTAATATTATTTTGTATATTTGTAATTTTCTATTAGGTTCTATAATATTGTATATTCAACAAGTTATATGAATTTTTAATTTATATAGAGTAACTTGACTAGTTTTATTATTTTATTACTTTAATATTCTTGGTCTTTTTTAAAGATATAAAATAATCACAGTACTCAGTGAAGTTATTGAGTCTAGATTGGTTTTTATTTTTTATAATTCTTGATTAAAAGGTACACATCTTTAATGGAGAATCTATTTTTAAGGATTAAACTCATGTCTTTTATTCAGAAGAGTTCTCTAGAGGTGGTCTGTAATTGATTCATAATGGTCTTATTATTATTGCTTTTACTATATTTTTATTACATTTTAGTTTTTATAAAAGCTTCTGATACGTTTTTATTAATTCTCTCTAATTCATATTTATAGAGATATTACACCGGATTATTAGTACATGCGATGTAATATAATGCAAGATTTTAAGTTCTTATACTTTGTTTTATTTTTGTGTTTTTTATTTTCTTCTAATGTTTGTGCTGTATCACATTTTCCTTTTTTTAATAGTAAAAGTGAGGCGCATATTACTTTAAGATTTTCTTCTGAACCAATATATACCGTGTTTATGCTACATCAACCCTATCGCGTGATGCTAGATTTGTCTCAAGGTCCTATTTTGTCTACATTACCATCAAGTTTCAATAAAAAACATCTTGTTAAAAGAATACGTTTTCGTTCAGAAAGAAATAATAAAAGAACCCGCTTGGTTATAGATTTAGCTTCCTCCGCTAGTATTAGGGTTTTAACTGGTCATCATAAGTCTTATTATGACCTTGTATTAAGTATTTCTACTTTTGATCGACAGAGGTTTGGATTGATTCGTCATTCCAAATCTTGTATTCATTCTACAATGTATTCACAAAAAGTAAATATTCTACCTTATTCGTCGCCACCTATCTTTGTAAAAATTCCTGGAAATAGAAAGAAACTGACTGGTGGAAAAAATAGTAGTCACCAGGTGGTAGTGGCCATTGATGCAGGGCACGGTGGACAAGATCCTGGTGCTATTGGAAGAGGTGGGTTAAAAGAAAAAAATGTGACTATTGCTATAGCTTACAAGCTTCAAAAACTTTTAAATTCTGATCCAATGTTTAAAGGAGTAATGACTCGTAGTGGTGATTATTTTATTTCTGTATTAGATCGCTCAGATGTAGCGTGTAAGAAAAAGGCTAATTTACTTGTATCTATCCATGCTGATTCTGTACCAAATAGCAGTGTCTCTGGTGCTTCAGTATGGGTACTATCCAACCACCGTATTAAGATTGAAATGGCGAGTCGATTGGAACACAATAAGAATCGTTTTCCAGTACTAGGTGGTACTGAAGGTTTATTAGCTAATGGCCAGGCAGATCCCTCTGTTCGCCAAGCCTTGCTAGACCTCCAATTTGGGCGTGTTCAGAAAGTTGGGTATGATGTAGCAAATAAGATTATTACACAGCTGAAATCTATTAGTTCATTACATAAAAATCAACCAATGTTTGCTAGTCTGGGGGTGCTACGTTCTCCTGAAGTTCCTTCTCTTTTAATTGAAACTGGTTTTATTAGTAATCCATCAGAAGAGAAGTTACTGAAAAGTAGTGATTATCAGAAGAAGCTGACTAAATCTATATATCAAGGATTGCGTAATTATTTTTTATTCAACTTGTCAACTGACAGAAATATAAAGAAACATTGATGACTATTAGCTTGATACAAATAACAATTACTCACAGTCAGTAAAGATTAGGTTTAAAAAAAAGTAATGTGGATTGCAAATATTATTTAGTATATGCAAAATATTTATTTTATATTTCTGGCTATAAACTAGTGCAAGGAATGTAATGCACGGATTAATGTATTGGAAAATAAAAAACTTGATAAAGTAGTTACTTCAATTTGTAACACGACATTTCTTTCAGTAGAAAATATTCATTTTTGCATATAACATTCAGCACTATTAAATAGTATAAATACGATTTATTTACTTGCTATTCGATTGTTAGTTTATAGCTAATATTGAATATTTATAAAATGACATAATTCAGATGTTGATCTTAGAAAGATTATTCTACTTAGATTTTCTTATTAAGAAGTTATTGATTCTACAGACAGTATTTATAGACGTTTTAATTGAAAGAAGTATTTTCAGAATATCAAGGATAAATGTGAAAACTAGGAAATAGATTTTTCTAGCATTATATTTTTCATTATTTTCTTAAATCGTTAGGTAAATATTATTATAAATAGCAAGTTTTATATCGCTATGATATTTATAGAAAATACAAAAATTTAAGAAAGATAGAAGTCTTCTATTAATTAATCTTTATAGGAACAATATTACAATCGATATTGTATCTTTTTCTTAGAGAATATTAGATTAATAGTGAATATTGGTTTATTTTTTATAAATGTATTTTTTGGATAGCAAACGAAATAATTTGCGTTAACAGTTTAATTTTCTTTTTTTATTTTTATCATAGTAGTAGGGTTTGAAGATTTAAATAGATGAAAAGATGTTTTAAATGTATATTTAATAAAATATATTACAAAAATCTATTTAGTAGAGTATTTACTATATTTAAAATAAAATTTTTCTTTTATAAAATCCTTATATCTTAATTAATTTTAGTTATTTTAGATAGTTTTAATTTATTCACTATTAGTAAATTTAAATTAGACATATAATACTATGGTTTTGTTATTCAGTTGTATTATTAATATTTAAGTATATGTTCATATCAGAGAGTGTGCTATGAAAAATTCACATACAAGTTAGATCATATAAAAAGTAGATTGGAGTGTAGTTGTCATTATATTGATAGGAGAGGATACAATCTTTTGGTATTTCTTTTAATAAAAAGAAGAAAACATATACAGATTTATTCTAAAAATGTTAAGATGAATTTTATTGTTATAAATTGGTTAAAAGGTTGTCTAATATTACCATGGTGATTAGTTTTTATTTTTAATAGCGCTTCTATTAGTTTGTTTGACTGGATGATATTGCAAGCCTCTTCTGAAGTTAGTATAATCATTCATGAAATATTTAAATCGAATTAATATGTAAGGTATATATTAACACTCGAAAAATGAGTGCTTTATTATGACTTCTCTACCATTAGCAATTTTTTTAATGGGGCCTACATCGTCTGGAAAAACCAGACTAGCATATTTACTATATCAGGTTTTACCTGTAGAGTTGATTAATGTTGATTCAGCGCTCATTTACCGAGGTATGGATATTGGTACCGCTAAACCATCGAAAATGGAGTTAGGATTTGCACCGTATCATTTATTAGATATTCGTGATCCTAAAGAGGTTTATTCTGTTGCTTCTTTTCGGCATGATGCTTTGACTGCGATGGCTAGAATCACACGACGTGGGCACATCCCTCTTCTTGTTGGGGGAACAATGTTTTATTATAAGGTTTTGTTAGAAGGATTATCATTTTTACCTTCTTCAGATCCAAAAATCCGTCAGTTGATAGAAGAGAGAGCAAATGAAACAGGGTGGTCATTTTTGCATAGTCAGTTAGCAGAGATAGATCCGATATCAGCAAAATGGATTCATATAAAAGATTCTCAGAGAATTTCGCGTGCATTAGAAGTTTTTTTAATTTCTGGTAAGACTTTAACTGAATTACATAAAACTTCAGGGGAAATTTTACAATATAATGTGTTTCAATTTGTTATAGCATCAGTGAGTCGTTTTTTTCTTCATAAAAGTATTGAATGTAGATTTTATCGGATGTTGGAGTTAGGCTTTGAGGATGAGGTAAGATCTTTGTATTCTCGTGGTGATTTACATAGTAAAATGCCATCTATGCGTTGTGTGGGTTATCGTCAAATGTGGTCCTACTTGTCTGGTGATATTAACTATGCCAATATGGTAGAGAAAACTATATATGCTACTCGGCATTTAGCAAAACGACAGATGACTTGGCTTCGTAGTTGGAAAGATGATTTAAATTGGTTAGATAGTGAGAAACCTGATATAGCATATAATAAAATATTGAAGGTTGTAGGGGCTTCAAAAGGGTGATTCTGTAAAAAATAGTACATGAATTGTTCATATTTTCTTAGCGACTATTAATTATAGTGGTTATAAATTTAGAAATAATCAGCCTATTTAAGGAACAGCGAACATGGCTAAGGGGCAATCATTGCAAGATCCGTTCTTAAATGCACTACGCCGAGAACGTGTTCCAGTTTCTATTTATTTAGTAAATGGTATAAAATTATATGGTCAAATTGAGTCATTTGATCAGTTTGTTGTTTTGTTAAAAAATACTGTTAGTCAAATGGTCTATAAACACGCAATTTCTACTGTGGTTCCATCGCGTCAATTTTTACATCATAATCATCATGGAACTTCTAGTAACGTTAACTCTCATCATAGTACCAGTTATCATAGTAGTAATCTGACCGGTATTTCGTATATTGATAAGGATCGTATTCAAACTTGAATATTTAATATAGGCTAGATGATTAGAGGGTTCTTTATCAAAAGAATCGTCAATCATCTATAAACCAAGCCTTTGATATAAAAATATGATTAATTTATTAATAAATTTAATAAATTCTGTTCTTATTTCAGATGGATATAATATAGATAACATTAATCATATATTTGATAAGGGTATAGAAGGTCTCTATTGTAGATTATTTTATAATTAATATTATAATCCATCTCTATCATCTATAGAAATAGATTAAGTAATATTTGATTGTGCAGTGATTTTTTATTTTAAAATGGGATTTTAAGGAAATATTTGTAGATCTATTTCAACTTAATAATATATTTCATTTATATAAACATGAAATGTTTTTAATTTGAGAACAAGATTAATATAATACAAATAGCTATGAGTTCGCTTATCGTTTTGTATCATCGAGGTACAGAGTTTAAGTAGATGCAATGTCTTTAGTTACTCTGAAGTTTCTTATGCATTAGTTATATTATAGAAATATTCCAACATTGAAGATAGGCTAGATTAATAGAAAAAAAGTTAATGTTTCTTCTTGCGTATCTAATTTAGTAGAGATGATTGAAAATAGAAAGTATGTTTATAGAAAAATTTTGATTAATATAGAAAGAC
The DNA here is from genome assembly GCF_900699015.1 of Candidatus Erwinia haradaeae. Classification (GTDB taxonomy): domain Bacteria; phylum Pseudomonadota; class Gammaproteobacteria; order Enterobacterales; family Enterobacteriaceae; genus Erwinia_E; species Erwinia_E haradaeae_E. The sequence goes on along the minus strand of NZ_LR217737.1, from coordinate 705,674 downwards.
TAATTGATATTATTGGTACTTAATTTAATTTGTTGGGAAATAGGGTATAGGTTAAGTTGTAACAATATTAAATATAATATGTCTATCGATTGAAATATAAATAGAAACTATTATTTTAATTTATTTGGATTGTGGTTTTATAATAGAATTATTTTCTGTAAGATTCGTTATAGATTTAAGTGTTATCTTTGATGTATATTATCAATAATACTCTTGTTTAGAAGAGATCCGAATGAGGATTTGATGTGGTAGCGCATTTGTGTTTAATAGAGTTACTATCGCTGATAGTAAAGTGCTGGAATAAAATGTGTTTCGTACATGTGTGTCCCATTGTGGATACTTAGGCATACATAATTGATGGAGTGTAAATATGGCCTGGAACCAGCCTGGATGTGATGGACAGGACCGAGACCCTTGGGGAGGCAGTAAAACTGCCAATGGTAGTTCTTCAAAGAATGAAGGGGCTTCTGATAAACGGTCATCTGATTTTGATGATGTTTTCCGTCAACTGCGTAATAAGATAAGTGGGTTCGGATCAGGAAATGACAAGAATAAGACTAACAATCATGGTCGTCGAAAAACGCCAGGATTGATGGGAAGAACTGAAGGTCTTATTAGCATTATAGTCTTAGGAGTCATAATATTAATCTGGTTTCTTAGTGGGCTTTATACTATCAAGGAAGCTGAGAGAGGAGTAATTACGCGTTTTGGCAAATTTAGTCATCTTGTGACACCAGGATTAAATTGGAAGCCAACTTTTATTGATGAGGTTAAAGCAGTAAATATTAAAGCAGTACGGGAGTTGTCAGCTTCTGGTACTATGCTGACTTCAGACGAAAATGTAGTGCGTGTAGAAATGAATGTACAATATCGGGTTACTAATCCAGAGCGTTATTTATTTTCTGTAAGTGATGCGGATGATAGTTTGCGTCAGGCAACTGATAGTGCTTTGCGAGGTGTAATTGGTCGATTAACTATGGATCGTATTCTAACTGAAGGTAGAACCGTAGTACGAAGCCAAACTCAAAGTGAACTAGAGGAAACTATCAGTGCCTATAACATGGGCATCACTCTTTTAGATGTTAACTTTCAGACAGCGCGGCCACCAGAAGATGTAAAAGCTGCTTTTGATGATGCTATAGCTGCGCGAGAAAATCGTGAACAAGTTGTTCGTGAAGCTGAAGCATATGCTAATGATAGATTACCCCGTGCTCGTGGTGATGCACAAGGAATTTTAGAGCAAGCTCGTGCTTATAAAGCACGTATTACCTTAGAAGCACAGGGAGAGGTAGATAGTTTTGCACGAATCTTACCAGAATATAGATTGGCACCAGATATTACTCGTGAACGTCTTTATATTGAAACCATGGAGCGAATTATGCGTCATAGTCATAAAGTTCTGATTAGTGATAAAGGTCATAATTTGATGGTTTTGCCGATAGATCAGTTAATTAAAAGTCAAATAGTTAGATCGAATGATAGCACTGAAATTAGAAAAGATAGTCATTTAAACAATTTGTCCTCTGATGTTATTAATCGTGGTAAGGGAAATAACAATAAAGATATTATAGAGCAGCGTCGAGCCTATGCTCAACGTGGTCATGCCCTGAATGAAGGGAGAGATTAATGATGCGTAAGATATTTGTCTTTGTATCAGTTATTTTAATAGTGTTCTATACATCAACATTCATAGTAGAAGAAGGTCAGCGCGGTATTATGATGCGTTTTGGTAAGGTCCTACGCAATAATAATAATCAGCCTTTAGTTTATACACCTGGTCTGCATTTTAAAATTCCTTTCCTTGAGTCAGTAAAGTCACTAGATGCACGGATTCAGACTATGGATAATCAGGCAGATCGATTTGTTACTAAAGAGCAAAAAGATCTTATTGTTGATTCCTATATTAAATGGAGCGTAAGTGATTTTAGTCGTTATTATCTTGCGACGGGAGGTGGTGATATTGCCCAGGCCGAAATTTTGCTTAAACGTAAGTTTAGCGATCGCCTTCGTTCTGAAATTGGTCGGTTAGATGTCCAAGAGATTGTGAATGATTTTAGTGGTCGTTTAACGACTGATGTACGTGATTCACTAAATACTGGTAGTGCAGATCAGGATAATCTTGGAGTCATATTACCGATTAACCAAAATAGTATGGCTGAATTGGGCATTCAGGTGATTGATGTCCGCATCAAACAAATTAATTTACCTACAGAAGTTTCTGATGCTATTTATGCTCGAATGAGAGCTGAACGTGAATCTGTCGCTAGAAGTCAGCGTGCAAGAGGAGCAGAAGAAGCTGCTATAGTGAGGGCTCAAGCAGATTATGAAGTTGAACATACTTTAGCAGAGGCTCGACGTGAAGCTTTAATTACTAGAGGAGAAGGGGATGCGGAGGTAGCTCAGTTATTTTCTTCTATTTTTAGTCAGGATCCTGATTTTTACGTTTTTTTGCGTAGTTTACGTGCCTACGATAATAGTTTTAATAGTACAGAAGATATAATTATACTTAATCCAGATAGCAACTTTTTGCGATTTATGCAAAATCCTGTAACCGATCTTGGTCAACATAAGGTTAAATAACCAATCTGATTAAGGGTTAGATTCTTTTTACTCAACTTGTATGTTATGTAGTATCAAATATCATGTAAGTTGAGTATATTTATTATGTGAAAAAACTGGATTTAGATGACCCAACTATCTTGATTTTTTTTAGAGCTTTCTAGTAAAAGCAATACTGTGTCATCTTCGATAGTATCTCCTGCTTAGATACTAGATCATCCAATAAGGTCGATCTAAATTTCATCCGATTTCTTTAGACTATTGAAGGAATATCTTGTGTAGCACCGGATGGTAATCAATTCTATGACGATGATAAGCTTTTATAATTTCGATATTAGCATAAGTATCTACAATTTTTGTATTTTTCTAGTAATTTAGTGCTGGATTAACTCGAATGCTAAAGTTAATAACATATATTCAAGATACCTCTAATACTGCCTCTTTAATCATATTTTGAGTTTTGGTCTCATTCAATAGAGGCAATGACTATGTGTTATAATTTGTCGACATAATTTAAAATTTTTTAGTATTGTATTCGGATGAGTAAAGTCAATTAGAATATCAAAATTATTAAAAATAAGATTTAGATTATCGGTCATTGATACTACTAGATTTCTATACGCAGTTCATTCTCTATCCTCTTTTCTGTAATAAGATAAATCTCTTCGTGCGATTGTATATCCTAGACATATACCATTAGTTTGAGTACTTGTTTTATAAGTTATCAGACTATTCATCCAGATACACCAAAATAGTAACTTGAGTATCTCGATCCATAGAAAATTTACTTAGTCTGATAGCTATTTTACTATATTTTAATATACCTGAACCCTTAAAAAGGGTTCAGGTATTAGATGTATATTAATAAAAAATAATTTTTACAATAATTTAGTAGTAGATTCACCAAGGCTAGAGTTAAGCAATTCGGATAGGTTCGCAGCAGCCTCATCTGCTGTAATCGATTGTTTTTCAATAGATCTTCCGATATCTGATGATGTTCGTCGAGAACGGGATTTGTGATATGCATATCCGGTACCAGCTGGTATTAAACGTCCTACTATAACATTTTCTTTTAATCCGCGTAGTTCGTCATTTTTTCCTGCTACAGACGCTTCAGTTAATACGCGGGTAGTTTCTTGGAAAGACGCCGCAGAGATAAAAGATTCAGTGGCCAGAGAGGCTTTGGTAATACCAAGTAAATTCCGGACATAGGTTGCTGGAATTTTCCCATTAGACTCAAGATGTCGATTAGATATATTGAGGCGTGAAAATTCAACTTGCTCACCAATTAAAAAGTCAGAACTACCTGTACTTTGAATGGTTGCTTTACGGAGCATTTGCCTAATAATTACTTCAATATGTTTGTCGTTAATTTTTACTCCTTGCAAACGATAGACTTCCTGTACTTCATTAGTTATATAACGAGTTACTGCATGTACACCGCGTAAGCGAAGAATATCATGAGGTGACTCAGGTCCATCTGACACTACGTCACCACGTTCTACACGTTCACCTTCGAATACATTTAGTTGTCTCCATTTTGGAATCATTTCTTCATAAGGTTCATTTCCATCGATTGGTGTAATTACAAGTCTTCTTTTCCCTTTAGTTTCTTTTCCGAAGGAAATAATGCCGCTAATTTCAGCTAGGAGAGCTGGTTCTTTTGGTCGGCGCGCCTCAAACAGATCAGCTACACGTGGTAACCCTCCTGTAATGTCTTTGGTGCCCCCAGATTCCTGTGGTACACGAGCTAGGGTGTCACCTGCACTGATCCGCATACCATCTTCTAAATGGACAATGGCTTTACCGGGAAGGAAATATTGAGCAGGCATATCAGAGCCTGGAATCATAACATCCTCGCCATGACTATTAATTATTTTTAAAGCTGGACGTAGATCTTTCCCACCGGAAGTTCGTTCAGAATTATCTAGAATTACTAATGAAGAAAGGCCTGTCAGATCATCTGTTTGACGAGTAATCGTTTGTCCGTCAACCATATCAGTAAAATGAATAAAACCACTAACTTCAGTGATTACTGGCATAGTATGTGGGTCCCAGTTAGCTACTGTTTCGCCTGCTATGACATTTTCTCCGGCACCTTTTAGAATAGTGGCACCATAAGGAATTTTATAGCTTTCTTTAGTCCGTCCGAAGATATCGATTAATTTAAGCTCTGTATTACGTGAAGTAATAACTGTTTTTCCTGACGAGTTAGTTACTGATTTAGCATTTATTAGCTTAAGCTGTCCTTTGTTTTGAATCTGGATACTAGATTCTGCTGCTGCTCGAGATGCAGCTCCACCAATATGGAAGGTTCGCATGGTAAGCTGTGTGCCTGGTTCACCAATAGATTGCGCCGCGATTACGCCAATAGCCTCACCTTTATTTATAATATGTCCCCTTGCGAGATCTCGTCCGTAACAGTGCGCACATACACCAAAATTAGTTTCACAACTCACTACTGATCTAACTTTCAGGCTATCTACTGAGTTTTCTTCTAATAAATCACATTGTTGTTCGTGGAGAAGTGTGTTTCTCGGTAATAGTATTTCCATCGTTCCAGGTATTAAAACGTCTTCTGAAGTTACACGTCCTAGAACTCTTTCTCTCAGGGGTTCTTTTACATCACCGCCTTCAATAACTGGCGTCATCATCACACCAGTATGTGTATTACAGTCATCTTCAGTTACAACTAAGTCTTGTGCTACATCTACTAGTCGTCGTGTGAGATAGCCAGAGTTAGCGGTTTTAAGCGCAGTATCGGCTAAACCTTTTCGTGCTCCATGTGTAGAAATAAAGTATTGAAGTACATTTAATCCTTCACGAAAATTTGCAGTAATAGGTGTTTCAATAATAGATCCATCTGGTTTAGCCATGAGTCCTCTCATACCAGCTAATTGACGAATTTGCGCTGCAGAGCCTCGTGCTCCAGAGTCGGCCATCATAAATATATTATTAAAAGATACTTGTCGTTCTTCTATCCCATGTTTGTTTAGAACAACTTCAGTAGAGAGGTTTTCCATCATAGCTTGAGCAACACGTTCATTAGCTGCAGCCCAGATATCAATTACTTTATTATAACGCTCTCCAGCAGTTACTAAGCCAGACTGAAACTGATTTTGGATCTCTGCTACCTCTGATTCAGCTTGGCTAATAATTTCAATTTTGTTTTCAGGGATTACCATATCGTCGATACCGACTGATGTTCCTGAGCGCGCTGCATAGGCAAACCCGGTATACATAGTTTGATCAGCAAAGATAACGGTCGCCTTAAGTCCTAAGATGCGGTAACAAGTATTTAACATTTTAGAAATAGCTTTTTTACCCAAGACCTGATTGATGATAGAATAAGGAAGACCTTTGGGTACTGTCATCCACAGTATGGCGCGTCCAATCGTAGTGTCGATAATATTAGTTTTAGTAATCCATTCACCTAATTCATTTTTCTCGTTCTCAGTGATACGCACTTTCACATGGGCATGTAGAGAGGCGAGTCCAGCACGATATACACGTTCAGCTTCTTTCGGACTACCGAGAAGCATTCCTTCACCTTTAGCATTAATACAGTCGCGGGTCATGTAATAGAGACCTAACACAACATCTTGAGAGGGAACAATAATGGGTTCTCCGTTCGCAGGAGAGAGAATATTGTTGGTTGACATCATTAGTACTCGAGCCTCAAGCTGAGCTTCCATTGTTAAAGGCACGTGGACTGCCATTTGATCTCCATCAAAATCTGCATTGTATGCTGCACAGACTAATGGATGAAGCTGTATTGCTTTACCTTCTATAAGAACAGGTTCAAAAGCTTGGATGCCTAGACGATGCAGAGTAGGTGCACGGTTTAAAAGAACAGGGTGCTCTCGGATAACTTCATCTAAGATATCCCACACTACTAATTCTTCTCGCTCCACCATTTTTTTAGCTGCTTTAATGGTAGTGGCTAGACCACGTAATTCGAGCTTACCGTATATAAAGGGCTTAAATAATTCTAGTGCCATTTTTTTTGGTAATCCGCACTGGTGTAGATGAAGGTATGGACCTACAGTGATAACTGAACGACCAGAATAGTCAACACGCTTACCTAGTAAGTTTTGACGGAAGCGCCCTTGTTTGCCTTTAATCATATCAGCTAAAGATTTAAGAGGACGTTTGTTAGATCCAGTAATTGCACGGCCTCTTCGACCGTTATCGAGCAATGCATCTACTGCTTCTTGAAGCATTCGTTTTTCATTACGAACAATAATATCTGGTGCTGCTAGATCTAATAATCGTTTTAATCGGTTATTACGATTGATTACGCGACGATATAAATCATTTAAATCTGAGGTTGCGAAACGACCGCCATCTAATGGTACTAAAGGGCGTAAATCAGGTGGTAGAACGGGTAGGACGTTTAAGATCATCCATTCTGGCTTATTACCAGATTGGATAAATGCCTCAAGTAATTTAATACGCTTAGTTATTTTCTTGCGTTTAGTTTCAGAGTTAGTGTCATTCAGTTCTTCACGTATCTGCTCACATTCTTGTTCTAGGTCCATATTTTTTAATATACTTTGGATTGCTTCTGCTCCTATTTGAGCGTTAAATTCATCACCGAATTCTTCTAAAGCATCAAGATACTGTTCCTCAGTCAAAAGTTGGTTCTTATCAAGGCTTGTCATTCCATTTTCAATAACTACATATGATTCAAAATATAACACTCTTTCAATATCACGTAATGGCATATCGAGTAGCAATCCAATGCGGGATGGGAGAGATTTTAGGAACCAAATGTGTGCTGTTGGGGAGGCGAGCTCAATATGCCCCATACGTTCACGTCGGACTTTAGTTTGAGTAACTTCAACTCCACATTTCTCACAGATGACACCACGGTGTTTAAGTCGTTTATATTTACCACATAGACATTCATAGTCTTTTACTGGTCCGAAGATGCGTGCACAAAAAAGTCCATCTCGTTCTGGTTTGAATGTTCTATAGTTGATAGTTTCTGGTTTTTTAACTTCACCGAAAGACCATAAACGTATCATTTCTGGTGATGCCAAGGCAATTTTGATTGCATCAAACTCTTCGGTTTTGGCTTGTGCTTTCAAAAATTTCATTAATTCTTTCACTCATTAGCTCCCATCAGATAAGATTTCGTAGGGGTGTCAGAAGTGACCCAAGATCCCTGTGACCAGTAAAACAGACATTAGTACCTATTCATCATCTTCTAACTCGATATTGATAGCAAGAGAACGAATCTCTTTTAAAAGTACGTTGAAAGATTCTGGCATTCCCGGTTCCATATGATGATGCCCATCGACAATATTTTTGTACATTTTAGTTCGACCGTTAACATCGTCAGATTTAACAGTTAACATTTCTTGTAAAGTATATGAAGCACCGTATGCTTCTAAGGCCCATACTTCCATTTCACCAAAACGTTGTCCCCCAAATTGGGCTTTACCACCTAGAGGCTGCTGGGTGACTAAGCTATAGGAACCTGTTGAGCGAGCATGCATTTTGTCATCAACAAGATGATTGAGCTTTAACATATACATATAGCCTACAGTAACTTTACGCTCAAATTCTTCACCAGTACGGCCATCAAATAAGGTAATTTGACCGGAAGAGGGTAAGCCACCTAGCTTTAATAGTTCTTTGATCTCACTTTCTTGTGCGCCATCAAAAACTGGAGTTGCAATAGGCATGCCGTCTGTAAGATTACTGGCTAGTGATAACACTTCGTTATCACTAAAGGCTTGTAGATCAACTTTTTGTCGAACATGAGTACCGAGGTCATAGGCACGCTGAATAAATTCACGAAGACTAGATAGTTCTTCCTGTTTTTTAAGCAGGAAGCTGATCTTTTGTCCAATTCCTTTTGCTGCCATACCTAAATGGGTTTCAAGAATCTGACCAATATTCATACGTGATGGTACCCCTAGAGGGTTTAGAACAATATCAACTGGAATACCATGTTCGTCATAAGGCATATCTTCTATTGGATTAATCTTAGATATAACACCTTTATTACCATGACGACCAGCCATTTTATCACCCGGTTGAATTTGACGCTTAACCGCTAGATATACTTTAGCGATTTTGAGTATGCCTGGTGCCAAGTCATCACCTTGTGTTATTTTTCGTTTTTTTGTATCGAGTTTATTCTCAAATTCACTTTTGAGTTCATTGTATTGTTCGACCAACTGTTCTAATTGTTTTTGTTTTTCTTCATTTACTAGGTTGACTTCTAACCATCGAGACCGGGGAAGATTTTTAAGTGTTTCTGCTTGAATACCGTTAGAAAGAAGTAGGCCATAAATTCGGTTAAACAGACTTGTTTCAAGAATTTTGACTTGTTCTGATAAATCTTTTTTTGCTTCTTTTAGTTGTAATTCTTCAATTTCTAAAGCTCGTTTGTCTTTTTCGACACCGTCACGTGTAAAAATTTGAACATCAATGACAGTACCTGCAACTCCATTAGGTACTCGTAGAGAGGAGTCTTTTACATCAGAAGCTTTCTCGCCAAAAATGGCTCGCAGGAGTTTTTCTTCTGGTGTGAGTTGAGTTTCTCCTTTTGGAGTTACTTTCCCAACAAGAATGTCGCCGCCTTTCACCTCAGCACCGATATATACAATACCCGATTCATCTAGCTTAGAGAGCGCAGCTTCGCCAACATTTGGAATATCAGCGGTAATTTCTTCTTGACCTAGTTTTGTATCACGTGAAATACAGGATAGTTCTTGGATATGAATAGTGGTAAATCGATCTTCTTGAACAACTCGTTCTGATATTAATATAGAATCTTCGAAATTATATCCATTCCACGGCATAAAAGCGACTCGCATATTCTGACCTAATGCTAACTCACCAAGATCGGTTGCTGGGCCATCTGCCAGAACATCGCCTTGTTTAATATTTTCATTAATCTGAACGCAAGGTCTTTGATTAATACAGGTGTTCTGATTTGATCGTGTATATTTAGTTAGATTATAAATATCGATACCGGCTTCGTTTGGGTGCATTTCATGTTCATTGACTTTTATTACAATGCGTGCTGCATCTACATATTGAACGATACCGCTTCGTTTTGCGACAGCGGTAACACCAGAATCAACAGCTACAGCGCGCTCCATTCCAGTTCCAACTAATGGTTTCTCAGCACGTAGAGTTGGAACTGCTTGGCGTTGCATATTGGCCCCCATTAATGCTCGGTTTGCATCATCATGCTCTAGAAATGGGATTAATGATGCGCCAACAGAAACTACTTGTTGGGTTGAGACATCCATATAGTCAATCTGCGCACGATTAAATAAGCTAGATTCACCTTTGTTTCGGCAGGTGACTAAATCTTCAATAATATGACCTAATTTATTGAGATTGGTATTAGCTTGTGCAATGACATAATGACCTTCTTCAATAGCAGAGAGATAATGGATGTCGTGTGTTACTACTCCATCTTTTACTCGGCGATATGGTGTTTCTAAAAAACCATATTCGTTAGTTTGTGCGTAAACAGATAAGGAGTTAATTAGACCAATATTGGGACCTTCTGGAGTTTCAATGGGACATACGCGACCATAGTGGGTTGGATGAACATCTCTTACCTCAAAACCTGCCCGTTCACGTGTTAGACCCCCGGGACCTAAGGCAGAGATACGGCGTTTATGTGTAATTTCAGAAAGCGGATTGTTCTGATCCATAAATTGAGATAGCTGACTTGAACCGAAAAATTCTCTAACGGCAGCAGAGATTGGTTTAGCGTTGATCATATCTTGAGGCATTAAAGTGTCTAAATCTCCTAGAGATAGACGTTCTTTTACGGCTCGTTCTACACGTACTAGGCCAACACGGAACTGGTTTTCTGCCATTTCTCCAACAGAACGAATGCGACGGTTTCCTAGGTGATCAATATCATCTATTTCGCCGATGCCATTTCGTATACTAATGAGTTTTTTCATTACTTGAATGATGTCATCTTCGCTTAGAACACCAGCGCCTGTGATTTCTCTTCGTTGAAGAGAACGATTAAATTTCATACGACCAACTGTAGAAAGGTCATAGCGTTCTTCAGAAAAGAAGAGATTTTCAAATAGATTTTCAGCTGCCTCGCGAGTAGGCGGTTCACCTGGTCTCATCATACGATAAATCTCAACAAGAGCACTAAGTCGATCGCTAGTTGTATCAATACGTATTACTTCGGAAATATATGGACCATGATCTAAATCATTAGTAAACAATGTTTCGAGTTGTGTGTGATTGGATTGGATCAGTTTATTTATAAGATCTAATGAAAGCTCCATATTGGCTTCGATTAAGAGCTCTCCAGTATCATGATCAATATAGTCTTTTGCGGATACTTTTCCAGAGAGATATTCAATTGGTACTGTGATATGAGAGATAGTGTCTTTTTCTAACTGTCTAATATGTCGTGCGGTAATACGACGACCTTTCTCAACGTATACTGTTCCATTTGCTTGAATATCAAATGATGCTGTTTCACCACGAAGTCGGCCCGGAACAAGCTCCATTTGTAGTTGTTTGTTGCGAATATGGTATATTACTTTTTCAAAAAATAGATCAAGAATTTGTTCGGTCGTGTAATTAAGAGCACGTAAAATGATTGTTGCAGGGAGTTTACGTCGTCGATCGATACGAACAAATAAATTATCTTTTGGATCGAACTCAAAATCTAACCATGAACCGCGATATGGGATAATTCTGGCATTATAAAGAACCTTACCTGATGAATGTGTTTTACCTTTATCGCTATCAAAGAATACTCCAGGACTACGATGTAATTGAGATACAATAACACGTTCTGTTCCATTGATAATAAAGGTTCCGTTATCGGTCATCAAGGGGATTTCCCCCATATAGACTTCTTGTTCTTTAATATCTTTAACGGTTCCTTCTGGGGCTTCTTTCTCGTAGACAACTAAACGTAGTTTTACTCGCAAAGGAGCAAAGAATGTAACACCACGAATCTGACATTCTTTCACATCAAAAATAGGATCACCTAAGAAGTAACTGACATACTGTAGTTCTGCATGAGCACTATAACTTTGGATCGGGAATACTGAGCGGAATGCTGCATCTAGACCATATTGACCTTTTGGATCTCGCTCAATAAATTTTCGGAACGAGTTAAGTTGAATGGAAAGAAGATAGGGAATCCCCAGTACTTCTGGGCGTTTTCCAAAATCTTTTCTAATACGTTTTTTCTCGGTATAGGAGTAAACCATAGGGTTCCTCAGTTTGATGAAAATAGAACCTTTCTGCCCATGTAAAAAGGGGGGGTAGTTATTCCATGTGATTTAAATAAGAATAATATGAATGGTAGATCGATATTGGTCCTACTATATGCTTTCTCTGATGCAATGATTCCATGTTTTTATCTGAATCTGTTGCATCCGAGTCAGAGAAAGATCTTAAGTAAGTCACTAACTCAATAGTGTCCATATTTTGTATCTTCTATAATTTACAAACATGGTTATTCAATCCTTATTAATTATAAGCAGAACTAATATCTTTTAATAAAGATATAGCATTTCCTTAAACTATATTGTTTTATTTTATTTCTACAGTTGCACCAGCTACTTCTAATAACTTCTGTAATGAAGAGGCATCGTCTTTACTAATTCCTTCTTTTAATGTAGCTGGAGAAGACTCAACGAGATCTTTAGCTTCTTTAAGACCTAATCCAGTAGCACTGCGTACTGCTTTGATTACAGCTATCTTATTTGCACCAATAGATTGCAGAATGACATCGAATTCTGTTTTTTCTTCTATATCTTCAACATCAGCAGAGGGGCCTGCTATGGCGTAAGACGTTGCGGATATGCCAAATTTTTCTTCCATAGCAGATATAAGCTCAACTATTTCCATTACAGATAATGCTGCAACCCCTTCAAGAATTTGTTCTTTAGTGATTAACATTTGTATTTTCCTAAAATTTAAGACAGTAGTTTTACGTAAGCAAATAAAAGAAAAGATAAGCTCGTTGATTTAAGAAGTATTAGCTTCTTTTTGGTTGCGTAAAGCAACCAAAGTGCGCAATAGTTTTCCAGCAGAAGCTTCTTTTATCGTGACTATTAATCGTATCATTGCTTCATGGTAAGTAGGTAGATTAGCTAATTGGTCAATTAGATCTGCACTGATTAGCTTGTTTGCAAAGGCTGCATTTTTAATTTGAAAATTAACATTGGTTTTGGTGAACTCCTTAAATAAACGGGCAGCTATGCCAGGATGTTCCATTGAACATGCGATTAAGGTTGGGCCAGTGAATGTTAACTGTAAGCATTCAAATTGAGTATCTTCAACAATGCGGCGCAGTAAAGTGTTACGTATAACACGCATATAAACGTTAGCTTCTCGACCTGATTTACGAAGTTCGTTGATTTTATTGACGCTTATACCGCATGTACTTGCTGTTACCGCAGATAATGCGTTTTTAGCTACGTTCCTGACTTCAGCAACAATTGTTTTTTTTTCTTGAAGATTTAGGGCCATTGTCTGTTGCTCCTGGATTATTCTGAAATTCACAGAGGCTTACTGTTGCTCAATTGCCTGATTATAGGCGGCTGTTTAACTATGGTAATATGAATCCAGTTATAGACGTTAAAACTATTTTGATTTTATTGGTATGTTTGATAATAGATGTTTTAGAAACTAAGTCCCAGCTTCATATGCAACCTTTCTTTTAATTAAGAAAGGAATTTAAAATATAAAATACAAGATTAGACTGATCCCAACCTAATAGGTCTGTTAAGAATGATTTATAAATCTATCGAGATATTGACAAATTTTAATCATAGTTATATTTTAAGAGGCATGCTTAGTGATCAATATTATGTAAACTCGTATTAAGCGGTTGAGTATTTCCATTATTATTAAAGTATTACGAGCCTAGATTCCAGGAAAAATTCTTTGGTAAAGAAAAAAGATTAACTAGTCCAGTTTTTCAGACTGGTTTGGTCTAATGTAACACAGGTTCCCATAGTAGTCGAGAGGCTAATTTTTTTGATAAAGACTCCTTTTGATTGAGGTGGTTTGGATTTTTTAAGAGCATTTAATAGGCATTCTAAATTTGCCTGTAAGTGATTTGCATTAAAATTGATTTTACCAATAGTAGTATGGATGATTCCATTTTTATCGTTACGATAACGAATTTGACCTGATTTAGCATTTTTTACGGCTTCTCTAATGTTATTTGTTATAGTACCGACTTTTAGGTTAGGCATAAGGCCTCGTGGTCCAAGAATATGTCCTAATTGACCAACAATACGCATAGCATCTGGAGATGCAACAACTACATCAAAGTTGATCTCACCTTTTTTGACTTTTTCTGCAAGATCTTCCATTCCTACTAATTCAGCACCTTGTTCTATCGCAGCTTGAGCGTTGGTGTCTTGAGTAAATACAGCTACGCGTACCATACGGCCAGTACCATAAGGTAGTATGGTCGAACCACGAACATTTTGATCAGATTTGCGTGGATCAATACTTAATTTTACTGCTACATCAACACTTTCTATAAATTTAACAACCGCTAGTTCTTTTAGGATAGATAGCGCTTCGTCTATTTCATATAGCTTGGTTGGGTCAATATTTTCAGAAATTTTTCGCATTCGTTTGCTTAGATTAGCCATTTTTAGTCCTCTATGACCAGACCTAGAGAACGAGCAGTTCCTTCAATGGAACGTGTCATTGCTTCAATATTAGATCCCGTCATGTCTTTAGATTTAATCTCAGCTATTTCACGTAATTGGGAACGTGATAACGTGCCGATTTTTTGTTGATTTGGTTTTCCAGAACCAGATGTTACACCAATTGCCTTCTTAAGAAGAATAGCTGAAGGAGGGCTTTTGGTAATAAAAGTAAAGGAACGGTCAGTATAAACAGTAATGACCACTGGAATTGGGAGTCCTTTTTCAAATGAATCTGTTTTTGTATTAAATGCTTTGCAGAATTCCATAATATTTACACCTCTTTGACCAAGGGCTGGACCTACTGGAGGGCTAGGGTTTGCCATACCAGCTGCAACCTGCAGTTTGACAAAGGTCTGTATTTTTTTAGCCATAATAATACCTCAAGTAAGGTGATTGCACTGTTTAGTTAACGGCGCTTTATAGCTGATGCATATCTATTTATATCATAGATAAAAATAAAAGCGCCAAATCACAGAATCATTGTATGCATCTTTCAATCTTTAGATATTCAGATAGATAGTGCTAGAAAGGCGGGATTTTTTTATTTAGTATCATATAATTCATATATAATGACTGATTTTATCACTAATGATAATTGCATATCTAGCTTTCGAAGGAGAAATAATTATCCCTTTTCAACTTGAGCAAAGTCTAGTTCAACTGGCGTGGCACGACCAAAAATAGATACAGATACTGTGAGACGACTTTTTTCATAATCAACTTCTTCCACAACGCCATTAAAATCGGAAAAAGGACCGTCGTTCACACGGACCATTTCACCTGGTTCAAAAAGTGTTTTTGGGCGGGGTTTATCTCCTACCTGTTGTAACAGGTTCATTATTGCATCAGCTTCTTTAAAGCTGATTGGTGCTGGACGGTCTGAAGTGCCCCCAATAAAACCCATAACTCTGGGTACACTACGCACAAGATGCCAACTTGCATCGTTCATAACCATTTGTACTAATACGTATCCAGGAAAAAATTTTCGTTCGCTTTTACGACGTTGACCACGACGGATTTCAACTACTTCTTCGGTTGGAACCATGATGTCGCCAAATAGTATTTCCATTTTATTTAATTTAATATATTCACGTAGAGACTGAGCTACGCGACTTTCGAATCCAGAAAACGCTTGAACTACGTACCAGCGCTTGTTAGGAGCTTCAGACATCTCAAAACCTCAGGCCAGTAATAAATGATATGATGCGAACGAGTAGATTATCAAGTCCCCATAAAATTAATGACATAGCGGCAGTTGCTGCGCTAACAATTAATGTTGTGTTAAATGTCTCTTGACGAGACGGCCAAATAATTTTTCTTATTTCTTTATATGTTTGATTAATATAGACTATGGTTATTTTTCCTTTTTCTGTTAATCGAAAAATTCCCACTGCTATAGTTAGAAGTAGAATAATAGCAAATATGCGCAGAGATACAGTAACGTTAGAAAACCAAACATTTCCTATGATAGCAATCAGAAAAAAAAATATAATACTTAACCATTTTCCGATTTCTAACCAGCGCCTTTTTTTTTGAGCTCTAGTTATACATGTACTCATAATCGAACCTTGAATCATACATTATTACAATTACAAATTAAAGACACATTGATTCTTTATTTTCTAAATTTAGCTAAGGAATCTGAATGTGTATTCATGCTTAAGCGCTATTTTTCTTATTCTTTTCAATTAAATTACAAAATTCTCTTTAACTGAGAGATAATATTTTTATTAGTTATTGTCATGTGTTTTCAAGTAAGATCATTTTTAATTAGAATTCATAATAGTGTAGCTTATTTATAATTGATCTTAAATACTCTTTTATATAATGTTTTAAAATTAATTTAAATACAACATGAATATATAATTATATTTTATTTAAATTGAAATAATTTAGAGATATTGTATTGATTATTTTTTCATGAGATTTGTGTATCTATATCAAAATAAATATGATATCTATCATCAATATTCTAAATTCAGATGTGGTATGATATAAACTATGTAAGTTTAATAAATTTAGTTAAATGTATATGTTAGTCTAAAACTAATTAGTGTAACTATGATTGTATATTATTTAAGGATATTTAGATATACTGAAATTAGAAACTAATTTAGTGATAGTACAGGTTTTTAGCAACTGCAGGACCTATTAGAATAGGTTAATTATCTTTATAATAATAATTTTAATTATACTAGAGTCTATACGAGTTATTAACTAGTTTTAAAAAATAATTTGTGTAATAAAAGACACCATCTTTACTTCATTAGTATTATTCCATAATGCTAAACAGAGCTTCTGTTTTAATTAAATATTTTATGAAATTATTAATTTTCAGATTGTATTGTAGGGAATCTATTTGAACTGACAGTTGACTATGAAAGAAAAATTAAGATAGTAGAATAGATAGTAGTATGAAATTAAAGATGTAGATTAGGTTGAATAGATAGGTTTAGACTACATTTTTTTGAAAAAAGGAATGTAATATTAATTACAGCACATCAGTGATTCTTTATTTTGACATAGTTTACGAAATATTTTTGGAAAAAATGAAGAGATTAACTAGATTAGTTTATTTAGTGTTTTCATAAAAATATTAATACAGTGCTGCATTTTTTTCTTCTTTATGTCAACACTAGAAGATAAAGGTATAGATTATGATTTCAAGTATTTTAGCATCATCAAGTATAGCTTTTGGCAAAGCTCTTCTACTTAAAGAAGAAGAGATTATCATAAACTATGAGAAGATTTCTGTTGAAAGACAAGACAACGAAGTTCAAAGATTTCTTGACGGACGCCAAAAAGCTGTTGAACAACTTAAAAGTATTGCCATTCAAGCTAGAGAAGTTTGTGGGGAAGAGAAAGCAGCAATCTTTGAAGGACACTTGATGCTTTTAGAAGACGAAGAGCTGGAAAAGGACGTATTATTATTAATTAAAGATGAGCTATATACTGCAGATGCAGCTGTGTTTACTGTTATTAGATCTCAGGCAAAATCGTTAGAAGAGCTGGATGATGAATACCTAAAAGAACGTGCAGCTGACGTGCGTGATATTGGAAAGCGTTTACTGAAAAATATTCTTGGTTTACATATTGTAGATCTTAGTGCGATCAATGAGGAAGTCTTATTGGTTGCTCAAGACTTAACTCCATCAGAAACAGCACAGCTGAATTTGAAAAAGGTTTTAGGGTTTATCACTGATGCTGGGGGTCGCACCTCGCATACCTCGATTATGGCTCGTTCACTAGGATTACCAGCTATTGTTGGTGCTGGAAATATAACGAGTCAAGTGAAAAATGATGATTTTTTGATTTTAGATGCGATTAATAATCAAGTTTATATTAATCCTTCTCCGGAAAAAATTGCGGAATTTAAAGCTTTAGCTCATCAATATTCTATTCAAAATAATGAATTAGCTAAACTTAAGAGTCTTCCAGCAATGACTCTTGATGGTCATAAGGTTAAGCTTAGTGCTAATATTGGAAATGGACGTGATATTATAGGGATGGATTGTTGTGGAGCAGAAGGTATAGGTCTTTATCGTACAGAGTTTTTGTTTATGGATAGGGATTCGTTACCGAGTGAAGAGGAGCAATTTCAGGCTTACCAATCTATAGCTAAAGCAGTAGGCGATCAGGGTGTAATTTTACGAACGATGGATATCGGTGGTGATAAAGACTTACCATATATGCACCTTCCACGGGAAGCTAATCCTTGTCTTGGTTGGCGTGCCATTCGTATAGTTATGGATCGTACTGACATTTTACATGCTCAGTTACGTGCTATGTTGCGTGCTTCGGCGTTTGGTACGTTACGTATTATGTTCCCTATGATTATTTCTGTGGAAGAAGTTCGATTTCTAAAAGAACAGATAGATTTTTTAAAAATTCAACTTCGTAAAGAAAGAAGAGATTTTAATAATCGAATTGAAATTGGTATTATGGTAGAAACACCTGCTTCTGCAGTCATTGCTCATCATTTAGTAAAAGAGGTTGATTTTTTTAGCATTGGAACAAATGACTTAACTCAGTATACTTTAGCTGTAGATCGTGGTAATGGTTTGATTTCTCATCTGTATAATCCTTTATCTCCATCTGTTTTAATGTTGATTAAACAGGTGATTGATGCTTCTCATTCTGAAGGAAAATGGACAGGAATGTGTGGTGAATTAGCAGGAGACTTACATGCTACATTGTTGTTATTAGGTATGGGGTTAGATGAATTTAGTATGAGTTCGATTGCGATTCCACCTATTAAAAAACTTGTTCGTAGCGTTAAGTTTCAGGATGTTCAGGTTTTAGCGGAACAAGCCTTAATGCAACCAACAGTAGATGAATTGGTAAAATTAGTGGATCAATTTACTACAGAGCATCATGTATCTTGAAATATAAAATATTAACATTTTCTAAAAAGTTTCAAAGATTTATTTTTCAAGTAGTGGGTAGTTAGTTTGTTATATTATTACCATATGTATTATCATACAGATAGAAGTATATGATGTTTTGAGTTTTTAATTTATAAAATTACGATAGGTATTATAATTTTCTAATATGAAGAATCTAAAAAAGAAAATTGCTGTTATTTGTCAAGATCTAAAAGATAATTATAGAAAATATGAATAATTTGAAGTATTAGGTTATTAAAAACTGAATAATTAATTGATATTATTATTCTGACGTCTATGAGAGTTAACTAATACCAAAATCAAAGAATATTAATTCTATTAGATATAATATAATTTAAGAGGAAAACGTTAAATATTCGTATTAATTGAACATTAGTGATAAGATAGATATTTTATGTATTAAAAGATGAGAGCACTAGTCTTTTAAAACTTATGTAGAATTAATTTTTTAATATCGTATTAGGTTGTTTATCACACTTAAGAACTTCATGCACCTCGCTTATACGGAAAATCTAAAAAAATTAAATCTACTAATTAATCTATTAAAAAATTAAGCCTTGTTAGACAAGTCTTAGAGTAAGAATATAATCAAATATTCTGTTCATGTAGTCCTATATAGAATATGGTCATAGAGATATGTAGTAGAGAAGAGCTCTCTATTCGACGACGAAGTGTACAGCTCTTTCTATTAAATACTGCTCAGTTTTTTGAATGATGGTTAGTCTGGTTATTAAACTAGGTCAGCAATATGCGTGGTTCATCTAATAGATATGGTTTGTGGGATTAGTGACATTAATAATTTAAAGACTTATAATGTAGTTTTCAGTGTGGATATCTTGTATTTTAGAATTAGTAAGAAATAATGTATGAGATTGTGTATATGATCAAAGAATCTAGTTTTGATATTTAGTATGTAATGATCATAAGTAATGATCTACCATTAAAAATGGGTCTGTTATAGAAGATAATATTGGATAGATTCATATATCAGAATTATTGTTTGGCAAACGATAATATCGCATTTAATCTTTTGCGTTAGAAATTCTTCGTGATTAATTTTAGGTGATGAATTTCGAAGGTAATCTATCTATAGTAAATCACCTTATTATTAAATATACTAAAATTTATAGCTATAAAACATTTTTCGAATGTAGGATGCTCTAGGGGTTCTTAGAGATATACTTAGTAAGTATAGACTAAGAATGGCATGCTTTTTGACAATTAATAAGCTGTAGTGTGTATGAACTAGTTATGTGTTAGTGATGTAACTAGCGGTTTATTACTTGTAAATCTTTTTATATGTTTTTTAAAGTGTGTGCTAGAGAATCTTATAGAAACTTTGTACGCAGTAATGTTAATTTTTTCTAAGTAGGCAAGGATGAATTGCAAATAATTGTAGTGTGGTAGCATATTGTAGAACCAACACTAAATTTAGTTCTGTGAAGGTCTTGTTATTATAAGATTTAATTGGTGGAATGAAAGAGGAGGTGGTTTTAAGATGTTTTTCTAATTGAATGAGTTGTACTAATATTTATAGAATACGCATTTTATAATATATAGGGTAGGGTATTCAGTTAGATTAGATTTACAGATTTTAGATAATCTGGTGTTGCTAGATGATGCCAATATACTATAGGAGTACTATTTCGAATATCAGGCTACTTAGTGTTATATCTCTTTTGATTTTCTGGTTGCTATCCTTTCTAATATCTAGAATCCTAGATGGAGCACTTGCCCGTTAATATGGTCTTAAGTTCAGGTCGTTAAAATATGGTTGAAAAGTCGCATCATAAATGCGTCATCATAGGTATTGCAGGCGCATCTGCTTCGGGGAAAAGTCTTATTGCTAGTACATTGTATCATGAAGTTCGAGCTCGTTTTGGTGACGAAAATATTGGTGTAATTCCTGAGGATGCTTATTATAGAGACCAAGGGCATCTTACTATGACTGAGCGCGTTAAAACTAATTATGATCATCCAAATTCTATGGATCATGGTTTGCTTTTACAACATTTACAGATTTTAAAATCAGGGAATGCAATTAACCTTCCGATATACAGTTATGTTGAACATACTCGTACTGGTCAAACTCTTCATATACAACCAAAAAAGGTGATTATTCTTGAAGGTATTCTACTTTTGACTAATATTAAATTAAGAAAAGAAATGAATTTTTCTATTTTTGTCGATACACCTCTTGATATTTGTCTTATGCGTCGCATTCAACGTGATGTAAACCAGCGCGGTCGTTCTATGGATTCGGTTATAGCTCAGTATCAGGAAACAGTACGACCTATGTTTTTGCAATTTATTGAACCTTGTAAGCAATATGCTGATATTATAGTACCACGAGGAGGGAAAAATCGTATTGCAATTGATATTTTAAAAGCAAAAATTAATCAATTTTTTGAATAATTTGAGTTAAAATCCACTAAAAGTGAGTGAATCAATTTATGTGACTATGCTTTTTATTTTGTCTTAAAATCGATGCAGCTTTATTAAAAAATAAAAGATTAATTTTAAAATAGTATAGTTTTACTATATGAATGTATTTTATAACACATTGGAATACATAGCATGTTTTAAACTATGGATCTTTTGTATTCATCACCGTAGATGAAGATGCAAAATAATTTGTCATAAAAGAATTGATTAAAGAGTTATTGAGAATGAAATCAATATTTAATAGATCTATGATTTCAAGTTCTATTGTTTAGATTATATAATCATTTCATTTATCTTTTTGAAATTGTACAAGAATGGTTAATTTAGATCATTGAAATAATAGTATTATAATTATTTTGAATTTTGATATTAAACAGTACTTAATTATATTACATCTGATTTATTTTTTGTGTTTGATCTGAGTTTATAGAATACGTGTTTATATAAATAATGAATGTTTAGGATCTATATTCTAAGAGATTAAATCTTCATTAATAACTTATTTAAGATCGAAAAGATGGTTATTCTAAGATAAATATTAATCTTAGTAGAATTCAGATGTATGGGAAAAACACTGTTAGGGGACCATATCTTTCTGAATCCTTTTGGTTTAAGATTTATGTTATCTTAAATGTATTTTATTTTTCAGATAATCTAAGATCAAAAAATACATGAGGTTTAATCATCTAAGTTAATAAGTCATCTGATTCTTTGTCATTATTTTATATCTTATTAATCTTCTAAAAGAAGACATTTTTATAAATTTTTATATGTAAATGAAAATATAAGATATGAAATACTACATTAAGTCATTGTAATATAGATATTTTTTATAGAATAAGTATATCACTAAGTTTTGATCATTTTAATTATTTAATATTATTATGTTTCACGTAGATTTTCTTAATATAGATTTTGGTTTTGTATAAATAATTTGATAATTAGTTTCTATTGATAATAGATCTAAAATAGTATATTAGGTATATCTATGTCTTGCGTTTTTTATGAATCAAAATAGTTTATGATTAATGTTATTTATGTTATGTCAACTCAGACATATGATTGTTAATATGATACATCGATTGTATTTTATTATATTTTAATATACATAATTTTTTATCATATATGTTATATTGAACTGAGATCATCGTAGTTTTCAGAATATGAAATATGAAAGATTTTTCACTTTATAAGTGATTTTTAAGAGTTGATTGATTTTTTTATTTGTACTAGATCAGATTAGTAGGTGTTTATTAGTCTTCCTTTCATTTTTATTAAAAATTAAAAATCTACAAAAATATTAAAACTATATTTTTATAAGTTTTTCAGAACAAATGTAGGAAAATTTAATATTTTATATCTGTTCTGAGATTTTCATATAAAAATTATTTTTATAATACTAAAATTGGTAGCTTTTATCAATAACAAGGTATGGCCACTTATCTAAGAAATGAGTAATAATAACCTATTATGATAGGTTTATCTAAATTATATATATTAAATAGATTTCAGATTGCCTATGATATAGAGTATAATTTCTTAAATGGTAAGATCTTTATAGATGGTAATTTTTAAGAGATTGTATATGCTATAGAATAGACATATATATTAATATTAATTATAATAATTTTGGGTTGATCAGGACTTAATAGATTTGATTTAGAATACAAATTTTGTATTGCTTGTTGAAAAGTATATAGCAATCAATAAGATAACTGGTTTTTAACCATGATAAATAATAATATCAGTTATCCATCTTATTTTATTAATAAACACATTAACTGGTGTTTTTATGGTTTCTATGTATACGGAATATATTTAATTAATTATTTATAAAAATAATACAGATCTGATATCAAGTTTTGATAACTGATAGTATAAATCATTTTTGATGTAGGAGGTGTGATTTTAATCTTGATGACTGTTTTACTTACTATGAAAATAATTATTTTGATCACTAATATCTCATGATGGATTGTTTAAATATCTCTATTTTTATTTATTTATAAATCTTTAGTTTATAATTATTTCTAATTCATGTTGATGTATAAAATTATTGTATTTTTATGAGTAGCATTATTATGATGATAATCGCTTTATTTTTCATTTGTGGATGGTAATCACTCATCATAAAAAGGTAATCTGTTAATTCTGAAAACCAATCTAGATTATATTATTTGTTTGTTTAGCGTTTTTACATAAAAATATACTCAATTAATAAATTTTAAAATAAGAATTTATACTGTTATTGATACAGAGAGTTATATTATGTTGATAAATCTTTTTCTTTATGCCAGAGATATAAGTCGTAATCTATTTATATGATTTTAATATTAATATAGAAATAAGACTTGTAGAAGTCTATATCTTCAAGAGATATAGACTTATTGCACTATTAAATTGATTGTATTAGTTAATTAGATTAGTATTTTAAATAAGATGATTCAATTCTTATATTGTGATATCTATATTAATTTATAGTTGATTTATTTTGATCTAGAGTGTGAATTTTAATTTTATAATTAAGTCAGTTTTTACATATATCCTATGAAGTTTTTTATTAATGATTTATGTTTATAGGTAGAAAGTCTATAAAGTCAGGTTGTTATCTTTATGAGTCATACTAGTCTTGTGTTATTATTACTAATTTACTTTATAAATACCTTTTTATTTATATATTGGAATTAATGCATCTTTTTTCTATTTTTTAAGCAATAATAATTATTAAAATAACTATTTTCTTACCTAAAGAAGTTATCATATCAATGCATTTGTTTTATGGTTTTTACTTATTCAATTAATACTTATCAATCAATATTACTTAGTTAAGTTATATTATAATATTTTATATTATCAACAAGATTTTAGTTATATTAATATAATTATAATTATTTTTTTGTAAAAAATTAGAATATGCTAAAATATCTATATTGTAATGTAATTTATTAATAACAATTTTATGAATTTTAATATAGTCAATTCATGTAGTATTATTATTTAATTGATTATTCAATTAATAGATTGAGTATTTATATTTTGATTCTCTGAAATCTATATCGTATATTTGAATATTTCATAGTAGAATTAAATGATTGTTATAATGTTCTATATTACTTAATTAATTGTTCCATCTATCATCTATAGTTAGATATATCTTTTAAAATTTTCTTGAATATGAGTTGTTTACTATACATATATTGTTAATTTTTTTAAAACAACTGAATTAGTGATTATAATCATATATTACTTTATTTTAAATATAAAAGTTTTAGTAATTATATCTATATAATTATTTATTTATTCTAATTGAGATAATTATTTTTTGTTATATTACTTAGTTTTTATTTTATGCAATATTTTTTGAATACATCAAGTTATAGTGATTTCAAACAAGATAGTAGAATAGGAAACTTGTCATAGTTTTATTCTAAAATTTATAAAATATGTCTATAAGACAGTAGAACTAAGCAGTTTCTTTTTATATGAAGATTATTAAATTTTATTTAAAAGATTAAAATTATAGTTTAAATTGTTTTTCTTAATATAAGTGGACATTATTTGCATAATAATGGGTATCGTATATACGATATACTATAAATAATAAATAATATATAAAATTAATTTATGTTATAAAAAAATCGATTGAAGATTTCTTTCTCACTAGTATAAATTCAATAATTTACATAGAGTTTATTAAATATTCCTATTTAATTTTATATAAATTTTTTGATAATTATTTACTATTTTAAATAAAATATAATATTTTATCTGGGTAGGATGTATATTGATGAGATACTTAATATATTACATAAGAGTTTTTACTGTATACTGTTTAGTATATTTAATAGTTGAAAGATATAGTAAGGTTATATAAAATTAAATAATATGGTAAGATCACTATAAGTAGTCTCCGCTATTTAAATGGGGTTGAAACTACTTCTAATATAGTTTGTATTATTAATTATAGTGAACACTATATAATGCCTTCTGTAATATTAGTCTAGGAATGATAATAAACATATTAGATTTATTATTATTGTATAAGATTTTTATTTAGAAATATTTATCATTTTTTTCCATATATTTTTAAACCAATGTACCATTTTGTGGTTAGTTATGGTTTTTGTTTTTTTCACTTCTTGGTTTTTCTGGCAAAGAGAGGTTTCCTTTTCAGTCCATATAGGGAGGACGCGCCATGTTTTATTATTATTACATATCCAAGTTCCTGAAAAATTAATATTCATTAATTTAATATGGTTGGGTAGATTTAATTTAAGGGGAATAGGTTCTTGATATTCTAAATAACGTTGGTACAACTGCATTGCACCATTTTCACCGTATAGATAAGTTGGTTGGTTGTTATCACGTCCAATCCATGTAATTGTAACTGCTTTACCATCAATACCTACAAACCAGCTATCTACTAAATTATTTGTGGTACCAGTTTTTCCTGCTAGTTGAGCGTTAGGGTATTTAATACCTAATGTCATTGCTGTCCCGCGTTCGACAACTTGCTGGATTGCATACAATGTTAAATAAGATGCCTGACTTGGTATCGTCTGTTTTGATTGCGGAAAGCTTTGGTAAAGAATATTGCCATCTGCAGAAATTACTGAGCGTAGCGATGATAACGGTGCGCGATTTCCACCACTTGCAATAGTCTGGAATGTTTGCGCTACTTCAAATGGTGTTAAGTTTAGCGCTCCTAGAAGTATAGAAGGAATTGGTTTCAATTGACTGATTGGAGCGCCAAGTCGATCCCACGTGTCTATGATGGATGAAAGACCAAGTTTCATTCCAAGAGTTACTGTAGGAACGTTTAGTGAGTGAGTGAGAGCATCAATGAGCATAACACGATCACTAAAATATCCTGAGTCATTTTTTGGTTTCCAGAGTTTGCCATTTTCTTGTTTTAGAGCTAGTGGTTGATCAGAAATCCATGTATTAAGCCCATATAGATCAGGTTGGCATAAAGCAGTTAAATAAACTGCTGGTTTTGCAAGCGATCCTATTGATCTTCTTGCTTGTAATGCTCGATTATATCCCGCAAATTGTGGATCACTCCCTCCAACCATAGCTCGTATTTCACCGCTAAAACGGTCTACAACTATCATTGCGGTTTCTAGATCTTGTAGACCTTGTCTTTTTCTAAGGAACGCGATTTCTTTTTCTACTGATTTTTCAACTGCATTTTGAGAGACAGGATCAAGTGTAGTAAAGATTTTTACTCCAGATAGATCATAAATATTATTTCCTAGATTGGCCTGTATTTCATGGCGAACCATTTGCATAAATGCTGGTTGTGGGGTGATTACTCCTCCTTTAGGGTGGACACCTAAAGGACGTGAGCTTAATAGTTCATATACCTCTTGATCTATTATGTCTCTATGTTCTAATAAACGTAATAGTAAGTTACGGCGTTCCAATGTAAGTTCCGGATTACGCCAAGGATTATATAGTGAAGCACCCTTAACCATTCCTACTAGAAGTATTTGTTGATCTAGACTTAGTTCATTTACTGGTCGACCAAAATAATATAAACTTGCTATTGGAAAGCCTCGCAGCTGATCGCTTCCAGCTTGGCCTAGATATACTTCATTTAGATATAGTTCTAGGATTCGATCCTTTTTATAGCGTGCTTCTAAAATAATAGCCATATAGGCTTCATTAATCTTACGCCATAGAGAGCGTTGATTAG
This sequence comes from Candidatus Erwinia haradaeae, assembly GCF_900699015.1. Classification (GTDB taxonomy): domain Bacteria; phylum Pseudomonadota; class Gammaproteobacteria; order Enterobacterales; family Enterobacteriaceae; genus Erwinia_E; species Erwinia_E haradaeae_E. Next base: position 678,870 of record NZ_LR217737.1, on the reverse strand, counting down.
TTAGAAATAAGTTTTTAACAAGTTGTTGAGTAAGAGTACTCCCTCCTTGCACTGCGTGTCCTGCCATAAGATTTATTAGTAAGGCGCGTCCAATTGAGGTAAAATGTATTCCATAGTGTTGATAGAAGTGACGATCTTCAGTGGTTATTAGAGCTTTAACTAGAAGATCTGGAAATCCTGTTCGTTCTACAAATAAGCGTTGTTCACCGTTTGGTGATTGTAGTAAAGTAATTAAACGTGGATCTAGACGAAAAAATCCAAAAACTCGTCCATTTTCAAAATTTTTAATTTCATTTAAATAGTTATTCTTAAAGTTCAGGAGAACATGTATTTTCATCTCCTTTTTGTCTGGAAAGTTAAAAGGTCGACGAATCATTTCAATACTTTTATCTTTTACAGTAAACTCGCCGGCAGACATAATATTTGTGACTTGGCGATATTGAGTGTTTTCCAAAAGCGTGATAATTTCTTTTTTAGAATAGAGAGCATGTGGATGAAGGGTTGCTATTCGTCCATAAACTGTGGCTGGCAGTTGCCATACTTTTCCATCAATCCGATTTCTAATTTTTCTATCAAGCCAACAGCCATATATAGTTATAATTATTAAAATGATAAAAAACCCATGAATTGTTAATTGTATCCATCTGTTTTTTTTCTTCATATTGAGCATGATTCTTGTACCTGTCATCAAGTTTTATCTCTTTTCTAATCTAGATTTAGAATTATCATTGCTTTTTATTATGATTGTAAAATTATTGTATAATAGTCTGTTTTTTCTTTCAGTCTCTAAGACTTCGCTAATCTTCTTTTTATTGTGTTAAGTTAACTTTTAATCAGCAGAAAATATGGTTGGTCTACATAATAATAGTAAGGGATAAAATAATTACTGATTCCTCATTATAATCTAAAGATTGTTATAGTTATATTCGTGATTAAGCTATTATATGATTTTTCTATTACATATAGATGATATAGATATATAGTAATTTGACGTTAACATATTGTATTAAAGATTTATTGGGTTTATTATCAAGTAAGTGTTCAAGATATCGTTATCTAATCCTGTTTCTATGTTTTTGATAACTTGATTATATTTGCTTCGGAGTTTTTTAATTTTCTTAATGTGATGCAGTTGTTTAGATTTTTGGAGTAAAAGTTAAAGATCTATAAAATATGAAATCAGTTAGGTGTTAGTAATTAGTAAATGGTTATAAAGATTGTAATAATTATATCTGATATGTCTACACTGGTCGTGTTGGATTGATATGATAGTTGGATTGATATGATAATAGTTATCATGAAAGTATAGATTATAATTCCTAGAATAGACATTTATTAATCATAGATCTAGATTATCGTTATTATATATTGATTGATTATTCTTAAGATACTGTTGCTTTGAGTCTATTGATCTGTCTTCTTAGTTTTTCACTGGATAGAAGCAATTGGCTATATGTTCATTATAAGCAAAGTTAGGTTGACATTTTTATAATGTTCGTAAGGTGATTGTTTAATATGACATAGTTCATCATTGGTTATTTCAATTTTTTATTTAAAGGTTATTTAAATCTTTTTATTGGTGGGATAGAAACATTTTAAGTCATGATTTTGTTAAAAGATATAGAATCAGTATTTAGTGTAAGTAAATATATGTTAAAGTTTGTAGTATATCGTTTAGTAGATAAATTAAAATTATCTCTAATAGATAGAATCTTATGTGTTGTATCTATTATTATTTTTTATCTATGATATCTGTATATTATTTTTTGTACATAGCGGTACCATAACTATGATAGTGAATTATTTTATTTTTTGTTAAGTGATCTTTTTGTTTTAACAACATATAATATTTATTATAAGTTTTATTATTTATTGATATATAGATCCATATTGATCTATCAATCAATATTTATATCTCAATTATCTTTATAATATAAATACACTATTCTAATAAATCTTGTTTAATAAAAAATTACATTTCATTTATGAATAAATTATTTTAAGTAATTTTTATAGAAAATAGAAATAAGATCAATTTTATATTTAATTTAATCAATATTAATTTCATATGCAATATTTAAGTGCTTAGATAGTAGCTGATCTGTATAAAAAGGAGACTATTTTATTTTTATAAAAAGATACAATTATATTGTAGTCTTTTATTATTATAATGGTTATTGATCACTTTATTAGAGATAGTATTTATCATATCATCAAGATGATATTATTTATAAGTAAGGATAATTTTAATTAAGTATGTTACTGTAACATAACGTATCCAAAGTGAGTAAATGGCATCCTGTATTCTAATATATACAATAATATTGTATAATAGATTCGATATAAATGGAGATACATTTCTTAAAGATTGGAATCTATAAAATATAGTTATCTATAGATCGTTATTAAAGTATATTGATATTTACGATAAAAATAATTTTAAGATTTTAATAGAACGAGAATAAGATCAATATTCTTTTTTAAAGAAAGTAAGATAGTTAATTTATTTCGAAAAGAGATGTCCTAGTTTTTGGGCTTTAGTATTTAAATAATTTGTATTATTAGGATTACGTCCAACAATTAGAGGTACACGCTCAATAATATCTATACCAGTCTCTTTGAGCATTTTGACTTTTTCTGGATTGTTGGTTAGTAACCGAATTTGATGAACACCAAGAAGTTTCAACATATCTGTACAGATAGTAAAGTCACGCTGATCTGCTTCGAACCCTAATTTATGATTGGCTTCAACTGTGTCATACCCTATATCTTGTAAGGCATAAGCACGTATTTTATTTATAAGACCAATATTTCTCCCTTCTTGCCGATGGTAAAGAAGGATTCCAGAATTTTGTTTAGATATCTGCACTATCGCCTCTTCAAGTTGAAAACCACAGTCACAACGTAAACTAAATAACGCATCTCCGGTAAGGCATTCTGAGTGTATACGGGCTAAAACAGGCTGATCCTTAGAAATATCACCAAATATTAAGGAGATATGATCTCTTTTTGTATCCAGTTCCTCAAAACCAACTATTCGGCAATCTCCAAAGGGAGTAGGTAGATTAGCTTCCGCTACTCGTTGAAGTTTCATTTTAATCCCCATAAAATATAAATATTATGTGGATTTATTAAATAAATGAGATTTTTTGATGTGTATATTTGTTTAATAAACAATTCTGTAACAGAATATAGATATTGTTTAGTCTTCGAAAATACCATTAGATGGTCAGTTATCATATAAATGAGGATGATTGTCCTTATGATAGAGTAATCTTGGTCAATAATATTTAACTTGTAAATAAGTTAAATAGTAAATATTATTTAGTTGTAATAGTTTCTAATTTTTAGAAATTGCTCTATCAATAAATAAGAGATAGCTTACTATTTTTATTTTTATGGAGATTATCAGTACCCCGATCACTATATTCTAAGAAGTTTGATTTATATTATCACCCGTATTATTCATGTCTTATTTTTATAAAGGTTAATAATTGAAGAGTGATAAGTTTTCTTTTTTATGAAAACATTGTAAATCTCTGTATATCTTTAATTTTTTAATATATTTCTATGTGAAGAAAAAAATTTTTTGTCTGCAATGAATTTAATATTTAGTACATAGTTCTTCATTCATTATCGGTACAGTACCATTATATACTAGTCTGATATTCTATTCATTCTTTTACGATGCTATGAATATGATATATAGAATTTTAATGTTTAGTTTTATTTTAAGGATATTAAATAATTTTCTTAATTTATTTTTCTAGTTGAATTAGAAAACATTTAGTTTATCAGACTAATTTTATTATTATTTTAGCGTCATAGAATATATTTATCTTTTAATATATTAAATATTACTCTTAATAGTCGAGGTGTTCGTGTTGTTATAATTATATAATGATCAATTATTAATAATGCTTATTATATTCCATATGCATAATTTTCTTCGTTATATTATATTATTTATAGTTAAAGACACAATTGGATAAATATAAAATAAAAATTTTTATATTAGAATTTTTCTACTATTTAACTTGTCTAGTTTTATTATAAAATATAAATTTTTAACTTTATTTTTTAAAGATCGCTATATTGATAAAATAAATAATATTTCGTAGAAAATGTAAAAACAATATGATATTCTATACTAATTATTTTAATAATGCAATCTGATCTAAATAATGAATAATCTTATTAATGATTAATTTTCGGTATTTGAATGTTCCTAATGAGGATAGGTTAAATATGTTAGATACCTTAAAACGAATAACAATAGGTTCGTCATTACTATTGTTAATGCCTTTATTGGTGATATTATCTGGATGGAAATGGAAACCTACTGATACAGGATGGGGCCATTTATTGATGTTTGGAATTACTGAAAGTATAAACTACCCCTGGATAGTTTGGACAAGTATTATTTTATGTAGTTGGTTTGCTTATTGCATTCGTTGCTCTTGTAAATCGACTATATTTTTTATTTCTATTTTGATTTTATCTTTGCTAGTTGGAGAAGGTATTAAGGATTTTATTAAGGAACAAACGAAGGAGCTACGTCCTTATAGATTATGGATCTTGGAAAACTACGCCACAAAGATGCCTTATACTATTAAAGAAACAGATTTTTTATTGCAAGATAAAGTTTTTAGATCTTCATTAGATCCAAAAAAAGTTCCACTATGGTTGATTGAGCATTGGTCTCATACAAATAGTTTTTCTTTTCCTTCTGGTCATACTATGTTTGCTTCAACGTGGTCTTTAATCGGGATAGGTGTGCTCTGGCCGCGACGTTGTTATTATACTGTATTCATAGTTACAATGTGGGCTTTAGCTGTTATGGGTAGCCGCCTTATTTTTGGAATGCATTGGCCAATTGATCTAATTGTTTCGATTATTTTTAGTGGGGTGTTAGCTACATTGGTTACGATGTTATTTCAAAGGATAAAGACTGTTGATACCATAGATGTTAGTAGAGATAGATTATCATGAATGAATGCTATTATTTCATCTGATTTATATGTTTTATCGACTGGATCTGCTATCAGTCGATAAAATTTCTTGTCTCTAATATTATCATAATTTTTCATAGTTTATTTTATTGAGTCTTAATCGAGTTATCACGATTTAGATTCAAAATCATTGATATCATCCATTTTACAATAGAACCTATATAGGTATTCATGTATTAAGGAATAGATATTGATGTGACGTTATATGATATACATTAATATATATTTTTTATTATTTTTATATAATACTAAATTAATCGTTGATGTTTCTATGCTGTATTGACTTATTTTTATTTTTATCATTTCTGCATTGCATTCAATGTTATTGATTAATAAAATCCATACTATTAGTTAATATTAAGTATATTCTTTGTTTATATAAGTTTTATGTTATGAAAATTAGCAGGAGATGTAATTTTTAACTGAACTATATGATAGATGATCATAGATTACTTAATGTATTATATGAAAATTGATATGTGAATTTGTTAAAATTAACGAAGTGCGCGTATTTATTACACTTAGATCAACTTCCTTTTTTAAAAGAGCAAGTTGATCTTTAAAATGTATAATGTTTATTTTTTAAAATGTAAAAGTATCTGTCACTAAGTAAACCTATACATATTAATTATTAATTATTAAGATAATCTATCTATCATAGAAGCATAAACATACAGGAATGTATAGCATATCATAAAATAATGATAGGATTGGCAATCGGAAATTTAAGAGTGATTATATATATAAGATCGATTTTACGTAGTCTATACGCATATCTTATGGTGATAAGATTGATAATTTTTTAAAATTCTCTTATATCTATATTATAATATTTTATTATGTCTTTCTCTATGGAAGCGAATTATCTGAGTTAATTGAAATATTTCTTTAGATTGAATTTTAAAATTTCTTTCAATTTAACCACTAATTCTATTATATTGGTTTATTGTAATGGATAGGCCACATTATATCACATTGATATCATGTTTCATTTTTTTAGTTAATTTTAATATAGACATTATTACTTATTATATTTATTTATTATTAATTTATCGATCTATAGAATCATTACTAATTACCTGTAAGGTGGAGGTGAAGGAATTTCTTCCACCCATGAGCAAACAAATCGATAAGAGATTGCTAGAACTACTGGTCCAATAAATAAACCAATTACCCCAAAAGATAATAAGCCTCCTATTATACCAAAAAAGATCAGAGTTATTGGGAGATCTGCTCTTTTTTTAATTAAAAAAGGCCTCAAGGTATTATCTACAATGCCTACTAAACAGCTCCAGATTAGCAAAATTGTGCCTCCTGTTGTATCATCTATACAGTATAGCCAAATCACCGCTGGTACTAAAATAATTAGTGGTCCTAATTGGATTAAACACGATAGAATCATTAAAATAGTGAGCATGGAGGAAAAAGGAATACCAGATATACTTAACCCAATACCACCGAGTATTCCTTGTATTAATGCAGTTACTACTACACCTAGGGCTACAGCTCGAATAGCTTGTACGGAAAACATTACAGTTTTATCACCACGATGATATGCTAATCGAAAAATTAAATGACGTATTCCTTGACTAATCTTTTCCCCATGCCAGTAAAGTGGTATAATAAAGAGAAGCATTAATCCTAGATCTATCACAAATTTACCAAGATGACCGGCTTGAGTGAAGACAAAACTAGTAGTACGACCAATATAAGGTTGTATTTGATTAATTAGAATAGCTGAACCACCATCAATTAAATAGTGATAGATTATGTAAAGTTTTTTTCCCACTAATGGCGAATTCTTCAAGAACAATAATTGAGGAAATTGTATATGTCTATGATTGAGCCAATTAATTGCTATTCCAGTATTTTCAATTAAGCTGTTCACTAAAAGTACAAGAGGAATTATAAAAATTAAAATTAATAACAATGTCATTGTAATAACTGCTAATGATCTTTTTCCATATAGAAAACGTTGAATTTTAATCATAAAAGGCCAAGTTGCAATTACTACTATGCTAGCCCAGGTAAATCCAACAAGAAAAGGTTGGAGTATCCATAAACATATTCCAATCATTAGACATATAAATAAAAGTAAAAATATGTTTTCAAACCAATCACAATTATTGTTAATTTTTTTCATAAATTGACTCTAACCGTTAGAGTTATATGATATTAATTTACAATTAAAGAAAGATAAAGTAGTAAATTGTTTCTATATATCATAGTCATATTATAGAGTGATTATTATTTATAGATACAAGTATAAAAATACGATATATATATCGTATTTTATTTAAGATCGATCAAGTATAAATTAATAATTTATTCCGATTTTATGAAGAATTTTTCGTATCTTCAGATGCGAACCAACTGTTTATTGAGCAATTTTAGAGCAAAGTATTAATTGCATGAATGGTATTCTAAGATGAATTAGTATATATATTAATATAGAGTAGTTTAATTGCATAATAGTTTTACATAAATATTTGTTTTCATAACTTAATATGTTTTTCTTGAGTAAGAATTTTTAGTAAAGAAAGTTTCTCTTTATTCAGTTTTTATCCGAATCAGAGTAAAAATGATTCTTCAAGTTATAGCTTGATTATAGTTTGTTGAGAATCTTTCTTATATTAGTAATATAGTCCTCTATACAAGACATTCAGAGGAACACTCTCATATTATAGATATATGTTTATAAAATAATAAAAGCTTTTATGTATAAATATATACGTCTATATAAATAAGAAGGCCATTATCTCTATGGAGGAGTTGTGAAGTTTGTATTAGATGCTACTGATGGATACGCTAGACGTGGTCGTTTAATTTTTGATCGCGGTGTAGTAGATACTCCAGTATTTATGCCTGTCGGTACTTATGGCTCAGTTAAAGGAATAAGTCCAGAAGAATTAAAAAGCACAGGTTCTCAAATGATCATTAGTAATACTTTTCATTTATCGTTGCGTCCAGGAACCGAGATTATTAAAAGGCATGGTGATCTTCATGGTTTTATGAAATGGTATAGTCCTATTCTGACGGATTCAGGTGGATTTCAAGTATTTAGTTTGGGATCTACTAATACTATTAGTGAAGAGGGGGTATTTTTTCGTAATCCAATTAATGGTCATACAGTTTTTCTTGATTCAGAGAGATCAATGGAAATTCAATATGAACTTGGTTCTGACATTGTAATGATTTTTGATGAGTGTATGCCATATCCTTCCGTTTGGACTGATACTGAACATGCAGTGAAAAGATCATTGAGGTGGGCAAAACGAAGTCGTGATCGGTTTGATTCTTTAGGAAATAAAAACTCATTATTTGGTATCATTCAGGGTGGAATTTACACTGATTTACGAGATATGTCAATTCAAGGATTATTGGAAATAGGTTTTGATGGGTACGCTATAGGTGGTTTAGCTGTTGGAGAACCAAAGCAATATATGCACAAGATTTTAAAACATGTTTGTCGACAATTATCACAAGATAAGCCGCGTTATTTGATGGGTATTGGTACACCAGAAGATTTAATAGCAGGTGTTTGTTGTGGTATTGATATGTTTGATTGTGTAATTCCCACACGTAATGCCCGTAATGGATATCTATTTGTTTCAGATGGAATAATAAAAATTCGTAATAAAAAATATAAAGAGGATACAGCATCGCTTGACGATGAATGTAATTGTTATACTTGTCTTCATTATAGCCGTGCTTATTTGCATCACTTGGATCGCTGTAAGGAAATGCTGGGTGCTCGTTTGAATACCATTCATAACTTACATTATTATCAGTGTTTAATGTTAAATTTACGTCAGGCTATTGAACAAGGTGTATTGGATCAATTTGTGAATGCATTTTATAAAAAATCAGTTGTATATAATGAAGATAAATTTTATTTAAATTAAAGAAAATAATAACTGTAATAAAATTAAATGTAGTTTACAGATGCCAGCTATTATACATAAATATTTATTTCATATTTTTATTAGTTTATAAAAAATGATATATTTGTGATGATGGATCGTAAGATCTTTATTGAAAGATATATATTTTAATATTTTACTTTAAGTAAAATACAATATTCAATGATTACGAATAGTTCTATAATTGATGTGTTATCAATATTTATGCAACTAACGTAGTATTTCTATCTATATATATTTTAATTTTATGTGAAATGTTATTGTACTTAATACAAGATTTTATACTAAGATATTCGTATTATCTGTACAGAAGAGATAAAATATACAAAATAATATGTATTGTCCATGTTTGGAAAAGAATTATTTTATTTTCATTACAATAAATGCATCTTGATTTGATAAAGTTTTAAGATTCATAGAAAAAATAATATTATAAAAATAGTTCAGTATATTTTTATCTATATTAAGTTATGGATATATTTTGATTACATAGTTTGTAATTTATGTCTTTGAAAGATGATTCATATTAAGAGCAAGGTAGTAAAGTTTATAGACTAGATAAAATAAATTAACAAAAGTTAATTTTCAAGTATTTCTGATATTTTCTTTTGTATCACAGGATCAATCTAAAAGATATTAAATATTTGTAATATAAAAATGAAGGATAATTATAATTGATCTAATAACTATTACGATGTTAATAGTAATAAAAAGTCCTTTTATATGATAAATAAAGAATAATATATCATATTGACTTGAGAGATGTAAGTAATTATCTAAAGATTTTTAGTATAAGACTAAATATTTTAATTAATATCGTAATCTTGATAGTATAGTAATTATTATTGGTTTAGGATGTATGAAATTAGGTTCATATTCTATAATTCAATTATATTGAGATCTAAAATAGAGAATAAATAATTCAATATAAAATTGCGCTCTATAAGGTTATATAACGTATTTGACCTTAATTAGAGAATATTTATATATAGCTAGTTAGATTATTTATCATAAAAATTTGATTATTTATATTACTATTATAGTCTTTTAGTTAGATAGTGAGAATCATTTAGTAATTTAAGTAGTTATTTTTTATTTTATTTAGAAAACTATTTTTAATATTGTTTTAGAAGAGATTAGATAAAATAAGAAATGGATCTAATTCTTTTAGAGAATAAAACTGTATCTGGTCGGGTAAAGTATAAAAAATAACTGAAATGCACTGAATTTTTTTGTACTTCATGATATAAAAATTTTTAGTCACATATTATTATGTTATTTAAAGGGAACTACTGTGCTGAATCGTTATCCTTTATGGAAATATCTAATTTTATTGATTATATTATTTTTTGGTTGTTTGTATGCATTACCTAATCTTTATGGCGAGGATCCATCTATCCAAATTACTGGTTTACATGGAAGTATTACTAATGAGAATGCATTCGTTCAAATTAAGAATATTCTACAAAAAGATCATATTGAAAGTAAATCTATTACTTGGCAAAATGGTTCTGTTTTAGTGCGTCTTCCTAATACCAGCTTGCAGCTAGAGGCTTGTGAAGCAATTAAAAAATCTATTGGTAAGAACTATATTGTAGCATTAAATCTTGCTCCAGCAACTCCATTTTGGTTATCAGCTTTATGTGCAGAGCCAATGAAGCTCGGTTTAGATCTTCGTGGTGGTATTCATTTTCTCATGGAAGTGAATATAGATAGTTCTTTATCTAAATTACAACAGGAGAATTTTGATAATTTACGCAGTGATTTGCATGAAAAAAAAATTCCTTATCTTGAATTAAGTAAAAGTGACTTATTTAGTTTACAAGTACGTTTTTTAGATCAAAAAACTCGAGATAAAGTAAGAAGAGATATTCTTTCTAATTATCATGATGTAATTATTAAGAACAGTTCTTACAATACTTTAACTGTTGCAGTTAATGACGAAAGCATGCGTTTAGCACGTGAATATGCAATAGAACAGAATATCAATATATTACGTAATCGGATTACTCAATTAGGATTAACAGAAGCTATCATTCAGCGACAGGGTAATTCTTTTATTATTGTAGAGTTACCAGGCATGCAAGATTCTGCACGCGCCAAAGAGATTCTTAGTTCTATGGCAACGCTAGAGTTTCGTTTAGTGGACACTCATAGTGCTGTTGACATTACTTTACCTAAAGATTCAGAAGTTAAATATACAAGAGATGGAAGGGCGTTTGTTCTAAACAAGAGCGTCATCTTGACTGGTGATCATATTATTAATTCTACTACTAGTATTGATGAATATAATCAGACTCAAGTTAACATTTCTTTAGACAGAAAAGGTGGTAATATTATGTCTAGCTTTACTAGAGATCATATTGGTCAAGCGATGGCAACTTTATTTATTGAATATAAGAATAGTGGTAAGAAGGATTCTCGTGGTCACATGATTTTAGAAAAGTGTGATGAGATCATTAATGTGGCTTATATTCAGTCACAGTTGGGGTCTAACTTTCGTATTAGTGGAATTCATAATCAAAAAGAAGCTCACCATCTTGCTCTTTTATTGCGTTCAGGAGTATTTATTGCACCAATACAGATTGTAGAAGAACGTATTATTGGTCCGACTATGGTGGCTAAAAATATTTCTCAGGGATTAAAAGCTTGTTTATGGGGGGTCTTAGTTTCTATTTTATTTATGGTCTTACGATATAAATTATTCGGTTTAGTGGCTACTTTAGCATTGTTAGCAAATCTAGTGTTGATTATTGGGACTATGTCTTTGTTACCTGGAGTAACATTAACAATGCCAGGTATTGCTGGTATTGTTCTAACTTTAGTAGTAGCAGTTGATGCTAATGTACTTATTAATGAGCGCATTAAGGAAGAATTACAGAATGGACGTTCTGTACAGAGGGCAATCCATGAGGGTTATAAAAGGGCGTTTTCTAGTATAATCGACGCAAATATAACTACATTAATTAAGGTAATTGTTTTGTATACAGTAGGTACTGGTTCTATTAAAGGATTTGCAGTGACAACTGCAGTTGGTATAGCTACTTCTATGTTAACTGCTATTATTGGTACCCGTGCTATAATTAATCTTATATATGGTGGAAAACGTATAAATAAGTTATCTATATAAGAAGTAAGGAGAATTAGTGGCACAAGTACGAAGTTCTTTAGATATGCATTGTGGGAAAAAAGTTATTGACTTTATGCGTTGGAATAAAGTGGTATTTCTATGTTCGATAATTTTATTAATAGTCTCAATAAGTATTGTTAGTATTCGTGGATTTAATTGGGGGCTAGATTTTACTGGTGGAACAGTAATTGAGCTAAAACTAGAGAGACCAGTTGATTTGGATTTAGTTCGCTATAATTTGAAGAAGATTGGTTTGGGTCAGCATAAAGTCCAAAATCTAGAGAGCTTATATGACCTTATAATACAAATAGCACCAAAAGAAGATTTTGAAGGAACTACACTGAGTTCTAAAGTAGTAAGTACGATTAATAACTCAATAGGGCAAAACGTTATCGTTACACGTATTGAAGTTATAGGTCCGCGTGTAGGTGAAAACTTACCGCGAGATGCAGGTATAGCGCTTTTCTCAGCTTGGATAGCGATTTTTATTTATATTTCTTATCGTTTTTCTTGGAAACTCTCATTAGGAGTGGTTTTAGCGTTAATACATGATATAGTGATTACTATAGGTCTTTTATCGATTTTTAAAATAGAAATTGACTTAACAATTATAGCTTCTCTTCTATCTGTTATCGGGTACTCTCTTAATGATAAGATTGTAGTTTCAGATCGTATCCGTGAGAATTTTTTTACAATGTTTTCATTTATACCATATTACATCATTAATCTTTCTTTAACACAAACCTTAATTCGGACTATTATTACTTCATTAATTACATTAGTAATGGCTGGGGTTCTGTTTATTTTTGGTGGTTCTTTGTTAAAAGGTTTTTCATTAACAATGATTATCGGTATTATTATTGGTACTATTTCATCAGTTTACGTCTCTTCCTCTTTATCTTTAAAAATAGGATTACAGCGAGAAAATATGTTTCCTCAGATGTTAGATAATAAGAATCAAGATTAATGTTTCATATTGATTTTCTTAGAATTTATTAAGCAATTAGAATCGATGAAATAGTCAAATTGATCTGGATATACGAAAAACCAAAGGGATGGAGTCAATAAAGAAGACCAAAAGTTATACGATCATTACCGCTATAATCTTGAGAGGTTTGAACTTGACAAAACCCATTGCCTTCTAGAATGGTTCGTACATATTCAGCTTGCTTCCATCCATGCTCTATCAGTAACCATCCCCCAGATATTAAATAATATTTTGCTTGTTTAACGATACATTTAATATCAGCTAGACCGTTATCACTAGAAATTAATGCGCTCATTGGTTCGAAACGAATATCCTCTTTTAGTAGATGTTCATCAGATATATTAATATAAGGTGGATTGCTAACAATAATATAAAACTGTCGCTTTCCTATAGTAGAAAACCAGTTTCCAGGTATAAAAGATACATTAGTATATCCTAAACTAATTGCATTTTGTTTTGCTACTTTTATGGCAGCAATACTATTATCAATTCCAAGTACTTGACAATCCTCGCGTTCGCTAGCAATAGCTATTGCTATTGCTCCGCATCCAGTTCCAAGATCTAGGATTGAGCACGCTTTGTTCAAAGGAATTAGAGTTAAAGCTTTTTCTACTAGTATTTCGCTATCTGCTCGAGGAATTAGAACATTAGGTGTGACGTTAAAAGTCATAGACCAAAATTCACGCTCTCCTGTAAGATAAGATATAGGAGTTCCGATAGCACGTTGTTGGAGTAATTTTTTTAGTTTTCTTAAAGAAGGGGTAGTTAGTAAGCTGTCATCAAATGCAATAATCCAGGAACGGGGTTTTTTTATGACCATGGATAAAAGTATTTCAGCATCAAGTTTTGGGCTAGTGCTATTAATAAGTTGCGCCATAGCAGTATCTATCCAGTGACTTATTTTCATGAATCTTGCTCAGAAAGAGAAGCTAGTTGATCTGCTTGATGCTCCTGAATTAGAGGGTCAATTAATACATCTAGTTTACCATCCATGGCTTCATCTAGACGATAGATGCTTAGATGAATACGGTGGTCTGTAATACGTCCTTGTGGAAAATTATAGGTTCGATTACGGTCAGATCGATCACCACTCCCAATGAGATTCCGTCTTTCTGATGATGTTTCTTGGCGACTTCGAGTTTTTTCAGCTTCTCTAATTCTTAAACTGAGTACTGCTAATGCTTTAGCTTTATTTTTATGTTGAGAACGTTCGTCCTGACATTCCACTACTATTCCGCTAGGAATATGAGTAATACGGATTGCTGAATCAGTAGTATTTACATGTTGCCCACCTGCTCCAGAAGATCGAAAAGTATCAATTTTCAGATGAGATGGATTGATAACTGGTAATTCTTTTTTTGGAAGATCAGGCATGACTGCTACGGTACAGGCTGACGTATGGATGCGCCCTTGTGATTCGGTTTCTGGTACACGTTGTACTCTATGACCTCCTGATTCAAATTTAAGTCGGCCATAAGCCCCATGACCAATAATTTTAGCCACTATTTCTTTATATCCACCTAGCTCACCTTCATGGGAGCTCATTATTTCCACAGTCCAGTATTTAGAATCAGCATATCGGCTATACATACGGAATAAGTTACCAGAAAAAATTGCTGCTTCATCACCACCAGTGCCAGCTCGTATTTCTAAATAACAATTTCGTTTATCATTAGGGTCTTTTGGTAACAGAAGATCTTGTAGATGTTGCTCTATGGTTTTGCTAAAAGTTCGTGATATCTGTAACTCTTCTTGTGCTAGTTCATGTAAGTCAGAATCGTCGAGCATTCTTTCAGCATTTCTAATATCTTCCTGACTCTTCTTCCATTGACTAAAACACTGGATAACATTTGTTAACTGAGTATATTCATGTGATAAAATACGGAAACGCTCTTGATTATCAATGATTCTGATATCATCAAGCATCAATTTAACCTCTATATAGCGTTCCTGCAATATTTCTAGTTTAGTGACAATAGAAGGATGCATGTATATTATTTTATCCTTTTAAGGTGATAAAGTATTGTAAGAGAATTAAAGACAAATTTTTTAATAATTGATTCTTTTTTGAAGAACTTACTGTGTGAGAGATTAGTTTTAACTATATTGAAAATTATAACTTTGTAACATATTATAATTTTTTGATCTTTATGTAGTCATGTCTGATAGTGTTCTTGTTATACTAGATTGGATATAAATGAGTTAAGATCTGCTGAGTAAGATACGAATATTTTTTCTTTCAATGCTGAAAGTTTATCAATGTTACTTTAATTTTGACTTGTGATCTAGTCAGTATTATTATCTTTTGTTTATTTTTAAACGGACCCTGTATTTTACTTTCTTCAAGATTGGTTATCTAATATGATTTTAGTTGTTGGAAAGAACGTAATTTTATGTTGGTAGAATTCTTGTGTTTTTTTTGAATGGTAGATCATACTTGTTGTTGACTTCTTGTTTTTAGTAACAATAGTTCAGTCCGATCTGAAATTATATTCTGTTCTGGTTGCATGAGATGATCTTTTAATTTAAATAATTACTTTATATAAAATTATATTAAAAAATATTTTTTACAGCGACATAATACGTTTAGTTGATAGATCAAGAATCCTGATTAGATATTGTTTACTTGGAGGTAAAAATAACCGATTATTTTATTTTTATTTCGTGATATCGATCACCATGACTTATAGCTAATAGTTATTCTATTTATAGTTAGATCGACATCACATAGACAGTGATCTAATTTTAATCTATAGTGATAATTTTATAAATTGATCGTTTTTCTTTTTATAAAGTATAGTATACAGCATTCAGAATCATTATTTATGATACCATTTTGAATTTATTATTTATAATTTCTTGATATGAATTGAGTAGCTATCTTTTTCATGGATTGAATCATATTCAATGCTAATTTTGTATAATTACTTTTATTATCCTAGATTTACTCATAAATCTATACTTTTATTGATTTAAGAGAATCTTCTAGGTATAATTTTATCTTTTACTGATTTTGTATCAGATTACCTTAAAATAGTCAGTGTATGATTTAATCACATATTTTAAAATAAGATAGAATTTGATGATTCATTCATATCTTTCTCTTCATATAGAATTTATTTTTTTAGAAAAAAACTAGTCTGGTAGACTAGAATATTAATTATTTAATAAATATATATTGATTAAGAGTCACATAATATTATTTCTATCTTTTAGTAAATATATTTATTCATTAATATAGATAAATGAACAATCTATTAGGCTAGAAAATTTACTGAAGCTATCAATTGTTTAGAAATGCTTCAGAGAGTAGTAAACATTTTGATGAAGAATAAAATTCAATTACTTGTATATTAAGTATTGTTATAAGGATATATAAAACTAACATATCATCTTTATGATAAGAGATTATAGATCGTTAGAAGAAAGAAGAATTATTTCATAATTTATGCTTAGTATCAAAGGAATTAGATGGTTACATATTATGTAGGGGTGTGACATCATTATGTTTTTACTGAACTATCGTTTTTTTTGGAGTATTTTCTTTCTAGGAAATATGTTATCAGCTTGTTCCTTCCATGAACAAATTCACGAAAATAGATTAACACCAATGCCTCTTCAGTGGAAGCAGAATCAAAAGATTATAAAAAATATAACTCAGTATCAAATTCGTGGTGTATTGTCCTGGTTTTCTGGTAAAAAGAAAGGTTATGCTTATTTTAATTGGTATCAGAAGTTACCTGGTCATTATCGACTTCTATTGACTAATCCATTAGGTTTTACTATTTTTCAAATCAATCAAGAGGATCAATCAACACAATTTATATGTAAACTAAGACATTGTCCTAATGACAGTAATATTGAAGAAGCTCTTTTCAGGATGACAGGCATGAGTTTTCCATTAGAAAATATTCATCAGTGGATTATGGGTTTGCCAGGAAATATTACTACTTTTACAATTGATGAACAATACCATTTACGTCAGCTTAACTTCAGTGAAAACGGTAAAATATGGCGTATTTTATATTTAGCGTATCATAGTGTACCAAGTCTACCTTCGCTACCTTCTAAGATTGAGTTACATCAAGGTAAGCAGTCTATTATTTTATCTATATATAGTTAAAGAATAATAGTAATGATTACATGGCCTTCTCCGGCAAAACTTAATTTATTTCTTTATATTACTGGTCGTCGTCAAGATGGATACCATCATATTCAGACATTATTTCAGTTTCTTGATTATGGGGATACAATATCTATTGAAATTAATCACAGCGGAACACTTCAACTACTAACTCCTGTAGATGGTACTACAGAGGAAAACAATCTTATAATGCGTGCTGCAAAACTCTTACTTATACACGCAGAAATATATGGAACTTTATCTACTAAAGTTGGAGCCACTTTTTCTATAGAAAAGCGCATTCCTATTGGCGGAGGGTTAGGGGGTGGATCATCAAATGCGGCTACGGTGTTAATAGCACTTAACTATTTATGGGGTACTGGGTTTAGCTTAAAATATTTAGCATTTTTAGGCTTGAAACTTGGCGCTGATGTACCAGTTTTTATATGGGGTCTTACATCATTTGCTGAGGGTATTGGTGATCGATTACTACCACTTATACTAGATGAAAAATGGTATATAGTGATTGATCCAAGTGTTGGTATTACCTCTTTTCAGATTTTTAGTGATCCTGATTTACCGAGAGATACGTCTCGTCGTCATATAAAAGATTTATTATTAAATCCTTTTCATAACGACTGTGAAGGCATTGTAAGAAAGCAATATTACGAGGTTGAAAAGGTTATGTCCTGGTTATTGTTGTATTCAACACCACATATGACAGGCACTGGTTCTTGTGTTTTTTCAGAATTTAACACTCAGCAAGCTGCTTTTAATGTATTAGATCGTATGCCAAAGCAGTGGAATGGATTTGTTGCACGTGGTGTGAATGTTTCTCCTTTGCATTCTTTTATGAGTAGTATAGTTGGTTAATTTTATTAGGATGAGTTTTACTATTTTAGTGTAGTTTTAATGATTTTATATTATAAGAAGTAAGTGCAATAAAAAGAATATATTCTAATTTCACATGTTCTCTATATTAAGAGAATTCTCGTATTAGATAACTTTCATTGACATGATTGTAATATCAAAGATATTTTTATTTAAGTTAGGATTTTATAGAAAACTATATCTTTTTTAACTATTATGTTGTTTCGAAATTATCATTTGCTAAGCGTTAACCTCGAGGTTCTACTTGTGTCTAATATGAAGTTATTTGCTGGTAACGCTATCCCAGAGTTAGCACGACGTATTGCTAATCATCTTCATACTAGTCTATGTGACGCTGCAGTCGGTCGTTTTAGCGATGGTGAAGTAAGTGTACAAATTAATGAAAATGTCCGTGGTGGTGATATCTTCATCATTCAGTCTACTTGCGCACCAACTAACGATAATTTAATGGAATTAGTTGTTATGATTGATGCTTTACGTCGTGCTTCTGCTGGTCGTATTACTGCTGTTATTCCTTATTTTGGCTATGCTCGTCAAGATCGTCGCGTTCGTTCTTCTCGCGTCCCTATTACTGCTAAAGTGGTAGCAGATTTTCTTTCTAGTGTTGGTGTAGATCGAGTTTTAACTGTAGATCTTCATGCGGAACAAATTCAGGGTTTTTTTGATGTTCCAGTTGATAATGTTTTTGGAAGTCGAGTGCTTTTAGAAGATATGCTAAAAATTGGATTAGAAAATCCCATCGTTGTTTCTCCAGATATAGGAGGTGTAGTTCGTGCGCGTGCTATCGCTAAATTGCTATATGATACAGATATGGCAATTATTGATAAACGTCGTCCGCGTGCTAATGTATCACAGGTTATGAATATTATTGGTGATGTAGCAGGTCGTGATTGTGTAATAGTTGATGATATGATCGATACTGGTGGCACTTTATGTAAAGCAGCAGAAGCTTTAAAATATCAGGAAGCAAAGCGTGTTTTAGCTTACACTACTCATCCTATTTTTTCGGGTAATGCAGTAAAGAATCTTCAGAATTCAGTAATTGATGAAGTGATAGTCTGTGATACGATTCCTTTACCTATGGCGATTAAAGCTTTACCTACTGTACGAACACTTACTTTATCAGGTATGCTAGCTGAAGCCATTCGTCGTATTAGCAATGAAGAATCCATTTCAGCTATGTTTGAATATTAAATATTACTCCTCTGTACAAGAGGGTGATTCTATATTGTTATTTAGAGATAGAAATAGGAATGATCTATATTCGATATGACTTGAGGTCATTTATATTTCTTCTTCTCTAATAAAAATAGAAATAGATTCTAGTTTATCTAGAATAGTATTTATTTCCAATAATTAATAAAATCTAATACTGTGTGTAAGAGATTGGCTTTTGCAATATTAAAGATATTTTACAATCTTATCTTTTAAGAAAAGGTTTTAAGTTTATCGAGTCATAATAAAATTAATTCTGTTAATTATTGATAGGTTTGCAATAAAAATAAATTATAGAAGTGTTATGAGACTGGGTACTTCAACATAGTCTAACATATGATATAAAAAGAGAGATTATTATAATAATTGAGATAATAAAATTAGAGATAGATACTATCTGTTCTTTATGTTAGAGAATGATATATGGTGAATGAGTATAATCACGAAATACTGATGTTAATATAATAGAAACCATGTAATATCTAATACAGATGGTGAAAGTAGTTAATAATATTGGTTTAATAAATATCATTTTCTTAAATATAATAGATTAAGTTATATAGATTAAATTAAATTACTTTCACCTTTCATCATTTATGAAAATTTTTAGATTACAAAATATTTGATTGTAAACAATAAAAATTAAAAAAAAAAGAATATATTAGGTAATCTCTTCTACTATTCATTAATGATATAAGATCACTGATTAATATATAATAAATACTGGATCCCATATCAGAAATTAAATTGGGTAGGGAATTCTAATGTATACTAGATGCCATAGTGCATGGTATGAATATTTTATATTAGGATCTAATTGAAGAGAATTTTATATATTATTCTAATTTATACTGATCTGTTAAATAAGTGTGGATCTATATAGAGGACAATTAACCTGTTAGTATCATGTAAACATGATTAGTGTACATCAGATCTAGAAGATCTTTCATATATTTTAATATAGATCAATGCTATTGACTATATGATATCATAAGATAATGATTATAGTAAAAAATGTTGAATGCACAGAATATTTAAAAGATAAGTATACTACTAGT
Source organism: Candidatus Erwinia haradaeae (assembly GCF_900699015.1). Lineage (GTDB taxonomy): Bacteria > Pseudomonadota > Gammaproteobacteria > Enterobacterales > Enterobacteriaceae > Erwinia_E > Erwinia_E haradaeae_E. Next base: position 658,530 of record NZ_LR217737.1, on the reverse strand, counting down.
TGTATATTAGATAGGAAATAGGCATGTTTTTATTTTTATAAGATAGAATTAATTTATATAATTCATGTAGATAGAAAATTATTCTTTTATTATTAAAATATGGCTATCTAAGTATTGTATTCAAGTTACACAAAATATTTTGTCGGAATTTAAAACAATTAAAAGGTTATTACTGTTATGAATAAGTTATTCATTTGAATTTAATATTGAATATGTATTATAGAATAGTGAGACAGTAAAATATATACCTTATTTAGGTTTAAATCAAGTAGGATGAAATTTTAATTTTATGATCTGAAAATATAATACTTGAATTTATTCTTCTACCGCTAGGAGTTTAATCTTAAAAATCCGTATAGATGGATGCATATTTTCTATGATCTGTAGATTGAATATTATAATATATATTGGATATAAGGTGGATTGATTTTATATAAGAGATCAATACAGTAATAGATTTTTTTTCTTTGTTATTGAGGAATCAATGGAATTGTGATTAATGCGAATTGTTATGCTATCATGATGATATATTTAGATTTAATACTACTATGATTACATATTAGTTCATAATTTTCGATTGTTGAAAGTTAGATTATATTTTCGATAATCTCATGATCTTCTATAAAATATTTATTGATGTTATCAGAAAAGGCATCCTGAATTAAATAAGTTATTTACAGAATGGCTCTGAAAACATTATTTTATAAACGATATCATCATCATTATGCGTATAATTAACTAATAAATAGTATATAAAATTTTGTTATCTTTTTAAAAGGTTTTATAAGAATTAGAATTGGCATTTATAGTTATGGAGTTCTCTGGTCATATAGAGGCTAAAGAAGTTAAGAGGCTATAAAAAAGAAAGAATCGTTAGATTTTTCGGTAACTTAAATCTTACGCTTAGTAAGAAGCATTGGTAGTGTGTTTTATAAAATACTTAATAATAGGCAATGTAATATGTTTTTAGTTGTTACATTCAAGATTTTTACAATACAGAATCTTTATTAATGAGTTCTATAAGTTTGTAGTAGTTATTTTGCATTAAATGCAGAATTTTTTAATGATTTCAACAAATAGATAGATTATAGTAATTTTAAAAAATTAGTTAGGTTGATCTTTATTCAATACAGTCTTTATACAATAGATTTGATGTAACTACGTTTTATATACAATATATAGCTTGTATATATTGTTTTAAGTATTTTTCTTTGAGTGTCTTGTTAAAAACATAAATTTATTATAAATAAATTTAACATATTGCGTGTATATTCTGACACTTCTTTTACAAGAAGTGGTTGGATCACAAATTTTTTGGAATTAAGTAATTAAAATAGATAAATCTAGATTCAGGAGCACTGATTATATATATTTGTTATATATTTTTATTACTTTTCTTATTTTATTGGAGATGAATTAATTGAATTGTTCATTAACTTATCTTTTGATTATATAAATCTTGATGTGCTTTCTATAGATTCTGATAGGAAATACTTTTTATAACTTATCTATATAGATAATATGATTATATAGCATTTAGTTTTATAAATTAGATCAAAATGAATTTTATTTATATATTTTATTTAATATTTGTAATAAAATAGTTATTTTGACTAAAAATTATAAATTCTATTGATCTAATGTGATGATTAGATTGATATTTTAACCCAGGATCACATCCTATCCTTATTATATAATAGCTTATTAGATAAATTTAATGGTACTTCTTTTAGATTAATTCTTGTTTACAGATATTTTGTATTAATATAATATAGAATAAGACTCTTATCTGATGAAATCAGATATAGATTTATAATCTTATAATATAAATATATAGAATTTTGATATAAAATTCTAATGTTTTAAAAAATTATGTTAATATATTTTAATATTTAATATGTTTGTATTATTATGAATACTTTACTTTATTGAATAAAAAAGTAGATTTTTAATCTTTAGATTTGGTATCTGTATATTCTCTATCTATCACATAAGTTGTCTATATTTAATTTTTATGATAAAGTGGAATTATAGAAAATTGACATAATTTAGTTATTGGTCATTGTGCATCAATAATGTATTTAATTTTATCTATTTTAGTAATATCATTTTTTAAAAAATTTAAGTTTTACTTGTTACCTGCATAATCATGTCTTCTTATGAAGATTATATCTGAATATTACTATATTATTCACAACTGTTTCCAATTGATTAGGGCATAGTTTCTTTTTCCACATTGGAGAATTGTATATCTTCCAAATAGCTGATCTGTTTTACAAAAAATATACTCACTATTAATTTGCAGAGACCCATTAATCTTGATTGATTTAGTTATAATTAAATTTCGAGCATGACTGCGAGAAGTAGCTAGATCAGTGTTCACAAGTGCCTGTTTCAAATCTTGGCCAATTTCTAGTTGAGTATTGTTTATTCCATCTTGTGAAAGTTGTTTTAGGTCCTCTTTTGTAAGATCTGCTGCATTTCCTGAGAATAAACTGTTAGTGATACGTTTTGCAGAAAGAAGTCCGTTTTCACCATGAACTAATTTAGTAACTTTATTTGCTAATAAACCTTGCGCAACTGGTGCTCGACTACTATTTTTATCTTCTTCTTCAAGTTTATCAATTTCCTCAATATTCATGCAGGTTAAAAATCTTAGAAAACGATAAACGTCAGAATCAGCTGTATTTAACCAAAACTGATAGAATTTATACGGACTGGTTTTTTTTGGATCAAGCCAAATAGTTCCTTTGGTGGTTTTACCAAATTTACTTCCATCAAATTTAGTAAGAAGTGGTAAAGTTAGACCAAATACTTGATTTTTATTTAGGCGTCGAGTTAAATTAATACCAGAGACAATATTACCCCACTGATCTGATCCACCAATCTGTAATATTACACTGTGACTCTTGTTAAGATAAGAAAAATCATAGCTCTGTAATAGATTATAAGAGAATTCAGTAAATGAAATCCCTTGACTATGTCGATTTAGGCGCTGACTTACTGCGTCTTTGACTAACATCTGATTAATTGAGAAATGTTTTCCAATATCACGTAGGAAATTTAGTGTGTTCATCGAACCAAACCATTCATAGTTATTAGTAGTCATGGCACTATTACTGTTATAGTTAAAATCTAGAAATAACATGAGTTGTAGATTAATCTTTTCTGTCCATCTATTAATAGTTTCTTTAGTATGAAGTGTTCGTTCATCTTCTTTAAAGCTTGGATCACCAATTAATCCAGTTGCACCGCCAAGAAGTACTATTGGTTTATGACCTGCTGTTTGAAAATGCTGTAAACATATTAATGGTATCAGATGTCCTATATGTAGGCTATCAGAAGTTGGATCAAATCCACAATAAAGAGAAATAGCTTTCTTCTCTAATTGTTGTTCTAAAATCTTTTCATGTGTAACTTGTAGAATTAAACCTCTTTTTTTTAATCTCTGAAGTAAGGTGTTATGTGGCATTAAAGAACTCCTTGAAAATTATATTTTAATTGAATGTTTTTAATCAATATATTTACATATTAATATATAAGTTCTTATAAAATATATGTTTATTATAATTTTAGTTCTTATACGAATGAGGATGTAAGTGATGACACAGAGAAAAATGAAGAATTTTAATAAATTAGAATTTTAGTGAGAGTTAATTGCTAATTCATAATAGATAGTATGTAAATAGTACTAATGATTATGAACTTGGTATATATTAACGAGATTATATACAGTTTCTGGTATTTATAAATTACGACTGTTATATTATGCAATTCATTATAGCAGTTTCTTTTATAGATTATTAAATAATTAAAATTCATTGCAAGCTAGTAGATAGGCTCATTAGTTCATATAAGTTTTTATTATCAATACGATATTACTTTTTATTAAGACGAGTTGAATGAATAACTTTTTTCCATCTGTAATAATATACTTATATTCTTACTAGTTTAGTGAGATTCATAAGAAGAATCTAAGTATTGTGATGCATTAAATATATGAGTAGTAACTCAGTATTTCAGAAAAATAATCTAATTCATCATTTTCTTTAGAAGAATTTTATCACTATCTAGTAAAAGTCTAAATTATTTTCATATCCTGCAATGATTATCTAAATTACTCTCATGTTATAGTATATGATATAGTTTAGTACTGAATAATATAGTTTATTTTTTATATTTTATTTATTTTTAAAAATGATATTTATATCAATCAATATCTATATTATATTTTATATATGTACTCAATCTATATAGGATAGATAATATTTTTATTTATTTTTATTAATCTTATCAATTTAACGCTTATGCTTAAATGGTAGCCTTCTTCTTAATATTATGAAAATGACTAGATAACGTTCTACTCGGTTTAATTTTAAAAAGGTTATAATATGAAACATAAAATAGTTAATATTGGTAATATTCAGGTAGCTAATAATTTACCTGCTGTGCTATTTGGTGGTATGAATGTTCTAGAATCACGAGATATCGCGATGAGAGTTTGTGAACATTATATTACTATAACTGAAAAACTTGGTATCCCTTATGTATTTAAGGCTTCTTTTGATAAGGCGAATCGTTCCTCTATTCATTCATATCGTGGTTTAGGTTTTGACAAGAGTATGAAAATTTTTGAGGAAATTAAACAGAGATTTAAGGTTCAAGTTATGACAGATGTGCACGAAGTAAATCAAGTACGACTTGTGTCTCAGGTAGTAGATATACTTCAGTTACCTGCTTTTCTCGCACGTCAAACTGATTTAATCCACTCTATGGCACAAACTGATTCTGTGATTAATATTAAAAAACCTCAATTTATGAGTCCAAGCCAAATGGGGCATATTATCGAAAAGTTTTCTCAAGGAGGTAATGATAAAATTATTCTTTGTGAACGTGGTACGAGTTTTGGCTATGATAACTTAATTACAGATATGTTAGGTTTTAGAGTTATGAAACAGGTATCTAAAAATAGTCCAGTGATTTTTGACGTAACACATGCACTTCAATATCGCAATGCAACTAGTATGAACTCTAGTGGGCGTCGTTCTCAGCTTAGTGAACTGGCTCGAGCCGGTATTGCTGTTGGTATTGCAGGGCTATTTATTGAATCGCATCCTAATCCTTCTTACGCTAAATGTGACGGCTCTTCAGCTCTACCTCTTGATAAGCTTGAACCATTTTTAGTACAGATTAAAGAGATTGATGATTTAGTTAAAAGTTTTTTAGAATTTGATACTGTTGATTAATATTATCGATATTTCTTATATATTCCTCATGGAATTTATTATTTTATATTTAATATTATAGAATATGTATATTCTATTCTACCTTGAATATTTTGTAATTTTATAAAAATAATATAACACAAGTGAGAAGAAGTAGAATCAGTTAGTATGATTTGATTCTTATATGGTATGAATCTGTCGTATGAAATATTATAACATAGTTGTAAGGGGCCTTGTTTAAATAAGGCACCTTTTATCTATTACAAGGGTATTGGATAGAGAGATGTATTTTGAGGTTAGATTGAATAAACTTATGTAAATTAGATTTAAATAAATTTAAGATTTAATTAAGATTCAACGTATTTCATTTGTAAAATTTCCACCATGTGTAATATATTTATATATGTAAAATTGTAGTCTTATAGAGAGTTCTCTTTATTTGCTATCCGGACGAAGAAGTGGAAATAAGATTACGTCACGAATTGTATGTCGGTTTGTAAACAACATGACTAAGCGATCAATTCCGATTCCTAATCCTGCTGTGGGTGGTAATCCATACTCTAGTGCAGTAATATAATCTTCATCATAAAATGATTTTGTACTATATTCTTCTTCATCTTTATGATTCCGCTGCTGTAGAAATCGTTCTTTTTGATCTTCTGAATCATTAAGTTCTGAGAATCCATTTCCGATTTCACGCCCACTAATAAAAAGTTCAAAGCGATCAGTGATTTCTGGGTTAAAATCATTACGACGTGCAAGAGGTGATATTTCTGTTGGATACTCAGTAATAAAAGTAGGTTCAATTAGATTGATTTCTGCTGTTTTTTCAAAAATTTCATTTATTAGTCGTCCTAGACCCCAGAGTGGGTTAATTTGAATTTCTAGTGATTGAGCAATTTCTAATGTTTGATGAAAGTTATCAAGATTCAATAGATTTATTTGAGGATGGTATTGTACAATTGCTTCTTTCATTGTTAGTTTGTGGAAAGGTTTATCAAAGTGTAACGTATGTCTTCCATATAAAATTGTAGTGTTACCTAAAATATCTTTTGATAAAGTATAAAATAGGTTTTCAATAAGTTTCATAAGATCTTTGTAGTCAGCATATGCCATATACAATTCTAGCATTGTAAACTCTGGATTATGCCGTGGTGATAATCCTTCATTACGAAAGCTACGATTAATTTCAAATACACGTTCAAACCCTCCTACGACTAGACGTTTAAGATACAATTCAGGAGCAATACGAAGATACATATCAAGATTTAAAGAATTATGATGCGTAGTAAATGGACGGGCAGAAGCTCCACCCGGGTTGACATGCATCATGGGAGTCTCTACTTCTAAGAAGTCATGATTAATCATAAACTTTCGTATTCCTTCGATAATACGCGAGCGTATTTTAAAAATATTTCGTGTATCTTGGTTAGTAATTAAATCTAGATAACGCTGCCGATAGCAGGTTTCCTGATCAGCTAATCCATGAAATTTATCTGGAAGAGGGCGTACTGCTTTAGTTAGGAGGTTTAGTTCGGTGCAGTGGATTGATAGTTCATTAGTTTGAGTTTTAAACAGCTTACCTTTAGCACCGATAATATCTCCAAGATCCCATTTTTTAAATTGTTTTTCATAAAAACCATGTGGTAAATTCTCACGCGACAGATATAATTGTATACAACCTCCTGAATCTTGTAAGGTTATGAAAGAGGATTTTCCCATAATACGTCGCATCATTATTCGACCAGCAACAGTTACTATTAGATTTAGTGATGCTATTTCTATGTTTGTTTTTTTATCAAACACAGTATGTAGTTCTTCAGAGATATGAAGGCGACGAAAGTTATTTGGGAATGCTATTCCATTTTTTTGTAGAGATAACAGTTTTTCACGACGTAATTTAGTTTCTGCATTTAAATCAAGTTTTTCTCGAGACACTGACTGTTTCGGATTAGACATATGTATTCCTTGTTATAAACCAGCTTTTAAATTTTCTTCAATAAAGAGATCAAGGTGTCCGTCTAATATTTCCTGGGTATTTCGTGTTTCAATATTAGTACGCAAATCTTTAATGCGTGAGTCATCTAGTATATAGGATCGAATTTGGTTTCCCCAGGCAATATCAGATTTATTGCTTTCTTCTATTTTTTGGTCTATCTTTTTCTTTTGTATTTTATATTCATAAAGTTTGGCGCGTAATTGTTTAAATGCTTGATCTTTGTTTTTATGTTGAGATCGATCACTCTGACACTGTACTACAATATTGGTTGGTAAATGCGTAATACGTACTGCTGACTCGGTTTTATTAACATGTTGCCCGCCAGCGCCAGAAGATCGGTATACATCGATACGAAGATCTGAATGATTAATTTCGATATCGAGATTATCATTGATTTCAGGATATATAAAAATAGAGCTAAATGATGTGTGTCGACGTCGACCGGCATCAAAAGGGCTTTTTCGAACTAGTCGATGTACTCCGGTTTCAGTACGAAACCAGCCAAATGCATAATCCCCAATAATCTTAATGGTTGCAGATTTAATACCAGCAATCTCGCCACCAGATTCTTCAATCACTTCGGTCTTAAATCCTTTCATTTCAGCCCATCGTAAGTACATGCGGAGTAGCATTCTGGCCCAATCTTGTGCTTCGGTCCCACCAGAGCCAGCTTGAATATCCATATAGCAATCTGCACTCAGGTGTTCTCCTGAGAATATGCTTAGAAATTCTAGTTCGATAATCTTTTTTTCTAGTTCCTTTAGTTGAGATACAACATCATAGAAAACCTCTTGATTTTTATTTTCAACTGCGAGTTCAAATAAAATAGAAATTTCTTCTATTTCTTGTTGTATTTGATCTAAAATTTTGATTTTTCTTTCTAGAAAAGAGCGTTCTTTTCCTAGTGATTGTGCATAATTGGTTTTTTTCCAAATCCCTAATTGCTCTAATTCAAATCTGACTTCTTGAAGTCGTTCTTTCTTTAAGTTATAGTGCAAGAGCTTTCTAAGTCTAGTGTTGCGTCTGATTAGATCTTGCATATGATTATACATTGGATTAATTTCAAACATAATTTTAGGTCTTATAAGATAATTAAAGGACTTTTTGTAATACAATAGACAAGATACTTTTATCTAGTCAAACTGTAATGAGTGTACATTAATAGCATTTATGTGATAGTAAAGAATACTTTTTTATGTTCACTGAATGACTATCATTACTATATAATCAGGTAATTATTTAAGTAATTCAATAAAGATTGCATTAAATAGGGTATTTGGTTTATTAAGGGTTTAGAATTTTTTTAATTATGGAGATAAAGGTGCGTTATCCATTTATAATGGGAAACTGGAAGCTTAACGGGAATAGAGATACTGTTAATCAGTTAATTTTTGGTTTACGTCAACAATTGAATGGTATTGTAGATTGTGTAGCAGCTATTGCGCCTCCAGTAATCTATCTTGAACAAGCTAAAAGGGCTTTATATGATAGCCCAATTGCACTAGCTGCACAAAATGTTGATGTGCATCTTTCGGGTGCGTTTACTGGTGATATTTCAGCCTATATGCTAAAAGATATTGGAACACAGTATGTCATTATTGGTCATTCTGAGCGCCGGATCTGGCATAAAGAAACTGATGAAATTATTGCAACGAAGTTTTCTGTTTTAAAAAAAATAGGTCTAATTCCAATATTATGTATTGGTGAAACAGCTCAAGAAAAATTAAAAGGTAAAACTAAAGAAATTTGTACTCGTCAAATTGATGCGATTCTTTGTTCACAAGGGGTAGACGCTTTTTATAACGCAGTCATTGCATATGAACCTGTTTGGGCTATAGGGACAGGAATACCTGAGGCGCCTCAACAGGTCCAGAGGCTTCATAAATTTATTCGTGATTATATTATGCAAAAAAATAAAATAATAGCTGATCAGCTTATCATCCAGTATGGTGGTTCAGTAACCAGTCAAAATGCAGAAGAACTATTTTCTCAACCGGATATTGATGGGGCGTTAGTGGGTGGAGCATCTCTTCGATCCGAAGAATTCGCAGAAATTATAAAAATAGCAATACAAAAAAAATCTTGATTGATAAGTTTTATGTAAAAATATGAAATTACACTAGTTTCTACTTTTGTCTATAAGATGAAAGAACAACCCGAATAGTATCTGGTTAATTGATTATATGATTCGTAGTTATGTTGAGTAGAGCTTATATCAGGAGAAGTTAATAATCTAAAAATATAAATTTTTATAGAACATCGATACTTTATTGAGTTTATTAAGAGAATAATAAATTTGAGTTTTATATTAAATAAATATTTTTATTTTTTAATTTTCATAGTTAAAATAGGGGAAAACTTGATTATTTTATCCTGATTATAGATAAGGTGAAAGTACTTATATTAACTTGGATATAGACTGAAGATGTTTTCGGAGTTAGATAGCTCATCTTATCTTGTTTATTAGTAATCATTTGTATTTAACTAAGGTTGAGATATCTCTTTTCTAATATAATAATTAATTTATCAAATCAATACTAATTAGTGTAGATTTTATTCTTTAGTATGATCATTTTTGTAGATCTAACTTTATGTGTATAGTTTATTTTATTGAATTTTATGCTTTTCATACTGAAGATGAAGTTAGAATTAATTGTCTGTATCTTGTTAAATTTAATTATCTACTTGATCGAATATTGAAGTAAGAGTAATCAATTCTGTTCGTTTATCATTTCATAGTGAGGAATATTCATTTTTTACTAAATTCACATAAATCAACTATAATACATGAGTTGCATTTTGGTTGACGTGCCATGCAAGTATGGCGTCCATGAAATACTAAATAATGATGAAAGTGAATTTTAAATAATTCGGGGATATAGTCTAGCAGCAGATTTTCTACTATTCTCACATTGGTTCCCACTGCCAAACCGGTACGGTTACAGACACGAAATACATGCCTGTCTACAGCAATTGTAGAATGACCAAAAACTGTATTAAGAACTAAGTTAGCAGTTTTTCTTCCTACACCAGGTAGTCTTTCTAATTCTTCTCTATTGTCTGGAATATTTCCATTATGCTTTTCAACTATAATCTGGCATGTATCTATAATATTTTTAGCTTTAATATGATATAAGCCAATGGTTTTAATATATTCTTGTAAAGTTTTTAAGCCTAATGTTAGAATGGCATTAGGAGTATTAGCAACTATATAAAGTCTATCTGTAGCTTTTTTTACAGTAAGATCGTTAGATTGAGCTGAAAGAATAATAGAAATAAGATATTCAAAAGGTGAGAGAGAATGTAAAGTAATAATAGGATTTGGAATCCCCTCCTTTATCCTATCTATAATTTGATAGCGCTTGTCTTGATTCAAGTCTTTCCTCGTTTCATTTTAAAAAACTCTTTAAAATTATATTTTTTGTACAATATGGTTTTTATCTTTTTATCAATGAGATGTTTGACTGATAGAAGCATTCCTAGCCCGATAAAGGCTCCTGGTGGAAGCATAGCTAATAGCATGGGCCAATTAAAATTAATCACTTGAATATGAATAATCTTAGCCCATGATCCAAGAAGTTGATCTGCACCATCGAATATAGTGCCATTACTGATAATTTCACGTATTGAGCCTAATAGAACCATGACGCTCGTGGCTCCTAAACCAATAGCCATACCGTCTATTGCTGATAAAATGATATTTTTTTTTGAAGCTATGGCTTCAGCACGGCCAACTACTATACAGTTTGTCACAATTAGTGGAATGAAGATTCCTAATGATTGATACAGATTATAGGCATAAGCCTGAATCAGCATCTCCATAGAACTCACTACTGCTGCGATAATAATCACGTAAATAGGAATACGAATTTCAGTGGTAATCCAGCGACGAGATAAGGAAATTAGGCTATTAGTACAGGTTAACACAAATGTGGTAGCTAAACCAAGACCAAGAGCATTAGTAGCAGTTGATGTTACTGCCAGTAACGGGCATAGGCCAAGAAGCTGAACACAGGCTGAGTTTTTTTTCCATAACCCGTTTATTACGAGACTAGTTATTTTACTCATAAGTATTTCTTGATTAGGTTTATATCTTTTCATTGTTCTGGTTTGGTTGGTTTACAGATCATATTAAGATTACATATTTTAGATTATGCTAAGGATAATATTAGTTTATTTTTATGTATCTAGAATAGATATACTATGAGTATAGAACAAGTGATCTGATTTAGTAACGTTTATTATCTTAATAATTAACGTAAATACAATGATTTTAGAAGAAATTGATAAGAGATAGACCTAAATTTTAAGAATTAAGATTCTTAAAGAATATAAAAATAAGAGATAATAACTATTTAGTATATTTAGGTTCTATGTAGTTATATCTGTCCTATTAGTTCAAAACATGTAGAATATTTTGTTTTATATAGATCAAATAGGTGAATATTATAGATATCTTAAATTAAGTAGATTTATGTAACACTAATACAGTTATTTTCACAATTATAATCATTTATTCTGATTTATGTGACAATATCTTAATTATTTGTAGAAGTACAAAGTAATGATTCATTTTTTAGTTTAATATCTAAGATATTAGATAGAATTGATATTAATAAGTAAATCAAAGAAAGCAGAATTCTCATAAGATTCAGTTAATTAATTTCATCATTTAGTTTTTACTAATTATTATTTTAGTGACATGTTTATTTTTTAGAAATAGCAAATATGGCTAGATTGAATCTTTAATTGGAGAAGACAAGGATAATATATTAGTTTTTAACCTATTCAATTTTTGTAGATTATATATTAGATGATATTAAAATATGTATCAATATGATAATGAATTCATCATGATATTATGTATTAAGTTTAGACTGTGAAGTAAGATAAGTAGATATTCATCTTATAATATTCAGATTAGAAATATAGATAAATGAATAACTGTAGAATAAATTTATTTATTAAGGAGTTTTAGATGACATCTAATATTCTGATTCTATTCAGGATACATTCATAAAATTTCTATTGAATAATAATTAAATTCATATAGTTATTAGTAGTATATTTGTTGATAAAAATATTTTAATTGACAGTTAAGTCTTAATCTAATACTTAATGGATTAAGGTTAAATATATAATACTTCTTTATTGAAGAAATATATTCTGTAAAAAGAAATTAGATATAGCGAGTTCTAAATAGGCATAAAGTTAGAATATTGAAAGACATACTAGTGATCTAGATTATTTTACCCTAGAAATATAGGAATTAGAACGAGTATCTACTTTAATAATTTCACCAATTTGTATAAATAGAGGCACCTTTATACGTGCTCCTGTAGAGAGTATTGCAGTTTTGCTACCAGTACTAGAAGTGTCTCCCTTTAGACTAGGACTAGTATCTATAATTTCTATTTCCACAAATTTTGGTAGGACTAGATGGATTGGTATATCATTCCATAGAGTAATAGTACATGCAATATTTTTAAGTAACCATTTATATTTATCTCCTACGATTTCTTTTTGGATAGAGTATTGCTCAAAGTTTTTTGAATGCATAAAATAAAAGTAAGATTCATCTCTATATAAGTAAGTCAAATTAGTTTCAATAATGTTAGCACTTTCTACTGACTCTATGGCTTTCAATGTCTTCTCTATTCGAGCACCAGAAAGCAATCGTCGCATCTTAACACGGACAAAAGCTTGCCCCTTACCAGGTTTTACAAACTGGCTGGACTCAATAGTATAAGGTTCGCCTTCAAATATTATTTTCAGACCAGGACGAAAGTCATTGCTAAAATAAGTTACCATAAAACCCTCTGTTATTTATAATTTGGACATCTATAAATATGAACAATATTTCAACCTATCAGTCTTGCATTCATGAAGAATGGTTAGATCAATTGGTTGATGTAATTACTGATTATAATGAATTATTACAATTTTTATCATTAAAATATCACCCTTATTTAACTATTAATCATTTCGGAAGTGGTGATTTTCCCTTACGCATTCCTCGTACATTTGCTGAACGTATGCGTAAAGGTGATCCTAAGGATCCCCTTCTTCTACAGGTAATTACCTCAGATCAGGAATATATTGATATACCAGGCTATAATGTGAATCCATTAAATGAACAAAACAGCATAGTACCAGGATTATTACATAAATATCGTAATCGAGTGTTATTTCTAGTAAAAGGAAATTGTGCAGTACATTGTCGTTATTGTTTTAGGCGTTATTTTCCTTATCAGTTAAATAAGGGAAATAAACATAACTGGGAAAAAGCTATACTATATATCCAAGAAGACTTAGATCTAGATGAAGTAATTATATCTGGTGGTGATCCATTAATGGCGAAAGATGATGAATTAGATTGGATAATCACGAAACTTGAGAAAATATCGCATCTTAAGAGGGTGCGTATACACAGTCGCTTACCGGTAGTAATCCCAAAACGTATTACAAAAGTATTGTGTAAACGTTTAGAACATTCACGACTACAAATTCTATTGGTTACTCATATTAACCATATGAAAGAAATTAATGATGATCTTAAATATAGTATGTATATGTTGAAATCTGCTGGGGTGACTTTATTAAATCAAAGTGTTCTACTACGAGAGATCAATGATAGTTCAGTTGTGCTTGCAGAATTAAGTAACGCCTTATTTGATATTGGAATTTTACCTTATTATCTTCATTTGTTAGATAAAGTAAAAGGAACAGCACATTTCTATGTTAGTGATCAACGTGCCTGCGCTATTATCCGTGAATTGCTGACAATGGTTTCGGGTTACATGGTTCCTAGATTAGTTCGAGAAATTGGTGGAGAACCAAGTAAAACACTGATAAATTTACACATGAAACAGGAATAAAAGATATATAGATCATCCTTATCTTTATTCGAGTTCCTATATCAATTTCTTCATTTTTTTAATGTATATTTTATTATTATACGATTAAATACGGATATAGTCATCGATTTCAGGTTAACAAATAAAATAAAAAATAGTAGATTTTTAAATCATGAAAATTATAGCTCTAATAGAGGATCATTTTTTAGTTTTCAGGATTGATATTGTAATTATTTTACATAGCACAACAGAGTTATAATAATGTGAATTATTAGCATATTAGCTTAATATAAAATAATAATGATGATAATAACTAATACATGATATTAATCATTAGTTTTTATATAATTTATTTGATAGGTTATAGTTAAGGTTTCGTAGTTTTTTTGGGACAAAAATATTATTGTTTTTTAAGATCTGATTATAGTTACATCTATAACCTATTTTCATAAATTGTTTTTATCTAGAGTATGGTAGATTATTACAAGAAATGATATAATTATGTTTTTGTTTTTTTTCGATATTTTATTCCACAACCTTCGTATTGGAAGGTCTATAAATTTTTATATGAAGCATATAAAAATTATGTTATTAAACATATATAAAATTATTATTAGGATAAATTATGTATGGTGTTAGATAGTTCCAATTATCTATAAAGGAATTTATAAGATAAAAGATTAGATCTTATATAAATTAATTAGATATATATTAAGCTTATGTTAGTTTATTCGATATTAAGTTTTGAGTTTGTAAGTTATTTTATTCGAACTAAAGTATATACTTAATATATATAATCTTGTTTTTACAAACATAGGAATTAGCTATATATCTACTAAAATAATAAAGATTACTAAATTTAGTACACAATAATGACAATATGTAGTTATAATTATTTAATCATCATTAAAATGAAATGAAGAAAACAGATAGGTAGATAGAGTATTCTACTTCGTCTTATAATAAATTAATTAGATCTTCTATAAGAAGATCTGTTTTTAGTGGTTCCTGTTTGTTTATTTTTAATCAATATCTTCAATAAGAGAAATATAATCATACATAGTTAATATATATCTTTCTTTTTTATAGTCTTGCATATATATGATTCTAAAAATTAGGAAGCATACATTCGTTTAAATTTATCTACCGAGTAGTACGTACTATGTCTACTCAGTAGATCGCTTTTCCTATTTTTAAAGAAACTTAAAACAGTATTACCTTCTATATATTTTTAAGTTTCTTTTATTTTTCAATTATTAGTAGAATTCACTTATAGTCATAATTTTAATATAGCTATCAATATTTTTGTTTTCTTGTGAGAGAAAAACACAAAGATAATAATAGTTGATCTGTTATTTATTGTTTTGTTAAATTTTTATAAAAGAACTAGTAATTATTTTAGTGGTAGTTTCAAGCTAAGCATTTTATATAAGATGACCGTGGCATTGTTTATACCTTTTTCCTGATCCACAAGGGCAGGGATGATTTCGTCCTACTTGATAACTAACTGAAGTAATAGCTAGGTCTTGTTTATTTTGAGAAATATGATCTAATATTTGTGTTTTATTTTTTTCTTTTTTTGTGCTGCTCATTTCTTGGTAGAGAAATCCTTCGTTCCTATTTGTTAATTCTTTTAGAAGAGATATTTGATTGATCCTACTAAGATGACTTACTACTTCATAGTTTAGTGATTCTAACATTGCAGAAAACATGGCAAAAGATTCTCGTTTATATTCTTGTTTTGGATCTTTTTGGGCGTAACCACGCAGGTGGATTCCTTGTCGTAAATATTCTATTGCAGAAAGGTGGTCTTTCCATAAGGAATCTAAAGTTGTTAACATGAGGTTTTTTTCGTAGTTTCGCAAAATTGTTGGACCAAGGTGTTCTTCTGTACAAGAATAGTGTCTTTTAGCTTTGTGAATTATTTTTTTTCTTAAAATCTCGATATCTAGATTATTGTCTGTCTCCAACCAGTCATTGATATTAATAGTGAGGTTGAAGTCATTTGTAAGTTTTTTTTCTAAACCAGAAGTATCCCATATGTCTTCTTCAGATTGTGGTGGAATATATTGATAAAGAATAGTAGTGTAGACTTCTTCTTGCATGTTGATAATAATGTCGGAGATATCAGAGGTATCCAAAAGTTTATTACGTTGCAAGTAAATTACACGTCTTTGATCATTAGCTACATCATCATACTCTAGAAGTTGCTTACGTATATCAAAGTTACGGCTTTCGACCTTCCGCTGTGCATTAGCGATTGCCTTAGTAACCCAAGGATGTTGAATGGATTCTCCAGTACCCATGCCTAGCTTTCTCATCATTTGAGTAACGCGTTCTGAGGCGAAGATCCGCATTAATGAGTCTTCCATTGATAGGTAGAAACGAGAAGACCCCTCATCTCCTTGTCGACCAGAACGGCCACGTAGTTGATTATCAATACGACGCGATTCGTGACGTTCAGTGCCAATAATATGTAGTCCTCCTGACGCTAGTACAGTATTGTGGCGAGCTCTCCATACGGCTTTACTTTCGGAAATTTGTTTCTCGGTAGCTTCTGATAAGACAGGTATCTTATCATTCCATTTTCCACCAAGTACTATATCTGTACCACGGCCTGCCATGTTTGTAGCGATTGTAACTGAGCCAGGTTGACCAGCCTGCGAAATAATTTCAGCTTCATGGGCATGAAATTTAGCATTAAGGACTGTGTGTTGAATACCGGCTTTATTGAGTGCAAGGGATACTATTTCAGATTTTTCAATTGAAATCGTTCCAACTAACACAGGCTGTCCATTTAAAGTTCGTTGACGAATATCTTCAATAATTGCATTAATCTTCTCTGATTCAGTTATATAAACTAAGTCAGGTAAATCTTTTCTTATCATAGGTTTATTAGTGGGTATGACAATTGTATCTAGATTGTAAATAGATCGAAATTCAAATGCTTCAGTATCTGCAGTACCTGTCATACCAGATAGTTTTTTATACAAACGAAAGTAATTTTGAAAGGTAATAGAGGCTAAAGTTTGGTTTTCATTTTGAATAGATACACCTTCTTTAGCTTCTATCGCTTGGTGTAAGCCATCTGACCAGCGGCGTCCTTGCATAGTCCGACCAGTATGTTCATCGACAATAACAATTTCACCATTTTTGATAATATAGTCAATGTCACAAGTAAATAAGGCGTGAGCACGTAGTGCAGCAGTTACATGATGCATAATTATAATATTACTTTGTGAGTAAAGTGACTCTCCTTTTTCTAAAATATTTTCTTCAACCATTAGATTTTCTAGAGTAATAAGTCCTCTCTCAGTAAGATATACTTGTCTAGTTTTTTCATCTACTGAAAAATGCCCTGTTCCTTGAAACCTTTCGGAATCTTCTTTTTCTTGGCGAATTAACTTAGGAATAATGTTATTAATTTTAATATATAGTTCTGAATGATCTTCAGTTGGACCAGAAATAATGAGTGGAGTACGAGCTTCGTCAATAAGAATAGAATCAACTTCGTCAACAATCGCATAATGCAAGGTACGCTGTACTCGATCATCTGGGTTAAAGACCATATTATCCCTCAGATAATCGAATCCATATTCATTATTAGTTCCATAGGTAATATCAGCATTATATGCTTTGCGCTTATCTGCAGCAGGCATGCCCGGTAGATTGCTACCAACGCTTAAACCAAGAAATTCAAATAATGGTCGGTTTTGTTCTGCATCTCGTTGAGCTAAATAATCGTTAACGGTAACAATATGAACTCCTTTTTCTGATAATGCATTAAGATAGGCAGGTAATGTAGCTGTTAATGTTTTACCTTCACCAGTTCTCATTTCTGCAATACAACGATTATTTAAAACTATGCCTCCTAGAATTTGTACATCAAAGTGACGCATGTTTAAAACACGCTTACTAGCTTCTCGAACAGTAGCAAACGCTTCTGGAATTAGATTGTCCAGTTGTTCACCATTTTTTAATCGTAAACGAAATATAGTTGTTTTTTTCTCTAATTCTTTATCAGTTAATTTTATAAAATTTAGTTCTAGATGATTAATTAAGTCTACCATTTTTTTCATACGACGAAGGGTGCGATCATTACTACTACCAAAAAATTTGGTTAATAAGTGTATTAACATAATTGATAATTTCTCAAGAGTGCTTTTAAAGAAAAACATTGAATCCTATTATTGTCATAGATAAATATTTATGATTGATTACTTGAATTAGGACCAGCTCGAATGCTAGAAATACTCATCATTCATAGACCTATAATGTAATTAGAATGAGTAATGACTTAGTTTAATATACTGAATTGTTTTATAAGGATTAGAGCTTAACTGTCTAGGAGTAGTATATTCGTTCTATTTTCTAACGATAGAATCAGTCAATTTAGTTAACTTACTAGCATTATCGCCGCTATTTATTAATACTAATTTTATATCAAAGATACTTGTAAGGTGCTACGATGTTGTAATAAAAAATCTTTTATAAAATAACATATGAGATATTAATCTACTAATAGTACAATTCCGAATAAATAATATTGATTTAATTTTTATTAAGAATTTTAGATATCAGTCACTGATATATCGGAGTTTATTTATGCGTGATAGAGGACCGCAGTTAGTTAAGAATTTTTTTGATCAGTTTGAAAAAAAGAGCATATTACAATATATACAGCAGCGTGCACTTGAGATCAATAAACTGACAACATCCGTTCAGGAGGTTTTACCGGAACATTTACAGTCTTTCTGCCGTGTTGCTAACTTAAGGAATGGTGTTCTAGTCATCGAAATAGCTAACGCTAACGCTTTAATGTCCTTGCGTTATGAGGAATCTAATATTTTATTCAGACTTCGAAAGGAGGTGTTGCCATTATTAATCGCAATTCAAATCAGGATCAATCCATCAATAGCATCTGAATCTCATGAAATAACTATAAAATATAATAGCCATTGCGATTTAGAGAAAAAGAAGCTAAAGGCAAGACATCTGAGTATAGAAAGTGCCAATATTTTACGGAGTATTGCGCAACAAAGCCCAGAAAAATTAAAAAAAACTTTAGAAAGATTGGCTTCTCTTTCTAGCGAAGAAAGTATGCACTTAATTACATCTAATTAATATATTGAGCTTATTCTAGCAGAAGGTTCGAAGATCTAAAAGTCATTGGCAATGCGCTTTCATCTTCAAATGTTGCCCATTCCCAAGATTCTCTGTGGGCTAAGACTGCTCGTAGAAGTTTATTATTCAAAGCGTGTCCAGACTTATAGGCAGTAAAGGCACCAATAATATTATGGCCGCACATATAAAGATCTCCAATAGCATCTAGTATTTTATGACGCACAAATTCATCTTCAAATCGTAGACCGTCTTTATTTAAGACTCGATAGTCATCGACTATTATAGCACAGTCAAAACTACCACCAAGACATAGTCCACGATATTGAAGAGTTTTAATATCTCTCATGAAACCAAAGGTACGTGCACGGCTAATTTGACACGTAAAGGATTCTGTAGAGAAGTCTATACAATAACGTTGTGTGCTAGAATTAATAGCTGGATGATTAAAATCAATTGTAAAATCGAGAGAAAAGCCATGATAAGGAGAGAATTCTGCCCATTTTTCACCTTCTTCTACTCGAACTGGTTGGATGATACGCACAAATTTCTTTGCGCTGCTCAATTCTGTAATTCCTGCATCCATCAATAAATAAATAAAAGGTGCTGCACTACCATCCATAATAGGAATTTCAGGTGCATTTACCTCTACTAAAATATTATCAATGCCTAAACCGGATAGCGCTGCATTTAAATGCTCCACTGTTGAAATTTGAATACCATGTTCATTGACCAAACATGTACATAATATAGTATTACGTACGGATTTTGCATTAGCTTGAAAATCAACTGGGGGAGTTAAATCAGTACGACGATAGATAACCCCAGTGTTCGCTAAAGCACAACGAAGAGTCAGTGTAACTTTTTTGCCGGTATGCAAGCCGACTCCAGTCGTCTGAACAATGCGTTGTAAGGTCCGTTGTTTAATCATATTATTTTCTCGGAAAATAGGAATATGACTTTCAGGATATATCACAAACAAAGAATAGATCTCAAGATATATACTAATGTAACCTATGCTTTCAGTACTCTTGGTTTATCTATTTTCTTAAGAAGGCTGGAATGTCGAGATAGTCCAGTTCTGTATGTGATGTAGAGTTTAGGCCACCTATTTTTTGTGTAGAAGACTGCTGTTCTAATGGTAAACTGGATGAGATGTGTCGCTGATAGTGATGATTTATGAGTGGCTGCATAGTATGTTTATTTGTGGATAAAGTTATATCAGCGCATTTACTCATTCCAATACCTGTAGCCACTACTGTCACACGCAGTTCATTGTTCATTTCTGGATCTAGTGAAGTACCGATTACAACTGTAGCGTTATCTGCAGAAAATGCTCGAATTGTATTTCCTACAGTCTCAAACTCATCTAAACGAAGATCAAAACCAGCAGTAATGTTTACTAGAACGCCGCGTGCACCAGATAGATCGATATCTTCCAATAAAGGACTAGATATTGCCATTGCAGCTGCTTCTTCCGCTCGATTTTCACTACATGATATGCCTGAACCCATCATTGCATATCCCATTTCGGACATAACAGTACGGACATCAGCAAAATCAACATTTATCAAACCAGGTCGAGTAATCAGTTCTGCAATCCCTTGAACAGCTCCCTTTAATACATCATTAGCTGCACTAAATGCATCGAGCAGAGATATACCACGACCTAATACTTTTAACAGTTTATCATTAGGAATAGTGATGAGGGAATCAACATGTTTAGAGAGGTCAGAGATACCTTGTTCGGCGAATGACATTCGTTTTTTCCCTTCAAAATTAAATGGTCTTGTTACTATCGCGACAGTTAAGATACCATGATCTTTTGCTACCTCAGCAACTACTGGGGCTGCACCAGTTCCCGTTCCCCCGCCCATTCCGGCAGCAATAAAGACCATATCTGCTCCCTCTAATGCCTGACGAAGTCCTTCACGATCTTCTTCTGCTGAATTACGACCAACTTCTGGATTAGCTCCTGCTCCTAGACCTTTAGTAATACTATTTCCAATTTGAATGGTTTGACTCACTGTGGTTTTACGTAGAGCCTGAGCATCGGTGTTTACTGCAAAAAATTCAACGCCTTCAATACGTTCACGGATCATATGTTCTACAGCATTACTGCCGCCGCCGCCAATACCAATCACTTTAATGATTGCGTCATTAGTTAATTCTAATGGTTCAAACATAATATCTTCCCATTATATTCTCTCTTTTTAGAGAGAGCCAAACATAGAGAGAGTGATCTCATCAATTAAATAAAATTAAAATTCTTGTTTTATCCATTTATGGATTTTACGGAACCAATTTTTCACTGAAGTTCTTTTTTCCTCATCGTCTCTATTATTCCAATGTGATAATTTTCCATAATGGAGCAAGCCGACTGTTGTGGAATAACTTGTTTCTTTTGCAGATTCCATAAGTCCTGTAATATTTTTTGGATACCCAATACGAACTTGAGTTTGTAATGTTCGTTGAGCACAGACCTCTAGTCCTGATATTTTCGCTGCTCCGCCGGTTAGAACAACACCTGCTGCTAGATCATCTTTTACGCCCTCCTTTCCTAATCCTTTAGTAAATTTCAGCATCTCATTGTTTACAAGATATAGGAGTTCGGTATAACGCGGTTCAATAACTTCTGCTAATGTTTGACGTGGTACATTCCGGGAGGGGCGCCCGTTATGAGTTGCAATTTCAATAGTGTCATCTTTACTGAAAGTAGGTCCAAGAACACATCCTTTTTGTATTTTTAGTGTTTCCGCAGTCGCTTGAGGAGTGCCAAAGATATAAGCTATGTCGTTTGTTACGACGTTTCCTGCATAAGGGATTACTTTGCTATGACGTAATGCGCCTTTAGTATATATAGCTATATCCATAGTACCTCCTCCAATATCTACTATGCAGACACCTAATTCTCGTTCATCTTCAGTTAATACTGCATAACTAGATGCTAGACCAGAAAAAACTAATTGATCCACCTTTAATCCACAGCGTTCTACTACTTTCACAATATTTTTTGCCATATCATTGTGACAGGTTATTAGATGTACTTGCGCTTGCATTCGTACACCAAATAAGCCAATGGGGTTTTTGATGCCTTCCTGGTAATCAATTGCATATTCTTGCGGAATAACATGTAGGATCCGATGTTCATCAGGTACATGAACAGATGTAGCTGTATGCACTACATTATCTATATCATCCTGGATCACCTCTTCATTACAGATTGGTACCATTCCTATTTCATTTTGACATCCAATATGTTTTCCTGATAAAGCAAGGTATACTGAAGAGATATGGCATTCTGCTATACGCTCTGCTTGTTCTATTGCTATTTGAGTGCACTTGACCACTGATTCAAGGTCTTTTACACTACCTTTTTCCATGCCATGAGACGGGCATTCCCCTACTCCAATAATATTAATCATTCCATCAGGAAGAACTTCCCCTACTAAGACAGAAATTTTTACAGTGCCTATCTCAAGACCAACTAACAGTTTTCTATCTATTGACTTAATCATGTTAATTAACCTATATTTTCTTTATTATGTTTGATCATTGTTAGCAGCCTAATTCAGGGAATTATTTTTAAATCTAATTCTGTGATAGAGTAGTTGTATTAGAATACTGATAAATATTATATTCCTTTCTCGTCTCGTGTATTCATTATAGGACATGGGAATAGCTTAACAAGGTTCTTGTGTTTTAGAACATGTTGATGATACGTGGTTTGCTAAATAAATATACTGATCTAGTAAGAAATCCTAGGTCTGATTTACGCTTATAAATATTTGAATGTTACTACCATACAGATAGTGGAACGTTTATGTTTGATAAATAATTTTTTCTACTACTCTTAATAAGAATATATCATTTATAATTATCATGTATTCGCTATACATATTATGTACTGGATTATTCTCTTTTTATTAACATAAAATTATAAGTATAACTTATTATATTTTATCGAAAAATATGAATATATTCAACTAGATAGATGTTTTTATTTATTTACTATTTATTGTTATACGCAAGGCATTAATGTTTAGATGGATTCTTAGTTTTTATTAGATAAAATTGATTATCTAGTATTTTTTAGATAAAATGCTCTTCGTTAAATAGAAGGATATATTTGATAGTTGAATTAGTGGTAGTTAATTACTATTAATGTATAACTAATAAAGAAAGTGATCTTTTAAAGTAAAATCTGTTATGTCAGCATAAAATAGAAATTTAAAAGATTTACTAGATATAAGATAAATTATATCAAAAGATCTTAATGATCAGTCAAAATATAATTTACCATTAAGAATGGTGTGTTAATTTGCTAGGGCTAGAATACGAGTTACCAGAGACGGAAAATTTATTCCTGCTTTTCTTGCTGCAAGAGGAAGCAAGCTATGTTCTGTCATACCTGGAGATGAGTTAATCTCTAGTAGGTAAAACTTTCCCTTATTATCCATAATGATATCTACGCGTCCTGATCCAGTGCATCCTATTGCATTCCATGCTGTGATACTTAATGAATGCAATTCAGTTTCTTTTTTCACGCTTAAACCTGAAGGACACAGGTACTGTGTTTTATTTGACATGTATTTTGAATGATAATCATAATACTCTCTATTTGATTCAATTCGTATTGAGGGAAGTGGATCTTGACCGATTATACCGACGGTATATTCTACACCGATAAGAAATCTTTCAACTAGTACTTTGTTATCGTAACAAAAAGCCTTTACTAAAGCTTTTTTTAACTCTGATTTATTGTTAACACGGGAGCTTCCAACACTAGATCCTTCATGGTTAGGTTTAACGAAAAGGGGAAAACCAAGCTTATCAATTTTAACTATTATTTCTTTGTCAAGTTTATTATTCACTTGGTCTGGGGTTAATAAAACAAAAGGAGGAACGGACAGACCGCATCCTTGCCAAAGATATTTACTTCGTAACTTATCCATGGCGATAGATGAAGCCATTATTCCACTTCCTGTATAAGGCAGTCTTAGATATTCTAATACTCCCTGTATCATTCCATCTTCTCCTCCTCGTCCATGCAACGCAATAAAGACTTTAATAAAACCTTCTTTTTTTAATGTCATTAATGGAACATCACGTATATCTATAGGGTAAGCATTGATCCCGGAATCCTTCAGTCCTTGCAGAACTGCAGTTCCTGATAAAAGGGAGATTCTACGTTCTGAGGAAGTTCCACCTAATAATACTGCTATTTTTTCAGTCATCAGATTTTCTTATATTTATTTATAGGTATAATTTTAGTTTAGCTAGAGTATAGGCAAACACCTCTATATTACCAGCGCCCTGAACTAAAATTAAATCATTTCCAGTTAATTGTGATAAGAGTTTCTCCAGAACGATCTGGTAATCAGAAGTGAAAATTGGATTTACTTTATGACATTCACGAATTGCACAACATAAAGATCGACTGTCAATTCCGCTAATTGGAGGTTCACCAGCAGGATCTATATCTAACATTATAAGAGAATCTACTTGTGAAAGAACTTGCACAAATTCAATATAGAAATCACGAGTGCGAGTATAACGATGCGGTTGAAAAATCATTATAAGATTTTTTTCTGGCCAATTATTTCGTATGGTTTGAATGGTCACGTCAATTTCTGTTGGATGATGACCGTAATCATGAATTAATATTATAGTATCGTTTTTACCACTTTCCTTTTTTAAAAAGGATTCGCCGAGAAATTCAAAGCGACGAGCAGTTCCCTGAAAACTTCGTAATACATTAAGCATGGCTTGATCATCAATACTATCTTCAGTAGCGACTGTAATTGCTGCCGCTGCATTTAGTGCATTGTGATATCCAGGTGTATTCAAGACAACATGCATGAGCGGCATTCCTTGACGAGCGACAGTAAAATGTCCTTGTTGACCGCAATGTGTATAGTTTTGAATACGTACATCTGCATCTTTACTAAAACCATAGGTAGTAATTGGACGATGGATTCTAGGTAGTAAATCACGAATGACCGGGTTATCAAGACATAATATAGCTCTTCCATAAAATGGAATATTATGTAAAAAATTAATAAAAATTTGCTTGAGATTTTCGAAGTCATTTTGATATGTATCCATGTGTTCAGCTTCAATATTGGTAATAATTGCCATGATAGGTTTTAAATATAAAAAAGATGCATCGCTTTCATCTGCTTCGACAATTATATATTGACTTTTTCCTAAACGTGCATGACTTCCAGTTGATTTAACAAGACCGCCGTTTATAAAAGTTGGATCCATACCACCTTCTATATATATATCTGATATCATTGTAGTAGTAGTTGTTTTTCCGTGAGTTCCAGCAACGGCAATGCTATATCGGAAACGCATTAGCTCTGCTAACATCATAGCACGGTTTATAACTGGAATGCCTGCTTGATGCGCTGCACATATCTCTGGGTTATTCTGAGGGATAGCAGTAGATGCAACTACTACATTAGAGTTAATTATATTTTCTTGGCAGTGGTTAAAATAGATAGTTACACCTAAGCCTCTAAGACGTTTGGTCACTATATTTGGCACTAACTCTGATCCACTGATTTTATAGCCTTGATGAGCTAATACTTCAGCAATACCACCCATACCAGAACCACCAATACCGATAAAATGGATATGTTTTATTCTCCCCATTTTAGGTGTATTATAAACTAATTTTACTGGTTGTCGCGTGTTCATTGGGGCCTGTTAGTATTTGACTATGATTATGAAGACCGAAAGATATGTAGTTATAATATTTTAGCGCACTATATCGCTTACGATTTTTGCAACACGTTCTGTTGAATCGAACACTGCCATAGTGTGTACTTTCTCAGCCATTTCTAATAATTTTGGACGATCCCATTTAGAAAGCTGTTCTGCTATAATATCAGCGGTGAAGTGAGATTCTTCATACATTACGGCGCCTCCTGTTTTAGTCACTGATAAAGCATTCCAATATTGTTGGCGATCTTTATGTTGGAACGGTACAAAAATAGCTGGTAGTCCTACAGCCGCTAGCTCGCTGACTGTCATCGCACCAGATCGACAGATCACTATATCGGCCCAAGCATAAGCATTAGCTATATTGTCAATAAATTCTGAAAGTCGGTAATGAGTTTGATTAATCTTCATATAATCATTTTTTACAGCACGTAATTTCCCTTCTCCAACTTGATGCCATAGAGATATTTTATGACCAAGTTTATAAGCTACTTGAGGGATAGTTTGATTTAAAATCTGTGCACCCTGACTTCCACCTATTACTAAGACACGGATTGCCCCTTTTCGTCCTACAAAACGAACAGAAGGCTTGGGTAACGAGATAATATCTATGCGCACTGGGTTTCCTACTACTTCTGCATAATTCCAAGTTCCTGGGAACGCCTGTATAACTTTACTGGTAATTTTGCCAGCCATTTATTGGTTAAACCAGCGATACTGTTTTGTTCATGTAATACTAAAGGCACATTACAGCTCCAGGCTGCTAGCCCTCCTGGGCCAGTTACATATCCACCCATTCCTAATGCTACATCTGGTTGCCATCGTTTTATAATTGCGCATGCTTGACTCCAGGCTTTTATAACATTTAATGGTGCTGATAATAAGGTTTTTATACCTTTACCACGTAGACCGCTAATTTGAATATAATCAATATTAATTCCGTGTTTTTGGACTAAATGTTCTTCCATTTTCCCATTAGCACCAAGCCAATAGATTTGCCAATTTAGTTTTTTTAGATAGCTTGCAACAGCCAGACCAGGGAATATATGGCCGCCAGTTCCACCAGCAATAACCAAGAGTTTTTTTTGATTCATTTATGACCTCCGTATAAATACTTGAGATTTTGCTATACGTGTTTCATGATCGATGCGCAATAAAAATGCTATGGATGTTGACATAATTATCAAACTGGATCCTCCATAGCTAATGAGTGGCAATGTTAACCCTTTTGTTGGCAAGATTCCTATTGCTGCTCCGACGTTAATTAGTGTTTGAAAGCCAAACCATACACCAATAGAACATGCTAAAAACCCTGAAAATTGCTGATTAAGTTTTAGTGCACTTTGACCAATTTTTACTGCACGAAAAGAGATAAAAAATATCATGAATAATACTATCAGTACACCGATATAACCTAGTTCTTCTCCTATAATTGAAAAAATAAAATCAGTGTGTGCTGCTGGTAAATACTCTAATTTTTGTACTGAGTTTCCTAGTCCTTGTCCCCATATATGACCTCGACCGAATGCCATAAGAGATTGTGTAAGTTGATATCCACTTCCAAATGGATCCATCCATGGGTTCCAGACAGAACTAACACGTCGTATTCGATAGGGTTTTTCTAAAATAAGAATAATAACTGTAACAATACTAGGTCCTATAATTAGAAGAAAATGCCATATTTTTGCACCACTAATGAATAGCATTGCTAACGTAATAACAAACATGATTACTATAGTTCCTAAATCTGGTTGGGCAAGCAACAGTGTAGCTAGTATGAGTAATATGCTCATAGGTTTCCAGAAACCCCAGAAGTTATTACGTACTTCATGAATTTTACGTACTAAATAGTTTGAAAGGTAACAGAAAAGGGATAATTTAGAAACTTCTGCTGGTTGTATACCAATGGGGCCTATGATAATCCATCTGGACGCTCCATTTGCTGAACTACCTAAGACTAATACAAGAAATAATAGAATAATTGTAATTAGTAGTATAATATTACTGTATCGTTGCCATACGCTCATAGGAATTCTTAATGTAATATAAGCTACTGTGAACGCTAATAATAAGTAGATCGCATCACGCTTGACAAAAAAGAAAGGATCACCTGATAGGTGGTTCCCAATAGCCATTGATGATGATGTCACCATTACAAATCCTATCGTCACTAAACTAAAAACTAACCATAACAGCGTTCTATCATATAAAAGTGTATCGTGTGTCACGTTTGTGTTTTGGTATATCATCCGGTCTATTAATAATTTAATATTCTTGATTAGAGATCGTATCTTTATAATATGCATTTACTTGTTCGTTGTGCGAGTTTAGTAAATACTAAACCGCGGTGTTCAAAGTTTTTAAATTGGTCCAAGCTAGAGCAGGCTGGAGAAAGTAGGACTACATCACCATTCTTGACTTTCTTAGCGATCTGAATTATTGCTTCATTCATAGTCTGAGTTTTTACTGTTATATCCGGATTTAATTTTGCTAGCTCCTCGCGATCACGACCAAAGCAGTAAACACGAGTATTAGTTGTATGAAGATGGAAAGTTAGCGGTGTAAAGTTAGCTGATTTTCCGTCTCCTCCTAACAGGAGCCATAAGACTCCGGTTCGACGTAATCCCCCTAGAGCGGCGATCGTACTAGCAACATTCGTTGCTTTAGAGTCATTAATCCAACGTACTCCATTGTGCTCATGAACTAGCTGAAAACGATGCGCTAAGCCACTAAAGCTTATTAATACATGTTTACTGTGTTTTCTTGGTAAATTAACAGCATCGGCTAGCGCGAGTGCAGTAAGCGCATTAATATAATTATGTTGACCAAAAAGTTTAAGCTGATCAGTATTAAGTAGGAGTTTTCCCTGTGCTTGTAACCAAGTACCGTTTTTCTGTTTTTTTAAATGGTAATCACCGGTATATACACCTACACTACGATAGTTTTTATTTTTTAACTGTTTCGGCATAGTAAGCGCATCATCAGAATTCACTATACATATTTGAGCATTATTATATATACGTAATTTAGCAGAACGATACTCTTCTATACCTAATGGGTAACGCTCCATGTGGTCTTCAGTAATATTAAGTATAGTAGCAGCAGTGGCTCGTAAACTTGTAGTGGTTTCAAGTTGAAAACTAGAGAGTTCTAACACATAAAGTTGTGCAGGTTTTTTTAATAACATTAAAGCAGGTAATCCAATATTACCACCTGTGCCAACCTTCCATCCCCTATTTCTTGCTATCTTACTCACTAAACAAGTGACGGTGCTTTTTCCATTAGAACCAGTAATCGCAATAATTGGGGTCTTTGTTTCTCGGCAAAAAAGCTCGATATCACCAATAATTTCAATTCCGGCTTTTGCTGCAGCAATTAATGAAGGATGTCTAAGATTTATGCCTGGACTACTAATAATTAGCTCAGAGTCTAATAACCAGTCAGTATTTATGCTTCCAAACCAATAGTGAATATTTTTTGGGATATTGAGTAAATTTGGTGGTGTAATACGCGTATCTATCACACGCGGAAGAACGCCGCGTGAGATAAAAAAATAAATACAAGAAAGACCAGTTACTCCCAACCCAATAATAACAATTTTTTTACCCTGATAATTATTCACCACTATCGTGCCTTTAGGGTTGCTAATCCGATAAACACCAATATTAGTGTTATAATCCAAAAACGTATAATAATACGTGGTTCTGGATATCCTTTTAATTCATAATGATGGTGAATCGGAGCCATCTTAAAAATACGATGACCGCGTAATTTAAAGAAAAGGACTTGAAGAATGACTGACAGAGTTTCTAAAACAAATACCCCTCCCATAATTAGAAGTAAAAACTCTTGTCGTAATAGTATTGAGATTGTACCAAGTGCGCCTCCTAAGGCTAATGATCCTACATCTCCCATAAAAATTTGAGCTGGATAAGTATTAAACCACAAAAAACCTAATCCAGATCCAGTGATTGTAGTGCAGACAATAACCAGTTCTTTAGCATGCTTTATATAGGGGATGTTGAGGTATTCAGAATATTGCACATTGCTAGTTACCCATGCTACCAATGCAAATCCTGCAGAAATAAATACTATTGGCATGATAACTAGACCATCAAGCCCATCTGTTAGATTGACGGCATTACTAGTGCCTACTATAACAAAGTATGCTAGAAGCAAATATAAAACGCCTGATTGTGGTACAATATTTTTAAAAAATGGCAGAACGAGATCCGTTGCAAACGTGTCTTTACCGACAAGACACATAATACTACATAAGGTTAATGCAATCACAGATTGAAAGATATACTTCCAGCGAGGAAGTAGTCCTTGATTGTTAGTATCTTTGACTTTGAGATAATCATCGATAAAACCAACAAAACCGTAACTAATAAGAATATAAATCACAAGAAAAACGTATAGGTTAAATGGATTACTCCAGATTAGAATGGGAGCAATGATGGAAATAAGTATGATAATACCTCCCATTGTTGGGGTGCCGTTTTTTATACAGTGTGATTTTGGTCCATCACTACGTATGACTTGGCGAATCGCTTGTGTCTTTAAGCGAGAGATAATGAATGGTCCTATCAATAAAGCTAAGAAAAAAGAAGTTAGAAAACTAATTATAGCCCGGAAGGTTAGAGAGGATAGAACATTAAAACCAGAATAAAAAGTCGTGAGATATTCTGTTAGGTAAATAAACATACATCTTGTTCCTGTAAAATACGGACAATCTGTTCCATTGACATGCTACGCGATCCTTTTACTAGTATAGTTATTTGGTGATGCAAGATCAATAATTCGCAAGATCGAGCGGCTAGAGTAGTTAGATCACAAAAGTGTTCACCTACGCCACTATTATGAGAAATATGATAACTTAGTGTGCCTATGCTTAATACTTTTTCAATACTGGTAGCGTTTATCATAAATCCTATTTGAGCATGGTATTTATCGGCATTGCTCCCAAGTTCTTTAATGTCACCGACAATAAGAACACGATATCCGGGCATGGTTTTTAAAAAATTTATAGCAGAAATCATAGATCCCATATTGGCATTATAACTATCATCAATTAATAATTTATTTTTATTTAACATGACTGGAAAGAGACGACCCTCTATTCCTTTGAAGTTATTTAATCCATAAGAAATAGCACTTAATGGTGCACCGATAGAGAGTGCTAATGCACTGGAAGCTAGTGCATTAGCAATGTTATGCTCTCCCAATACCTGAAGTATGATTTCTACAGATCCTGCAGGTGAGTGAAGAATAAAACGTGTCCCATGAATACTAGAAATAATATTAGATGAATAAAAATCACTATCTTGTTTTTTATGTAAAGAAAATCTCCAAATATTTTGTTGATGTAATAGTAATTGCCAATTTATCCAGTCGTTACTATCAGAATTAATAATCGCAGTTCCATTAATTGATAGGGCGTTAAAAATTTCTCCTTTCCCTTGAGCAATGCCTTCAATTGTTTCAAAACCTTCTAAATGTGAAACTGAAATATTATTTATTAGTACGCTATCTGGTTGTATTAGATCAGAAGTATAGGTAATCTCACCTTTAGTTTGAGCGCCTAATTCAATAACTGCATATTCATGAATAGGTCTAAGACGTAATAGTGTAATTGGTACTCCAAGTGCATTGTTTAAATTACCATGAGTATATAATGTTTTTCCGCATTGTTGTAGAATAGCCGCTGTCATTTCTTTTACTGATGTTTTTCCAGATGATCCGGTGATAGCAACAATGCGTGCCTTAGACTTCTTACGAAACCATACTGATAAATTTTCTAATGCAATCCGTGTGTCTTTGACAACTAAATGAGGAAATCCTATTGATAAAGGTTTGTTAACTACACAACAGGCGCATCCGGCATTAATAGCATTATGGATAAAATTATGTGCATCGTAATTTTTTCCTTGTAAAGCTATAAATAAACTACCCTTTTTTGCTTTTCGTGTATCAATTGAAATTGACGAAATAGAAATATTTTTACCATATAGTCTACCATTAGTTATTACCGCTATTGTTTGTAAGGTAATAGGCATCATTCTTTCATTCCAATAAGATGAGCAACTGTGTATCGATCAGAATAACTAAAATTTTTAGTACCAATTATCTGATAATTTTCATGACCTTTTCCTGCAAGGAAAATGATGTCTGTGTTTTGTGCTGTTCTAACTGCGTAAGAAATAGCTTCTATGCGATTCATAATTATTTTGGCGCGACTGTTATGAATGAGTCCACTTAATATATCATTGATAATTTTATTAGGGTTTTCTTTACGAGGGTTATCATTAGTAATAATGATTACATCAGATAATTTCTCAGCAATAGCTCCCATTAAGGCTCTTTTATTTTTATCACGATCTCCACCACATCCAAAAATACACCATAGTTTCCCTTTACAGTATAATCTTAATGTTACAAGTGCTTGTTTTAGGGCATCGGGTGTATGGGCATAATCTACTATTATTGTTGGTTTATCCCTTCTTTTAAAGAATTCCATGCGACCGGGTGGAGGCTGTAATTGACTAGCAGTGTTTATTAATTTTTCAAGTGGATATGATAAAGAGAGAAGTGTAGCTAAGGATATTAATAAGTTACTAACATTAAATGAACCTATTAGACAACTCTTAAGGAAACCATTCCCCCAGATAGATTGAAAATGAACATTAACCCCATGTTCATAATATTTAATTTTAGTTGCATTTAACCATTGTTTATGGCTGTTGATCTGATATCTATCATTTATACTGACTGCAACTGCGTTTGGTAATTTTAGAATCCATTTTTTTCCAACTGGATCATCAGTATTAATAATGATTTTTTCAGTTTTATGTTTAGCAAACAGAAGCCATTTAGCATCTTCATAACGCGAAATATCACCATGATAGTCAAGATGCTCATGGCTAAGATTAGTAAACACTGTTGCTGCAAAATTTAGAGCCGATACACGTCCCTGAATCAAACCATGTGAAGAGAGTTCCATAATCACAAGATTTACAGTTTTTTCTAAACAGCTCATCAAGAATCGCTGGATATCTATAGAAGAACTAGTTGTGTTTGTTGCATGTTCTAGTTCTCCGTATAGACCATTTCCATTTGTTCCCATTATAGCGCTTGATTGACCTATTAGTGAAACCCATTGTGCTATTAGATGTGTAATGGTAGTTTTACCATTAGTTCCAGTTACACCAATCACAGGTATTTTGTTACTTGGATCTTGATAGAATCGGCCAGCAAGAAAAGATAGATAATGTGGAAGGTCTTTTAAATAAAGAATCGGAACACCATGTATGTCTCTGATTTTCCCATTGTCTGTTTTAGTATCAGTTTCAGCAATGACTGCGACTGCACCTTGGGAAATAGCTTGAGAAATAAACAAACGGCCATCATGATCATGACCTTTAATGGCTACAAATAGATCACCTGGTTTGATGTTACGGCTATCTAGCTTTATTTCTTTTAATCTGTAATCTGGTGCGTTAGATATCCATGGGCTAAGTAATTCGTTTAAATTATGATTTTTCACTCATTTCTCATTCTTGTTCATTGTTGTTGTTTGTGGATTTGTATCTGGTAGAGCATCTGGTTCGATATTCATAATTTGGAGGACGCTACTCATGATTGCGCTAAAAACTGGGGCTGAAACCGTACCGCCATAATACTTACCAGATCGAGGATCATTGACTACTACAACTAATGCAAAACGAGGCTTACTTGCAGGCGCAACACCTGCAGTATAAGCGATGTATCTTTGAATAAACTTACCGCTTAAGCCTACTTTTTTAACTGTACCCGTTTTAATCGCAACTCGATAACCTTTAATGGCTGCTTTAATGCCCCCTCCTCCTGGTAATGCGACGCTTTCCATCATATGGAGTACTGTTCGTATCAGTGGTTCGGGAAAAATACGTTGTCCCAATACTGGTGGCGTAACTTTTACTATTGATAGTGGTCGATAAATACCATAACTACCAAATGTTGCATATACTCGTGCTAATTGTAATGGTGTTACCATTAGCCCATACCCAAAAGAGAGGGTAGCTCTTTCTAGATCTGACCAGTGATTTTTTTTAGGATAGAGTCCTTTTCTCTCTCCAACTAGACCTAAGTTTGTTGCTTGTCCTAATCCAAATAGTGAATAAGTATTTAGTAGATCATTCACAGGCATGGCAAGAGCTAGTCGTGATACACCAACATTAGATGATTTCTGCAGTATGCCAGTTAACGTTAATTCATTATAGAATGCTACATCTCGAATTTCATGGTGATTTAGGCGAAAAGGAACAGTATTTAAAATACTGTCTTCATTGACAATACCATTTTGAAGAGCGGTAATAATTACCATTGGTTTGACTGTAGATCCTGGTTCAAATACGTCTGTAATCGCACGGTTACGCATCATATCTTTCGTGGTATCATTTAGATTATTTGGATTATATGCTGGGCTGTTAGCCATTGCTAGAACTTCTCCGGTAAGCACATCAAGAAGGACAGCTGTACCGGATTCTGCTTTATTACAGATAACTGCATTAGTAAGTTCGCGATATACTTGGGTTTGAAGACGTTCATCAATACTCAGTATAAGGTTATGTGCATCTTCACCATTGACGGATAAAATATCTTCAATCACTTCTCCACAGCGATCTTTTCGCACTATACGTAACCCAGGGTGACCTGTTAGCCATTTATCAAAACTTTTTTCAACACCTTCAATACCCTGTCCATCAATATTCGTAATACCAATCAGGTGAGATGCAATATTTCCGGCAGGATAATAGCGTCGTGACTCTTCACGAACAAAAATACCTGGTAGTTTTAATTTTTGGATGTATTCGCTAATATCTAGATTAATTTGACGAGCTAAATATACAAAGCGATTATTTGGATTTGCACGGATTAGATCTTCTAATTTATTTATAGGAATAGAAAGTGCATTGGATAATGCTATCCAACGATGATCTGTTTTTATTCCCCCTGCATCGCATAATACTTTGGGGTCAATGAGAATGGCATGGGTTGGAACGCTCACAGCTAGAGGGCGTCCTTCCCGATCACTGATCATTCCACGTGATCTTTGAAGAATTTGTACACGTAGTGATCGCTTATCTCCTTCGTGTACTAATGGATTAAAATTAATAATTTGTAACCACCCAACTCGCAGTAGTAATGTAAGCATACCAAAAAAAATAAAAACATAGAGACAAGAAAAACGCCAGTAAGTAAAGATAATTTGTTTTTTTATTGGCTTAAAGTAATTCTTATATTTTTTTGGCTGATTGCTCATTTATTGCCTGTTGCTTGATTATTGATTAAGAATATTATTGATTTGATCATCTCTTAAATATGAAACATATAGATTAGTAGTATTTTTATAATTCATCTGACAATACATTTCTAACTGTAGTTTGTCAGGCATAAGATCTATTTCTTCAAATTTAATATAGATATATCCAATATACTCTTTATACATACGATGATTAGTAATTTTGAAAATTTAATCATTTTTATTAAAAGAGAAATAATTAGTAGCTTACAGAGTTAAGATTTTTTATCAAAGAAAGATTCTAGATCATAATATGATAGATAGCATGAGATATGGTTATTTAATTAATTATCACTTAATAGATTGTATTAAGATTTAAGTTTTTATGATAAGATTTTAGATCTAAATATACTATAAGTTCTATTTGCTAAAAATATATAGAGATTCAGTTGATATAAATTATTGATTGTAATCTGTATCTGCAGTTATATATATAAATATAATTTATAACTATAATATTTCTTTTAATTGAAGAAAACAATAACCTATTTCACTAGTCAGATATAATTGACTAGTGAAATAGAGATATGTTTTTAAGATATGTAGTATCTATAGAAATAGATTGACTTAACAGAATGTATAAAATTGATTAGACAATTAATATTTAATCAATAAAAATTAAGAATACATAAAAAATTGTAATTATTTCTGAATGAATAAGATTTTTTATTTTTTTAATAAAAACAGAAACTAATTAAAAATTTTTTTAAACTAGAGGGATATTGTTTAGTATGTCTAATACTGTTAATTTTTTATTCATAAAATAGTCAATGATTATGTTAAAAATTGTATTGAGGTCTAATGTACTATGCGATATAGATATTTATTAAAATTGATAAAAATTTTTGTTATCATTATAATCTACTAATGTTTTAAAAAACGTAGAAAATCCAATCTTTGTATTAAATTACTATGTTTTATGTATTGTTTTAATCTATTTTCTAATTTTATTTATAAGATTAATCTATTATTTATAATTGTAAAAACACTATATAGAGAATAAATTATTATAGATTAACTTATCGGCTATTATATATTTTTATCATGTTTATGATATTAAGTAGTTTTGATATTATTTATAAGGACTAATATCAAAAATATTTAATCATATGTAAGATTGATTTTTTATATTTTTATAATTTTTATAGAGTGGTCCTAACTTAGTATTTGGTCATAAAAAAATTGAGAAACAATTCTT
This sequence comes from Candidatus Erwinia haradaeae, assembly GCF_900699015.1. Taxonomy (GTDB): domain Bacteria; phylum Pseudomonadota; class Gammaproteobacteria; order Enterobacterales; family Enterobacteriaceae; genus Erwinia_E; species Erwinia_E haradaeae_E. Next base: position 622,058 of record NZ_LR217737.1, on the reverse strand, counting down.
AGAATTGTTTCATTGATAAATCATACTCTTTCATTATAGAAATAGAGGGTCTATATGTAATTATTCATGCTTTTTATATTGAATATCTTCTTTAATTAGAGTAAAACTCATTTCGTCTAGTTATAGAAGAAAACTTTATGATGAGTTGGAAGTGATATATTAAAGATAATTAAATCATCTAACGAGGTGATTAAATAAACTTAAATATATTTAAGATTTAAATTTATAAAATAAATATGTAGCTTAATAATATGAATTTTCTAGATTTAGGATGTATATCTATTATTATACTGATAAAATTTAATTTTTTTAATTATCTTCTTCTTAGAAGAAATAAAGACTGATTTAAGATTAAGAAAAAATATTATTATGATGAGATTAATAGTATACAAAGATATTATCTTTTATTATGTTTCTAACATTACAATCTTGTAATTAGTTATTTATTCTCAATAAAAAGCTAATCATAAATTAGTAAGGTCCTACATCTTAAATAACTTATATCGATGTATTTTGTGTATATAGTACGTGATTTGAAAATTATGAAAAGCATTAATGATATTTGACTTAATTATGACTAATATCCGTATATAATTGGGTCATTTGATAAATTAAAAATAAGATTTATTATCTAATTTTCTCACTATATGAACAAAGTATATAAAAAACTTAATTACATTCAGTTACTCCGTTTGTTCGTATAAAAAACTTTGTATAAGATTAATAGTTTTTATTAAATCGTATTTTGTATTTAAAAGATCATTGAGTTATTCATAAAATCAGGTGTGATTAAAACCATAATTTATTCTGAGTATACAATATGTTTTATCTTCTTTATTCTGAATAGACAATGTTAGATATTTATAATTAAAACTATTTTTATAATAAAATAGTTTGTTGTAGATTTTTAATCTTTTTATTCTAAACACATGTTTTTGTTAGACTATTTTAAGTCTACACGAATATTAGGTTTGTTATGTCATATTATTGATATTTCTACTTTTTATTACTCAATTATTATGATTTTGTATTTACGTTGTTAGTTTGTCAGTTGTTTAATATAAATGTTAATACTATATCTAAAGTTACTTGCGGTCCTACCGGAGTATTATAGTATGCTAGTATCATTAATTTATCTGTAACAGCTAGCATGTCTATCAGAACTGTTATAATGATCACTTATGAGGAAGATATAGTAAATTGATGTATATAACTACTAGAATAATTAGTAACAACGTAATCATTAATGATCAAATAAACTACATTAATATTCTAATCGTTAGTGAAGTTATGATAATTGCAGTGATTTCAATTTATTGAATCTTTATATCACCTATCTTAGTTAGATTAGAACTCATAGTTAGAGTTAGTCATGCTCTCTAATTCTATATCAAGAATATTAGTATTAAACTTATATTAATTAACATGATCCATAAATTATTGAACATCATTTTTAGTCAATCACTCAACAGGTATGCAAGCCAGTCAGAATAAGAATTGAAAATAAGACTAACAAGAATTAGTTCTAGTAATAAAGCTTTGTAAATGAGTATTCCTAATAACTTATTTAGTGTTAGATATGAGTAATATACTCTAACTCCACTGGTATAAACGATCATAAATAGGTTACAGAAATTACTGAATAGAAAAGATTCGTGTTGAGTAGTAACGACAAACCCCAAGTAATAAAGCATATACTAAGGTGCTAACCAAGGATAATTCTTGACGCTAAATGATAAAAGAATCAAGAGCATCTTTTATTGGCCTTAATTGAGAACTTTTGTAATCTCTTCTAGAAATAATAATTCAATCATCGAGGTACAATATTTTCTTACATATTATATTATATTTCTACCTATAAATTATAATAATAAATATAATTATAATATCGATCAATTTCTAATTGTTCTGTACTAAGATCACGAATAGAGATCAATTCTGATTATTGTAATATCGTTTGTGATGCAGTAAGAGTACAGATTGAATGATTCAAGAATACACCTTAATTGTTTATCTATACTTAAATGTAAATCATGTGAAAATTTAAATACTAAAATTTAGTTGACGTCAAAGCTAATTGATTAAATCATGTAGATATAACTGAATCATTCACATTAATACCTTAAGTAGGTTCATCAAGAACTAATAGTTGCAGTCAGTTCAATAATGGACATGTTAGAAATGTTCTCTTCCTTGCCTCCTCTAAAGAGATTTTAATGAGAATATGTAATAAGACATTCTTCTGATACGTGTTTCAAAATAAAAAATATCGCTGTATTCCACTACAAGTCGAAATAAGATACAACACTTTATGCTTATAAGGAGAATAAAATTAAGAAGGATCTGTTATGGAATGAATCTTATACAGAGTTTTTTGTAGTATTCTAGAATCTAGAACTGGATCTGATTAATTCTAATACTATAGTATTATAGTATGTTTTCCGGCGCAATTTTGGCCAAATAATGTTATTATCTCATAAATCTAGCTGTACTAATATATTAATCAGTACTGGATGTGCGATAAAATTCACTGAAATTTTGATGACATTAATCTATATAGACATAATATCGAGTATATTTTAATAGTATGTTGCTAACAAGACATTTGATATCAGGATAGAATAAAGTGTTATGCTATATTAACAATTGAGTGTAATTAAAAAAGATAGGATTGTTATTCTCATATTTTTATTGAGTCAAACTGAAGTAGTTATTGGTTTTTCCATAAAATCTATAGGTTTTATTTCTGATTTCATCACTTATAGTATAGTTATAATTAAAATGATTTTACCGAACGATTCGTCAGTTCATGATTATTCACTGAATCTATCAGATGTTAAGCATATAAAGGACGTAGAACTCATTATTTTGTTTTCTACTAAGGTGGAAGAATTAATGACTAATTGTGTTCAAACTGTACACATAGATACAAAAATTGAGATAGATTTATTATCTAATATTTAATCTTTATTACTATAAAGCGCTACTAACAGTTATCGATCATATCTAGATTTCTCTTCTTTGAAAGAAGAAGATGAATCTTATTAAGGATAAAAATAAACACAATGATAGTCAACATAATATATATTTTTTAGCATGACCGGAATTTTATAGAAAAACAACTATTCGGATTCATAAAAATTATTGAAAATTATGCCTATACATTATCATTAATTAGATGCTAATCTTCAGCACTTTGAGTCTTTCATATGTATGAATGACGCACATATCTATAAACCAACTATTCCGATCTAAAGATTAAGGCTACTTTGTTTTGCATAATGAACAGGAATATTTTGAACAATATTACGGTTTTACTTTATTAGGATGTTTGACTGTGAATCCAGAAATTCAACTAGAAGCATAGCGTTTGCATAAGATATGGAGCTCATTGATCGAAAATAAGGTTATATATTTTTTCTGAACTTCAATTTAGGTTAACGGTAGTAAAGACAATTTTTATGGGAACTCCAATATATACAGGTACTTTAGATTTTATGAGTACAGGTGTTTATCTCAGGGAGGGTAACTATGTTTAATTTCGTATTTAGATATCGGACTAGTATATGAATTTTCTCAAAGGAGATTAAAGCAAAGGAAGTCGTACGTGCAGAAAACACTCAACTCTCTTAAGCTAGAGTTTAATAGTTTTTCCTATTTTTACCGCATTATATTAAGTGTACTTGCTGTAGTAAGCCTAATGATTTTTATATGGAATACTTGTACTCATAATGTCATTATAGCAAGCCTTAAAGTTAATTACCCTCACTTCGAGCAAGATGTTTTTAATATTTCTTTTCCTTCAGATAGCGAGCCTATTGATACGGAAAACTTCGTTACAGAAGATGATCCTCCAAAAGATGAATTTGATAATGATATTCCTAGTGAGATTGGAAATCACGACTACATCGTTGCTTCTGGAGATACACTGAGCAGCATATTAAATCAATATGGTATTGAAATGCCAGATATTAGACAGTTAGTAAAAGCTGATCGACATCTATATTCTTTAAAAATCGGACAAAAATTCTCATGGACCTTAAATACTGATAGTCAGTTACAACGTGTAGTTTGGGAGGTGTCTCGCCGAGAAAGCCGTCGGTACGATCGTATACAAGATAAGTTTAAATTATCTGTATTATTAAAAACTGGAACGTGGCAGCGTGATAGGTTAACAGTTGTAGTTAACGGTAGTTTTATTAATAGTGCTAAATTGGCTGGGTTGAGTAATAGTGAAATTAGTGAAGTCATTAAATCTTTACAGTGGCAAATAGATTTTCGAAAACTCCGTGATGGTGATTATTTTAAGGTTTTAACTATGCGCGAAATGCTAGACGGCCAAAGACAACAAAGTGAATTAATTGCAGTTAATTTACGTAGCTCTGGAAAAAATTATTATGCTATTCGTGCTGCTGATGGAAAATTTTATGATCGTCGTGGATCAGGTTTAACTAGTGGTTTCATGCGGTTTCCTACGATTAGACGTTATCGTATTTCATCTCAATTTAATCCACGACGTTCTAATCCAGTGACTGGCCGTATTGCACCACATAAAGGTGTAGATTTTGCTGTACCTATAGGTACACCTATTTTTTCGGTAGGAGATGGTGAGGTGATGGTATCTAAATCTAGTGGTGCGGCCGGGAATTATGTAGCTATACGTCACGGTCGACAATATATGACACGGTATATGCATTTAAAAACTCTTCTTGTAAGGGCAGGAGAGAGAGTTAAGCGTGGTCAGTGTATTGCATTTTCTGGTAATACTGGTCGGTCAACTGGACCTCATGTTCATTTTGAAATCTGGATAAATAATCATGCTGTAAATCCTTTAACCGCTAGACTTCCTTGCATGAGAGGAATAAGTGGTGAAGCGCGTCAAAATTATTTAGATAGAGTAAACGAGGCTCTACTGCAGTTTAATAGTAGATAGTGAAGTATTCTAATAATACTTCATAACATATTTTATTATTTAAGTAATAATGTCATTAACTTTTTACTGTGAAAGATATACTGAATCTTTTCTTCTTTAGATATGGGATAGGAATGAATATGTATTTTTTCGCACTTCAAGTCAATATAATAGTGAAAGTCTATTTAAGAATATATGGTCAAAATTCTAGGTTGTATTTCTTTAAAAATAAGAGTTGTTATATGGTTTGATAGATAAGAGATTTGATATTATTTCAGAGTTACAATAAGCTGATTTTAGTACATTATCTATGTAGATTTACAAGAATTTTATTACAATATTAGTCAAGAATAAATCAGTCATCAATAAAACTTTTCATTATTCCAATTGATATTAAAGTTGTTATTGTATCATCTATTAAATATCTTAAAAAGATTCATAAAGATGATGTATCACAGAAAAAAATTTTTGTCAAATTATCTTAAAAGATTAAATAATAGTATTATGTCACTTAGATTTTTAATATTGTTTCATTGTGCTTTCTAATCAATCATTTTATCTTTATAAAATAAAGTAACGGTCTGTCCATCATAAATATGCTAAATATAATTTTAATTAACTCTATAATTTTGAAATAATTTTATCGAAATGAAATTGATGATATCTATTTATTTTATAAAGTAGACATGCTATAGAATTCTATAAATATAAATAACTATATCGTAATTATGATATTAACGTAATTCTTATAACTAATAGTATTAAGAAGCAGATAAAACACTTTAGATATACTTGATGTAGTGTAAATATAGAATTTAAAATATACTCAAATGATATTAGAGGATGACTTCATTATAGAGTAGATTATCTTTCAGTCTACTTTTAGATTATTTATATGGTGTTTGATAGGAATTAAAGTAATGAAATATATTGGAGCGCACGTTAGTGCATTAGGAGGAGTTGATCGAGCGATCGAGCGCGCGTCGGAGATAGAGGCTACGGCCCTTGCTCTTTTTGTCAAAAATCAGAGAAAATGGTTCACACCCCCTCTTACTACAGAAAAAATTGAATCCTTTCGTTTTATTTGTGAGAAAAAAAAATTTAATCCATCCCAAATTATGCCGCATAGCAGTTACTTAATTAATCTCGGTCATCCTACAAGAGAAGGATTGAAAAAATCACGTGATTCTTTTGTTGATGAAGTTATGCGTTGCCAACAATTAGGCCTTAAATTAATAAATTTTCATCCCGGTAGTCATCTACAACAGATACAGGAAAAAAATTGTTTAGCACGTATTTCTGAATCTATTAATATAGTTCTGGATAGAACGCAAGGGATCACCTTAGTTCTTGAAAACACCGCAGGACAAGGGAGCAACCTTGGATTTGATTTTGAGCATTTAGCAGATATTATTGATGCAGTAGAAGATAAATCACGTGTAGGAGTATGCATTGATACATGTCATGCTTTTTCTGCTGGATATGATTTACGTACTAAAACATCTTGTGTAAAAACCTTTTTAGATTTTGATCGTATTGTTGGGTTACATTATTTACGTGGAATACATCTTAATGACTCAAAAAATGAATTAGGTAGTCGAATTGATCGCCATGAAAGTTTAGGTAAGGGAAAAATTGGTCAAGTTGTTTTTAGTTGGTTGATGCAGGATAGTCGCTTCAATCGGATCCCTATGATCTTAGAAACAGCTAATCCTGCACTTTGGAAAAATGAAATTTCTTGGCTCAAATCAGAACAACAATCAACTGGAAAAAATGAAATATTATAATAATTTATTATCAAAAGATATTTTGATTAATCATCAAATTATTAGTTTTTGATAAAGAATGAGAAGAATTAGGCTGTATTACACTTCACTTCTGGATTCTTTAATTGAGCATAAGAAATACCAGCGATCAATGTGCCAACAATGATGGAAATTATATAACCAAATACAGGAGTAATAGCACCAGGAATTAATAGAACAAATAACCCTCCATGAGGGGCTACTAGTTTAGCGCCAATTGCCATAGAGATCGCCCCTGTCACTGCACCGCCAATAGTACAGCAAGGAAGTACACGCATTGGATCACGTGCAGCAAATGGAATAGCACCTTCTGAAATAAAGCATGTACCGAGTATCAACGCTGCTTTTCCCCATTCACGCTGGCTTTGGCTAAATTTTTTTCTCACTAGTAATGTTGCTAGACCCATCGCAAATGGTGGCACAATCCCGGCTGCCATAATAGCAGCCATTGGCGTGTAAGTTTGTGAACTGAGAAACCCTACACCAAAAGAATATGCTACTTTATTTAGTGGGCCACCAATATCAATACACATCATACCACCCAGGATAGCGCCTAAGACTATAGAATTCGCAGTTCCAAGATTTGCTAAGCTATTAGTAAGAATTAACATGATACTAGCAATAGGTTTTCCTATTACATAGATCATTAGTAATCCTGTAATTAAACTAGATATTAGAGGAAGTAATAAGATTGGTTTTAACGATTCTAAGCTTTTTGGAAGATGACACTTTATATTTACGAATTTTACGGTATAACCAGCAATAAATCCAGCAATAATTCCACCAAGAAAACCAGCATTAATACTAGATGCCAGTACTCCACCTATTAAACCTGGTGCTAACCCAGGACGATCAGAAATTGAAAAGGAAATAAAACCTGCGAGTACTGGAATCATTAGAGCAAGAGCAGCTCCGCTTCCGATTTGCATGAGGGTGGATGTCAATGTACTAAATTGATGAACAATAGTGCTACTAACAGCAAATGATAACGCCGTTATTAATCCACCTGCAACCACTAATGGTAACATATAAGAAATACCAGTAAGCAAGTGACGATATGCTCCAGTGTTTTTGTTATTGGTGTTCTTTGTTATTATTTTCCCACCCAAAGTTTGATATGGTTTGGCTTCTACGATAGCCTTATCTAGTTCTTTTGCTGTATTCTTTAACGCTAAGCTAGTTGAAGTATAATATATAAGTTTTTCAGAGAATTTAGATAAATCGACATCAATATCGGCAGCCACTATCACAAGATCAGCCCGCATTACTTCATCATCTGTAATAATGTTGCCTGCACCTACTGAACCACGTGTCTCGACTTTGATCCACCATCCCCGCTTTTTAGCTTCATTATTTATAGCTTCGGCTGCCATAAATGTATGTGCTATACCAGTTGGGCATGCAGTTACTGCTACGATGCGTTTCGTTTTTATCTTAGATTGAGATAGGTTGACTAATTGAGGTTGAGAGATAGAATATAGCTGAGAATCTGTTTGTGCTTTTAATAGAACTTGATCTGGATTATGCAGTAATTGTGAAATATCTACTGGATAAATTCTTTTACCTTGTAGTTGATTGTCTACTGGATTGACTTGACCAACTATAATTATTCTATCGGCTTCTTCTAACTTATCAATTAGAAGAATACCAGATTGTTCTGCAGCTGCTTTAGTTAGGTTCTTCGCCATGTGGCGTGTAGCTAGTCCTAATGAACAATCCATTATTAGCATGGTTTTCATTTCGTCTCCCCAGCTATCATTGTTTGATATGGATGTAAAACAATACGTTCCATCATTGCATCTAGTTTTTTACGATCAGAGATCTCAAGACTGCTTTGGCTAACGGTTAGCGAAGATAATGCAGTTGCTAAACGAAGAGTGTATTCACTTGAGTAATTCATCAAAAGTCCATAAATCATGCCGCCAACCATAGCATCACCCGCTCCAACAGTACTCACAACATTACAATATGGAGGTTTTGCTATCCATTCTTCTTTCGGATTAACCCACACTGCTCCTTCAGGGCCAAGTGATACTACGACATGATGAATGCCTTGTTTTTGGATGTTTCTAGCACAAGAAACAATATCTTTTATAGTTGACAATTTTTTCCCAACTAAGGTTTCTAATTCACGATGGTTAGGTTTTATTAGCCATGGCTTTGCTTCTAGTCCAGCTAGAAGCGCTTCTTGACTACTATCAAATATAATGAAGGGACAACATCTATTCAACTCTCTCATCCACTGACTAAAAGAAGATAACCTAATTCCTGTTGGCAAGCTACCACTAATACAAAGTATATCAAATTTCTTTAACCAGATAAGTGAGTCACTAGCAAAATCCTCCCATGCTTGTTCTGTTAATGAAAAACCAGAGAAGTTCAAATCAGTAAGAGAACCATTTTTTTCAGTAACTTTAACATTAATACGTGTTCGTCCTTCCACCAATATAAAACGATTAGAAAAATTCATTTTAGTGAAAAGTTTCTGAAATCCATCTTGGTTTTCTTTTCCAAGAAAACCACTAACTGTAACATCAATACTAAAATATTTTAATATTTTAGCAACATTAATCCCCTTTCCAGCTGGATAGAGTCCAGTAGTTTTTAGTAAATTTACTTCACCGCAATGAATTTGATTAGTATATCCAACTAAGTCATAGGCCGGATTAAAAGTAATAGTGGCTATATTTTTATTCATACTGGAATCTCTCCAAGTCCAGAAGAAATAGCTGCTTCTACTGTATTTATAAGTTGCTTAGATTCTGATCCTTTAGCAATAAATCGCAAATGATGGCCTTTTTTTGCACCAAGAGCAACAAGCTTCATTAGACTACGTCCATTAGCTGGTTTTCCGTTACCATCAAGATTGATTACACTTACTTCACAGTTAAATTGCTTGATTATATTCACTAATATAGCTCCTGGACGAGCATGTAACCCATGTTCATTACGAATTACAAACTCTTTTACAACTATTTGTTCTTTATCGGAATGACATGATGACTTATTACTAAGTATAGTTATTATTTGTGCAGCATCTCCATTCCATAACTCTAGTGCTTTCTTTTTCACTAATAGAATGCTAAGGTTATCTAGTATACTTAATGGTTGATCATCAGCCATAGAAATTGTCATTAAAAGTGACACCATTTCTCCATTGAGAGAAAATGCGGAGTCTAATCGACTGATAGCGATAGCACTGATTAGATTACCATTAGGACTATCATTGATCCAAATTCCTTGCCCAAGGTTAAGAGGTTTATTTTTAATAATATAAGAAATAAAAGAAGTATCTATTGCGCCTGCCTCTTGGAGAAGTCCGACATTCAGAGCTTGCAGTGTCATCAGATTTTTGGCATTCACATTAGTGGAAATTAGGGAAGAGTCAAATTTCAATCCAGTAGAAAATTTTGCATTCATAAATATACTGCGTAAAGATTCAGCTGTATGAGGAATTTGTAGTTTTTCTATTAGGCATTCATCACTTAATATATGAGTTAATTTTCTTAATAACAATAAATGTTCATCAGATTTGGCCGCAATACCAATGACCATATATACTATTTGAGATTCTCCCCAATCGACTCCTTTAGGAAAATGAAAGACTTGGACACCGGTTTTTAATACAAGATTGCGAGCATCAATTGTTCCATGAGGAATTGCAACACCATTGCCTAAATAAGTAGACATTTGGTTTTCACGCGCTAACATAGAATCTAAGTACTCAGTACTAACGTTTCCGGCTGCAGTCAGCGCAGCGTTGACTTGGTGAATTGCATCTTTTTTATCACGAGCTAATGCTCCAGCTGTGATGGTATTAAGTGCTAATTGCAACATAGTTTGCCTCGCTGCGAAATTTAAATTTTAAGCTTTTTTAAGAGAAAAATGCAACCAAGACGGTTACCAGTTAGCTATAATACTGTTGGACATGATCAATCTATTTTAATAATCGTATTTTACGACTAAAGTAATGTTATAGCTATTATATCAGATTTTATTGTTCACAACATGTTCTCACACGCCTTTTAATCAAAGGATTTGATTATCAAAGTGTTGTACTTACACTTATATGTTCAAGATTGTATCTGTAATTTGATGAACAATCAGTTTAAATCAAGCATTCTATGAATAACTTATTTTACACCAAAAAGAGATATTAGCGTTTTCTAATAGAATAAATATTCTATAATATTAACTGCAGTCTGATATGATTGATAGTATCCAATGATTTTTAGTAAATAAGATGAATATAATATATTCTAGCATGAGATTACATGATTTTATCTTAAATTTAATATGTTTAATTAGTCTAGAGAGACACTTAAATTAATAATATTCACCTTATGAGTAATATATGGTTTACTTTTAAGTTGTTTAAAATTAATTAAAGTCATTTCGAGATGAATACAAAACTAAGTATGATTAAGTAACATACTGTTATTATGTATTATTTATATTTTTAAGTATGTGTTAAGAAATAAAATATTAATAATATTTAAGTATAATAAATACGATGATTAGTCTTATTTGTTTTCATTAAGTAAAAAGTAAGAAATGTCAATTTATTGGAATTAACATCTAACGTTTTTGCATAAGAATTAGTAGATCATAGATGTGTTAAAACAGTTATATTAGGTGGATATTTCTGGTTTTCTATAAAAAATTTCATTTTTTAGATTGTTAATACAACTAATAATTCTGCTATGAGAATACAGAAGAATGTTGAGCTCTAACCAATGAAATTATAAAACGTTAATGATAATGTTTCAGTATACATCCTATTTGATGTGAATCGAAGCAAAAGTACTTATTTTATTTTCATTTTGATGGTTAATTGTGTTATATTTCTTATTTTTTGATAACATATCAAAAAGATCCAGTGTTATATTGTTGATTCTGAAGAGACCAGGTTATTAATTTAAAAAATATAAGAAAGTTTTAATGAATTCCTGCATATTATTAGGGAGGTTTTTCACTTTTAAACGGTTTTTCTGTTTATAATAAAGTAATTTTCATCTTTTAAATTAAAAATATGGGTTCTGTATTCTGTAAATTTTTTAGTTTGTCACTTAGAAAATGTAGATCAGAGTTTTAATTTGTATACAAACCAGTCTTTATGTTAGTTATTAGGTGTTCTACTTTCTTTTTTATTAGCTAGGGTATTAGGTTATCCAAGTGATCATTATTTGATAAAATCATTATACAGATAATTATTTGGACGATGAAAGGCAAATTCGTATAACAAAGGAATTAAAGTATCATGATTCGAAAAGTTAGAAACTATCTGTATCTGTTTATAATATTAGAATAGTTTTATACAAATAAGATTTTATAAAAGACCCTAGAATATTAGGCAGTTAATATTTTAAATTCTTTATTTAGACGATGAGATTTTATTTTTTTATTAAAATCTATAATAAGTTCTAATTCACATAGATCAATATCATATAAATGATTCTGTGTTCAAGATATTTAAAAAATAATATGACAACAAGATATTAGAAATATTAATCTATATACTAACAAATAGAAAAATCTTGTATTTAACAAATAATTTATAAAAATTTGTATCGTTTGAAACGCTATGAAGTATAGTCAGGAAAATAGTAGTATCACCTTGGTATTAATTATAATGTATAAGTGAAGAGTGAATATTAGATTAATATGTAAGGATAAGATTTTTAGTATATTATTGTGAGGAACTACGATGGTTTTCTATAATTTAGATTACAATATTAATGTTTAGGATATTGTCTATTTTGCAATTTTGATATGAATTTTGATAAACTAAATAAACAATATCTTTAATAAAATATTTTTATTACTTATTAATAATATAGGATTTGTTTCCTTGAAAGCAATTTTGTTTTATATGCTCTAAATATAGTTAAGAACTATAGATATATAATCAATTTGATTTTCTCTACGAAGAAGAAAAAAATTTTTGATTATTACTTTACAATAATTTCAGATAAAATATTATATTTCATGAGAGTATGCATTAGGTATTTTAATCCAAATCATAAACAGGAAGATTTGAAAATAGGATAAAATATTGATTTTTATTTTTCAGAGGTATATTTTACTCAATTAATATAATTAGAATATAATTAATTGTTACTATACAAGGTATTTATATTATATGAGAGAAAGATATGTTATTCGGTTTTATTTAAATATTTACAGTATTTATAATATATTTATCTTAAATTGTTGTTTTTAATTAAATAAAGATAGAGATATTTCTCATTTTTGTTAGAACTTTCATTTTAAGCGAACAGGTAATTATATTTGATGAAAGATATAAATGATGTAATTTAATTACATGGTCAGATTATATCCATGAGTTAACAATTATGATTTTCTTAGACATTTTAGATTCTGATCTAACATTCTATCAGATCATCATACTCAATATTTTCATGCAACTTGAATTTATATCAAGAAACAAGATTATTACCATTACTCAATAGTAGGGAATAGTTAATAATTTTGATGGGTATATATCTATTTCAACAATTTTAGTTAATAAATGTCTTATTTTTGTTTTATTATAGATCCTATCTAGATGCAATGATTTTTTATATAAGATTTCTACCCCTTCTTGATAAGAAAGAAATATAATTCACTCAAATAAAGAAAATTCATAGATGCAATTAATTATTTTTTGAGATCACTAGTTAAGTTAATATATATGTATATTTTAATAGGATATGTATTGATAGCGATCATAGATCTACTCTACAATATAGATTGTTCATATAGTTTTATACTGTAATTAAAGTAATGATATTGATTCTTAACACTCATATAATATATAATTATATTTAGTATGATCTTAGATACAGAGGTATCTAATTAATGTTTTAATATTTAGTTTTCTAATATTCTGTTTTATCATTTAGTGTTGATAGAATTGTAAAATGAGATCTGGTTTATTAGATTGTAATCTGTCTAAAGATAAGCTAGGATAGTGTGAGTATTCTGGAATGATAGATTGGACTGTTTTATTAAATATGTATAAGCATTGAAGTAAACTTAGATGGTTTGAAAGTAATTATAATTTAATTTTTTTGAAATGATCTGGATTTTTATGTTAGTTTTCTTTTTTTAAATTATTTTAAAAATAATGTTCTGTATACAAAAGACTGTTTTGCTATGATTCTAAATTTGCAACTCGCCTGTAAAAATAAGAAGAATTTACCAACAGAATCTGATTTTTATCACTGGTTGACAGTGATGTGTGTGTATTTTCATCCAGAAAAAGAGATCACTATACGCGTGGTAGATATAAAAGAGATGATCTTATTGAACCATAAATTTTGTGGTAAAGATACGTCAACTAATGTTCTTTCCTTCCCGTTCGAAAATATTCCTGGAACAACTTTTCCTTTACTTGGTGACATAATTATTTGTCGACAAGTCGTAGAATTAGAATCCTCCTTGCAATATAAAGCACTGACTGCGCATTGGGCCCACATGACAATTCATGGTGCTCTTCATTTGTTGGGCTATAATCATGTTTCTGAAAATGAAGCCTTAATTATGCAAAGCATAGAGGTTAAATCATTAATGAAACTAGGTTATCCTGATCCTTATATTTCAGAGAAATAAGTTCATATACTAAACCATACACAATATCTTATTAGTAATAACCTTGTATTATAAAAGATTTGATAAACTTTTAACTTTAAAGAAGATGATCAATATCATCAATACTAGGTATGACATTACATCAATTCTTTTTGTGGAACACATTAAATCTAATAAAAATTGTTCTTTACATTAGAGACTATTATCAATCTAATTTCTGGATTTTATATTGATTTTCGGTATATAATATTCAGATTTTTCTCTATTTTGTTTTCATGTAAATAAATATTTTTATCTTTTTATAATCATTAGATGATGATATATGTAATTATATTGAATATAATTCACACATATATATATTGCGCATATGATGTTTTTTCTAAAAAATAATTACTTAAAGTCCTATTTTGTGATTAAGTCTATCTCTAATTACGCATCCTACTTAGATAAAATAAATTCTTTTAATCTAGATAGTTTTATGATTAAAGTAATGATGCTATCTGATATCATATTATAAATATATATCATAATTCTATAAATATAGCGAATAAATTATTTAAATGTACAAGATCAATATTGTTTTTATTAAAAATATAATAGCAATTATTATTGTTAGTGACTAGAGTTTACATTTTTAATTTATTAATCTTATTTTTAAAATACGATATGTTATATATAACATATCGTATTTAATTTAGTTAATAAGATATAGATACTTCTTAATTAATAAGAAGAGTCATGATAGGTGTGATTTTATTTTTATTGAACATATTATTTGTATATATTATAAAATAATATAGGTAGTTTTTGTCAGTTAGACAATGAATTTAGAGTGTACTGCTTTTTATGTGCAATTAGAATTGCATATTCTTCACTGAAATTTTCTTAATCTTGTTCATGTATAAGGTTTAGGTTATATTAACAGTAAAAGTAGTTACTCTAATATGAGATCATGTCCTCTCATTATAGATACCTATCATATTAGAAGAGAATATAAAAGTGATGAATTATGCTTGTTTGATTAAACTATGATAATCAATAAAGAATAAGAGGGTTCTATTTTTTGCTTTAACGAGTTATTCCATAATATATTGAAAATAATGATAGTTTTATCAATAAATATTCTATACTTAAGAATAGAAATTGAATTTATTGGAACGCTTATTGGGTTTTGGAAAAGATATATTCATATTGTTATTGATAAGGGGTTCTAATCTTCTATTTTAGTTTGTTGATGATAATGAACAAGTAAGACTAGATTATGACATAATCTTTTCAGAAGAAAATGCTTCCTAATCTTTTGTTTTTCTACAATTAATTAATTATCAGAATTATAATAGTAGATATTATTTTATTTAAAAAATCAATTTTTTGCGGATCATTTATAAAATTTAAACCCTTAAATTATAGAAGGTAATTTGGTTTTATTTTAAGTGGGACTAGGATATAAGTTAATTACGCGTTATTTAGGAAAAAGTTATTTTAGATTTATCTATATGACCAATTTAATCGATTAATTTAATATTTTATTATTAATTGAAATTTTGAATTATTATGCAAGTTAATCTTAAGAATATAGGAAAGATTGTTCTTAAATTAAAAAGTTATAATATTTCTTATTTTTGTGTAAGTGTGTATGACATCTATCCACTAACTCTAATGTTCGAATCTTGATATAATATTTACCATAAGTTTCGCTGTGAAAGAAATGAGTAGTGATAAGTGATCTAATTATAACGGTGGCTACTTGTTTTTTAAAACAAGATGAACATTCTTCAAGATAGGATATTGTACTTTTTAAGTAGCCGCATCATCTAGTCCATGTATTATAAAGATCCATATAATAATATAAAATGCATCTATATCTCATCGGGAAGCGTTTCATTCACTATGTAATGAATATTGGTTATCACCAACAGTGGGTTCGTTTGTTATTATCATTAACTTCAGGAGCAATGGGTACACTTAGTTTTTCTCCATATAATATTTGGCCTGCTGCTTTAATTTCATTATTTGGCTTACAAATTCTAACACTTAGTCGTACTATTTATCAGGTAAGTGGTATTGGTTTTATATGGGGTGTAGGTTTATTTGGTAGTGGTATTAGCTGGGTTTATACTAGTATCGCTTCTTTTAGCGGTATGCCTTGTCTGATTAATATGCTATTAGTTCTCTTTTTTATTTTTTATTTATCTTTCTACCCGCTTTTATTTACTATAATTCTTAATTTTTTGTGTATGGAGGTCTGTTTTCTGCGTTGTGTCATTGTAGCTCCAGCACTTTGGCAGATTACTGAGTTTTTAAGAGGATCGATTCTAACTGGATTTCCATGGTTACAATTTGGCTATAGTCAAGTTGATGGTCCACTAAAATTTTTAGCCCCAGTTATAGGGGTAGAAGGGATTACTTTTACTCTGATGATTATTACGGGTTTAATTGTACATGCAGTATTTAAGAGGAATGTAATTTCTGTACTAGCGATTACATTATTATTACTAATCCATTGGCCTCTACGTATGTTTTATTGGTTTAAGCCTTTATCACAGCGAGCAGTCAATGTAGCATTAGTACAGGGAAATATTGCACCATCATTGAAAAGAGATACGAAACAGTTAAATCATATATTGAATACTTATACTCAATTAAGTGATCCTTATATAGGGAAGGTACCAATTATTATTTGGCCTGAATCCGCTATTCCTGATCTTGAAGGTAATCAGCAGTCATTTTTGAGCACTTTCGATCATAAATTACAGATGTCAGATACTATCGTAGTCACAGGGATTTTAGATGCTCGATTAAAGGAAGATTCTTATCACATTTATAATTCTATAATTGTTTTTGGTGCTCATCAACCTTATAATTATTTTAGAAGCAGTCGATATCAGAAAAATCATCTAGTTCCGTTTGGGGAATATATTCCATTAGAACATTTTCTTCGTCTTTTTAGATCTTTTGTGAACTTTCCAATCCCTATATCAGGTCATGGTTCATATATTCAACCTCTCCTCAGAGTTGGAAATTACAACTTATCACCTTCTATATGTTATGAAGTTGTTTTGAGACAAAAAATATATGATAATTTTCGTTCAGAAAGTGATTTTTTTATAATATTATCTAATGATGCATGGTTTGGGCAATCTATTGCTCCTTGGCAGCATATTCAAATGGCTCAAATGCGTTCTCTAGAGTTAGGGCGTCCTTCATTATATAGTAGTAATAATGGAGTAACTGCTATTATTGATGCTAATGGAACGATTATTCGCATGATTCCACAGTTTGTCAGTGGAGTCCTCGTGGAAAAAGTAATACCTACGACTGGATTAACACCTTATTCTCGTTTTGGAAATTGGAGTGTCTGGGTTATAACACTGTATTTTCTGATGTTTAGATTGTTTTATGTTTTTTAGTCATAGATAAATTATTTTTTATTTAATTGGTTCAGTGCTATAAATGGTTGGGGTAAGATCATATCTATTATTATTTTTTATTTCAAATTTTAGGTGAAAATGAATATTAGTAATATTCAGGTATAGAATAACTATTTTAATTCAACTCTTTTATTAAGAGGAAGGTTCTATTTTAATGATCATGATTACCTTATCTTGTATAATCATTAAATCATAATTTTTATATCTTTCTTGAAATTTAATTGATCTATGTTTCTATTAAGAGAAAGACTGTTATCTTGATGATTTTTATAAAGAAGACAAATTATTGTTAATTTTCTTATTTATCTGATGGTATCTTTTTGTACTAACAAGTTATTAATATAATGAAATAATAAGAATATATGTATAATTTATTGGTTTGTATAAAAACTTAGCATTAAGGCATGGAATTATGGTGATTCTAAAAATAGATGATAGATATTTTACTTATCTAAATGGAGATAAGATAAGTTTATTGTTGATGTATTTCTCTATCAGAAGAAATAATATCTAATATGAATAATTGATTTTTATAAATATACTAACTTAAATTTATTCATAAGTATTTTTATATAGTAAGAGATTCAAAGAGAAGTCTATTTATCAATAAAATTCAGTGTTTTTCTGAATACTAAAATTGTTCCATAAGCATAAGTTTTACTAGGATGTTAATTATTAATAAAAATGTATAACGAAGAGTCATAAGTTATTATATAAGTACATATAATTTTATATAGATTTATAATACTGATAATAAATATAAAATCTCATTTATTAATTTTTAATTGAATTAACTCTTTATGTAATATCTATAGATATAGAATAATTTTTCGTTTTTCTAAATATTTTACTTTTATTATTTATTAAATAGTGATATTTAATAATAGTTTTTATCAGTTAATATGATTATATTATTTAATAATATAATAAATTATTAATAATTGATCTATATTCTAATTATTAGAATATTTTTAGTATATATATGATTAATGATAATTAGATAAAAGCATCACGGTTATTTAAATTAATCATCATCAATATTCTAATAGTCTATTTTTCTAAAATAGATCATTAATTAAGTATTATACATACTTTAATGTTATGCTTTCTGATAATACTAAATGTAGTTTTTATATTTTTAGATTGATTTATTAATTTTAATAATTTAAAAAATAATTATAAGAAGTAGAATCTTAAATGGAGGATCAAGATTTCTTGATTTTATTGAGTCTTGATGGTCTATATTATTAAGTGGATTGAGAATACATCAAGAATTTTATATAGGATGGAATAAAATTATATAATACAGGATAGCACATATGTGAATTAATAGTAGTTTTCTATTCTTAAAAATTTTGAGAATTATTTTTGTAATCTAGATAAAAAGAATAATATTGACACATTCTTTTTATAATTAAATATTATTAATTTTTTTCTTGTTTATTCTCTTTATTATGAGATTAAATTAGATAGAAAGTATTAGTCTTAGCTTTTTATCTATAGAAAGTATGATTTATGGCATCCTATTCATGAAATGACATAGTTGTGCTTGCAGTATCTGGTTTTTTTATAAACATAATAGTTATGATAGGTATAGATGTTAGTATTGTCAATAAAATTGGATATAAAATATGTCTATTCATGAAATATTAATATTGATTATGTTAATATACCGTAAAATAACTAGAAATCATATGTAATCAAATAAGGGTTATCTAGAACTTATAATTAGTATCTATAATATTAAAGTGCATCTCTAAATAGTTTGCTGATATGTAAAATTAGCTATTTATTTTCCATATAAAAAAATATAAAAATTATTTTATGATTCTTTAATAATGTAAAATAGAAATTTTCTATTGATTTATAAAATAGAATTTTCAAGTTTTATATTAAAATCATATAACTAGTTATTAAATATTTCTTTAATTTTTATGAAGATGAGTAATTAACCAACAGGTATGAGTAGGACGGGAGTGGGAAAAATCTCGTGGTTTTGTCTTAGAACTTAGTTCAGTAGCTTTTAAATTTAAAAGATTTAATCCAGTGATATTCATTTTAAAGTTCTGTTTATTATTAGAAAATATGATAGAACCTCTATAATGAAGTAGACGTTTTAGATGTTTTATAACTTTTATATGATCACGTTGAATATCAAAATGATTGTTCATGCGTTTAGAGTTAGTAAAAGTAGGAGGGTCAATAAAAATGAGATCAAATATTTCTACACTCTCACGCAGCCAATGTAAACAATCAGTCTGAATGAGCCGATGATTATCTCCTAATAATCCATTCAAACGCATATTTCTTTCAGCCCAATTTATATAAGTACGTGATATATCAATAGTAGTAGTACTCAGAGCTCCACCTAGACCAGCATGTACACTAGCGCTTCCTGTATAAGAAAATAGATTAAGAAATTTTTTTCCATTACTCATTTTTCCTAATATTTTTCGTGTGATCCGATTGTCAAGGAATATACCAGTATCTAGATAATCAGTTAAATTAACTAATAACTTTGCATTAAATTCCATAACTTCTAAGAAGTTTCCATTATTATTTAATTTTTGATATTGCTTATTTCTTCCTTTTTGTTTGCTACGAATTTTTAATATTAACTTATGAGGCAATATATGTAATACATCTATAGTTGTTGTGATAACGTCCAATAGACGTTGTTGTGCTTTAGACGGATTAATAATATATGGTGGTGAGTACTCTTGAATCAAAACCCAGTCGCTATAACGATCGATGGTTACTTTGTAATCTGGTAAATCGCAATCATAGATACGGTAACACTCGATCCCTTCATTCTGTGCCCATTTATCTAATTTTTTTATATTCTTACGAAGACGATTAGCATAATCAATAACATATCGACCAGGAAGCAGAAATAAATCTGTTTGTTGTCTAATAATTCCCTCATTCTGTAATATGTAGTTATTCACGTTATTCTCTTAATCTTTTACTTAATATATAAGAAGATATGACTGTATTATTATAATTAAATTATGCTAAAAAAATATGTTTTTGTTATTATAATAATTTGCTATAATAATTGTTTGTTAGATATATACGGTAAAATAAGTAAATTGTTATTACAAATGAAAGTAAGGATTATTAAATATATTTGAGTTAATCTTACGTATATTAAATTAGTGGGTAATGTTAAGCTAACTTACAGAATACTGATACATCACATACACCGATTAATTCTTAAAACCTATCTATTTATAAATTATTATTTTTAATCATAATCATTGACATCATAGGTTCTTTATTATGTTTTATTGTATATCTTTTATTATTTGATATATAATTTGAATTTATGAATCAAAACTATACTACATTTTATTAGATAAATAATGAATTACATCATTAAAAATGATATGTAATAGATTTTAAATCTAACATTACTATTACAAAATACACTGGCATAGTTTCCAGAAATTTAAAGAGATACATTAAGATATTCATGAGTATTGAGTATTCATTACAAGATATTTTCATTAATTTATCCTATTTTTATAAATTACAATAAGATTTTAGTGGTTATGTATTGACATGATATTCACTTATTATTTAATTCTAATTTAAATAGGATTTAAGATATATTGAATTTTAAGGGATGTAATTAGGGCCAAGAAGATGGTACTATATCAAATATATATGGATGCAATTGTGTCCTTAAACAACGATACTGATTCTTATATTTTTGTCATATGATTGCATCATACATGATGAAGATTTTATATTGCTTCATTCCTCCTTATAATTATTTCTTATTTGTATATCTAAGGTTTTAGAATAAAAAAATTTAAATAATCTAAAATTATAGAGTATACAATACAGTAGATCTTAATATAGTATTTAACTTAAAAGAATAGATATAATTAATTTTAGTTCATACTTTTGATGACTTGATAAGTTATGAATCTTCTAATATTTTTATTACACTTTTTAATATGTATTACGTAGAATAGAATTAAATAAGAGAAATGATAGCGAGTTAGTGAATAATTAGAGAGTTAATCAATAAAAATAATTTTTACAAGAGAAGACAATCTATATTAGAATGATTAGATGTTATCGCATAACAGTAACTTGTTGTTTAATATTTTGATATATTTAAAATATAAGTTTTAGATTTCATAAATAAATTATAAAGATATACTACAATATGTGAGTGATACTATTGAATAGAAAATTCAAATTAGATGTCTTTATTTTTCTAATACGAAATTGATATCATTAATTATACATCTAGATCTTATTCAATAATTTTAATTTAATTGAGTAATTCAATAAACCTCTATTATTAGAGGTCGAATGATTAGATCATTTTAGCTGATAATGCTAGACCAGTATTATACATGCATAATACCTATCTAATAGATATGATAATAACATACTGTTATTATCACCATTATTTAAGTAGGTATTAAATAGTCTGGTTTATAAAAAGGTTAATATGATCTTATAGACTTTTACTATATAATTTTTATTTTATATATTAATGTATATAGCTAACCAAAAAGTTTTATTTCTATAATCGTTAGTAATAAAATTCCCTATTGGAATTCAATGAAATTTTTATATATTATGGTTAAATAACCTTTTAAATCTAGATGTACTCAGAATTCAATTCAAATAAATTATTATGTCTTATATATGAAGAGATAGATAAGGAAATATAGTTTTTTATTAAAAATAAAAACTATATTTTAAGTTTTTATATAAAAATTTATTTAGCATCTTTCATATGCATACTGCTATTAGGTAGTAATAATCTTTCTATTTCAATTTTATTAAAGAGTAAAAATACATATTTATATAAATTTAATATAATTTATTTTTATAACTTGATCGGAAATATGATAGAGAATGTGTACTAAAGACATCCAATTTTTAAAAAATATAAAGATTTTACAGTGATATTTTCTATAGATCTATTAACTATAGATAAGTTGATCATCTATTTATTTAGATGAATATTATATTTTAAATAAAAATAATGATTTATATTTTATTATATAAAGATGTATATATTTTATAGTTAGTTATTAGCTAATCATCTTAAGACGCCTTAAGTCTATATGATATCAATATAGATTGATATATATCAAGCTTATATTGACTATTATTTTTAGTAAAAATTGAAATATTTAAATGTGATATTTTGTTTTAAACAGAACAAGTTTTCTTATGTCTAGTCTATGCTCTTTAAGAATTAATTTTTATTGTTTAGTTCATTCCTTTTCATTTGAAATGATTGAACAAAATGGTTTACGCTTTTAGTTATCACTAAAGTAGCGTACTTGCGTGTAGGAAGAATATTATCTATTAAATTACGATAATTGACCGTATACCATATTTTTCGGGCAATTTCCATAGACTCTAGAGTAGATAATTGCGAATAATAGTAAAAATAAGATTGTTGATTGGTAAAAGAACGTTGCCGTAATCTAAGAAAGCGGCTAATATACCATGATTGAAGTAGATCATGTGACGCATCAATATAGATAGAAAAATCTATAAAATCTGATACAGAAACCATATGAGAAATATGTTCATTATTCATTCCTCTTTGTAAGACATTTAGTCCTTCCAGGATTAAAATATCAGGTTTTTGAACTATTTGTTTCTTGCTAGGAATTACATCAGAAATGAGATGAGAATATAATGGTGCTATGATTGGAGAAAAGTCTGATTTTAGATCTAAGACGAATTGAACTAAACGATAGACATCGTAAGATAGAGGAAATCCTTTTTTCGTTATTAAACCTCGGTCGTTAAGTACAGAATTAGGATATAGAAATCCATCAGTGCTGATTAATTCAACGTATTTATATTTTAGATAACCATTTAGTAATATTTGAAATATACGGGCCATGGTACTTTTTCCAGATGCAACACTACCTGTAATGCTAATGACATAAGGAATTGTCTGCTTATGGATATCAAAATTATCTTCGCTTACATTTTGAGATTGTCTCTGCAAACTAATATAAAAACTAATTAAACGAGATAGAGGAAGATATACTTCTATCACCTCTGGAATTGAGATATCTTGATTAATTTTTTTTAATTGAGTAATTGTTTCTTCTGAGAGTTTCATTAAAATTCAGTTATAAAATTCGTCTTATTAGTTATAGTGTAAAATACAAATCAGATCTGATGCACATGAGTTGTCGTTCGTATGGATATTTCTACTAGTAATATTCAGTTTCTATAAAATATCGTTTTATCTCTCCAAATCGAATGCGGTTTCTTGCTATTGTAGTAGACATAAGATGAGAAAACATAAGCTGACACGTAGTTCGCATATATGTAACAATAAAATAAATTAGAGAAAACACTTAATCCTAAAATATTACAAGATTCTCATAGAGAATTAGATAGTTTCATGTTATAAAAAAATTGTGTTATATTGAATAATTATATTCAACATACAATTATTAAATCAATTTTTTTTATTTAATACTCTAGTAGACATAAGATTGAATAGAATCACTTAATATAGTGTGATCTTAATATAATTAAATAACACTATTTCTTAGAACATATTAGCATGGATTCTATCTATATATCTAAAATAGTGATGATATTTACTATATGATACTGTAGTTTTTCTTGTTATCTTAATAAGATAACCTAATAATAATATTATTATAGGATACATTGAATTATTGGAGATAGTTTACATTATTTCTATTTATTACAGAAAAGCGTGATATTTGATTTACTATCTATAGATTTATTACTAATAGCTGTTATAGTTATTCCAAATTTGGATAAAAAGAAAGAGGATTTAATCGTATTATTAATTTTACTTATATAATAATAATTAAATTTTTAAATTTCTTTATACATAGAAAAGATAGATTGTAAATTAATAAAAATTATTGATTATTTTACTGATAATTCACGAGTCAATGAAATTTGATAATATCGAATTATTCGAGAAAGCTGATTAGATCCTTGCTGATTTCAGTAACTGAACGAGAACTGTCAATCGCATGGTATGTTATATTACCCAAGCACTCTTCTTGACGATAGAAATGAATGAGTGGTTTAGTAAGATAATGATATTCCGTCAGACGGTGATGGATGGCTTCTATTCTATCATCCTCACGTATAATTAGTGGTTCTCCAGTAATATCATCTTTTTCAGCTATTTTAGGTGGATAGGACGTAACATGATATATTCGACCCGAAGTTTCATGTATGCGGCGTCCATTCAGTCTATTAATAATTAATTGATCTGGTAAATTAAACTCTAATACTTTATCAATTTTGATACCTATTTCTTTTATGGCAAGAGCTTGCGCTATTGTTCGAGGGAACCCGTCTAATAAGAATCCTTTTGCACAATCTTCTTCTTGAAGACGATTGTTTACCAATTGAATTACTAGTTCATCAGTAACAAGTTTGCCCACACTTAGCAATTTTTTTGCTTGTTGACCTAGCTTTGAATTTACTCTAATGGCTTGACGTAACATTTCTCCTGTCGAGATCTGAGGAATGTGATATTTTTTTACAATTAACTGAGATTGAGTCCCCTTTCCAGTACCCGGGGCTCCAAGTAAGATAATACGCATGAAGCTAATCCTCTTTTTAGTACTGAATAATATTAGTATTTCGCACATCTTATAAACAATTCGTATTTTTTTTAAAAAATAAAATATTTCATTGAGGTATTAAAGTAAAATATATGAATTATATTATTCATCTAATTATTTATATAGCTTATACGAAATTATATCTATTGATTCGATTTATTATTGCTATTTAGATCGATGAGTCATCTCATTAAATTTAGAAAATTAATTTAAAATATCATAATGAATCATATAATACTATTTTATAGTAGACTTAGATCTAAGCGTATAAAACCTTATTGACCATCGTTGTAGTAATTATTTAGAGTTATTTTATTCTTTATCAAGCAGACGACTGTTTTTATGAGTTTTCTTCTCTCGACTATATTTTTATCTAAAAAAGATAATAACTTCTATTGACTAAGCAAGAGAATAATTGTCATTAAATGAATTATTTCTCACTAAAATATAAGTTTTATATAAAATATAATATTATTTAGTACGTACTGTGTATTAAAACTATTAGCTGACTTTATAAGGTATAATTAAATTAATTAATTTTTTACTTTTTCCAAACTTAAAGAGTTAGAGTTAGTATTGATAGCTTTTGGAGAATAAAGTTTTTACTTTTATTTGAAATTTTATTTCTTGATCCAAAAAGGTTTTAATGATATTTTTTATTATTTTTTAGAAAATTTACGACTTGTTTAATGTAATTATTATTTTTAATATTCATGATTTTATCATATCAGATAGATTATTTTTATAAATATTTTTCTATTACTATATCTTATATTGATTAATTTTTTTAATAACTTGACCAACGGTATGAAAGGATCCAAAAACTAAAATGATATCTTTTTGTTTTGCATTTTTGAGTGCATCAAGCCAGGCTAATTCTACTGATGGAAAGGGTTTTGCTTGATCCAGATAAGATGCAAGTTTTTTAGCAGTACTACCATATGGTTCTTCTAATGAAGCGCAGTACCAATAATCTACATTATGAATAAGATAGGATAGTGTACCGGCGATATCTTTATCATTACGCATACCGACCACAGCATGTATCTCTGAATTTTGTTGAATTTTTATAAGTCTTTGTGAGAGATATTGTGCTGCATGAGGGTTATGTGCTACATCAAGAATGACTCGAGGTGCTTCAGATACGATCTGAAATCGACCAGGTAGAGTGGCTTGGTTAAGAGAGTGCTGTATATTGTTTTTATCAATATGGAAAGGAGAACTGCGTAATGCAGCAAGCGCAGTAGCAGCATTTCTTATCGGTATTTCTGGTAATGATAAATGTTCAATACTTCCATTTAAATCATAAAAAACCCAACTATTAGTAGTTGTCCTATATGACCAAGTAGAGTCATACTGATGTAGTATAGCACCTTTTTCTATTGCTGTATCTTTAACAGACTGTGGTAAATAAGGCTCTCCAATTACTGCTAGTTTTCCCTTTCGAAATATCCCAGCCTTCTCGTATCCAATTTTTTCACGGTCTGTTCCAAGAAGCATTGTATGATCAAGAGCAATATTAGTCACTACTGCTACATCTGTATCTATAATATTAGTAGCATCCAGCCGACCTCCTAAACCAACTTCTAGGATTAAGACATCTAGACATGCTTGTTTAAATAACCATAATGCTGATAATGTACCAAACTCAAAATAAGTAAGAGGGATGTTAGAGCGTGCTGATTCAACTTCTGAAAATGCTGATGTATGCTCAATATCCGTTAGCTCTTTTCCCTGAATACGAACGCGTTCAGTATAGTGTACAAGATGTGGGGAATTATACACTCCAACTTTATAACCTCCAGCCAATAACATCGTTTCTAGCGCTCGGCAAGTTGTACCTTTACCATTAGTTCCAGCAACAGTAAAAACAAACGAAGAGGGACTTAATAGGTTTAGTGCTGCCCCGACATGTCTGACACGAGTCAATCCGAGGTCAATGGATTGACTATGGAGATGTTTTAGATAATGCAACCAAGATGCTATAGATGATGTATTCTGAGGAAGGTTATTCATTTTTTTGAGCACGTGAAGTACAGATATATGTTTGCGTAGGTTGTATATTTTTATTTTTAGTAATCTAGTCTGTTAGTCTCTATCTTTCAGTAACGATATATCAACAACTTCCTTTGGTGAAGGAAGGTTCATCATTTTAGATAAAATACTAGCAATTTTACATCGCATTACTGGGCGTCGCAAGATCATATCAATTGCCCCCTTTTCAATAAGAAATTCACTACGTTGAAAGCCAGCTGGTAGTTTTTCACGCACTGTTTGCTCAATAACTCGTGGTCCAGCAAAACCAATTAGTGCATTTGGTTCTGCAATATTGAGATCGCCAAGCATCGCAACACTAGCAGATACTCCTCCCATTGTGGGATCAGTCAGTACTGAGATATACGGTAAGCCTTGTTTTTGCATTTTGGCTAGTGCAGCACTTGTTTTCGCCATCTGCATGAGTGATATGAGTGATTCTTGCATTCGCGCTCCTCCTGAAGCTGAAAAACAGATCATAGGACAATGATCTTTAATAGATTGCTCTACCGCACACACAAAGCGTCCTCCAACTACTGAGCCCATTGAGCCGCCCATAAAGAAAAATTCAAAAGCTGCTGAAACAACTGGTATACCACATAAAGTTCCCTTCATTACTATCAGCGCATCTTTTTCCTTAGTCTCTTTTTGAGCAGTAATTAAACGATCTTTGTATTTTTTAGAATCTCGAAACTTTAGTACATCTCTAGGTTCCATTTCACTACCAAGCTCAAGAAGTGAACCAGAGTCTAAAAAACTGCAAAGACGATCACGACCATGCATACGCATATGATGATCACATTTTGGACATACTTCGAGATTACGTTTGAGTTCGGCGCGATAAAGGACTTGTCCGCAGCTATCACATTTTGTCCATAGTCCTTCGGGGATGCATGCTTTTCGTGATGGGGTGATTCTCCTTTTATTAAAAATACGTTCAATCCAACTCATCGCTAACCTGTGATATTTTGTATAACTGACTTTTTCTCTTATAAAAGAATCAGATTATAGTGTATAAAATAATATTTCGATGTATATATATTTAGAATCGAATCATTGGTAGTCATATCAATGATTCGATTCCATATTTTTGTGAGAACTATGGATTGAACATTGTATGTACTTAATTGCAATATTAATATGTTAACATATATTCGGATATATGTTAAATATCTTGTAGAGAACTATCATTTTTCTTATTATATTTGAACCTAATGCTTTAAGTTCTTCTTAACAGAAGACAAATAAATATTGGTATTTATGATAATTAGCGTATCACTTTTTTATTCTTACTAGTTCAACTATGATAAGCTTCTCGCTTACAAGGATTTTTTTATGTATCAGGATCTTATCCTTTCTGAACTTAATCAAGCAGCAGATACGTTAACTTTTTTTCTAAAAAAGAAAGAAAATATTGAATTAATTCAGAGTGCAGGAGTGTTATTAGCCAATTCCTTTAAATTAGGAGGAAAAGTTCTTTCTTGTGGTAATGGTGGATCGCATTGTGACGCAATGCATTTTGCAGAAGAGCTTACTGGTCGTTATAGAGAGAATCGTCGAGGATATCCTGCAATTGCTATTTCTGATATCGGTCATTTTTCTTGCGTTAGTAATGATTTTGGATATGATTATGTTTTTTCACGTTATATTGAAGCCGTAGGTAAACCAGGAGATGTGTTATTTGGATTGTCTACTTCTGGGTCTTCAGTTAACATGATTGAAGCAGTAAAAGCAGCATATCATCAAAAAATGAAATCAATCATTCTTACAGGAAAAAATAATACTGTAATAAAAAGTATTGCGGATTTAGTAATTTGTGTTTCACATGCTGGCTATGCTGATCGAATTCAGGAAGTGCACATCAAAATTATTCATATTTTAATCTTATTAATTGAACAAGAGATGAAAAGATAAGCATAATTATTTTATATATCAGTATTGATAAAATACAATCTAGTATATACTAGATTAATAATTAACTATATTTTCTTTCTCGAGTATTAACGCAATACTGATATATTTTAATAATAAAGCATCACGGCATAATTGCTGAGAGAGGTCTATAAAATTTTAAAATATTCAATGATCGGTTAAAACCAATATTATTTTAAGGTAGTTCGGGAAATATAAATATATGTTTTATTAGAGTTGATTTGAATATGGTGTTCCAACATGGACAAACAATATATAGTTTTCTCTAGAATGTACTAAATCTTATTGATATAATGTGGACAATATCCACATATAAGACAGGTTTAAAGACAATATTCGAGAGAGAAATGTGATTTTTGATCATAAATAATGATAATTGATAATTAAGAAAATATCTAAAATCTCTCCCACTGTCTAATAATGATCTGACTATCTAATTATTTAATGTTTTTCATATCTTTCTGAGGAAAGAAGTCTGATATTAATGGGTGTTTATTTAATTACTCTTAATTAAACAGGAAAGTTTTTCTGATTATATCAGAGCATCACATATAAAAATGAATTCAAGATCAATATAGATATTTAGATTATTTTTTCCTGCTTTATTATCTATTATCGTGTATTCTATTGTTTTCTTTTATCAAGGAAAAAGTTCATCAAGTGTGATGAATGTGATTTAATTTGAAAATCAAAGTTTAAAAATTGGATTGTTATTTCCATATTATCTATATCAATAAATAATATTTCTAATAATTATATATTAATTTATTAATTAATGTTTGATATTGTGATCATTACATAATCATTATTAAATATAATTATAGTTTAGTGTACATAAAATATATTATTTTCTTAATTATTTAAGGTACTTCTAGATTAGAAATCACTCAATGAAATATTCAAGAATATTATATGCTGAAATACAATATAACTATTTATCGACGTATTATTGAATTAACTTCAAATTATACAAAGCAAACATAACCTCTTTGATTTTTTATTAATATGAGTTGATCTCGTTCTCTAATTAACATAGGATTAAATTAAAAAGATAGAAACTATAAATCAATAAATAAGCATATACATACTTGCTAATTTTGTTGAATCAAACAACTTATATTCATTGAAGTGATGATAACCAAGATAAAATCTTGTAGTGATAAAGTTGAGCTAATAAGTATGTTTATTGTGGATACTATATCTGAGATAAAAATGATACCTGTTAATTTAAGATAAATTAATATTATTTAGTCGATCGTCAATAGATAAAAGAGATCTTTATATTTAGATCTATCATAATCAAAAACATTTATAATTTTAAGATTGTAAATATAAATTAAATAAAGTTTAATATTTATGTATATTATTTTTAAGTTATTTGCCTTAAATCACTGGTATTTATGCTTGAGTAACAAGATCAAAATATACAGCATTTTATCAGAATTAAATGAGAACATCTAGTATGGAGGATAGTACTGTATAGTTTAGGAGAGTTTTTAATTGTACTTGTAAAAGAAACATATAAGTATAGATTTATATCTTCACCTAAAGATAATCTAGTCGCAAATATTAGATATTTTGATATTATTAAACTTTTATATCAGTAAAATCTATTGTATAAGAAACGTTATACACGCTTATTTAGTTTTCTTACATCTATGATACACTTGGATAAGTAAGTCCAATATGTTTATTCAAAGTATATAATTTACTTCATTGATAAAAAATTAATTCGTTTTGGTACAGAAGATTACATAATGAAAACGATTTATGGAAAATATTTGTTGTTATATAAGAACAGAAGAGAATCTAATTAAAATATACTTTGATTAGAATTTATAAGATTAATAATAAAAACTTTTCTTGGATTAAGTGAATCTATCTTGATTATTCAAATAGGTGTTTTTTTGTTCAGATCTTATCTTAATTCACTGAAAGACAGCAATGATTACAACTGATTATCTGCATAAATATTACTATCAATTTTGACACGAATTAATTTAAAATATATTATTTTTTAAAATTTACGATAGTCTTATTCTTTTTATAACCGATTGCTATGATGATTAACTATCAAGGCTGTGTTTAAGTAGTTATTTTTTTTCTTAAAATAGTGCTAGCTCGATTATAGAAGACTAATTTAGAGATGGAGAAAATATTTTTATTTCAACAATTGAAATCTGTTCTATAGATTAATTACAGTATGTAGTTTTAGTGTCTTTTATACAAAAATGAATATCTATATTCAACTGCAATTAAAGTTTAGAGCTTATAAATTATTTTATATCGTATCATTTATAGGATTATATAATCCACTTAATTAGCATATAAGTTTTATGCAATAAAAATTCTTAATCATGATGTTAAGAAATTTATTTATTTATATAAATTTTTGGTTTTAGATGAGTTTTTTAGTTGGTGGAAAGGCTAATTTATCTTGTAGTCCTGCTGTCTATAATAATGTGAAGGGTAGTAAAATACCTGAAATAGATTGTGTTTTTAATACAGTCTGTTTCCATCAAGTTATCTGCTATTAGATAATAAGACCAAGGAGAATTTTGTGTTAGATGAATACCGAAAACATGTTGCAATGCGTGCTGCTAATGGGGTTGTTCCTCAAGCCTTGAATGCCAGACAGACAGTTGCAGTAGTAGAGTTACTCAAATCCCCTCCTAAGGAAGAAGAGGCATATCTGTTAGATTTATTTACTAATCAAGTGCCACCAGGTGTTGATGAAGCAGCGTATATTAAAGCTTCTTTTCTTTTTTCTATTATTAAAGATGAAGCCATTTCACCGTTAGTGACTCCTGAAAAAGCAGTTCAATTATTGGGCACTATGCAGGGTGGTTATAATGTTGATGCGCTGCTCTATGCATTAGATAATAATAAATTAGCTTCTTTTGCTTCCAAAGCCCTGTCTCATACACTATTAATGTTTGATCGATTTTATGATGTTGAAGAAAAAGCGAAAGAAGGTCATGTTTATGCTAAACACGTTATACAATCTTGGGCTGATTCCGAGTGGTTCTTAAGATGCCCGGAAGTACAGGAGAAGATAACTGTCACAGTATTTAAAGTAACTGGTGAAAGTAATACTGATGACTTATCTCCTGCCACGGATGCATGGTCTCGTCCTGATATTCCACTTCATGCACTAACGATGCTCAAATACCCTCGTCCAGGTATTCGACCAGATAAGGCAGGACATATAGGCCCTATAGAACAAATTAAAGTTTTACATAATCAAGGTTTTCCTATAGCTTACGTTGGTGATATCATCGGTACTGGTTCATCACGTAAATCAGCTGCTAATTCATTATTATGGTTGCTTGGAGAAAAGATCCCATATATTCCTAATAAAAAGAGGGGCGGTGTATGTTTAGGCGGGAAGATTGCTCCTATTTTCTTTAATACCATGGAAGATGCAGGCGCCTTACCTATTGAAGTGGATGTTTCAAAAATACATATGGGTGATATAATTGATATTTATCCATATCGTGGTGAAATTCGCGATCATATAACGAATATTATTCTTTCGTGCTTTAAGTTAAAACATAAGGACTTATTAAATGAAGTTCGTGCAGGAGGACGAATTCCATTAATTATTGGTCGTGCTTTGACGAAGAAATCTCAAAAATCGTCATGTATATCAGTTCGAAGCATGATACCACAAAACAAGAAGCCAGTAGTTAAAGAACATGGTTTTTCTTTAGCGCAAAAAATAGTTGGTAGGGCTTGCGGTCTTGAAGGTGTCCTTCCAGGTACTTATTGTGAGCCTACAATTACTTCAGTCGGTTCACAAGATACTACTGGTCCTATGACTCGAGATGAGTTAAAGGATTTAGCCTGTCTTAAATTTTCTGCAGATTTAGTGCTACAATCCTTTTGTCATACTGCAGCATATCCAAAACCTATAGATCTAATAACACACCGTAGCTTGCCTAATTTTATTATAGATCGTGGTGGCATCTCTTTGCATCCAGGCGATGGAATTATCCATAGCTGGCTAAATCGCATGCTTTTACCAGATACAGTAGGGACTGGAGGTGATTCTCATACTCGATTTCCCATTGGACTTTCGTTTCCAGCTGGATCTGGTTTAGTAGCATTTGCTTCTGCGACAGGAGTGATGCCCCTTGATATGCCAGAATCCGTTTTAGTCAATTTTAAAGGAACAATGCAATCGGGTATTACTTTGCGTGATTTGGTACATTCTATTCCATTATATGCAATTAAATCAGGTTTCTTAACACTTGAAAAACAAAATAAACAGAATATCTTTTCAGGTCGAATTCTAGAAATACAAGGGTTATCAGATTTAAAGGTAGAACAGGCTTTTGAGTTTTCAGATTCTTCTGCTGAAAGGTCTTCGGCAGGATGTGTGATTGATCTTAGTCAAGATTCAATTATTGAATATCTTCAATCGAATGTGATATTATTAAAATGGATGATCTCAGAAGGTTATAGAGATAGGCAAGCTATTGAGCGGCGTATCTATCAAATGGAACAATGGTTATTAAATCCTCATCTATTAAAAGCAGATAGCAGCGCTGAATATGCTGCAATAATTAATATCAATCTAGATGAGATCAAGGAGCCTATATTATGTGCACCTAATGATCCGGATAATGTCTGTCTTCTATCTGAAGTTGAAGATACAAAAATTGATGAAGTATTCATTGGTTCCTGTATGACTAATATTAGTCATTTTCGCGTCGCAGCTGAGTTATTAAAACACCGACGACATGATCTTCTACCAACGAGATTATGGATAGCACCACCGACTAAAATGGATGAAGAACAATTAAAACAAGAAGGTTATTATAGCATTTTTGTAAACAGTGGTGCTCGTATGGAAATTCCAGGTTGTTCTTTATGCATGGGAAATCAAGCACGTGTATCGAATAGCTCTACTGTTCTTTCAACTTCTACGAGAAATTTTCCTAATCGTCTTGGTACGAATGCTAAGGTATTTTTGGCATCTGCTGAGGTGTCGGCTATAGCATCATTATTAGGAAGATTACCTAGTTCTATTGAGTATCAGGAATTTATGAAAAAAATAACTGATGTATCTTTAAAAAACTTTAATTATTTAAATTTTAATCAATTATTAAAACATGATAAGAAAAACGTTAAAGTAATTTTCCAAACTAAAGTATAAAATTAGTTTTATCTTATATTTATAAGATAGCTCTTCTTCTCTTTAAACAGGAGAAGAAGAATCGTTTATGCTGTAGCTGCATATAATCTATTTAACAATTATTTAGTTAGTATAATGTAATTGAATAAATCTATCTACTCATCTTTACTATATTTTTAAGAGATAATCTTCTTATTAATTTATATCATAGATAATAATTTTTAAAAGTAGAGTTAAGTATTTAAAAAAATTTTATTATTAAACATTATTGAAT
This sequence comes from Candidatus Erwinia haradaeae, assembly GCF_900699015.1. Lineage (GTDB taxonomy): Bacteria > Pseudomonadota > Gammaproteobacteria > Enterobacterales > Enterobacteriaceae > Erwinia_E > Erwinia_E haradaeae_E. Next base: position 587,315 of record NZ_LR217737.1, on the reverse strand, counting down.
AATAATTTATTTCTTAAAGAGCAATGGTATAGATAAACCAATAGAAATATATAATTGTATTATATTGAATATACTATATGCTATATACGTAAACTATATTGTTCTATTTGTTCATACAAATATTTGATATTAGTAAAAACTAGTGATTGTAGATCATAATCTTAGTAGGAAGATCTGATTATTATGAAATTTAAATTTTTATTATAGATAAACAGATAAGATACTCTATAATAAAATATAAATTTTAGTTAATTTTAGTATCGTAATTATATAATTTAAAATTATTGCTAATCTAGTCTGACGATGAGATATTCAGTTGTCTAGTATTTTCACTGACGTGCCAGACGAGAGTCATCTGGGACAAAATCTGTATTGCTTCGCCAAGAGTTAATATCTAGTCCACCACGACGTGTATAGCGCGCATAAACGCTAAGAATTTCTGGTTTACAATAATTCAATAGATCATAGAAAATTCGCTCTACACAATGCTCATGGAATTCATTATGTTGTCGATACGATATTAAGTAACGCAGTAACGCTTCGTGATTTATTTGAGGTCCACGATAGCTGATTTGTATTGTCCCCCAATCAGGTTGTTGCGTGATTAAACAGTTAGATTTTAGCAGGTTACTGGTTAATTTTTCTTCGCTAATACGCTGATCGGTAGAATTTAGTAAATAATCAGCATTTAATGTATACTTATCTATAACTATATCTTGTTTATCGATACATATCCCATCTAAAGATCCAATAGATTGTCCTTCTATATCCTCTAAAGAGGATATTTTCACTCTGGCTACGCCTATTACACATTTATTTAGATCGAGTTCAATGGTTTGACGTACTTGATTGGAGTCTGTAAATTTGGTTTGATTCAAACTATTCAGATATAGTTTTAAACTCTTAGATTCAATTAAGTTTATATTGTTAGAGTTAAATACTACTTCTCCAATAGCAACTTGTGGCAAACCATTTTTATTTAGCCAAGATAATTCATATAATGTCCAAATATCTTCCCCATATAATGGGGCATTGCACACACTTATATTTAACATATCACGATGTAACTTTCTCGGGATGGAGTGTAAGAGTGTAGGATTATAGGTAGCATGATATTGTGTTCTTTTTCCTAATAGGAAGGTATTAATAGAATTAATATTATTGTCCATATCTATAAATTTCATCTCGTCTCAGTATAATAATATTAGTCTTATTTATAGAAGATATTGGTACATTGTTAGCCTACAAAATCTTTATTTTATTATTTTATATTCATTAAAATCTATTTTAGCATCGATATAACAATCTATAGAATTAGTAGTAAATAATTCTAAATTCAAAGATATAAGTAGAAGACAAGTACTTTATAATTTTACTAAAGCTCTTATTTATTAAATAATCATATTTTCCATAACAAATTATTTATACAATTAAGATGAATATATTTTTATTTAACAATATTGTGAATATAGGATAACTGAATACACTTTGTTCTAATCCTAGAAGGAACATGATTTCGTCTTGTTGTAAAACAATTATCGAAAGTAATTATCATCATAAAATATAGAATAATGGATAGATTAGAGAGGTAAATATTATTATATAATGTCATTTCTTTTCTTATAGCTAGGAATAAGAAGTGATCTAAATTATTACTAATCTGGTGAGATGTTCAAGAAAAATGATTGATTTTAATTTTGTAATGTGTATAAACAACTATAGTCATGGTCATTAATTCACATCAGTGTATGTAGTAATGCATCTCCTTAAGACTTCTTAATGCATGAGTATTATTAGGTAATAAGGCAACAGATACAAATTAATATTTATTATCTACAAAAAGACTTTATTGTAAATAAAATTAATTTATATAAATAATTATATTGTAAATTACAAATTATTTATTAATTTATAAATTTATCTGACTATATAGAGTATCTATCGATATTTCATCTATATGTAATCATTATATACTATTTGTATGTAATATGAGTTTGTTATTGTTACTAAATGTAAATAAAAAAATATTGTCTTTAATAAGATGAAATAGATAGAAGGTTCTGATTCTAACTTAACAATAGTTTTCTAATTCTAGTTTGGTTATCGAGTATTTAGGAATAATCAGTAGTTATCGTTTTCTCTTTTTGATAAGTTTTTATCGGTATTTTTAATTTATGATATGCATCATTCATTAAAGGCAGTGCTTTATTTACTGCTTTGGTATTGGGATAATTTCTTAACATACCTTTAACACGATTAATAACTGCTACATAGGCTCTGTGTTTAGAATAAAATTCTGCTACAGATAATTCATATTTTGCTTGGCGCTCTGTTAAATAAGAAACATGATTTCTTGCTTCTGTAGAATAAACACTCTTAGGATAATCTCGAAGGAGTTGTGTAAAATACTTTAAGGCATTCTGAGTGTAGATCAAGTCTCGATCAGAACGATCAATACCAATAAAATCTTGCAATAGATTCTTATCTTGTGTCATATTTATTAGGCCACGCATGTATATGACGTAATCAATATGTTGATGGTCTGGATTTATGCGTATAAAACGATCAATTAGTTCTAGAGCCATAGTGAAATCATTATTTTTATAATATGCATATATTAGATCAAGTTGTGCTTTGTGAACATGTGGACTAGGCGGGTATCGCATACAGAATGTTTCTAATTTTTTAATAATTGATTTTAAATTTCTATTATGAAGCAATTGTTTTGTGTTTTTATAAATATAGATAGGTGGTTTATCATTGTGTTCATCTATAGATCCGGAGCATCCGACTAATAATAAACTTAGCATAGAGGTGGCTACTAGGTGTTTTATTCTGATCATGGTGACTGCTATATCCTCAGATTAGTTGTGATAACTTTACTATTAATCTTTTAATGATAGTGAAATGCTAATTATTTATTATATTATATAGAATTATTGGGATAATCCAATGTAAATAAAGAAGTTATTCATTTATGTCTAATAAAATAGAACTTAATGCAATTGTACCTCAAGTTTCACTTAAAAATCGTTTAGATCAGATCTTGGCAGAATTATTTCCTAAATATTCACGCTCTATTTTAAAACAATGGATTCTTTGTCGAGGTGTTTCTGTTAATGGTAATATTGTCGATCTAGCTAAAACAAAAATGTTTGGTGGTGAAAAAATCTGCATTAATGTAGAAGTAAAAAAGAAAGACCCCTGGAAGGCAAAAGATATCCCCCTTCATGTTGTATATGAAGATCCACATATAATAGTTATTAATAAACAGGAAAACTTAGTAGTGCATCCTGGAGCAGGTCACGATGACGATACAGTATTAAATGCATTGATACACTACTTCCCAGCTATCATAAACGTTCCGAGGGCAGGCATAGTACATCGTTTAGATAAGGACACTACTGGTCTAATGATAGTAGCTAAAACTACTTTTGCACATACTCATCTTGTAAAAGATTTGCAAGATCGGAAAATTATTCGTGAATATGAAGCAATTGTTATGGGTCGCATGATAGCAGGTGGAATAGTTAAGAGTCCAATCGCTCGCCATCCTACTAAACGTACTCATATGGCAATAGACTACTCTGGTAAACCTGCTACCACTTATTATCGTGTTTTAAAAAAATTTCGTGCTCACACTTGGCTTCAATTACAACTTTGTACTGGTCGTATGCATCAAATTAGAGTGCATATGGCACATATTAATTATCCGCTGATAGGTGATCCTGTATATGGTGGTCGCCCACGTCTACCTAAAGCTGCTTCAGAGGCTTTTATTTCTACTCTTCATGCATTTAAGCGTCAGGCATTGCATTCGACCATGCTGTCTATTGATCATCCTGTATTCGGTATTCAGATGAAATGGCATGCACAGTTACCGAAAGATATGGTAAATCTTTTGAATATTTTAGAAATAGATATGAACTGTTATAAAGAGTGATTGAGTTCTTAATAGATACCAGTGTTATTAATAAAAAAACTGTGTCTTATAAGTATCTTTTTAATATTAAATAAAGTATAGTTCTGAACTAATAATTACTATTTTTATAGTGTAGAGTATAGCGATAGAATAATGAATGAGTGTCATATTGCAATGATATAGACTCATGATTTTTTAAGATTACTAATTTGTCTAAAAGATTATGTTGGTTAGATAAAAATATAATAATTGTAGTTGTAATTATTAAGACTATTCTTCTGAATATTACTGTGTTTTATTTAATATATATTCTATAGAGTCAGAAGATAGTGGGATAAATCAAATAAGTATACTTATAGGGTATTGTTATTCAGTGTTCTGTAATCTTTATTACATAGAATCTAAATAATCATTAATATATATTAATGAAGAAATATGTTACATTTAATTTAATAGATATTTATCAAAGTATGTTAAAATTAAAAGATTTGATATTTAGATCTAGTAAGATAAAGAATCATTCCGCTTTTTAAAAGAAGGATAGATACACTATAAATGCTTAATATAAATTATAATAACTCTATTTAACTGTTATTATCTTAAAAGTTTTTAGTTTTTAATTCAAATTGGAATAGGAAATAGATCGTATAAAATAGATTAGATTATAGCTTTGGTATGTTGCCATCTATTTTAGTAGACAATTATGCTTTTATTTAATTCTATAAATAAGAACATTTTTAATACAATCTGGTTTTTTAATAAAAAAGTATTTCTTATACTATTGATTTTTATAGAAAAATTTATCCATTATTCAAATTTTAATTTATATGAAGAGTTAAGTAATTAAAGTTAATCTTATGTTGTAGTTTTTAAATTTTATTAGTACATGTTATTGTTTTTATTATTTTTAGTTTTTGAAGTCATTTGATATATCACGTTCTAAAATAGGAATTCTCTATTATAGAGAAGGATAGGTAAGTATTTAATGTTCATGTGTAAGCATTGTGTATGATAATATTTTAATATCTATTTACTGTTTTATTAATTATCTTTTTAAATATAAGAAGATTCTATTGTTATCTTAAATCTGTTAATATCAAAAATCTATTAAAACTATATTATTACCAAATAACTATTAGGATATTTATAAAATGATAATATGAATTTTCAGTTAAAGATAAGAAATATATGCGTCTTTAGACGATAAAATAAATTAAAATAAAAACACAAATATGGATTATATTATACCAGATATCTCATATTATGAGAATAATTATTCTAAATATAGTTATGAAATGGGATTAGAAAAAAATTCCTTTAGATTTAACAATTATGTTTTAATCGTTTTCTTTAAAAGAATTCTACAATATGATATTCTATATAAATAGATTCTATATAAAATCATCAGAACCTCTATATAAGGTAGATCAGATCTCTCATATATAATATGAGATTATTGTACTGTGATTGTATTTATTTTAGTATATTTACTGTAAAATTTATCTATTTCTATAGTAATAATTTATAGTTCCGATTATTATAAGTTTATAGAAAGTGATAAAACATCGATTGTACTGTTAGTATGGAATATGTTGCTGAAGTTTATTTACACGCTAATCTTATTTATAATCAGATAACTGCTTATGCATACTGGTATTATAGACGCTTAATATTAATCGACTAACCGCAGAGTTATGACTCATAACTATTAAGACTAAATAAAAAATAGTAACTTTAAAAATATGAATGATTATTGCATAGCAATGTTCTCTGAATAAAGAAGTTAAACTCATCGTAGTGTATAATAAAATTAATTAGAATTGATTTATATAAATATAACATAAAGAATAATAAATAGTCTTTCAAAACCAAATAAGAATACAAAGAAACGAGCATCATCTAAATTAAGATAAGAAATATGACTCTATTATTTAAAATCGATGAAATAGTATGTTTATAGTACTCTAGAATTAAATACATGGAATTAGTAATTTTAGTAATAATTTTCATAAAAGCACAATGGTAATAAGATCCTTAACTCCAATATATAAAAAATCAAATAACAATAATTAAGATACAATCCAATTATTGAACTGACAGGTTTTCTATCGTACAATAGTGATTATTCTCCTAATATCTAGTATACTGAATAGCTGAATATATCTACAGTATGGTGATAGGTGATTATATGAATAATAGATTATTAACTAATTAATGGCGCAAGATAGTGCAATCCCAGTACATGCTATCAACAAATTTGAGAATATTATTTTGTAGGTATAAGACAATGACTAATAATAAAAAATTGTGATAGTTAACATCATATCAAGTTCAATTTTTTATTTTGATAACTTTTAGCAAATCATTTAGATCTCAGAATATAAAATAAATAGTTAACATAAACCTAGCTACACTTATATCTATTAAGATTAATCTATATCAATCTTATAAAATCACAACTGATATAAATTCAGTTATATTAATAATGCAAAATAGAAATAGAAACAGAAATATATACATACTGAGCTATTGAATGTTTGTTGAAGTGAATATTATATAAAATTGAGATTATTAGAATTTCTTCTTACATTGATTATAAAAATAAACTTATTAAGTCATAACAATCAATATATTGATTATTACACTTTTTCCCCACAGAATATTTAATGATCTATGAGTATAATCGACATTGAGTATGTTGAATGTTTATACCTTTTACTATTAAAGTTAAGTGTTTATAAATAATTTTAATATTTATTAGGTTTGACTTACTTAGGTAAGAAATTACATATGTAAATCATCTTTTAAATCCATTAATACTTATATTATTAGTGAATTTAGAATATAGAGATGCATGTTATTTTGGAACGGTAATACAATTACTTATTAGTTTATTAGATATAATGAAATCTAAGAGTGACTAATAATAGTGAATGGATTGAGTGTATTAATGAAGTATTTTTAAAATCTGAAAGTTTAGTCAGTAGTTTTTTAAAACAATACAATTAAACATGACAGTATTATGTTATGAAAAATATAGGTTGGAGATCAATGTCTGCCAGCCGTAATGTTTTTATATTATGGAATTTAAATATCTATAATAGGTTATTAAGTAAAATTTATTTACTTTTTATTTAAAGATTAATAAAATTACTTCATTCTTTCTATCATTCTATGAGAAGAATATAATTCTCTTATAATTATATGTTGTATATTCTATATGTAGATTCATTCATTAATATCCTGATATATATATCAGGACTTATACATATAGTATTCTCATAGCTAAAAAAATATGAATGATATTTAATGGATACTAATAAACAACACATACAAATCAGTATTAAAAGTACTAAGATCAATAATCTAAATTTACATTAATCAATAAATTTGAGTATATACAGTGATCGTTAAAATGGTGTAGCATCTTTAAAAAGTCCTACTTTTAAATCGCTTGCAGTGTAAATAACTTGATTGTCTACTAAAACTTCACCATCTGCTATACCCATGATTAGTTTGCGATTAATAATTCGTTTTATATGAATTCTATAAGAAACTGTCTGAGAAATGGTTAGCACTTGTCCTGAAAATTTTACTTCTCCAACTCCTAGAGCACGACCTTTACCTTTTCCTCCTAACCACCCAAGATAAAAACCAACTAGCTGCCACATAGCATCAAGGCCCAAACAACCTGGCATAACTGGGTCACCAATAAAATGACAAGAAAAGAACCATAGATCTGGTCTGATATCTAACTCAGCTTCAACAAATCCTTTGTTGTATTTCCCATTAATTTCCGTAATACTAACTACACGATCCATCATTAACATATTACCAGCTGGTAATGGCGGGCCTTCAGAGCCAAACAATTCACCGCGACTTGAGGCAAGTAAATCTTCTTTAGTATAAAATGAACACTTTTCTAGCATATTCTCGATAAACATTATTGTAATCCAGTATTGGTATTGGTTTGAGATATATATAGTCTTAAATTCATATAATTAATAGTTTAGGAAGCTGTTTATTAAGAGCACGTAGCTGCTGAATAAAAAATTCATGTAATATTAGTTATAATATGATGTAGTCGAAGGAGTATATGTATTCCATTTCGCATTATCCTTTAATATTAATTAGAAATTTCAATATGAAATTGTAGTTTTAATGTTTTATACTAGATCATACTTTTAGTAGATTTTTGATAAAAATAATTATGTTTTTGATGCTAATTTAGTATTTTTTTATTTATCTTGATAAGCATGTTATGTTTATACAAAAAATACTTTGACTAAATAAAATTAATATTTTCATTCAAGCAAGCACATATCACTAGATGCTTACCAACTAGTAACCTTGTTCTTAATCTTAATTTTTAGAATTGTTTAAAAACCTATATCTTCTCCATGATCTAGAATAAAACTATATTAAGTATCTTGCATATTGTTAATTTAAAAGTAATCAATATTTTTCTTTACAAATTGATATTGTTAGAACCGTTTAGTGTACTGATTTTCTTTTCAAATGAGTCATGAATATAATGTTCTATATTTATAAAACTTGCTAAATTCTAATAGTTTATTCTTCTTTATAAGATAAATAGCATGTGCACTTAGTACTGATTATATTTTTACGAAATCCCTTAAAAGATCTCAAAGAACAGATTTTTTATTCAAAATATGATATAATTATGTAGAAATATAGTTATTGATTTCATTATACATCAATATCTTGCGTCTCTTTTCAAGAGAGAAGCGATTAACTAACTAACCTAATTTAGTTTTTATTTTTATTCGTCCTACTTCATATTTATGAAGTATTTTAGTTATACATGATATGTAAATATCGTTTTTATGATAAACAGTGATTTTGTATGTCTATAAAAAAGTTATGTTTGATTTTTTATTTTGTCCACTTAAACCAATGTAGAAGTGATATATGTTGTTTAGTATTACGTTGAGCCACTTTTGCAATACGATTTTTTATTGATCGAATTAAACAAGGCTTATTGTCTTGTTCCCATTCTATACCAGTTAAGAGAAACAGAGCTTCAGTAACATGAGATACTGACCATATAGAGAATTGACCATCTCGTACAGCATTGATAACGTCCTGATGTAATGAAAGATGTTGTATATTAGAAGAAGGAATTATCACTCCCTGACTACCTTTTAGAGTCCTTTGATTACAAAGTCGGAAAAAACCTTCAACTTTTTCATTTACTCTGTCTATGGATTGGACACCGCCTAGCTGGTCCATAGATCCAGTTATTGCAATCATCTGATTGATTGGCTGTAACGCCAATGCGCTTATTAGAACGCACAGTGCGGCCAGTGATGCGCTATCTCCATCAATTTGCTCGTATGATTGCTCAAAAACTAAAGAGGCAGTAAATGGCATAGTACAATCTAATTTTAATTCTGCCATAAGCCATGATTCTAGAATCATTACACCCTTAGCATGTAGACTACCAGCTAGTTCTACCTGACGATCTACATCCGTTAACTCTCCATTCCCAAGATGGGCTATACAACTAATTCGTACAGGTTCACCAAAAACACGGGGATGACCGGGGTATTCTATAACTGATAGACCGTTGATCTGTCCAATTCTTTCACCAGTTGTTTCAATATGAATTTGCTTCTGTAATACATCATGAAGCATTCGCTCTAATAAAAATCCTTCTCTCCATAAACGTATATTTAGGGCATTTTGAAGATCCTTTCCCCTCATTATTGGACCATCACAATATAAAATAGACTCTTGTAACTGATGTCTTATCCACTCTAAATCAAGAGGTAATATCTTGTGATCTCCAGTCCATCGTACAGCTTCTCGAATTAAAACTGGCCAAAAATCAGGAGAAAGAATAGGGAAGGAGAGACTATCTACAACATTTTCTACCCATCGCTTCCAGTTAATAAACGCCATATCGTCTGATAAATAAATATTATCTTCAAATTCAGCATATAATGACATATATGTTAATTCAGGCTCTATAGTCTCAAATTCAGCTAGAGCTTTTTCGCCTCCAACTAACATAAGACGAAAATACATTGGTATTGAAGGGATTTCTATAGGAAGACAGCGGGATTGGTCAGGTGAATACCATTCATATTGCTTATTAACTAGTATTTTTTTTAGACGTCTCCAGATTAATGGTTGTGCCAGTAAAGTCTGAAGAGAGAGAATAAGCACTCCGCCATTAGCGCGATGCACCAATCCTGGTGATAAGGATATTTTAGATTGATGAATACGAACAGATCCAAACAGGGCTTCATGTTCAATCCAACCTGCCTGATAAACACCAGCAGCATTTATAAGATTATTTTGTAGGGACAATAAATTATCTCTATATGGTAAGTATTGCATTTTTTCATAACACCTCCCATGGAAACTAGATGATTTATTCTTGCTTGGATCTAAAATAGAAATTAGCACTTTCTGAAATAAAATAAGGTAGAAAGAACTGTCAGGACTTTTTATTCTGATTAGTGGTATTTGTGCTTGAGTTTTTAAAAAAAGACTAAGTCCATTATAGAGGCGGGCTTGGATAGTATAAAAAACATCTGAGTTTATAACTGTGTTTGTTATAAATAAATGCTCAAAGTGTTTAATATCAGGTTGTAGGGATTGCCACTCTAATAAATAATTATTCAAGTTTATCGTATGCATTTAAATAAAAATTTGATTATATTTTTAAAAATTATATATGATTTATTGAAATTTTGGTATAGATATACTTGATTTAAATCATATCAAAATATCATAATCTTTTCTATAATCTCTGAGTTTCTTTTATATTTAATATCAAGTATGTTTGTACTGATGTTGATCATCAGTGTGAATACAATATTTTTATATAAAAATAACGTATATTATATGATGTGATCATCATATAAATTTTACATACCTTTTATCTTCAAGAGATAGATAAACCAAGAACTAATTTAATTATCTTAAATATCATATCACAGAACTATACACAGAGATAGATACTTGATATGAATACATCATCGTATTACAACAATCTCGTTTTTAACTAACTATTCATTTTCTATATAGAAATCAGTTCTATAATTGTAAAAATTATATTAACTTAACGAAATCTTTCTGATTTATTAACTGTCGATATGTGATATTTTGTATTTCTAAATAATTATAGAAAGATTGATAACAACATCATTATCACTGTAATGATTGAATCAGACTATTAAGTATTAAGCTTGTAAAATTTATTCATCTATATTATGACGAAGCAATCCTAAGCATTTAGGAGATGCGTGGATAGTGCTAATATGTTTTATATTATCCCATTCCGTGAGAGAGTATGCGTTAAGAGATAAGGCATGAATGCTGTTTTTTAATTCTAACGCAAGCACAGAATAAATTGAACGATGTCGTTGAAGGAAAGTTTTTTGATTAAAAAGATTACTGACTATGATCACTTTAAAATGGCTCTCTAATCCTGAATAGGACTGGTGATAATGGCTTTCATCTTTTATTAAAAGATATGAAGGATTAAACGCTGTATATAATTTAGTTTCTATCGTTTTATAAGTCATATTGAGATATCTTTTAGATATAGAAAAAGAAATTGATCGTTCTTGGATATTAGATAAAAGTAGCATACATCTTGATATATTTCGAATAGGTGTTTATTTATATATTTTAAATCAATAGCAGAATAATATCATTATATTACATGAGTACTATTTCGGATAATTAGTAGAATCCTAATATCTATTAGGATCATCTAGCAATCATTTATATTGAGATAGGATGTAGATACATTCTTTTTCTTAGGATTTTTAAGATCCGATCCTAGTATTTTATCATAATAATTAGAGTAACAATATACATTGTTATACGATGAAAAATAGGATCTGATGTTCCAATCTATTTAATTTAAGATTAACACCCTTTCCTAGATACTAGTTTATATAACAATATAAACGATATGATATAATATCATTTCAGATGATTATTATAATTTTTTATTTAAAAAAAGAGCAATTAGTTATGATACTGATAGCTATTTATAGAAGAAAGGTGCATGTTGGTAAAATAGGATCACAATTATCTGATTCTTTTTAATTCACGGTTATTTTATCTGATTAAGTTTTCTTCTCTATATAGTTAACATCTTAAACATAAATTAACATGATGATCAAATAAACTATTCATTCTTTATAATATCTGAGATAGAAGTTGTATCTTAACATTCTTCTGAAATTTTATTTCAAAGTTATTTGCAAACTGATCATTTTTGTAAGAAATAATCATTAGATACAGATACTTTTATAATAATGATTCTATACTATTTTATTGAGTATATTTATATTATTCAATTTTTGAATTCCATGAAAAATTGATACCGTTGTTTTCAAAACTATATAGAACTACATCTTATTTTCATAAATTTCTAAAAAATATTTATATGACCTAATGAATTATACTACTCCACACAATATAATATAAAGTTGTTTATATTAATCTAAGTAGATACTAATCTTTTTTTAAATTGATGAGATCATCGATGAATTCTATAAAAGTGTTAGCATAAATTATAATATATACTTGATCAATAAGTGAATAATAGATCGATTTTCTTTTCTATTTTTATAATAAAAAATAAAATATAATATACTAAGTCTAGTTTTTAGATGCGAGAAAATGAAAAGATTAAAACATATAGATAGACGTACTTGAAGTAAATTATTTGTTTTGGATGATTAAGAGAAGATACTTCTATATGGGCCTCTTATGTCATCTTATATGCGATTATATAATACAATTCTTTATAATATCTCTTAGTCATAGAGATAGAATCTTTTGATGTATTCTAATTTCTGTAATTCTTAGATTTAATAAATATATACACATATATATTGTAGAATACATTTATGCCAAATTGATAGAGAAGTTGTTTTAGATTAAGAATAGAGACTAAATATGCTCTATTAAACATGAATAAAACACCATGTAATATGTAAATATTAATCAATAAAAAGATCGAAATTATACCACACAACTATCGGATAAGTTAGGAACTGACATGATGCTAAAAACACCTATCATTCTTAAACCATTAGTCCTACCGTTATATGGTGAGCGGTTAATCGAGGCGTCAGCAGGAACAGGAAAAACTTTTACTATTGGTTTATTTTATTTACGATTATTGCTTGGTTTGGGAGGAAAATCAGCTTTTAACCGTCAACTATCAATCAAAGAAATTCTAGTAGTAACTTTTACTGAAAATTCGACTGCAGAACTTCGTAGTCGTATTCATTCTAATATACATGAATTACGTATTGCCTGCTTATGTGGTTACAGTCTCAATCCATTGTTTGTAGAATTAATGTCTCAGATTACTAATCTATCTGATGCGGCTTCAACTTTATTAATAGCTGCACAAAATATGTATGAAGCTTCTATCTTTACTATTCATGGTTTTTGTAAACGGATGCTAGATCTTTATTCTTTTGAGATAGGATTATTATTTCAACAGGAACTGGTAGTTGATGAAACCAGAATACACCGGCAAGCAGTAACCGATTTTTGGAGAAGATCTTTTTATCCGTTACCACTATCAGTGATCCATGTAGTACGAAAACTATGGGTAGGACCAGAACAGCTCTTTCAAGAGTTATCACCTTTTTTATCTAAGAACACTCTAATGCCTGATGAATCCTTAGAGTTAGATTCAACGATTGAGCATAGACATCAGCTAATTATTTCGGAGATTAAGGAGCTAAAAAAAGAGTGGCTTTCTGTAGATTATTTATTCGAGTTCATCAAAAAATCTGGGATTGATGCTCGTAGCTATCAAGATAAAAATCTTCGTCGCTGGTTAGAAAAAATTACTGTATGGGCGAAAACTCAGACGATAGATTATGCCTTCCCAAAAGAATTGATATATTTCAATCAGAAGACATTATTAAGTAAAAGCAAAACAGGTCTTTGTCCACATCATCCTATTTTTGAGAGAATTGAAACATTTCTTGAATGTCCTCCCTTTTTATCTTTACGTCAATTTGTTCTTTCTTATGCAAGAAGAAAGGTTGATTTCCTCATAAGGAAAAATAAAGCTATTCATGCACAAATTGGATTTGATGATATTCTAGAAGAATTAGATAAAGCTCTCCATAAGAAGAATGGAGATGTTCTATCTAATATGATCCGGGAACAGTATCCAGCAGTTATCATTGATGAATTTCAAGATACTGACCCAAAACAATATCGTATTTTTCGAACTGTGTATCATAAAAAACCTAATATCGTATTACTACTGATAGGAGATCCTAAACAAGCAATTTACTCCTTTCGAGGTGCGGATATATTGACCTATATGCAGGCGCGTTCCGAAGTAAATGCTTGTTATACATTAGATACAAACTGGCGGTCATCATTAGCCATGACTAAAGCAGTTACCCAGTTGTTTTTACGAAAACACAATCCATTTCTGCTCTGTGAGATACCATTTGTTAGTGTTAAATCTGCATCTCTCAATCATGGTTTGCAATTTAGAATAGAAAATAGAATACAGCCTGCGCTTAAATTTTGTCTTCAACCTGGCGATGGAATAGGAATTGTTCATTATCATCAGTTTATGGCACAGAAATGTGCTGAAGATATTAGGTACTGGATTTATAAAGGAGGACAAGGTCAGATTCTCATTGGCAATCAGCAGAAACAAAGGCCAATAAAAGCCTCAGACATTACAGTATTAGTGCGCAATCGTAGTGAAGCTTCTATAATCGGAGAAGCATTAAATCAACTAATGATTCCATCAGTATACTTATCCAATCAAGATAGCATCTATAGAACGTTAGAAGCTCGGGAAATAGTATATTTTTTAGAGGCAGTGTCAAAACCATGGAAAAACACTGCGATTCTTAGTGCATTGGCTACCAGTCTTTTTAACATGCCTGCAGAAAAAATTGATGAATTAAAAAAGAATGATGTCAGCTGGAATGCCATAGTAGATGAGTTTGAATATTATCATAACCATTGGCGAATCTATGGAATATTTGCGATGCTACATGCATTTATCATAAAACGTCAAATAGCTGAAAATTTATTAGAATCTAATAATGGAGAACGACGTCTCACTAATTTATTACATCTAATCGAAGTCTTACAAGAAGCTTCTATAACAAAACATAGTCAGCATATTTTAATACGATGGTTGGTTCAGAAGTTAGAACAACCTGATAGTAAAGTAAGTAGTCAAAAATTACGTTTAGAACATGATCGGAATTTAGTCAAGATTGTAACTATTCATAAGTCTAAAGGTTTACAATATCCATTAGTATGGTTACCGTTTGCTTCTGATTTTCATAATTCAAAAAACAACTATTCTCATAATTATCAATCTTTTACTAAATCGCTTAGCGAGCCACAAAGTACATCAGGTGGTGTATTAGCAGAGAGAAATAGATTAGCAGAGGATTTGCGTTTACTCTATGTTGCATTAACACGTTCAATATTTCACTGCAGTATTGGAATTGCACCAATATTTAAGGGTAGACGCAAGAAACAAGGGAAAAGCGATCTACATCGTAGTGCAATAGGTTATCTTATTCAAAATGGTATAGCATCTAACGCTTCAGGTCTTCGTTTAGCGCTTCAAGAATTAAAAAACAATCTCATAGAAGTAGATGAGACTTCTCATGTAAGTCATGACAGATTGAAACAATATAAAATTTCTCATACAGAAACCCTTACTTTAAATAGCCGTAAATTATCACGTTCTATACATAATTACTGGCGTATGACGAGTTTTTCTGATCTTCAGAAAAAAAATTATAACACAAAAACTGCAATGATCAACTCTTTATCGTATAGCGATATTAGTTTTGAGAAGACAGAAGAGGAAGCACTAGAAAAACAAACAATAGATTTAGAACTAACATCACATACTTTTCCGCGCGGGGCTACATCAGGAACTTTTCTTCATAAATTATTAGAAAAAGTAGAATTTAATATACCATTAAATGAAAAATGGTTATTACAGCAGCTTCGGTATCAAGGATTAAGTGATCAATGGAAAGAAGTTATATGTGATTGGATACAAAATATTTTACATACTCCTCTAAATCATACAGGAGTTAGTCTTAGTCAACTCTCATGCTCAGTAAGACAAGTAGAATTTCAGTTCTATTTACCAATTTTTAAGTTGATAACAGCTAGGGAGCTAAATCAAGTAATCAATCAAGACCCATTATCCGCGACCTGTCCTCCTCTTTGTTTTAATGAGATAAAAGGAATGTTACAAGGTGCTATCGATTTAGTTTTTTTCTGGGATAATAAATATTATCTAGTAGATTATAAGTCTAATTGGTTAGGAGAGAAGAATACTTCTTACACACAAGAAGCAATGAAGGAAACGATGCAGACGCATCGTTATGATGTACAATATCAGCTGTATGCCTTAGCATTACATCGTCATCTACGTCGTTGTATAAAAAGATATAATTATACACAGCATTTTGGAGGTATTATATATCTTTTCTTACGAGGTCTAGATGGTACTAGAAATAGTTATGGGATCTATCATGCCCATCCGAATTCAAATTTTATGAACGCAATAGATCACCTATTTCTTTATAAGAAGAGGTAACCGAGTGATCTTGAATATTTATCAGATTTAATGATCCTAGTAAATTATGTCTAAAATAAGATAACACTCGCGATTAGATATAATTTTTATTAAGCTAATATAATTAATCTAATAAAAAGATAGTTTTGTTTTTATCCTAACTGTCATTTATTTACTAAATAATTAAATTCTTTTTATTACAATTTATTTTATCTACATCAAGGACATCTATATGAGTGGGTCAATAATTAGCCCAACTAATTTTATTCGTCAGATTATTGAAGAAGATTTAGTAAACCATAAATATGATTTAATACGAACGCGTTTCCCTCCTGAGCCAAATGGATACCTTCATATTGGTCATGCTAAATCAATTTGTTTAAATTTTGGGATTGCAGAAGACTATCAAGGACAATGTAATCTACGTTTTGACGATACAAATCCAATTAAAGAAAATATAGAATTTATTAATGCCATTAAACGTGATGTAAAGTGGCTTGGATTTCAATGGTATGGTAATATTCGATATGCTTCAGATTTTTTTGAAGCACAATATAACTATGCTGTAGAGCTAATCAAGAAAGGTTTAGCATATGTTGATGAGCTATCACCTTCTTTGATACGACAATATCGTGGAACTTTAAAATCAGTAGGAACTAATAGTCCGTATCGATCTCGTAGTGTTGAAGAAAATCTCAGGTTATTTTTTAATATGCGGAAGGGTGAATTTTCTGAAGGAGCTGCTTGTCTGCGTGCAAAAATTGATATGTCTTCTAATTTTATGGTACTACGTGATCCTGTTCTTTACCGAATTAAGTTTGTCGAGCATCACCAAACTAGTAATCAGTGGTGTATTTATCCCATGTATGATTTTGCCCACTGTATTTCTGATGCCCTTGAAGGTATCACGCATTCTCTCTGTACTTTAGAGTTTCAAGATAATCGTCGATTATATGATTGGATTCTAGATAACATTAGCATTTCAAACCACCCGAAACAATATGAGTTTTCACGTTTGAATGTTGAATATACTGTAACATCTAAGCGTCAACTTCACCTCTTAGTCACTAAAAATATTGTGGATGGATGGGATGATCCACGTATGCCAACTATCTCTGGAATGCGTCGTCGTGGATATACGCCAGAATCCATACGGGAATTTTGCCAACGCATTGGTGTTACAAAACAGGATAATCTAGTTGAAATGGGTTCATTAGAATCCTGTGTTCGTGATCATCTAAATGAACACGCGTCACGAGCCATGGCTGTTATTAATCCAATTGTAATTTGCATTACAAATCTTCCTAAAGATTATGAAGAAATTATTTGTATGCAATGTCATCCATATAAACCTTCGATGGGTGTACGAGAAGTGCCTTTTACAAGTGAAATTTATATTGACCGATCCGATTTTTTAGAAAAAAAGATAAAAAATTATAAACGTCTTATTTTAGGAGAGGAAGTACGTTTACGTAATTCCTATATCATTAAGGCTGAAAATATAGAAAAAGATAACAAAGGGAATATTATCTGCTTATATTGCTCATGTGATCTAAAAACTCTCAATCAACATCCAGGTGATGGACGAAAGGTTAAAGGAGTGATACACTGGGTATCAGCTAAATATGCTTTACCTGCAGAATTTCGATTATATGAGCAATTATTTCTTTGTGCTAAACCATGGGAGAAAGACGACCTCCTTATGACTATTAATCCAAATTCTCTTATGATTCAAGATGGGTTTGTTGAACCTAGTTTAAAAACTGCAAAAGCATCTCTTTCTTATCAATTTGAAAGAGAAGGGTATTTTTGTATTGATAGTGCTGACTCTACTCTAAATAAATTAGTATTTAATCGAACTATTAGTTTGCGTAATAATTGGTTAAAAGTTAACAATATCCATTGTACTTAATATATATTATATTTTGAATTCAATAGATGCATTGTGACTTAAATAATTACAGTTATTAATTTGAAATAATTATACTATGTATTTACTTAAGCATTAAGATCAGAATAATATATCAGGTTTGCTGTCTTAATTTTTAGCCTATATAAGATTAGAATACTTATCATGCAGTGGAATATATAATCATGAATATTTCACCATACTATGTGAATTCATGATGTTCTATGATTATATAGATGAGATGAATGATATCTTAAGTTAATGAATGAAATAAGATTGAGATAAAATAAATGTTTGGTTATGCTATCATTAAGGATCCATTTTTACAGGTAAAGACTAATCTTAAGAGTAGGGTAACAAGATAAGAGATGATCCTATTAATTGATTGTATTCTTGTGTATCTTAAGACAGTAACATTATTTTTTTAGTATCATCCTATTTATATTATAGGAGACATAAGATAAGTATGAATCTTATCCCATAAGATGTGATAGACGACTCTGAATGATAACTATAATTGTAGTATCACAAAACTAAAAATTTCTTCTGTAATATTAATGTTATTTTTAATATTGAAGAGTGGAATAATCTGTAATCTAATGGGAGAAAAATTAATTCAATTAAAATATCTAATTAAAAATTGAGTTTTAATTGCTCTTGGTTTATTTATTATTAATCAGATACATAGGCTTGTATTACATTATGATCTATGTCGATTATCTTGTGCTTATTGGAACCTGAATTGAAAACTAATCTTGTAGATCTCCTTGTATTTCCGACTTCTATGACCTATAAGGTTATAGGTACTCCACATATCAATCTTGTGAATCAAGTGATTGAAGTAGTGCAGAGCTATGTTCCTGGAGACTATATCCCAAGAGTTATCTATAGCTACAGAAGAAGTTATTGTTCTATTTCTATTACAATTGTAGTAACGAATATTCAACAGGTAGAGCACTTATATACTGATTTAAGTAAAATACAAAACGTTCGTATGGTTTTTTAACCCTTTAGCGCACAATCTATTGCACGATAAAGAATAATATTGCTTCATATATATAATAGTGGATTCTAATAAATATGATCGTTGAATCTTCAGATGCTCTAATTGTCCGAAGTATGGGATTACGTTCTTGGAAAACTGTAGCAGAGAGTATGTATAAGTTTACTAATGATCGTAAGCCAGAGACGCTAGATGAAGTCTGGTTAGTGGAACACCCTCCAGTATTTACCCAAGGGCAATCAGGAAAAGTTGAGCATATATTAGTACCAGATCAAATTCCAGTTATGCAGAGCGATCGAGGTGGTCAAGTGACCTACCATGGTCCAGGTCAGCAATTAATGTATGTAATGATTAATCTTAAAAGACGAGCAATTACTCCACGTCAATTAGTGAATTTGATGGAAAAAACGATAATTGATACATTATCTTATTTTTCTGTTATTTCCTATTCCAGAGTCGAAGCACCGGGGGTTTATGTAGATAACAAAAAAATTGGTTCGCTGGGATTACGTATACGAAATAGATGTTCATATCATGGTCTTTCACTAAATGTGAATATGGATCTAACTCCATTTCTATATATTAACCCTTGTGGACATCCAGGATTAGAAATGACTCAGTTGCAACAACAAAAACATGACATAACATTAACTGAAGTGCAGCCAGTATTAATATATAACTTTACACGTCAATTATCTATCTCCGAAACATATTGGATTGAAAAAAATGAAACTTGCTCATATATAGAAGAAAAAAGTTAAGGTGATTGGAATATAAAATAGAATATTTTCGATATAAATAAAATTTATTGCATTTATTTTAATAAATATTGTAATCTAAAAAGATATTTTTGTTTGAAATGTTATTTTTTTGTATAAATGCATTATTTTATTCTATAATTTTATAGAATAATTAGATGTTTTTTTAGATTACTTATATCATTAAAATTTTGAATATTTCATAGTCTTATCTTGTTCTATAATACTGAATTAGATTCGGTATTTGATTGAGAAATATTATTTATATTAGTCTTTTGTGATAAGAGAAGAGTCTTACACCACATACCATTTAATTTCAAATTACGATGATAGATTTTTATATGGAAATTTTATTCCATATTGGTTTTATCTTCAAATATTCTATATAAATTAATATGAACCAGTTCATTGTTTAATCTTTTAAATTTTCATAATATTTATATAGAAAAGTATAGTTAACTATATTCTTGTCAAAGAAATCAAGAGATTTTTATATAGTTTTCTCTATATGAATTATATTCAGTAACAACCAAATCCATAAATATAGAGACTATGTTAAATCATATATGATTCATTAATAGCGAGTCTCACAAACGGCGATAATATTTATTATTTTTCTTATTATCATTAATTTTTCTAAGTTTTATCTAAGATCTTATTGACAGACATACATAAAATCATGTTTATATTCTTATGAGTATTAAATTATATTTTTTTATTCAGTGCATGTTAAATTAACCAAGAAGTTATTCAGATTCGATTAACAAGATATTTATTAGATTAGATGTACATGGATCTGATAAAAAATATAATATGTTATTTAAAATAATATCTGTATGCATATGAATTGATTTAATAGATTAAATCTATTATAATTAATATTTAAAAGTATTTATCTTGTTAATTTTAACAGATTTATACATATATATTATATTCACTAGGGATAAAAATGATTCTCATTCATACAATAGAAAGCCCTATGAAAAACAGTGACCAAGAGACAATAACAAACGATAAAGATCATAATGGAATTATAAATTCAACTGGTTTATTACATAAACCAGAGTGGATTAGAATTAAATTCTATTCTGATACTAGTAAAATTAAACGAATCAAATCAATTATACGAAAACAGAATCTTTATTCTGTTTGTGAAGAAGCTGCCTGTCCTAATTTATCAGAGTGTTTTCATCATGGTACAGCTACTTTTATGATTCTTGGTTCTATATGTACTCGTCGTTGTCCATTTTGCAATGTTGGAAAAGGTCGACCTTCTGTTATTGACTGCAATGAACCAAATAACTTAGCTCAAACTATTCACAAACTTAGTTTACGGTATGTAGTAATAACCTCAGTTGATCGTGATGACCTACATGATGGAGGAGCACAGCATTTTTCTAATTGTATTCGTGCTATTCGTGACAAAAATCCATCTATTAAAATTGAAATTTTAGTACCTGATTTTCGAGGGTCTGCAGAAAAGGCACTCAATATATTGACAGCAACTCCACCAGATATTTTTAACCATAACATCGAAAACGTTCCACGGATGTATCATACAGTACGACCTGGGGCAAATTATAATTCCTCGTTAAAATTACTCGAAAATTTTAAGAAAGCAAACCCGGATGTTCCCACTAAATCCGGTTTAATACTTGGGCTAGGTGAAACTAATACTGAGCTGTTTGAAGTTATGAGCCATCTTCGTCAACATGGTGTTACCATGTTGACGATTGGACAATACTTGCAACCAAGTCATCGTCATTTATCTGTTCAGCGTTATGTAAGTCCAGATGAATTTAAAAAAATAAAAAATATAGCTATAAAAATGGGATTTACTCACGCAGCTTGTGGACCATTTGTTCGTTCTTCATACCATGCGGATATGCAGGAACAAGGATTAGAAGTTAAATAAAACAATCTTAAAATATAAGAATTATATGATATTTCTATCTTTTTGTAAGATTAGAACCTAAAGGTAATAATCGTAAAGGTTAGTTTATATAAATAAGGTTTTAATGATTTTTAGAAAAATTAATTGGTTGTTAATAACTGAGAATATATTTAATTTTAGTAGAGATAGAGAAAGAGGAGTGCAATCTATTATTATTTACTATCTATTTCATTTATTTATTAGAATTATTAACTTCATCTAATAATATATTAGATATACAGAAATACATTATTATTGATTATGAAATAGAGAAAAATTCTGATCATATAGACATGAATCTATCTAGTATCTAATATTTTGACTTATAGGATTAATTGTTATCATATTAAATAAATTAGGATTCATTGGACTGCGTATTGTTATAGTTGTTGCTATGATTGATGTTCTATCTGAAATTAAAGAAAATGTATTGTATATTAAAAGTAATAAGCCATAAGGATATATGTATTATAAGTTTATTAAAAGGATTAGACTATTCTTTAGCAATTTATTCACTAGAGTATTGAATAAGAATTAGATTAAAATTAGTAATTTACTTAAACTGAATAAGATTTCGTAAAAATAACAATCAATATTGTTTTACACATGTTATTCTGAAAATAATCTATTTATAATCATTTTATTTTCTAAAACAGTTTAGATTCATTACTAATATACATTTAGTAGCATATTACAAATAGAAAGTAAGTATTGTCAAAAATAAATTTCTAACATTAAATGTTGTATAGAATAAACTAAAGAATAAGTTTCTTATAGTTAATAGAGGCCATATTATAGAGTTCAATCTTTACTAAAACAGAGATTATAAATATGCTCTAAAATAGAGTATAATTATCATTATTATTCATAAAGCAATGAGTCTACGAGACATGGTTAATAGGAATATTTTGATATTATCTTAAGTTTTACTTACATCTAATGAAAACCAATTCAATGCGTCAAAATCTATGCTTGAAAATTACTATTTTAAGTAAAATTATTCATTTATGATGATTTCATCTAACTATAGATTCAGAAAAATATAAAATAGGATTTTATTGGTAACATTAATTTTTATTAAACTATTGTTTAATTAAATTATTATAAATAATGATTCAAGAAATATTTAATATAATAAACAATATCTTAATTGACAATATCATGAATGTTGTTTTGAGTAGAATTCAGATATCTTATCCAAGATGATGATAGCTAATCTTGATATAGGAAGTTGTTTTATCTAATGAAAAACGAAATATTAGTTTGATACTAGATGGTTTATCCTTAAAATGATAAATAGATCAACTTAATTAGATTATATCTTTATATCATATTTATTCATAAATATATTTATCCTAATATTATAATAATGCAATTAGAAATATAATTGCAAGATTTGATATCTATCTAAAAGAAGATAGATCTGTATACTGATTTCAAAAATATCCTCCTGACCATAAAAACTAGTTGACGCATAGATACTAGATGAGCATAATATATCATATAAATATGATAGATAGTAGTTTGTTAAAATAGAATTACTGAAATTATGAAAATTGATATTAAATATTTAATCTAATATTTCAATGCGGGAGTGGCGAAATAGGTAAACGCACCAGATTTAGGTTCTGGCACTTTAAGTTCTACGAGTTCGAGTCTCGTCTCCCGCACCATAAAATTTAGATGATGTAATAAAGTAAGAATGGGGTATCGCCAAGTGGCAAGGCACCGGTTTTTGATACCGGCATTCCCTGGTTCGAATCCAGGTACCCCAGTCATATCCATAAGCGTTACTTTAATAAATATAAAAATCCTTTTGGCTACTTAGCTCAGATGGTTAGAGCACAGCACTCATAATGCTGGGGTCACAGGTTCAATTCCTGTAGTAGCTACCAAGTTCATTGGGGTGTCGCCAAGTGGTAAGGCTCTGGTTTCTGATACCAGTATTCCGGGGTTCGAGTCCCTGCACCCCAGCCAACAGAATAAAATGAAATTTGTGATTATATAGTTAAATTTTTAAAACATATCCATATTAATAGGTTCTTTATTGCTTATAAAATACTTCTATAAGGTACATAATATTTTGTATATTGTATTTCTCTGAATTTTGTCGTGAAAGATTTTAATAAAATTCTGTTTATTAATTATGAGTTCATATTTCTTTATTTCCTCAAAAAACTGTTAGATACATCTCATTGCACCCTTTAGATTCCTTTTTAACTAATATTACCTATTTAATTTTTATATTCAAATCTATGTTTCTTATTATATCTTTCTTTTACAGTATAAAATGGGTCTATTTTATTTTTATAAAGAAAGTTACATCATGTTATGTGTGAATAACTGACTATGATGTTATAAAAGTAAAATCATCTCATTCTCTTAATAAATTAGAGATATACCCTATGGATATATATCAATTTATCCTTTTCTATTACGTAGAAAAGATTTCAATTTGTTACTATAAAATATATGATTAACAATCTATGATTACTATAAATGATTCAGGTGCTATTTTATTTATTAAAATAATAAAGTGTATTTGAAACAATATTCAGATCTATAAAAACATATTAGTCTTAATAAGTATTTTTATAAAATTATCTAGTAATCTAGATTTAGATGTTTATAAATATTGTCAGATTATATCAATATAGTTGGAATCTCCATTAAATAAATATCTAGTAAATTGATAAGATCATCTTTGTAATAGTAGGGACTGGAAATACTGGTTTTAGATAACATAAAAAGAATAGATATATATTTTAGAATCAATGCATTTATTTATATAATGATCTATATAAGATGAAACAGTAATTTACAGTATAATAGAAAATTATGAGAGAGTTATTTAATTAATGTGATGATAAGAATGTATTTAAATACTACATCATATAATATTATTGACTATTTCGACAGAGATTTTTCTTTAAATATTGTATTAATAAAATTACTATATACTTATGAGTATAGTAATCACACTTCAGACCTCTATAACAAAAATAGTAATTTTGGATTATATCAATAAGAACATAGGAGGTGATAGAAAATTTTCTTTTTATTTCAGAGGGTGATAGTTATCTAAATTACGTATTATTTAATATGATATTACATATCTAATAAGCTATAAATCATTATTATGTTATTAGATAATTCAATCTCGATTAGAGATAGTATCCATATAGCGTAGTAGTCATGCTACAAAAAAATTTTTACAACTAATTTAAAATATTCTAATGAATAAATAGAATGATCTTAAATATCGTTATAGATCATGTTAGATAATAAAACAGCAATTCTACTATACCTTATAATATCTTACTCATAACAGTTTTTAAAGAGAACTTTAAAGCAGTCATTATTGTTTTAATAGAAAATATGGATCTATGATTAGCATCAATATGAATATTGATAGAACTTATACTCTTATCAAAGATAAGAGTACCTTATGACCTCTATCATTATTAATATAAATTTTATCTTAATTTATTTTAGTTATCAGATGTGATAAGGATTATACAATGATCGATTGAATTAATATTAGGTATAGTTTATAACTAATATTATTATAAAATAAGATAAAGAATATTTTATTTCTATGAGAAAGAAAAACTACATACATAAGACAAAGTCAAATTCTACTATAGAAAAGATAGATTGAATAAGTTTTTGACGTAATCAATCTATACTGAAATCAACTAATCTTGAGTGTTTTTATGTTGTATTAATACAATGAGGCAAGAAGTTACTAGAGAAAATAATTAATATGTGAATATATTACAATTTTTATATGAAAATACAGAGATTACATAAAACAATACTATAGACAAAATATAGCAAATGAATGACTAAAATATTAATAAGGTCTCTAAGTTACATATCATCTTTTGAGATAGTTTGATAGATGTCTTGATAAATGATTCTATTACGAGATATAAGTAGATAAGATTGAATCTAATTATTCTATCTGATATTAATATTGATAAAATACAAAGATTTACTTATCAGAGAAATTAAATATTATAATAAATTGTACTATATTATTTTCGTTATTAAATATGCTAGCACTCCATCACTACTGCTTCTGATCGTTAGATATCTTAACCATTAGATTAATAAATCTTTATATATCCATCCTAATATCTCATTATATATTTTATGAAGACTTTTCTAAAAGAAAAGTCTAATAATATATATCCAAATATGAAATTATAGATATACAGATCCTGACTCTAAAAAATATTAAAAACAACCTTCAAATAAATATATATGAATTATACCTAAAACTAGTGCTTATTTTCTTACCTATATTTTAGAATTAATGAATGATATGGCAATGTAAACTACAAATCTTATTTTTCGATGATTACTTAAATAATAATTAAGTATTATTCTTTATTCCTCATGACTCAGTGAGTAATTGTAATTAGATTAGCTAAAAACACAAATGAAATAAATACACCATATTAATTAATTCTAAGAAATAATGAAACTATCTAATAGTAGTAGAATTTTTAATAAAAATTGCAAAGTGAATATACGAATATTTATTTTTTTAAGTCTCCTTCGAGGATAAATAAAAAAATTGATTTTAATGAATAGCTGTATTATCTATATACAGAATAGAAAATAGATTTTTTAAAGCTCTTGTAAACCAAGTTTTTTCTCTAAATAATGAATATTAGTACTACCTATTTGGAAATTTTTATCTGACATAATATTCATTTGTAATGTAATATTAGTTTGAATTCCATCAATAATCAACTCAGTTAAAGCATTTTTCATGCGTGAAATAGCTACATCACGATTTTCTCCAAAAGTAATTAATTTTCCGATCATTGAATCATAGTATAGAGGAACATTATAACCAGAATAAACATGTGATTCCCATCGTACTCCAAAACCACCAGGTGCATGAAATCGGGTAATTTTACCAGGACTTGGCATACAGGTGAGTGGGTTTTCAGCATTAATGCGACACTCTACTGCATGACCACGAATAATGACCTCGTCTTCTTTAATTGATAATGGATAACCGGCAGCAATGCATAATTGTTCTTTAATTAAATCAATACCAGTGATCATTTCAGTAACTGGATGCTCAACCTGAATACGAGTGTTCATTTCAATAAAATAAAACTGGCCGTTTTCATAAAGGAATTCAAAAGTACCTGCACCACGATAACCAATATCAATACAGGCTTTTGAACAACGATCTCCAATATAGCGTCGCATTTGTTCAGTAATACCTGGAGCAGGAGCTTCTTCTACTATTTTTTGGTGACGACGTTGCATTGAACAATCTCGTTCTGCTAAATAAATAGCATTACCATAATCATCTGCTAATACCTGAATTTCAATATGACGTGGATTTTCTAAGTATTTTTCCATATATACTGTTTCATTATTGAAGGCTGCCTTGGCTTCTGTTTTAGTTATATTGATTAGCTGTTCTAGGTCTTTATTGGTCCGAACCACACGCATTCCACGTCCACCTCCACCGCCAGAAGCTTTAATCATCACAGGATAGCCAATACGTTCAGCAAAAGCTCTGTTCTCATTCATATTTTCAGTTAATGGTCCATCAGATCCTGGTATTGTAGGGATGCCTGCTTTCTTCATTATTGTAATTGCTGACACCTTATCACCCATCAGTCGAATGGTATCAGCCTTAGGCCCAATAAATATAAATCCTGAACGCTCCATTTGTTCAGCAAAATCCGCATTTTCAGACAAAAAACCATATCCAGGATGAATAGCTACTGCACCAGTAATTTCTGCTGCGGAAATAAGTGCTGGAATATTTAAGTAACTTTTTACTGGTTGAGGTGGACCGATACATACAGTTTCATCTGCTAGAAGAACATGTTTTAAATCCCGATCGACTGTAGAATGTACTGCAACTGTTTTAATGCCTAATTCCTTGCAAGCACGTAAAATACGTAGTGCAATTTCACCACGATTAGCAATGATAATTTTATCCAGCATGGTTGCCCCTCACTATTCGATGATGAACAGTGGTTCATCAAATTCAACAGGCTGACCACTTTCAACTAGAATTACTTTTACGATACCGGCTTTTTCAGATTCAATCTGATTCATCATTTTCATTGCTTCAACAATGCATAAAGTATCGCCAATACTTACTGATTGACCTACTTCTACAAATGGTTTTTCATCAGAACTTGGAGTTCGGTATACAGTCCCCACCATGGGAGATCGGACAATATAGCCACTCATTGTAGAAACAGTAGATGCCTCTAGCATTGCCGTAGATGGAGTAGTTGTTGATGTAGCAAGACTGGACTTCTTAGTTCCCGATTCTTCATTTATCTGTTGTAGAATAGAATCATGGGTATGACGAATTGCACGGCTAATACGAACTGATTCTTCACCATCAAAAATCTCCAGTTCAGCAATACCGGATTCTTCAACTAATTTAATTAATTTCTTAAGTTTACGAATATCCATGAGGTAGTTCCATGCTCAGTTTATTCAGATTTAAACAGATATATGCCTATAATTGGTTATAGAATACAAGTGTTCATGGATCTTAATTCTTTCTTGTAATCTTGTAAGCATAAGTTTTATATAGAAAAAGAGAATATTGTTAACTAAAAAATAGAATTTGTAGTATATTATTACCCTTGTACACCCAAAAATTGTGTTTAGTAATACTATTTATCTCACTTATTCCTTGATGAATATGATTCATATGATAATAAGATAATTATTTATGAAAATTAATCTTACGATATTAGGTGAAAATTAACTTAAACTATAATTATTTATACAGTTCAGTTATATAGAATATTGTTTTGTTACCTCTTTTGAAGATGTATTATATTTTTATCTCTTAATGGATTCATTTATGATAGTTTAGAAACATTCTTCAGAAACATATTAAAAGTATTCTTATATTTTTTATAATTGTCTATGATTTATTTTAAGAACAATACAACATACATGGACGAACATAGTTTGTCACTCTTTCAAGATGAATTTATAATCAAGGTTAAGAAAAAGGTAAATCTTTTCTCTGATACCTATATCAATTATCATAATATTCTGTTGAGCTATTTAACTAGATCTAGGCTTATATAAATCCATAAGATTCATTGATTCTAAAAGACTAGAAGAATTAAAAATTCCATTTAAACACATTTCATTGATCAATTAATATTGATAGATGAATAAACCGGTTATATATTCGAAATATAAATAATACATATATTTTCATAATTATTTATTTTTACTACAATCACAGGCTACAGTGTTAATAACATTCATCTTTACCGTTATAGAACATAATATCTCTAATATTAGAGATAAGAATAAGATTCTAGATAGAGAAATGTTATCAGTTTCATGATGAAAAAATATATTTTTAAACAAAAAATCATGATGAAAATTAAATAACTATTAAGTTATTAAAATATGTATTTATATAAAAATGATTCATTTTATTTCTTTTTTAGATAGAAGATCAGACTTACCTCTAATATAAAAAATAAATAGTAAGATAGAGTGCAGTATTGATCCATAACTAAAACTAGGTGATTAAGTATGTAAAATATTTTAATTAATTCATACAATGATTTTCATCTCTTGTACTATTTAGCCCATTATTTAGAATATACTAAATATACATCAAGAATTGGATCGTTATAGTATAATCCATAACTATATATTGATAATATAGTTATTCAAACTGAATAAAACATAATACACGATCAAATGAGTTTACTTTGAATCATAGGCAATCGTTAAAATTCTAATAGAAATTGAGGTAGAAATTACTTTTTTCATACTTAACATTTCGAGAGACTTAAAATAAAAATGAATCAGTTTTTTTGATAATAAATTTAAGCTATTAATCTTAGATCATTCAAAGTTGTGAATTTATTTATTGGTTTTATTACAGATAAATAATCTATGACATATACTTATAGTTTTTTTTCATTGAAAAGCAAAAAATGATATATAAAACTTCTACATTATTTATATAGGTTATTAATAAACTTGATTCAATTTTGATACATAGTTCTTTTATTTTTATGAGGAATAATAAAATAATCGATGAGCAAAAAATTAGCAGCCTATATATTTTCATTATTTCTAAGTGGTGGAGTAGAAGCGACTACTTTACTAAATAGTTCATATGATGTTTCACGCGAGTTATTTATAGCTTTGAATACCCCTTTTGAGAAGCAATGGGAAAAGACGCATCCTGGTGATACACTAATTATTAAGCAATCTCATGCAGGTTCCTCAAAACAAGCTTTATCTATTTTGCAAGGACTTAAAGCAGATGTCGTGACTTATAATCAAGTTACTGACGTACAGATATTGCATGATAAAGGTCAGTTAATCGCATCTAATTGGAAACAGCGCTTGCCTGATGATAGCTCACCATTCTATTCTACAATGGCATTTTTAGTGCGAAAAGGAAACCCTAAACATATTGAAAATTGGAGTGATTTAGCACGTAGTGATGTAAAATTAATTTTTTCTAATCCTAAAACATCTGGTAACGGACGTTATACTTGGCTAGCTGCTTGGAGTGCAGCGGATCTAATTAATGGACACAATTACTCCAAAATCGAAAAATTTATGACACAGTTACTAAAAAATGTTGAAGTCTTTGATACTGGTGGTCGTGGTGCAACAACAACATTTATTAATAGCGAGATGGGAGACGTGCTAATTAGTTTTGAATCTGAAGTAAATACTATTCGAGACCGTTATCCAGAAAAAGGATATCAGGTGATTCTTCCGTCTGTTAATATTATAGCTCGTTTTCCAGTAACTTGGATTGATAAAAATATAAGACAAAATCATACCGAGAAAGCGGCAAGATCCTATTTAGAATATTTGTATACACCATCTGCTCAAAAAATTATTACTAGTTTTTACTATCGAGTTAATAATCCACAGTTAATGGAAAAAAACAAAAATCGGTTTCCGGAGACCCGCTTTCTGAACATAGAAGAGGTCTTTGGTAGTTGGGATCAAGTGATAAAAACACACTTTGCAAGTGGTGGTGAGCTGGATAAGCTTTTAGCAATGAGGCATCAGTAATTATGTGGGAATTACCAAGCAAACGAGTGCTGCCTGGGTTTGGCATTAGCCTTGGTTGTAGTCTTTTTTTCACCTGTCTAATATTGTTGCTTCCCATTAGTGCCTTATTGATGCAACTTTCAAACATGACTTTAGAAGAATACTGGAATGTAGTGTCCAATCCTCAAGTTTTGACTGCATATAAGGTAACATTAATCTCTGCCGGACTTGCATCTATCTTTAACGCTTTATTTGGAATGTTAATGGCTTGGATTCTCACACGTTATAACTTTCCTGGTCGTAATTTCTTAGATGCTCTTATAGATTTACCATTTGCTCTTCCTACGGCTGTTGCAGGACTTACTTTGACTGAATTATTTTCTATTCATGGTTGGTATGGATATTTACTGTCATATCTTGGGATTAAAGTTTCTTATACTTGGTTGGGTATTTCTGTAGCCATGGCATTCACTAGTCTTCCTTTTGTGGTGCGCACTGTACAACCGGTCTTGGAAGAATTAGGACCAGAATATGAAGAAGCTGCTGAAACGCTTGGTTCTTCTCCAAAGAAAAGTTTTTACCGCGTAGTTCTACCAGAAGTCGGGCCAGCACTTCTGGTAGGAACCGTACTTTCGTTTACCCGTAGTTTAGGGGAATTTGGAGCAGTTATTTTTATAGCGGGTAACATTGCATGGAAAACTGAAGTTACATCTTTGATGATTTTTGTAAGACTACAAGAATATGACTACCCAGCATCTAGTGCTATCGCCTCAGTAATTTTAGTAACTTCACTACTCCTTTTAGCTGCGACAAATATCTTGCAGAACCGCTTTGGAAAACGGATTGGAGGAGATTAATGTCAGAAATTATAAGGACCATAGAAACTAAGGGTTCTTCTGTTTGTCAGGGTTGGAAATGGATCCTGATAGGAACGGGAATGGTTGTTTCTCTATTCTTATTAGCAGTACCGTTAATAGCAATTTTTTTCACTGCCTTCTCTGAAGGATTATATGAAACATTAAGAAATTTGCACGATGCTAATATGCTGCATGCTATTAATTTAACATTGCTAATTGCCGCTATTTCCATACCAGTCAACGTAATATTTGGGACTTTATTGTCTTGGTTAGTCACCCGTTTTTCCTTTCCTGGTCGTCAACTAATATTAACGTTATTTGATATTCCATTTTCTGTTTCACCAGTAGTCGCAGGTTTAATGTATTTACTCTTTTGGGGTATAAATGGCCCAGTGGGAGGATGGCTGGATATTCATAATATTCATCTTATGTTTTCATGGCAAGGCATGGCTCTTGTGACTATTTTTATTACTTGTCCATTCATAGTTCGCGAGTTAGTACCAGTTATGCTCAGTCAGGGTAAGCATGAAGATGAAGCAGCAATACTATTAGGAGCAGATGGTTGGCAGATGTTCTATCATGTAACTTTACCAAACATTAGATGGGCATTGTTATATGGTGTAGTACTAACTACAGCACGAGCTATTGGTGAATTTGGTGCTGTTTCGGTAGTTTCTGGATCAATCCGTGGTGAAACCTATACAATACCATTGCAAGTTGAATTACTATATCAGGATTATAATACTGTTGGGGCATTTAGTGCTGCTGCGCTATTAACTCTAATAGCAATATTAACACTATTATTGAAAAGTTTGTTGCAGTGGAGATTAAAAAATAGATGATCAAATGTGACGGGGAAAAAAATGAGTATCAATATCAGTAATATAAGTAAATTTTTTGGTTGCACACAAGTTCTTAATAATATATCTTTAGATATCTCTTCTGGAGAGCTTGTAGCGTTACTAGGTCCTTCTGGATCTGGAAAAACTACATTGTTACGTATTATTGCTGGACTGGAGAGTCAGAATACAGGTTCTTTAAGTTTTCATGGTCAAGATGTCAGTCAAGTTCACGCTCGTGATCGCCAAGTGGGTTTTGTTTTCCAAAATTATGCGTTATTTCGTCATATGACAGTATTTGATAATATAGCTTTTGGATTAACTGTTCAACCAAAAAGACAACGCCCCTCAGTTAGTTGCATTCGGAAAAAAGTTACAGAACTTTTAGATATGGTGCAATTAGGTCACTTAACACATCGTTTTCCATCTCAGCTTTCAGGTGGACAAAAACAAAGAGTTGCGTTAGCACGTGCACTTGCGGTAGAACCGCAAATTCTATTACTAGATGAACCTTTTGGAGCCTTGGATGCTCAAGTTCGTAAGGAATTACGTCGCTGGTTACGCCAGCTTCACGAAGAAATAAAATTCACTAGTGTATTTGTTACCCATGACCAGGAAGAGGCTATGGAAGTCGCCGATCTTATAGTGGTAATGAGTCAAGGTAATATTGAACAAGTCGGGACACCTGATCAGGTATGGAATAATCCTGAAACTCGCTTTGTTCTAGAATTTTTAGGCGAAGTTAACTGTATTCATGGAAAGATAGATGGCTCTCAGTTACAGGTAGATTCATATTATTGGCCCCTTATTAATGCAACAACTTATCAGGGTGAAGTTGAGCTCTTCTTACGCCCATGGGAAATAGATATTAGTCATTATAAAAGTCTAAAAACCCCTCTACCAACTCGAATATTAGAAATGAGCCCACGGGGACATTACTGGCAGTTAGTATTAGATCCCACAATATGGAGAACTGAACCATTAAGCGTAGTTATGGAAGGTTTAGAGTCTTTACCTAAACGTGGTGACTGCATGTTTGTTGGTTTACAGAATGCACGATTATATCATGGAAACCAAGCTTTATAAATAACCAAATTATTTTCTTATGTATAATAAATATCGATATGTATCAAATTATATGATTCTATAAATATAGGTGATTACTAGATTGACCTAATAGATTAGAATTAGTACTTCTTTTTCTCTAAAGAAGATTTACTATGTTGAATATATACTGTTTTATTAAGTTTCTAGATTAGAAGTTCTTTCTTTGAATTATAGATAAGCTAGCATCTCATTAGATTCGTAAGATTTTAATAAATAGATTACAGATAATACTCTTTATATTGAATATTGGATTAAGAGACATCGTCGAGATAAATCATCTTATTAACATTATTCAAAATTTAAATTATTAGAATATATTACATATGATTGTTTTATTCATAAAAATAAGCATATAAGATATATAAAATGATCCAGAGATCTTTATTCATATAATTGTTATGAATAATTGGAACTAATTAGATTTATATAGAATAATTTTAATTATATATTGCTAATATAAATATCTGATAGGATTAGAATCAACTAGTGACAATGAGTAAATAATAGATATAGAGATCTTAATTTTAATCGGTAAAATAAGATTTATTATTTTCTGTCTTTTTAATTTATATTCATTATATGATAAACATCAATATTAATTAGATAAACTTTATGTAACTTGTTTTTGAAAAAATTAGAGTATCAATAGAAAATAAAATTAGAGTTGAAACTATATGGCTTATTAAATAGAAACTGGATAGAGTAAGGTATAAAATTAGTAGTCAATATAGATCTTTCATTAAAATTTTGATAAAAATAAGTTCCTTAGAAGTAATAAAAATATACATGTAACTTACTTGAACTTTATATAGATATAACAGAATAAAATCTAGATTAATGAAGATTATTTCTTTTTTATAGATAAAAAATTCTAATTCTTTCTCTATAAAAAGGTTAGAATATTTTTAGGAACTTTAAATTAATAGAATGTTATTCTATTATAATAGATAGATAAAATAGAAAAATTTTCTAGTATGATTATCGTAATATATGTTTAATATACTTTTAAAAACTACATATATATAGAACATTAAATTCATACTTATAAAAGTTTGTAACGTAGAACGGAAATCTATTTATTTTTTAACTATCCTTGAGTTAGATTAATTATAATGAATTTTTATGGTCTTTAATCTAGTTATATAAAAAAACTAAATTATTAATCTTATATACTTGATGAAAAATCATTATACTAATTACTTTATTATTTTTTATTTGTGTCTTACTACACAATATTTAGCATTATATATTCTATTGATCTCTAATGGTTAACAAGAATATAACTTTCTTTGTATTTATATGAATGTCTATTCATTATTAGAAGCTATTATTCAACTTCTTATTTTAATATAAAATAGTGGTATAGAATATTATATATAATTACATTAGATTAGGTAACAATCTCTACCTATTGAATCTTGTTTCACAACATAAGTATGAATAACTATATCTCTATCATAGAACTCTAATCCCTATAATCTAAAGGAATATTATTATGCGTACTGAATATTGTGGATCTCTTAATTGTTCATATATAGGAAACAAGGTTACATTATGTGGTTGGGTACATAGTTATCGGAATCTTGGTCGTCTAATTTTTATTGATATGCGTGATTCTCATGGATTAGTGCAAGTATGCTTTGAATTAACTATTCCAGATACTTTTCTTGTAGCTACTAAATTACGTAATGAATTCTGTATTCAGATCAGTGGTCTTGTTCGCGCTCGTAATGAAAAAAATAAAAATAGCAGGATCAGTACCGGTGATATTGAAGTGCTTGCTACTTTCTTGACTATTCTTAACGAATCAGAGGCTTTGCCGTTAAATATTAACGAAGAAAATAGCGAAGCAATACGTTTGAAGTATCGCTATCTCGACTTACGCCGGCCTGATATGGCAAATCGATTAAAAATACGGGCTAAAGTCACTAGTTTTATTCGAAAATTCATGGAAGATTCAGGTTTTATTGATATTGAAACACCAATATTAACTCAATTTACACCAGAAGGAGCTCGTAATTATTTGGTTCCCAGTCGTATTCATTCTGGTAAATTTTATGCCCTACCTCAATCACCACAGTTATTTAAACAAATACTAATGATCTCGGGATTTGATCGTTATTATCAAATTGTCAAATGTTTTCGTGATGAGGATCTTCGTATTGATCGTCAACCTGAATTTACCCAGGTTGACGTAGAAGCCTCATTTATGAATTCCAAACAAATTCGAAGTATAATGGAGCAGTTAGTCCGTTCGTTATGGATTGACATTAAAGCAGTTGATTTAGGTGAGTTCCCGATTATGACTTTTACTGAAGCCTACCAACGATATGGTTCTGATAAACCAGATTTACGCAATCCAATGGAACTAGTAGATATTTCTGATTTACTTAAAACAGTTGAACACCAAATGCTCTCTAGACCTGCGAACGATAAAAAAAGTCGTATAGCAGCCCTGCGTGTTCCAGGCGGATCAAGAATTAGTCGAAAACAAATTAATTCCTATTCCCAATCGCTTCCTATTCACGGCAGAACTGATCTTACTTGGATTAAGTTAACCAAAGATAGCAATAACGATCTAAAAATTATTGGTCCGCTGGTTCCGTTTCTTTCCTCTGAGATTCTTAAAGAAATAATCCAGCGTACAAAAGGAATTTATGGAGATATTATTTTCGTATCTGCAAATACTAAAGAACAAGTTTCTCATATCTTAGGTGCACTACGTCTAAAATTGGGGACTGAGCTAAAGATTACTAATGATACTGTTTGGGCACCTCTGTGGGTAGTTGATTTTCCAATGTTTGAAAGTGATGGGAATGGAGGATTAAGAGCTATGCATCATCCATTTACCGCACCTAAAGATCTATCTCCAGATGAGTTAGAACGAGCTCCGGAAATAGCAATTGCTGATTCATATGATATGATAATCAATGGCTATGAAATATGTGGTGGTTCTGTTCGTATTGATAATTGGAAGATGCAGAAAACAGTATTTGATATACTTGGTATTTCTGTAATAGAGCAGCGACAAAAATTTGGATTCTTTCTGGATGCCTTAAAATTTGGCGCACCTCCACATGCCGGATTGGCTTTTGGACTGGATCGCTTAGTTATGTTATTGACTAATTCAGATAATATACGCGATGTTATAGCATTCCCTAAAACAACTGCAGCATCTTGTTTGATGACTGAAGCTCCGAAAGCGCTCGATATAACGACATTAAGTGAATTGGGATTTGATGGATTATATAAATTACATGATTAAATGTACTAAAAAGTTGAGACAGCTATTTAGCGTATTGCATATTAATACTGATTATATTAATTGAATAGAAGTTCTTTTTATATTTTTATCATGTTTATCAGAACTCTATTTAAAAATACTAAACAGTATGACTTTTTACAAATTAAATGCAATATTGATCGGAATGAAGAATAAATTCTATTATAGAAAACTAAATTTTCATGAGTTTAATTTTTAATGATGTTTATCATAAACTAGTTATGATCTATTACAGGATAGGTAATGTAAACAGAGACCTCATAAAATTGAGATTTTGAAGTATTTTTAATATAAAAATAAAACGCTGTTCTTTTAATTAAAGAAAGATTACTAGAATGAATGTTTCATTTTAATTCTTATGCTAGATAAAATCAATTTAAAATCAGTTTATAGAATAAAAATTATAAAATATGATTTATTATATCATATATAATGACTTATATGATTAGATTTTAATGTTTTGTCTGATTTAAATATAGTCATATAAAAATAAGTAGAATCAATAAGACATTCTTGCTAGATTATAAATTGATAAAAGTATAAAACGATAAAGATTAGATATTCAGTTAAATTGTTTTAACAACAGTCAACGCGTCTATATTTATCAAGCGATTTCTATATATTCATGATTTAGGCGACATTAGATAATAAAAACTATAATTTAGTAAATTGCGTAATAACTCTATTGTAATCGCCTTATATCTATAATACCTCTTCCTTAAGAAGAGGTATGGTTTGCAAAAACAACTTTAATCTGACCTCTTCATAGAGGTGTATAAAATACGTAATTAATTTTTCTAAAGTCATCTTATATAGAATATAAGGTCAAGACTATACACTTGTAATAGTAGATCATACT
Source organism: Candidatus Erwinia haradaeae (assembly GCF_900699015.1). Classification (GTDB taxonomy): domain Bacteria; phylum Pseudomonadota; class Gammaproteobacteria; order Enterobacterales; family Enterobacteriaceae; genus Erwinia_E; species Erwinia_E haradaeae_E. The sequence goes on along the minus strand of NZ_LR217737.1, from coordinate 549,187 downwards.
GAACATAAGTTGCAACATCTTTTCTTGCTATAGAATTTACATATATATATTTTATTTTTTATAATAATCTAGAAGAACTCGGTTGTTCATTGTTCTATCTTCTAAATATAGAATCATAGATTTTTATTATAAGAATTGATAGCGAGATTACTCATTATTTACGTCTCCACTGAGTCCCTTTAATATCATCTTCTAGAAGAATACCTAATTGATTTAGAGAATTTCTAGCGGTATCAGCTCTATCCCAATCTTTTATTTGACGCGCATGACTTCTCATCTGAATAAGTTCTTCAATCTGTAAAAGCAGATCATTATTAAATACAATGTCACTATGTTTTAAAAAGTTTTCAGGTTTTTCTTGTAATAAACCTATGATGCTACCTAATATACGTAGGCGTGTAGCTAAACTATTGGCTTTTATTGGATTTTTTATTTTATTATAATTAATTTCTCTAGCTAGATTAAATAAAACTGCATAGGCCCCAGGAGTATTAAAATCATCCTTCATTAACTGGTGAAATTTTGTCTCAAAAACTAAATCTTCTTTCAAAAATACGTTAGTATCTGTATTACGTAATGCAATATACAGACGCTCTAGAGAAGTGCGTGCTTGATCAAGATTCACTTCATTATAGTGCAACTCACTTCGATAATGTGAAGACATAAGGAAATAGCGTACAGTCTCTGCATTGTAACGCTTTAATATATCACGTATCGTAAGAGAATTACGTAATGATTTGGACATTTTATCACTATTAATAATCATAACGCCAGAGTGCATCCAGTAGTTAACATAAGAAGTATTATATGCACAGGTAGACTGTGCCAGTTCATTTTCGTGATGTGGAAATATGAGGTCTGATCCACCACCATGAATATCAAAATGATCTCCTAAATAGGTGTGATTCATTGCGGAACATTCCACATGCCATCCTGGACGCCCTTGTCCCCACGGAGATGGCCAGCTTGGTTCATTATCTTTAGAACTTTTCCACAACACAAAATCCATTGGATTGTGTTTTATTTTATCGATTAATTTAACTCGTATACCAGCTTGCAGATTCATAGGATTTTGTCGTGATAATAGACCATATTTCGGATCTTTTTGGATAGAAAACATCACGTCGCCATTTTTTGCAAGATAAGCGTATTTTAATATCATCAGTTTATGAACGAGTTCAATAATCTCTTTAATATGATGTGTTACACGTGGTTCATGAGTAGGTGGTAAAATATTTAATATAGAAAAATCCTGATTCATCCTGTTAATCAGATTCTGTGTTAGAGATTTAATATCCATTCCATCTTGAAAGGAGCGTTGAATAATTTTGTCATCAATATCAGTGATATTACGTACATAGTTCAGATCATACCCAATATAACGCAAATAACGTGCTATCATATCAAAAGCTACGAAGGTTCTGGCATGTCCAAGATGACATTCATCATCAACAGTCATACCACATACATACATACTCACTTGACCATTATGTATGGGTTTAAATATCTCTTTTTTACGAGTTAAGGTATTAAAAATCTTTAACATAGAAAGGCCCCATCTTTAACTTATTTTTTATGGAGATGATTAATTTTTATGGAAATAAGTTAAAGAGTATTATTGTAAATAAAAGATGAAAAGGTCACTATTCCTTTTGTCTAAACTATTTATAAAGGTAGTTTGATAATTTAAATCTTATCTTTAAAAATATTTACTTGAATAAATTAAATTATATACTTATCTTTTGATAAGTATGTGCTCTTTTAGTCTAGGAGCATACTTATTCTTCTAACAATGAACTTAAAAAATCTAATTAGTAGACTTAAATGGTATTTTATGAAAATTGTCCTACAAATTACTGATAACATTTATAGACTACTAGATTGTATAGATTACAACATACATTGTATAATAGATCTATTTTATGATATACAATACTTAAATTATTTAAAAATTTCGTTCTCATCTGATTAAAAAATCAGATTAATTAATAGAAATACTAAATTATTAAGAATAATAAATATCTTATAAGAAATTAGATAATAATAGATACTAATATTTCTTAGCTTTATTTCATCTGAACACTCCTTAAAAAGAAAATCCAAACTTAATTTTTAAATGTTAACCATTCAGAGTTTTTAAACAAATTTTATTATAAAAACTAGTAGATAAAGGATGTTTCTTTGAATAATATGTCATACATTGCAGAATACGGTTCTTAAAGAAACATCATAAATAACATGTTAAATGACCCAGTAACTTTTCACTAATAATGTCAAACACTTTATTTATTGCAGATCTTCACTTATGTAATGAAAAACCAGAAATTACTGCTGGATTCTTAAATTTTTTGTATTATGAAGCCAAACATGCTGATGCATTATATATTTTAGGTGATCTATTTGAAGTATGGATTGGTGATGATGACCCTAATCCGCTTCACGCTCAAATTTCTCATGCACTACGTCAATTAACCATTCCATGTAATTTTATTCATGGCAATCGTGATTTATTATTAGGCAAATATTTTGCAAACAGTGCTGGGGTTAATTTAATACCGGAAGAGAAAGTACTAGAACTGTATGGACAGCGTATATTAATTATGCATGGTGATACATTGTGTACTAGAGATATTTTCTATCTTTACTATCGAAAAATCATGAAACAACGCTGGATTCAGAATTTATTTCTTTCTTTACCAATGTGCACTCGTCAAAGTATCGCATTAAAAATACGAACTATTAGTACAAAAACAAATGCTCATAAGGATCTAGAAATCTTAGATGTTAATCCACAGAGGGTAATAGACCTCATGTCTAATTACGATACTCGAGTTTTGATTCACGGCCATACACATCAACCTGCAGTACACGAATTTACTATCAATGGTTCATCTTTCCAGCGTCTTGTTCTTGGAGATTGGGGCAAGAACGGTTCAGTCATTACGGTAAGTACAAATGAGATTCAATTAATTTCTTTCCCTTTATAAAATAATTGATATTCATGTTACACAATAACGTACTAATACCATAATATATGCTTTATTTATAGATATTATAATTAACTTATTTCATAAATCATTTTGTCTCTTCGTTCAGACTAAATAGATTCTCGATGCTTACAGTGATACACTATAGTAATTAGGAGTTAGAATTATATGCGTATACTGTCTACACCCCCTGTCACTCGTATTGCAATTATTATGGGTTCTAAAAATGACTGGTCTACTATGAAGTATGCTGCTGAAATACTAATGCGATTTGATATTCTATTTCACTGCGAAGTAATATCTGCGCACCGCACACCAGATAAATTGGTTATATTTTCTGAGCAAGCCTCAGAAAAAGGTTATCAAGTTATTATTGCAGGAGCAGGTGGAGCTGCACATCTTCCTGGAATGATAGCTTCTCAAACATTAATACCAGTATTAGGTGTACCAATAGAAAATACCGTTCTTAACGGTATGGATAGTCTACTCTCTATATTACAAATGCCATACGGGGTTCCAGTCGGAACGTTGGCAATTGGTAAAGCTGGTGCTGCTAATGCAGCACTACTTGCAGTGCAAATTCTTGCACTTTGCAATACTAGTCTAACCCTTAGCTTGTCGTCTTGGAGAGAAGATGAAAAAAATAGAATACTTAATAATTCAGATCCGCGAAAAGAAACATGAAAAAATTATATGTATTAGGAACAGGTCAACTTGGTCGTATGTTACGTCAGGCTGGGGAGCCATTAGGAATTGCTATTTATCTATTAAGTGCTGATAGTAAAATAGAGATAACAATAGAAAATCGCAGCCTCATTACTGCAGAAATTGAACATTGGCCAGACACACAATTCACTAAAAAACTAGCTGTCAATGATTCTTTTATTAATAGGGATGTATTTCCTATAGTATCAGATCGTCTATTTCAAAAACAGTTTCTTGATCGACTAAATCTCGTAACTGTACCTTGGAAACCTCTATTATCCTCATCTCAATGGGATGAGATTTTTTCTCTGCTTGGAACATTGGTAGTCGTAAAACAACGTACTGGTGGATATGATGGAAAGAGTCAGTGGCGTCTATGCTCTCATTCCCTATCTCTTCTTCCAAATAAATTCTACGATAATGCTATTGTAGAAAAAACTATTAATTTTATCGACGAGATATCTTTAATTGGTGCTCGTGGATATAATGGTAAAATAATTTTTTATCCGCTGACATATAATTTTCATCAAGATGGAATCTTACGAGCAAGCGTAGTCTTAAGAGATGTAAATTCTTTACAGAAAGAATTGGAAGATATGTTGGCATGTATTATGAATCAGTTAAATTATATTGGCATCATGACAATGGAATGCTTTGTAACAAAAAAAGGTATATTCATTAATGAGTTAGCGCCACGTGTACATAACAGTGGACATTGGACTCAGAATGGTGCTTCTATAAATCAATTTGAAATGCATTTGCGAGCTATCCTTGATTTTCCAATGCCTCCTCCAATAATATATATGCCGGCTGTGATGCTTAATTTAATCGGAATTAATATTAATATAGATTGGTTAAATGATCCTATAATACATTTACACTGGTACAATAAAGAGGTTTATAGTCACCGTAAAGTTGGTCATCTAAATGTAGTCAGTGATGATCCAATGAAAATAAGTATAGCATTGAGTCGTCTAGAGAGTATCCTTCCACCAACTTATGCTAAAAGCATAAGTTGGCTACAAAAAAAACTTAGTAGAGATAAGAACTAGATTTTAAAAATAGTAAAATTATAAATTATAATATAGAAATTAATAAAATAATTTAATAGATTCTTTTATTTTAAAAATAAAGTGTTCTTTTCTAATCTAGAAAAGAACAGTACTACTTGATCCTGTTCTGAATGATAGTCAAGATTTTTTTATAAATCTCTATTAGACCAAATGATAATCCATTATAGTCTATAATAATATTATTATATATGTTGTTAAATCAAGATTAAAGTCCTATCTAATACTTTAAACTCTCTTTTTTACTTATTGCTCACCAAATTTTTTAGCTATTTAGTTGATATTTTAGTTAAAAATAACATAATGTAATCCAAATGAATTTAACAAATTTTATTAATAAATTTTATTTTATAAATATTTAATTATTAACTAAATTATTGTTATCTCCAAGATATAAAGTATCTATCAAGATATTAATATAAAAATTAGGATAATTCATTCCATAATAGACCTGAATGAAAAGTGTATTTCATTTTAAATGTAATGTTCTGATTCAGAATACTAACTAGCTTTATGATAAAAATATTCTTCTTAGTATTCATGACAAGAAATTAACTTATAATTTACTATCATTTTAATTAGTTAAAGGATCAATTATCAATAATTAGTAATATAGCGTTATATTATAGGTTATATAAATAATAAATTTTACTAACAAAAGTAGACTGACTGGATATAATAAATCTGTTTTTGTTTTTTTTGGATTTAATTAGGAGATCTCTCTTTTATAATAACATGTTTTATTTAAATGTTTTCACTATAATAATTATCAAACTTTTATTATTATAATCATAAAAGTTTCTGTTATATAAAGAAATAATTTCTTCTATAGTAGACAAGATTAGTCCAGAAGAATTAGTTATCAATCAAATCAAATTTTTAATTTTATAGAATGTATTTTAAGATACTATGAGATAGTAAAAAAAATACAGATATCATAGATCAATTCTAAATCTGATAAATTTTATCTAATTAAATACCTGATGATATGGAAACATGTGGTATTTAGTATAGTTCTTATAAATGTAGGTAACAGATATTTTTCCTATTTTCTAGTGTAGATTAATTCTTGTATCCATATATACTAGATACAATGAGTATATAATCATTATGATTATAAATTTTAATTAAACATCAAGTAATAAAAATATATTTGCATACACCTAGATAAATAATAAAAATTGTTAAACATTATATCTTTAAGTCTGAAATATACATATTAATAATATGATTATAATATGTATGTTAGTATATGTATAATGTGAATGAATAATCTGAATCGTTATTTCTATCTATTAGATAATAGAAATAATCATAGTAATCCTCTACACAAATTTATCAGAACCATGAACTAAATGAATATCGGAGTTTTTAATAATGGATCATATAGCACCTTCTATTTATTTAACTGACGCTGCTGCAAATCGAGTAAAAAAACTGATCTCTGATGAGGAGAACCCTAATCTGAATCTTCGTGTTTATATTATCGGTGGTGGGTGTGGTGGATTTCAGTATGGATTTAACTTGGATGATCAAATTCATGATGGAGATATTACAGTTAAGAATACAGGTGTTGTTTTAGTAATTGATTCTATTAGTTTACAATATCTTTCTGGTGGTTTAGTAGATTACATTGAAGATCTAGAAGGATCTCGTTTTATTTTTAAAAATCCTAATGCTAAGACCACTTGTGGATGTGGATCGTCTTTTAGCATTTGATGAAAAATATTAATAATGATTACTAAATAAGAATCATAAAAATAGTTTACGGCTAGATTAATATTAAGACTTAGATATATAAATGAATGTTCAAACCTTTCATTAAGATTATGAAAGCATAATAACAAGTTTCTCCTGGAGAAATAATGGGGTCTAAAATAGATAGATTGATATTTATATCATCAATTGCTTTCATCATAAAGCAAGAATTTTGAATTACTATATCATCTTCCGTACATAGATCTAATTATATATAATTTTAATGTATGTTCATATATTAATAACGTATATAGGTAATTTTTAACTAAATAAATTCTAAGTTATTTTATATATTAAAAATAAAATTCATTTTATATATTTTATATATTTTAATTTCTTTACTATATGATTCATATTCTCTAATGAGAAGGACGCTATTTTGTAAAAACTGTCCTTATTTATTATATTTGTCTTATTTATCATAGATTCTTAGTATAAAAAATGAAAAAATTTATTAAATAACTAACAATAGACTACTTCTATTAATACTTCTTTAACTAGTTAAATCTTCTTCATCAGATTACTTAGGATAAAATCCAATACGATCAGAATATAGTCTAAGAAAAAAATACTGAAGATAATCTAGGATACTATTATGATAGAGTCTCTCTGAGAGCGAGATTCTTGATCTTAATAGAGCAAGATGAAAATTGAATTCTCATATACTATTATAAAATAATATACGATTAATATCTAATTAGATATATATTCAAATCTTATCTTATCCTTATAATCAATGATTCCTATTTCTAATATAACAAGGTTGGACATCTATCTATATAAAGATGCAATATTACGATAACAACTAATCAAAATTCTATACCATCGTCTATAAATTTAAAAAATATGGAATCTGTAAATAATTGATAATATATAACACAACTATCTAACTAATAGATTTGTTAGAACAGGAATAAAATTAGTACTATGAATAATATTCTTATCTTCTAAGATATGTTTTTATAATACTGACGAAGATTTTTTAAAATAATATTTCTATATATAGAGTCAGACCATGTCACGCTCACCAATCGATTTCAAAGGAAGTAATTTTACGTTTTTAGTACTTTATCTATATGATACTGACCACCAAATCATACGTACAGCAATTGAAAAGAAAATAGATAATGCACCTACTTTTTTAAAAACTGCACCAATTGTTGTGAATATCTCTATGTTAAGTAGCAAAGTAAACTGGCACTATATACAACAATCGATCCTAGAAACAGGATTATGTATTGTTGGTGTCAGTGGATGCAGGGATGAAAAATTAAAGAAGATTATCATTGATTCAGGTCTTCCCATACTTAATGAAAGTGTAATTAATAGTTCTAATAGAAACGTATATCTCTCTCAGAGTCCTCCTGATCAAGTAAAGGAGAAATGTAAAACAAGACTGATTTTCTCTCCAGTTCGCTCTGGTCAAAAAATTTATGCTAAACATACTGATTTAGTTGTCATAAATAGTGTGAGCGAAGGAGCAGAATTGATTGCTGACGGTAATATTCACGTCTATGGTAGTATGCGAGGACGTGCATTGGCAGGAGCGCATGGAGATGAAAATTGTCAAATTTTTTGTACTCACTTGTTAGCAGAACTACTATCTATTGCTGGACAATATTGGATGATCGAACAGATACCTCCTCATTGCTTTGGCAAAGCATCGCGCTTGTATATTGAAAAAGGTATCTTAACTCTACAAAAATTGACTTGATTAATGCCCAAAACCCTTTCTTGATTAAGGAAAGATTATATATGTCACGCATAATCGTTGTTACATCTGGTAAAGGAGGTGTAGGTAAAACTACCTCCAGCGCTTCTATAGCTACTGGTCTAGCTCAAAATGGCAAAAAAATTGTTGTAATTGATTTTGATATTGGACTACGTAATTTAGATTTAGTTATGGGTTGTGAACGTCGTGTTGTCTATGATTTTATCAATGTTATACATGGTGATATCTCTTTGAATCAAGCACTGATTAAAGATAAACACACTAAGAATTTGTTTATTTTACCTGCTTCACAAACTCGTGACAAAGATGTATTAAACCGTAATGGCGTCCAAAAAGTCTTAGATGATCTACATCAAATGGAATTTGAATTCATTATTTGCGATTCACCAGCTGGAATTGAAACAGGAGCGTTGATAGCTCTGTACTTTGCTGATGAAGCTATTGTTACAACTAATCCAGAAATTTCCTCTGTACGCGATTCTGACCGGATACTTGGTATTCTGTCCTCTAAATCTCAGCGTGCAGAGATCTCTACAACACCTGTCAAAGAACATCTACTTTTGACTCGTTATAATCCAGGTCGAGTTAATCGTGGTGATATGTTAAGCATGCAAGACGTCTTAGATATATTACGTATTCCAATTGTTGGAGTTATTCCTGAAGATCAATCTGTTTTACGTGCATCTAATCAGGGTAAACCGGTGATTTTAGATTCTGAATCTAGTGCAGGAAAAGCTTACGTTGATACTGTAGATCGACTACTTGGAAAAGACATTCCATTTCGTTTTATTAAAGAAGAAAAGAAAAGTTTTTTAGCACGTCTATTTAAAGGATAAACAATGCCTCTACTTGATTTCTTTTTATCCCGGAAAAAAAATACAGCACATATAGCTAAGGAGCGTTTACAAATCATTGTAGCAGAACGTAGAGGATCAAACTATGAACCTCATTACTTAGCTCAATTAAAAATAGAACTATTGGAAGTAATCGGTAAGTATTTAAAAATTGATCCAGCAATGTTAAGTGTCAGGTTAGACCAAAAAGATCAGAATATATCTATTCTTGAACTAAATATTACATTTCCTGAGAAAGAAACAGAGACATCTACTAAGTGATCTACCATTGATATAACTCTGCTATATAAGCACACGAACTGATATTGTTATAAATTTTAAAAACCTTTAACATTATTTTTGATATCCATAAATAAAATATTTTGAAGAATGAAAACATCATTTTTATGAAAAGTAGTAGACAGATAGATATCTTGTCCGTAGAATATTAATATGTAAGGATGTTCTGCGCCTGTAGCTCAGACGGATAGAGCGCTGCCCTCCGGAGGCAGAGGTAGCAGGTTCGAATCCTGTCGGGTGCGCCATGTTATTTATTTAAAATATTTAATGGCTTGCCATACACTGCATTAAGCAAAGTTATATATGAGAGGTGCGGTGGCTATAGCTCAGTTGGTAGAGTCCTGGATTGTGATTCCAGTTGTCGTGGGTTCGAGCCCCATTAGCCACCCCAATTAACTGATATACGAAGATGGCGAAATTGGTAGACGCACTAGCTTCAGGTGTTAGCGCCTGAAAAGGCGTGAGGGTTCAAGTCCCTCTCTTCGTACCATATAAAGCTATTGATTTATTTATTAGCATTCGGCGAGTAGCGCAGTTTGGTAGCGCAACTGGTTTGGGACCAGTGGGTCGGAGGTTCAAATCCTCTCTCGCCGACCATTTAATTATAAGTAAAAATAAAATCCCCTCTCAGTTAAAAAGGTTTCCTAGTTTAAATAGGAAAGACGATCAGAGAATAATCATACCGCTGTAAACAAAGAAAAGATATCCTATAATCATTTCTATTTTTAATAGAAAATCTACATCTATGCTATATGTCTAATTTACTCTACACTTACTCTACATCAATATAAATATCAATATACATAGATATAATAGTTGGAGTTGGCAAACCAGTCTAAATAGAGATTTTTTAGTAACTTATTTATGACTATGTTGATAATCTAAGAATTTACTCATAATTATTAATTTCTATTAATTAGATAGGTATCATTTAACTATATGATAATTATACCAATTTATCTATATGATGTAGCATCATACGGTTTTATTTAGAACTTAGTTTATTATTAATGTCTTAATGAGATCTTAAATAGGATTCGGATAAAAGAAATGTATTGCAATAATTAAGAGATCATTTCCTTCTCAGGTCAATCGCAATTATATTCCACATGGATTAGGGATTTGCTATATGAAAATAGGTATTATTGGTGCTATGGAAGCTGAGATTGTTCCATTGCGCAACAAACTTAAAAACAAAAAAAAGATTTTGTTAGTAGGATCTGAAATTTATTCTGGCATGTTAAATAATATAGAGATATTTCTCTTAAAATCAGGAATCGGAAAAGTTGCAGCGACATTAAGTAGCACTTTATTTCTATATCTATACAAACCGGACCTAATAATTAATATAGGATCAGCTGGTGGTCTCGATCCCTTATTAAAAATAGGAGATATTATTATTTCAGATGAAGTAATGTATCATGATGTAGATGTTACTGCATGTGGTTATGCACGAGGTCAAATGATAGGGTGTCCAGTAAGTTTTCAGGCTGATAAGCACTTAATTACTGTGGCACAATTATGTTCAAAACAGCTTAACTTACATTCAGTAAGCGGTTTAATAGTTAGTGGAGACGCATTTATTAATGGCGGTGTTCTACTAAAAAATATTCGCAATATTTTTCCAGGAGCTATTGCAGTAGATATGGAGGCTGCTGCTGTTGGTCACGTTTGCTATCAATTCTCTATTCCTTTTATTGTTATACGCTCTGTTTCTGATATAGCAGATCAAGAATCACCTTGTAGTTTCAACCATTTTCTAGATTTAGCGTCCTCTAACTCATCTTTAATGATAGAATCGTTTCTATATTATTTGATTACTCAAAGTTCATGTTAAATGTATTTTCTATCAGAAGATTATAGTATTTAATTATCATTAATGCGATCTAGTGCTCATTAATATGAAATTAATATTGCACTATAATAAGAAAAACCTCTATATTTCATGTAATCTAGAATAAACCATGAATGATAACATTCTTCTTCTAATATTTTATGTTCTATATTAATATTTCCGAATAATGAAAAATTGTTGTTTTTTATTTACTTTAAGTCTTCGAGTGGATTTTCTTGTCAAAAGTAATTCTCAAATTTAAGTGAAAACATTCAGGTTTATTATAAAATAATGTGTATAAGTTGACTCTATGATATTCAAGGAGTGATTAAGGAAAAATTATGTTTGATATTGGTGTAAATCTAACTAGCTCTCGATTTGCAAAAGATTATTTGGATATTTTAAAGCGTGCACGTTGGGTAGGTGTAACTGGTATAATTATTATTGGGACTAATGTGCACAATAGTAATAAAGCGCTTAGCCTAAGCCAAGAAAACAAAAATTATTGCTGGTCTACTGCTGGAGTGCACCCTCATTATTCCAATAAATGGTCAGAAGATTCTTACAGTACACTTCGTTGTTTAGCTAATAACCCTGAAGTAGTAGCTATTGGTGAATGCGGGTTAGATTTTCATCGTAATTTTTCAGAACCAAAACAACAAATCTATGTGTTTCAATCTCAACTAGAACTAGCAGTAGAACTGAACTTACCAGTTTTTTTGCATTGTCGCAAGGCTCATAATTCTTTTATGTCTATTCTTAAACCTTTTATACCTAAACTAAAGGGAGCTGTACTGCATTGCTTTACTGGAACGGATACAGAATTGCGATCTTGCTTAGATGAAAACTTATTCATTGGCATTACAGGATGGATTTCTGATAAAAATAGAGGAGGAGAGCTTCGTAAGATTATACCTTTAATCCCCTATACAAAATTATTACTCGAAACAGACTCCCCTTGGTTATTACCTCAAGATATACACCCTTTACCACTATCAAAACGTAATGAGCCTAGTTTTTTACCGTATATTCTACAACAAGTAGCATTTTTACGAAAAGAGGATCTCATGGAATTAGATACACAAACCACATTGAATGCCCATAAATTCTTTTCTATTTAGAAAATAATTTTATGAAAACCCTAAAGCCAAAAAAGTAATATTAGTATATCAATAATCTGTCAGCGCATTCCTATCTATATTTTATTTTGTATTTCAATAATTAACAGTTGATAACAATAAAAATTATTACTTAATCTCTCTACTTATGTAATCGAGATATAGTTACTAGAACGTCAAATACATCCATAAAGATCTTCTAACTTAAGGTCTTTCATCTTATTTTATTCATGTAAAATTTTATAATAGATCAATAATCTACAACATAATTTATTTATATCTCATATTCATTGATGAGCAAGATGAATCTTTATACGTCCAGTTGATACATTAAAAGAGTAATATATTTTATGATATTTTAGATTATTTCAAGCATTATTAAAATTTAGTTCTAAAATTACAACAATTTGTGATTCAATTGTAATCTTTCTTAATTGTAATTATTAAATACTGATATGTATAGAATCTATAATGCGCACAGTCATGTTGTAATTGAATAAAAATTCAATATATTTTAATATAAAATATTATTAGCATAATATTTTAATTATAAATTGTACCTTTTTATTATAAAAGATTTGATATTAAAGTGTAAAATACATATTCGCTAAACATTATATTTTATATCTAACATTAGTATTATGTTTGTTTATTCTAGATTATATCACTATGGATTTTATTTCTTGAGTGTAGTTATACGTTTTTACTTTTTTCTACATATATAAATATAATTTTAAACTCTTAAAAAAGATTAGATCTTATCTGTGTATTGATTAATATTATCTATTAATAATGGTGCGTCCGAGCAGATTCGAACCACTGACCCCCACCATGTCAAGGTGGTGCTCTAACCAACTGAGCTACGGACGCATATATATTGATTAGTGTCACTATGTATGGATATATGATTAGGAATTTTCTAGTCTATGTAGAAAAAGCTTGATAATCATTATTATCTTTATCTTTTCTTACTTGCGTGATGAAAAGATTTTAACAGATCCAAATTAACTATCTTTAAACTTTACTCAATCCTATTAATTCTAAACTACATTATATTAAGACTATTTTAATCTTTTATTAGCAATAAAATAAAGCTCACTATATCATAGTATAGGCAAGGTATCTATCTATTATAATAGATAGATAGATTAAAACTTATTATAGTCTCAGAATATAATAAAAATATAAATACTCTCACCATCATATTGGAATTATACATTTTTATACTAATCTAATACTTACTACTTAAATCTAAATTTAGGTGTTATTTCAGAAAATTTTCTTTCAGAATATACTTTATGATAAGTTAAAATCAGAAAAATACACATATTAATTGGTGATAATATGTTATATAATACATCAAAGATGTATTATATTTCATGTTAATTTTTTCATATGATTCTATCATATCTTGATTATCTTAAATAACGACTCGATGAAATAAATCTAAAACTAAAATAATTAAAGAATTATTTTCTGATTACATAAATATTGGGATCGTTTAGTTGTTTTCAGATATATACAGATATACAGCGTACTGATCATTCAGTTCTCTATAAGATATATAATATATTTAATTTTATCAGTGATCTACTGATATAGATCACCTATAATTTTACTATAATAAATAGGTTCTTGATATTATATTATATGACACTAATATAGTTTCATTATATGTAAATTATACATCGATGATTTAAAACTTAATATTTAATGAAGACATGATTATTTCATTTGTAGGATCTATTCAATATGAGAATCATTTAATTATTATAAATAATCACATAAATTAGTAAATATATTTATCATAAATCCATATATGGATATAGAACTAATCTAGTTTATAGTCATTTTATAGATTATGCAATGTGCTATTATGAAAAAATACTATTTTCTCTACAATCAAAAAAGATAAAAAAACTAATTTAATTGTCAAATTATCAGCCAATATCATCAATTTTAGCATCTAGTCATACAACTGTAAATTATACTGATAATTTTCTTATCTTTTAGAATTTAGCATTCCTTTTAACATGTAGTGTTAAATATTTTGAACGGTTTTACCTAGTGAAGCATGACAGTACAATTCTAGAGTAAAATATAAAAGAAAGATAAAAAAGTAACTATATTAAAGTACTTAAAACAGTAATATCATATCGCTAGTACTTATAGTACTAGCCATGATAGCATGAAGCATGCTATTACATACATGAAATGATCAAAATAGTTACTCAAATAGCTCGAACTAATATGTATATTCTATATAGATATTATAAGAATATACTTGGTATACTTTATCCTTGATTAAAATCTGTTGTGAACAATATAAAAACAACATCATTTCTATGATAGGTGCTTATTTATTTAACAGGTATTCTATTTTATTTAAGAATTTTAGTAATTAGAATATATTTAGATTAAAGGATTATCTTGATAGTATGTTTAAAAAATTCCGTGGCATTTTTTCCAACGACCTTTCTATTGATTTGGGCACTGCGAATACTCTTATATATGTGAAAGGACAAGGTATCGTACTTAATGAACCTTCTGTCGTTGCAATTCGGCAAAATCGTGCTGGTACCCCTAAAAGCGTAGCAGCAGTTGGCTATGCTGCAAAACAGATGCTAGGACGTACTCCCAGTAATATTGCTGCTATTCGCCCAATGAAGGATGGTGTAATCGCTGATTTTTTTGTTACTGAAAAGATGTTACAACATTTTATTAAACAAGTACATAGTAATAGCTTTATGCGCCCAAGTCCTCGTGTATTAGTCTGTGTTCCAGTCGGCGCTACACAAGTAGAGCGTCGTGCAATTCGTGAATCTGCTCAAGGTGCTGGGGCTCGTGAAGTCTTCTTAATTGAAGAGCCAATGTCTTCTGCTATTGGAGCAGGCCTCCCAGTCTCTGATGCAACTGGATCTATGGTCATTGATATTGGAGGTGGTACTACTGAAGTTGCAGTAATCTCACTGAATGGTGTGGTGTATTCTTCCTCTGTTCGAATTGGGGGTGATCGTTTTGATGAAGCCATTATTAATTATGTTCGACGAAACTATGGTTCTCTTATTGGTGAAGCTACTGCTGAGCGGATTAAACATGGTATTGGATCTGCTTATCCTTGTGATGAGATACGTGGTATTGAAGTACGAGGAAGAAACTTAGCGGAAGGAGTGCCACGTGCGTTTACATTACATTCTCAAGAAATACTAGAAGCAATACAAGAGCCTTTAACCGGTATCGTTAGTGCTGTAATGGTTGCCTTAGAACAGTGCCCACCTGAATTAGCATCTGATATTTCTGAGCGAGGTATAGTGCTGACTGGTGGTGGCGCTTTGTTACGCAATCTAGATCGTTTATTAATGCAAGAAACTGGTATTCCTGTAGTTATTGCAGAAGACCCACTTACTTGTGTAGCTCGAGGAGGTGGTAAAGCTTTAGAGATGATTGATATACATGGAGGGGATTTATTTAGTGAAGACTAATAATTTTTCTAAAATATTGATTATCTTTATAGGTAAGATTTTTATTATCTAAAATAATGTACAATTTTTTTACCAAAAACAAAAGTAATATGTATAAAAACATACTAATTTTGTAAAAAAAGAATATATAGTTTACATAAGTTCTAATCAACTCAATATTACTAGATACTAGTCTCTAATTAGCTAGAGAGACAATATTGATTGTATTAATCACTATATACACCTATAAAAATAAACGGGTAAGCTATGTCATATATTATCTTGACTGTATTTCATAAAGAATACCTCTCTGTCATCAGTAGATACGTATTAACTAAACAGTCAAGAGGATAAAATTTTAATTTATGAAACCAATATTTAGTAAAGTTGCTTCCATTCGCTTACATCTACTAATGGCAATTATTCTTGGAATTCTCATGATGATTTCTGATAATCAATTTAAAGTATTTTCTTCTATTCGTACATATATGAATACTGCTGTTAGTGCATTTTATTTTCTTGTAAATATGCCTCGTCAAGCATTAGATTATTTATCTCAAATATCAACTTCTCATTATAAATTAGATCTAAAAAATAAAGAACTACAAAATCAGATAATACTAAAGAATAGTGACTTACTTATGTTAAATCACTTTAAGAAAGAAAATGCTTATCTAAGGGCTTTGCTTAGATCTCCACTACACCAAGATGAGAAGAAAATTATAACACAAGTAATTTCATCTATCACTAACCCATATATGAATCAAGTAATTATTGATAAAGGCAGTGAGGACAATGTCTATGAAGGTCAACCTGTTATCAGCGACCAAGGCATAGTTGGACAGATAGTTTTAGTTAGTAAAAATACTAGTCGGGTCCTGTTAATCTGTGATGCATCACATTCATTACCCATTCAGATTTTACGTAATAATCTTCGTGCTATTGCATCTGGAAATGGATGTTCTAAAGAGTTACAACTTGAATATTATCCGGATCACGCTGATATACGTTGTGGAGATATACTAGTTACCTCTGGTCTTGGAGGTCGCTTCCCTGAAGGCTATCCTGTTGCGGTGATTTCTTCTGTTAAAGACGATAGTCATCGTGGTTATTCGATTATTCAGGCACACCCAATAGCCAATTTACAAAACCTGAGATACCTTCTTCTTTTGTGGATTAAAAATCGTTATACAGTAAACCAAGAAATGCCCCATTCAATACGTCACATTTCCGAAGAATGTCAAAAAAAAGAAAATGGCTCTACAGAACTTACCAATCATGAATAATATAACTGAACATCAAGAACAGCAAAGATATTCAGTTGACTGCCAAATAAATAAAGGCATAAAAACTAATATATTCCTAGTTTTGAATACTATATCGACTGATACAGTCTATGAATTCTTTCCGTAGCTGTAGATATGGGGTAATCTGGTTATCCTTCTTAGCTGCATTAATATTGCAAGGCATCCAATGGCCTGAATTATTATCATCATTTCGCCCTTCATGGATATTATTAATCTTAATCTATTGGATATTAATAACGCCTGATCAGATAAATATTAGTACTGCATTTGCAGTAGGTATAGTAACGGATCTTGTTTATGGATCTACCTTAGGTGTGCACTCGTTGGCTTTAAGTGTTATAACTTATCTAGTTTCCCGACAAAACTATAAAATTTTCAACTTACCGATATGGCAACAAGTATTATATGTGATAATATTTTCATGGATAATGGATATGATGGTTTTTGGTTTAGAATTATTAATCATAAATATTACTTTTTGCCCAGAACAATTATGGAATGGAGTAATTAACGGTATGGTTTGGCCATGGATGTTCTTATTAATGCAAAAGATTAATTACCACTTATGTTCTAGTAAAAAAGTTGTATTTTAGTGAAACTGACAGCATCAAATGTTATCACTAATTATCTATACATCACTATTTTAAGTATATAGGTTTTCATGTCTGGTGCATGTAAGAAAAAATTACTTATTTAGCATCATAAAATAACTAAATCATTATTTGTAATCTATTTTGATAGATTAAGAAAAAGTATGTTTATTAAATTGATCTTCCAACTAAAAACGTGGAATAGAATTATCTTTTTCTGATTGTTAAAAGTAAGTAAATGTTGTAGCTTAATCCACTTAAAGTAGAAATAAGTGATACAAATATCATGTACTCGATTGGTAATCACTTAAATTATATGTTCACATTAACAATGATGCATCAATTTCAAATACTTTAATCTGACAGACCTATTTTACGTGTTTTTAAACATTTAGTGCAATAAATTTTTATAAAACTTTTATCTATCTATAAGAACTAATATCAATTTACTTAAAACTATATACCGAAATAGATACTTAGTTATTTCTAATTCAATGTATTAGGAACATATAGTTTCTGTTTAGTTCTAACTAGTTATATCAGTTGAAAATAGAATGAAGAGAGGTACTAGATTTACTTAAATACAATATTAAGATGTTTTCGAAAAAGCTTAGTCATCTTATTTTTCTAGAATCAAGAGTCTTGTCTAAATATATTCCTGTTTCATATCTCTTTTATATTGCAACTCTTCATTTAGAAGACTAGTGAGACAGTTAATCTCATCATATATTTTTGTTTTTGGCGTAATATATGAATATAATGCATGTTGTTCAAACTGTGTTAATACATTACGAATAGCGTTAATAACTAAAGCTGACAAAACATTTCGGTCTACACTAATTCCAATAGACTGAAGATCTATTCCACCATGTTTTATCATAATTTCGTGTGATTGATCATGCATATTGAGATTGATTCCTATACCAACTACTACTTCTATAAATTTACTATTTTGATTTTTTAGTTCTATCAAAACACCAGCCAACTTGCGATTATAAAGATAAATGTCATTTGGCCATTTAACTTTAATATTAGATGCCCCTATTTTTCGTAGGACATTAGCAATCGCGAGACTTATAATCAGACTAAGCCCTGTCGTGGATACTAAGTTATTTTTTAATCGCCAATATATAGATAAATATAGATTAGATCCAAAAGAAGAAAACCATGGTCGGCTTCGCCGACCATACCCCGATCTCTGATGCTCAGCTATACACACATCGCCTACTTGTAATTTAGGAATAGAATTCATCAAGTATTGATTAGTGGAATCAATCACTGGAATAATTGATAAACGGCCTCCTGTAATATCTGATTTAATAATTTTTTCATCTAAAAGATGCATAGAAAATCCTAGGCAATAACCTTGACCTCTAATAGTTAAGATATTGATTCCTATTTCTTTTAAAATTTGGATATAATTATGAATATCTATTAATCTTATTCCCATCTGTTGGATAAGTTCGTTACTTGAATGTAGTTTTCCATCAGATAAAATCTTAATAAACGTCATAGGTATTATAGGATAACTCATGTTATAACCTCTACAGAATCGGTTATTCCTCTGGAAGAGATAAAACATACTTCTGGTTCTAATAAAACATTAAACTTTTCTGCTACACGTTTTCGGACAATACGAGCTAAATTTACAACATCCTCACTACTAGCGGTACCAGTATTAATTAATACTATAGCTTGTTTTTTATGCACCGCAGCTCCTCCAATACGGAGCCCTTTTAAAAGACAATGATCGATAAGTTGACCAGCAGACAATTTTACTTTACCGTCTTTTTGTAAATATTGTGGAATATTCGGATAACGAACAAGCAAATCGGAAGCTAATGAGGTAGTAATTAATGGATTTTTAAAAAAACTCCCAGCATTACCTATTATATTTGGATTTGGAAGTTTTCTACGACGTATCCGACATATAGCGTTAAATACTTGGATGGGTGTCACTGTTTTTGGGTTAAGATAACGTAAATGACTATAAGTAAGGATAGGTTTCCACTTTTTTTTCAATTTAAATCCCACAGCAATAACAACATATTGATCTTTATAAGAATGTTTAAAAATGCTATCTCGATAACCAAAACAACACTCTATAGTGTTAAAACGTCGGTGTTCTCCATCAGACAAAAAGACAACATCTACATATTCACAAACCTGATCTAATTCAAGATCATAAGCTCCAATATTTTGAATTGGCGCAGATCCAACACAACCGGGAATCAGTGCTAAATTTTCTAGACCACCAAGACCTTTATCTAATGTCATTTTTACTAATTTATGCCAATTTTCTCCAGCACCTACATGTAACAACCAGGAATCAGTTGTTTCCACTATATTTATTCCTTTAATTCGATTAATGAGCACTTTCCCATCAAAATTCTGTAAAAATAGTACATTACTACCTTGTCCTAATAATAATATTGGCTCAGTCTTCCAAGTTTTTTTCTGCCAACATTGACAAAAAAGAGCAGCTTTACTTTTAGCTATAACAATATTATTAGCATAAACATCAATACCAAAAGTATGCCATTGTTTTAATGAAAATTGATGATAGGACATATAAAATCCTTTGCAAATTAAATTCACTATCAGTGAATCTTTTCAGAAACAGTATATACTACTGTTAAAATAAAATATTTTATTAAACCTAATATCTTTTTATATAATATTTTATAGAATATTGAGTTCTATCCATTTGTTAGAGAAAATAGATTTTTTTTTAATTATAGAAATGCTCCGATTATTAAGTAGGGTGATTGATAATAACGATTATCTCTTATATTATGAGAGAAGGGAAGTTCGTTCTAGATAGGCTTATATAATATCTAATCAGATAAATGAAAATAAGAATGAGAACTCTAATTATTATTAGTATACAGGTGCATAGATAACTATCATTCAATATATCAATTAAAATATTGATTAAATAACATGAATAAATCAATGGAGTATCTATTACATCAGTGTTTATCCTATTCTGACTAAGGTATTTATATTACTAAAGATGTTGTTTTAGTTTATAATAAGCAAACTATCTAGAAAAACAGGATCTGTTATAGTTCATTACTTATAAACTAGTTGCTGGATGAGATATACCAAATAAAATAAAGAAAACAGAATTATGCTCATATCCTAATTTATTATTATTGTTTTAAAAAATATCTATTTTATTAAAATATATATTTTAAGATAGATGAAAAAGATGATTAAAATCTTTTAATTTTATTTATTTTCTGGTAAATAAAATATAGTATGATATATGACAATATCCCGATTTATTTGTTTATGTAAATTAGAGAGCAGATGAAAAATTTCTTAATGAAATAAGGTTATTATTAATCACTTATGTCCTGTAATTTATTAAAAATAAATGATGATTAGGACTATATAATATTATATACATTTTTTGTAACTGAAAGCACTTTCTTGCAAGAAAATACTGCAATTTCTATAAATAAAAAATAAAAGAAAATATATTTATTTATTTCTATCGAAAATCAATGAAGAACTCCTTAGAATTATGAGTATTTTCTTCAATTTTATACTGAAAAAGTGATATTACTTATGTAATCAAAATCTGTTTAATCTATAATTTAGTATTACAGATCTTCTTAGAAGACTATTGACTAGTAATTAAGAACTAAATTTGCTATTCCACTATATTTAAGAACACTTTGATTCGTATCAATATAGATTACCTAATTATTATCATAAAATTATATAATATTTTAAACTCTTAATGGTATAAGATGTACCTTTTATATTAGAGTAATTTTTAATTTTTTATTAATTTTTTTATAATCAGTGATTCATTTTTACTAAGTTAAATCAGTAAAGAATTACATATAGCCTGGAGTAAAGAATGTGTTCTTTTAGAGAACTTTCTAATGCCATTCGTGCATTAAGTATGGACGCGGTACAAAAAGCACAGTCTGGCCATCCTGGAGCCCCAATGGGCATGGCGGATATAGCAACAGTTTTATGGTGTAAATTTCTTAATCATAATCCAAACAATCCAGTATGGATTAATCGTGATCGTTTTGTTCTCTCGAACGGGCATGCCTCTATGCTGCTCTATAGCCTATTACATCTCAGTGGTTACAATTTATCAATCAGTGACTTAACTAATTTCCGTCAGTTAAATTCCAAAACACCAGGGCATCCAGAATATTCTCATACCGAAGGTGTAGAAACAACTACAGGCCCTCTAGGACAAGGGATTGCCAATGGGGTTGGGATGGCTATTGCAGAGAAAACTCTATCTTCACAATTTAATAGACCTCAACATTCCATAATAGATCATCGAACTTATGTGTTTTTGGGGGATGGATGCATGATGGAGGGGGTCTCCCATGAAGCTTGTTCTTTAGCAGGAACATTAAAGCTAGGAAAATTAATTGCATTCTATGATAAAAATGGTATATCTATTGATGGTGACACTAGTGGATGGTGTACTGATGATACTGCACAACGTTTTGAATCATATAGATGGCATGTAATACGTAATATAGATGGACATAATATTTTTTCAATCGAAAACGCTATTAAAGAAGCAATTAAAGTTAAAAACCAACCTTCATTACTAATATTTAACACTATAATTGGCTTTGGTTCTCCAAACAAAAGTGGTTCAAATCAAGCTCACGGCGGGCCTCTTGGGGACAAAGAGGTCCTGTTAACTCGTCAGAAATTAGGCTGGCACTACGAACCATTTGAGATTCCACAAATGATATATAGACAATGGAATGCTAGGGATATTGGTCAGAAAAAAGAAGAAATATGGAACGAACAATTTAGACACTATGAAAAAAAATTCCCTATCCTTTTTCAGGAACTCAATAGACGCCTCAAAAATGAATTACCGTTAAATTGGGATTCTCAATCACATGCATTGATTCGTAAATTACAATCTAACACAAAAAATATTTCTAGTCGTGCAGCATCACAGAATATTATTGAAGCTTTTGGAAAATACTTGCCAGAGTATTTAGGTGGTTCTGCAGATTTAACGCCAAGTAATCTTACTATGTGGTCTGGATCTAAGCCTATTCATCAAAATCCAGAAGGTAACTATATTCACTTTGGTGCTCGAGAATTTGGTATGAACGCGATCGCTAATGGGATAGCACTGCATGGTGGTTTTTTACCGTATACCGCAACATTTTTAATGTTTGCTGAGTATGCCCGTAACGCCGTACGCATGGCGGCGCTAATGAAAACCAGGCAGATCATGATATATACTCATGATTCTATTGGTTTAGGTGAAGATGGTCCAACACATCAACCAATTGAACAATTATCCAGCTTACGTCTTACACCAAATATGAGTACTTGGAGGCCTTGCGATCAAGTCGAGTGTGCAATTGCGTGGAAATTTGCCGTTGAACGTTACGATGGGCCTACTGCTCTTATTCTTTCTCGTCAAAACCTAACACAACAGCAAAGAACTGATAAACAGTTATCCAATGTTTTTCGTGGTGGATATATTCTCCAAGACTGCGTAGGTGAGCCAAAGTTAATCATAATTTCCACTGGATCTGAAATTGAATTAGCAGTTAATGCGTATCATGTCCTCACTAAGGAAGGGCATAGATTACGTGTAGTTTCTATGCCATCTACTGATGTGTTCGATCAACAAGATGATTCATACCGTGAATCAGTGTTACCAAGTGTCGTGACTGCTCGTGTAGCAATTGAAGCAGGTATAGCTGATTACTGGTTTAAATATGTTGGTCTTAATGGTATTATTATAGCAATGACCCAATTCGGTCAATCTGCTCCATCAGAAAAACTTTTTAAACTATTTGGTTTTACAGTAGAGAACGTAGTAAAAAAGATAAAAAACTTGCTTGATTCCTATGACTCAAATCCAATTCAATAAAGATATTTTTTGTTATTATCTGAGTGATTCTCATTAGCATTAACATCTATATATATTAGCGAATATCCTTTAAGTAGTAAATAGATAGGGTTATTATTAGAAATGACATATAGTAAATAATTAGTATTTTATCTTTTTTTTAAATATGTTTACTAATTAGCTTTTAATTGATTTCAGCAAGAAAAGTAACTTATTTTAAACAACGTATGTATGAAAAAGTTGTAATTGAATTTTACAATATAGAGATGGTTTCAAACCACATAAAAATTACTATTAATATCTAATCTAAGTAATCATAAATACAGATCAATGCTTATCACCTTCGTGGAGTAGATTAAAGAAATTAAGGAATATCATAATGTTTATTCTATCAAAATTTCAAAAAGTTACAATCTACATACCATTTGTAATATTTTTAGATGAAAAAGATCACTTATATTTTAAAGATACAATGAAAAATTTATTGAGAAATATAATTAGTTAAAATCCATTCTCATAACTCAAAATCATTTGTATTTAGCATAGAAAGCTTTATTTATTTATTGAAATATATGTCCTGTATTAGTTTTATAAGAAATTCATACCGATATCAGTCTTATATCTAAACATAATTAGATAAATATATTTTTAAATATAATTGTGCTCCTTAGTGAATAGGTCAAGATAATATCACTATGTATACTTTGCGTGTTTTAAAAAATTTAAAGATGATTTCAATATCATATAATTCAATTATTTTAGTTCTATAGTAATAGTATATAAAATAGTTGCATTATACTCAAATATAGTGAACTGATAAAATATCCATAATAACCGATTTAACTATGATAAAACTAAATAGATATATAATCTGTAATAAGAAAAGATAAGCTATACCAGCTTTATATTTAAAAGCAATATTTGGTCTATTAAGCACTATTTAGGGTTATAAAATATTTAAAAATTAACTTATTACGATAAGTAAGCATAGCTCAACATAGAAATACTTCTCTAATAAAACTGTCTTCACTATAACAACTATCTGAATATTTTTATATTAGATAAATTTCATTTTAAGATTATTACTAATAAATAGGGGGGGAGTGATGCCTATAGCAAGAATGACTGAGCTAAATCTTTTTAGAAAGCGCGTGCTTATTCGCTCTGATCTTAATGTTCCAATTAAAGAAGGACAAATAACATCTTATTCACGCATATTAGCTGCTTTACCAACTATCGAAACAGCCCTTAAAAAGGGGGCTTACGTAATGATAAGCTCGCATATGGGACGCCCAACTGAAGGTGAATACAATGAAGAATTTTCTCTTTTACCTGTAGTGAATTATCTAAAGGAACAGTTAGGTGAACATTACGTTTCTCTCGTAAAAAATTATTTAAACGGTATTAACTTATCTGCTGGGAAAGTTATGGTTCTAGAAAACGTTCGTTTTAATAAAGGAGAAATAGACAATGATATAACTCTTTCTAAAAAATATGCCGCGTTATGTGATATTTTTGTTATGGATGCTTTTGGATCGGCACACCGATCACAAGCCTCTACTCATGGAATCAGTAAATTTGCTGAAGTTGCCTGTGCGGGTCCACTTTTATTAGCTGAGCTGGATGCTTTAGGTAGCGCCATGAAAAACCCATCTCGTCCAATGATCGCCGTGATAGGTGGTTCAAAAATTTCTAGTAAATTTAATATCTTAAATTCACTTGTCAATATTGCTGATACTGTCATTATTGGAGGAGGTATTGCTAATACTTTTATTGCTATTGATAATAGTGTAGGAAATTCACTTTATGAGCCAACTTTCCTCAATCAAGCTAAAAAACTACGTGATACATTCTCCATCCCAGTACCTGTTGATGTTCGTGTTTCCACTCCATATTTGAAAAAAAATGAATCTATTGTTAAACGAGTCTCTGAAATACAAATTAATGAAGAAATTTTAGATATTGGTGATAAAACTGCTCTGTCCATGGCTACAATATTAAAATCAGCGCAAACTATTCTTTGGAATGGTCCCGTTGGTGTATTCGAATTACCTCATTTTCAACAAGGAACGAAAATTATTGCTCAAGCAATTGCAGATAGTAATGCATTTTCTATTGCAGGTGGTGGCGACACACTAGCTGCTATAGATTTATTTGACATCAAAGAAAAAATCTCTTATATATCCACTGGAGGCGGATCCTTTCTAGAATTTATAGAAGGTAAAGATTTACCTGCGGTGACTATACTAAAATCTCGTACATATTATGGATATAATAAACAACAGACATCTTTGTCTTCTAATTAATATTATTAATTCTATTTAACTAATTTCATAAAGCAGGACTACTTAATATGTCTAATATTTTAGATTTTGTCAAACCAGGTGTTATTACTGGTCAAGATGTACAAACAGTATTTAAAATAGCTAAAGAGAATCGATTTGCAATACCAGCTATTAACTGCATTGATACCAATTCTATCAATGCTGTATTGGAAACTGCTTCTAAAGTTCAAGCCCCAGTAATTATTCAATTTTCCTATAATGGATCACGATTTATTGCTGGAAAACAACTTGAGTTAAAACCACCTCACATACCTGCTATTCTTGGAGCTGTATCTGGAGCAAAGCATACACATTTAATGGCAAAATACTATGGTATTCCAGTTATATTACATACCGATCACTGTTCAGAAGAATTATTACCTTGGATTGATGGGCTCTTAGAAGAAGGGGAAAGTTACTTTTTAAAAACTGGAAACCCTTTATTTTCTTCTCATATGATTGATTTATCTTCGGAAACTATAGAAAAGAATATTGAAATTTCTAGCCAATATTTATCACGAATGAAAAAAATTAACATGACGCTAGAAATTGAACTAGGTTGCACTGGAGGGGAAGAAGATGGTATTGATAATAGTCATATGGATATGTCTAAACTTTATACTCGTCCCATCGATGTTAACTATGCTTATACTCTACTTAATCCAATTAGCACAAACTTTACAATTGCAGCTTCTTTTGGCAATGCCCACGGTGTCTATCAACCAGGAAAAATTACATTAAATCCAGTGATTTTACGAGATTCACAAAACTTTGTTATGACAAAACATAACTTATCTCATAATCCATTAAATCTTGTATTTCATGGTGGATCAGGTTCATCATCTGGTGAAATTAAAGAAGCTATTCAGTTTGGTGTTGTTAAAGTAAATATTGATACCGATATGCAATGGGCATCCTGGGATGGTGTTCTTCAATACTATAAAAAGAATAGATGTTCTATGCAAACTCAACTAGGAAACCATTGGGGAAATGATAAACCAAATAAGAAGTTTTATGATCCTAGAGTATGGTTACGCGAATCCCAGGTATCTATGGTAAACCGTCTTGAGTATTATTTCCAACAATTAAATGCTATTAATGTACTTTAGTTTATTTTTATGCTAACCACACAAAATAGTGGTTAGCATATAGTTTAGAACAATTTAAACCTGATTTTTAGGATCAGGCGTATTAGAAGTCTATAGAACCATAATTCTATAGGTAAATAGAATTTGTATCTATAAATTATTTTAAAAAGTAAATTAACTCAATTATTTAGTATTTGCATCCTAATAACTAAACATAATTCAGGATTTAACCCTAATAATAAAGAAATATTACGTATATTTTATACACTGTCAATAAAAAATCGAGTGTACATAGATTGATCTAATAAAAATAGGGATGCAGAAATAAATGAGAATATAAAAAAATATATTAAAAAGATTTCATTATAAAATCGGTAAAACTACTGGTCAAAGTAGGACAGAATTGTATTAAATTAATAGATATATGAATGGATCTAAAATGATATGTGTCTCAGATTTAATTTCATATGGAATAAGATATTTAGAGATTATATTCAATGCTAATTGACAATAGAAATAAGACATTAACAATTAATATTAATTATAATGAGAATTATATTATAAAATATATATAAATCTATTAACTAGACCTTGATTAAAGAAGTAAGAACTATATTTCAATATAAATAATTAAATTTTGATAAGAAATAAATATTTTTATTTCATATATTCAATAAAATATTTAGATATCAACAGATTTCAATAAATTATTATTAAATAGTCTATACTAAATTATTTTTAGTTTCCAATACTTCTTTATGTTTCCATGAATTAAAACAATCCATCAAAAATTAAGTGATAATGAATGATATTAGATATAATCTTTCTCAATTTATAGCAATTAATGAGTAATTATGAAAAATTAAAATTTCATGATATTTAATTTAGCTGTATTTATTCATTAATAAACTAAATATCAATGTAACAAACCAGAAATCACTTTGTCTAGTAATGATTCATATCATCACATAGAATAGTTTAATAAGCTAGAATCATGAGCTATTTAACTGTATATAATTCACTACTTCTGTTATTAACAGAAGTAGATTATGGTATGTTTATTCAACATGCCATAAAAATGCTGGTCTGTATCACTTATATAATCAACCCTTATTAATAGGTGCATATTCAGGAATAAACTTCTATTCATCATTATTTATCATTTTTCTTATCCTCAATAAAGCTTGACTAGTGAATCTCTATTTAATTAGTACATAATCTTTATGTCTATTCCTAATATAGAAAAAAAATTTCGTTGTTTACACTAAATTATTTATTTTCGTAATACATCTAATATTTTACTTGAATTAAAGTAATCAATATTTGAAATACAATAGGTTACTAAATTATACAGACTATGTTCACTAAAGTTTTATTACCATATCAACGCTCTATTTTTTTTCTGACATTTAATAAGTAAGTGAGTAATAACAACTAATTCAGATTCCTCTAAGTTCTTCTTATAACTTTTCATCTTTTACTGATTATTCAAAGAATTAATATAAAATTATTAAACTTTATAACTTAATATTCAGTAATTATTTAAATTTTTTTATAAAATAAAATAATATTTCATCATTATTAATTTTTCTATCTTTATTTGATTATCCTCTGTAGGAATTTGACAGGTGAGAAATAAGTATTCTGATTATCTTAATAATGTCACATTTGATTCTATTTTTCTATTTCAGATTAGTAAAAAGATAATATACATTATTATAATTTGCCATAACCTTTTCAAGACAATCATCTTCATTAATATTGCTTGATTTGAATTTCAGCAGATTAAACCAATGTATATAGCTATGAAAACAACATGGAAATAAAAACTAAAATTAAAGAAATGCATGCTACCTGTCATCGACAGTAACATGGATAAATTAAAGGTAAGTAGAATATTTCTTAGATCTTAAGTTATGAGAGCACACGAGACATGGTAATTACGCTATTTTTATCATAGAAATATTTAAAATGCTCTATCGTTATAACACTATCAATTCTTATAATGAATAGTATTATGATTTATTCTGTAATTATCATTACTAATATTTAATCAGAAAGAAGTATTTAGAATGATGCTATTTTTATAATAAAAACTATGAATCACATGGAATCCACACTCCCCTTCTTTGAAGGGAGATAAAGAGCCTTTAAAACCGCAACCTACCAATCCAATAATTATCATCATTAACATTATAAATCTGATTATTTTTAATATAACGATTGATTGAATCATTTTGAACCTGAATCTAGCAGTCATGACTATAAATTAAATTTATAAGATAATAAGAAGAAGAATCCAGTTTATCTAAAAGAACTAAAAATCTAGAAAATGGATCATATTTATTCAATATCATTCAACAATATGTATATGAATGGAATCTAAAATATACATTACATAATTATCTATTTTTTGAAATAGATGAGAAAATTGGTTTCCTGATTTAAGATATATGTTCTGAATCTTTTAGAATTAGATCCTATCTAAATTTCATCAAATGCAAGATACACATTATCTATTCGCATTATCAGCGCCTTGATAAGGGTATCATATAGTGTTAAATTTCTATAAATATAGTATTGGTGTTCAACTAATAAGCCTTCAATCTTTATATGCGTAGTATTATAGAAATTTTATTATGATTAGTATAAGTTCATCATTAATTACTATTTATTTAAAAAACACGTCTACTAATAATTTCATTATATTTAATTTTAAAAATAAAAATTATTGATAGGATGATGTCATGATATACCTTATTTTAATATTCAAATATATAATTATATTTTGTAATAGATTATATTAGATATTAAAATAGGAAGTAATATAGTTCTCATTATCTTAATTATGTTTCTAACACTTAATAATAAACTAATTAATATTATTAGAATATATCATAATTATATAGTTGTTATTACAGTTATATTGACATATGAAGTGATACTTGATTAATTGTTTGCAACAAATCAAGATGCATAGACTATTATTTATTTTTAAAAAATAAAAATACAAAACAGATAGAAGATTATATATTATATGTAATTTATTCAAGATGATATTTATCAAATTATAATTTTTTTCTAAAAAACATAGATAGATTACATAAATGGTATTTTATTACTGAAGGTAAATGACAGTCTTATAATCTTCTAATTAATATATGTATTCACGAATACATTAATAATTTAATTCATATAAAAATATTCGATATCTAGTTATTAAAATAATCTTTTTTTGCTAGAGACAAAGCATGTATATAAATCAATAGATTTGATCTAAAAATAAAAAAATAAATATAAAAACAATATTTTATTCAATATAATCAATTATTTAAAATAAAAATGATTCATATAGTTTATAAAAAATCTCTATAAAACCTATAACAATCTAACTATTTTATAATAATATTTACAATATAAAAAATATAAAAAATTTAACAAAATACCTATTAAAATATACTGTGATCTGTAAAATATTTTTTATACTCTTATCATAAAATAAATAACTCATCTATTTATTTTAAATAAACAATCAATTAGATCGGATCTCTTTGTATATTGAAATAGATTAAACAACATTCCAAGATTTAAAATTTATAAAAAATACTATTTCAATACTATTGATTGAAATAGTGTCTTAGTAACATAGATTTCATGATTTTCTTGTTTTTAAAAACATCTTTAAAAATAAATTATCAGTCATAAATATTAAATTCTTGATATTTTGATCATACTTAAGTATGAGATATTGATTTCTTTCTTTTTTATAAAGAACAAGCTTATATCTTAACAATTAAAAGTGTGTAATATATAATTATTTTAATCTTTCTGTTAAAGTTAAAATATAGTTATCTTGCTTAGAAATTAATATTTATTTGGTGTAGTGGTCATGGTAAGATCTATTAATATAGCAGTATTTTTTTGATTAAAGGATTCTTATCCATGTATATATTACTTCAGTAATTATTAGATAATTACTTTACGATAAGTGAGAACTGACATATTACTACAAGCAATATGTTAAATATATACCATAAATATAAATTACTATAGCATAGTATATAGTGAATCTATCTAATATTCACTAATACTAGAATTACTATGTATCAAAGATAACTTTTTTATTTCAATCTAACAACCATGTATTTATAATATAACAAAAATATAATCAAACCATATTATAATAATTATATAACCGATAAATAGTAAAGTCTAACATAATAAAATTCTAATTTTTTTCAAGAAATTCTAGAACTTAGTTACCCTTCTCTTAATGCTTTCATACTTAGCATCTAGATATATAAATCTAATTGATTGATGATACTAGATGATTATAACATATAGAGATAATTCGATTTCAAGAACAAAGTAATGATATGTATTTAATACAATCTTTCAAACTGAATTATGAGCATGAATATCATTTATGATCGTTATAATTAATACACTCTGAAAACACTATCAGTATAGAATTACATTCTTTTGCAAAATGAATAAATATATATCGAACTGAGTTTGTTTTACTCTTTCATCGATCCTATAAACTAGATCGATTATATGACATAGTTATAAGAGATTAAGAAACATGGTATTCAATATGTCACGAAAAGTTTTAAGAATTGCTACTAGAAAAAGTCCTCTAGCTTTATGGCAAGCACAGTATGTTATAGATTCTTTGCTCATACATTATCCAGAATTATGTATACAAAAAGTTCCTATCCTAACACGTGGCGATAGTATACTCGATACCTCACTGATAGGGGTTGGTGGTAAAGGTTTGTTTGTAAAAGAATTAGAGCAGGCTATTTTATCAGGTCATGCAGATATAGCAGTGCATTCAATCAAGGATCTACCAATCTACTTTCCCGACGGACTAGGTTTAGTAACTATTTGCGAACGCGAAGATCCTCATGATGCATTTGTTTCAAATCATTATTCATTAGTGGAATTTCTTCCATTTGGGTCGGTTATTGGGACATCTAGTTTGCGGCGCCAATGTCAACTACGTGCTCAACGTCCAGATCTAACTGTTAAATTCCTTCGTGGAAATATCGCAACTCGTCTTGATAAATTGGATAAAGGCACGTATGATGCAATTATTCTAGCTGTTGCTGGACTAAAGAGATTAAACTTAATCTCTCGTATTCAACATATAATACCAGCTGAGGATTTACTGCCTGCCGTTGGTCAAGGTGCGATAGGTATTGAATGTCGTCTTGATGATTTAGAGACCATCCATTTGCTTAAGATATTAAATCATAGTGAGAGTGCAGATCGGATAATTGCAGAGCGTGCTATGAATATCCGTTTATCGGCTCACTGTCACATGCCAATAGGTAGTTATGCCCTTCTAGAAGGGGATAACATATGGCTTCGAGGTCTAGTAGGGTCACTCGATGGAAGTCATATAATACGTAGAGAGCGAAGAGGACCACGAAAACAAGCTGAAAAAATAGGTATTTTGTTAGCCGAAGAACTCTTAGTTCATGGAGCTAAAAATATCCTCTCATCATTTTCTGTAGACAAGATATCTAAATGAGTATTTTAGTTACTCGTCCATCCTTATCAGCTGACGAGCTAGTCAGCCGTCTACGTGATCAAGGACGTAGTGCCTGGTCATTTCCACTTATAGAATTTTCTCCAGGTTCTCAGTTAAATATATTAACGAATAGAATAAAAACATTAAGACAAGGAGACCTCGTATTTATTTTATCTCAAAATGCTGTTCGTTACGCTAATATATGTTTTATGAATGAAAATTTTTTCTGGCCCAAGAAGTTAACTTACTACGCAATAGGACATAGTACAGCATTAGCATTTTATAACATTAGTGGACATCAAGCATTGTGGCCGCACTCACAGGAAACAAGTGAAATACTAATTAAGAATTTAGCTTTAGATAATATTTCTGATAAATATGCTCTAGTTCTGCGTGGTAATGGTGGGAGAAATTTGCTAGAAAATACCTTACGCTACTATGGCGTAAAAGTAGAATGTCTGGAATGTTATCAGCGTCGCGAAAAATCTTATCATGGGGTTACAGAAGCTCAACGTTGGAGAAAAAAAGGCATTACTATATTGGTAGTAACTAGTGGCTCAATGTTAAAACAGTTATATTATCTCTTTTCTGATACAGATAGAAATGAATGGTTATTAAAATGTCGTCTAATCGTTGTCAGTAAACGATTAGCAATCTTAGCACATACTCTTGGATGGATCGATATTAATATTTCCTATAAGGCAGACAATAATTCATTATTACAAACAATTTTATATTTCTCTTAATGATGTTTAATCTATAAACTGTTTAGTTGCACGATATTAGACTCATTTCCTATATATCTTTCAGATATCTATTTGGGTATTGAGAGCTGAATTCATATTATTTCGATTAACTTAAACAGGTCCACTCTGTTCTAGAGTATTATAGAAATATCAAATATCTATTTCATCATCCTATTATTTTCTAGGAATATAAAAATCTTTAAACTAATCATACATAACCACCTTATCCTCCGTAATTATGATCTACACTTACGGGAAAGTGGATACAGCATGTTTTAATCATCTTAAAGATTACTATAATATTTAACATATATCTTATATTTTTAAAAAAAATAAAAATCAAGATCACTTATTCTTATATAGAATTATTTCTTAGGATAATAAATTTCATATGGTATTGTCATAATTTATAATTTAAATATCATAGAGTTAGATAAATTACAGATATTTGAGTTTAATTGTACAACGATAGAAATCTTTCTATAGAATACATTAGTAAAACATACTACTAAAAATTATATGACTTAAGGATATGATCTCATTTATTTATTCAATATTGATAAAGATCACACGTTATTAACACTATAAATTCATTCCTTTATATTTCATTTCAATAAATAATAATTCATTAAACTTAAACACGCAGATTCTAAAGTCAACCTTATCTTTATTACAAAGCTTATTAGACATAATAACAACTATATAATTCCATTCATTAGCAGAAGATGTGATTAAATAGAATACAACTTAAATATCCGACTCTTTTTCTCAATGTTATTCTGCAATACAACTATTAAAGTACATGCTAATAACATTTACTATTTTTCCTGTTCATCCACACTAAACATAGTAAAAATTACTAAAATTAGTACTTGTTAATATAATTCAAAAAATCAGTAAGTAAACTTAGATATATACATTATCTTAAAGAATTTATATGATCCATTCTAATATTTACATCTCATAGAAACTACTAATCACGAACCTACTGTATCTAGAACAATAAATAATACCATCATATCTCCTAGAGTATTTATAACACATTTATATCATGCAATAAATACATTGGATTTTACTGATTTTGTCTAGATTTTGAAATTTATTCTTATTCACTATTAGAGGATTCTAATCCTTATAAAAATAAAAACATACATATTGAATCTTATTATTAAATATATAAGTTCAATATATAAACCCCCTTATAAATCAAGAATCATTAGGTCAGCATTGATATCAATATACAATGATATTTTTGATATAAACTATATTTATTACATCTTGATTCTTAACACAATCAGGATATACTCTAATTAAACTACCTTCAATCACCTAAATAGATCTCTGCAATTAAAGTAAAAAATCTATTTCTATTCATACGATAATATGAGTCTATAATATCCTGTATCTACTAAATAAAATAATAGATAAAGTATAAAAATAAATTTTTTAATTTATTCATAAAACATATAAATATTTATGCATGTTATTTTATAGATTAAAAATATGGAATAGAAATATGATTTTTAAATACCATACTATAATCAATCTTAAGAATCTGTAATATTAACAGAGATATTTGAACTATTCACGCATGTTTCCTCTAGCTTGAACATGAGACACTACCATAAGATAGAGACTATTTATAAAAAGATTATTAAATAAATCTAACTCATAAAGATTCCTAAATTAACACTAAATATAATATGTAGAAACATTTTTAATACAATTTATTGGACTGATATCATAACAAATTTGAAAAGAAATAAGACAAATTAGTTAGAGCTATCATTATGTATGATATCTGACCTATTTCCTTTCTTAATCAAGAATTACCACACGATATGTCAATCGTAACCTGATGTATCGTATTACGATACTATATTATAGCGATAACACTATAGTTTAAATTAAAAGCTATACAGATAATTCACATATCTTTTTTCCATCAACACTAAAATAATGTAAAAAAACAAATGGTGATGATCTACTCAGAGTCACCAATATTAATTAAAATGAAAATACAAAAGATTTTTTGATCTGTATAAAATACGATCAATAATTAGAATTAAGATTCTTTATTGAGAGAACTTAACCAGTACAACTTCCACTGGAAATTCTAGAGAGTAATTGTAGATGTAGCTTATCAGTATTGAAACTCTAAAGGATTATATAGTTATATACCTAATGAATCCCAAATTTTATCTATATGAGCAGTGACAACAGGATCTTTCTTGATAGGCATGCCCCACATTCGTTTAGTTTCACCAGCCCACTTATTGGTCGCGTCTATCCCAATTTTTGATCCTAATCCGGAAACTGGAGAAGAAAAATCAAGATAATCAATTGGCATCTGATCCATCATGACTGTGTCACGTAGTGGATCCACTCGTGTAGTCATCGCCCAAATAACATCCTTCCAGTCCCGAGCATTAATATCATCATCACAGATTATGATAAACTTTGTATACATAAATTGCCGAAGAAACGACCACACTCCCATCATAATAACTTTTGCGTGACCAACATATTTCTTTCTAATAGTTAGAATTGCTAAGCGGTAGGAACATCCTTCTGGTGGAAGATAAAAATCAACAATCTCTGGAAACTGTTTTTGTAAAATAGGTATGAAGACCTCATTAAGTGCTACACCTAAAATCGATGGTTCATCTGGGGGGCGTCCAGTATAGGTAGAATGATATATTGCTGCATGACGTTGAGTGATGTGAGTAACAGTCAAAACAGGGAATTTATCTATTTCATTATAGTAGCCAGTGTGATCACCGTAAGGACCTTCAGATGCCATTTCACCTGGCTCAATATATCCCTCTAAAATAATTTCTGCTCTAGCTGGAACTTCTAAATCATTAGATATAGATTTAACAACTTCAGTATGTGCACCACGTATAAGCCCAGCAAATGAATATTCTGAAAAATTATCTGGAATTGGTACTACCGCTCCAAGTATAGTAGCTGGATCAGCTCCAAGCGCTACAGAAACAGGGAAACGCTTCTCATTATACTTCTGATTCCAATCCTGGAAATCTAATGCACCACTTCGATGAGGTAGCCATCGTATAATAAGCTTATTAGTGCTTATTACTTGCTGCCGATAAATAGCAAGATTTTGTCGTTCTTTATTTGGACCTCGTGTAATGGTTAACCCCCATGTCACTAACGGTGCTATATCGCCAGGCCAGCATCTCATTATTGGAAAACGCATTAAATCAACATCTTTCCCAAACCAAATTTTCTCTTGACAAGGAGCATTACGAAGACGCTTAGTTGTCATATTCAACGCTTGCTTCCAATGTGGAATTTTATTATAAAAATCGCGCAAACCACTGAATGGCTCAGGTTCTTTTAAAAAAGCGATTAAACGACCTACTTCACGCAAAGCTTGAAAATTTTTTTTCCCCATACCCATTGCTACACGATCAAGTGTACCAAATAAATTACATAAAACAGGCATATCATAACCTTTTGGATTTTCAAATAATAGAGCTGGTCCACCGAGTTGTAATACACGATCAGCAACTTCAGTCATTTCAAGATTAGGATCAATTACTTGTTTAATACGTCTTAATTCCCCCTTTTCTTCTAGAAAAGAAAGGAACTCTCGTAGGTCTTTATATTTCATAACTTACCAATTAATATCAAAAGTCATTTACTCATTTATAGTAATAATATTTTAAATAAGGTATAAAATAGATCATTTTATAGTATAGATATAAAAGTAATGATATATCTATTACTAATAATTTAAATAATAAAATTCTAATTTCCTCTAGAAAGACATACGAAAAATATAAAATCATAGTATTAAGAATGTTACTAACCAATTCTCTAGTCTAAAAAATAGAACGAATAGATTATAAGTAATAATTACTAATCTATTTTATAGATAATAATTGAGAAAAATAAATCATAATCCTTACATATATCTCTTTAATATCATATATTATAGTATTACATATGTAATATCTAATTTCTAGTTCTGTAGATAGATTGTAGAATGATTATTCTTACAATAACCGAAAGTGATAATTGTAATGTAATTATAAATCAATAGTCTATTTATTATTCTATTTTCAGTTATTTAGAGCTATATAAAACGTCAGTATGCTTTATGATGTCATCACATCATTTCTTTAATTATCTAATAAATACCTCTGTTCTAACATTCATATATTGCATGGTTTTATATACCAAGAAATAACTTAAAGAATAGTTGGATGCGTGTATACAAAAGAATTCTATTTTTTAAGAAGTTAGCAAGATATTACATATTTCATTTATATTCGTTAAATAATTTTTATCAATAGTTATATAAAATAAATCTACTTATGTTGGTGATATTAAGAAAAAAAGATCGATAAATGAATCACGCTCAGACAATAGGAGTGGATTGAAAAGAAGAAAATAGATTGTATTCAAGATAAAAGGATTAATATATGACAAATCAGACAATTAAATCACTATAATAAATTTAAGTAATGATACTTAAGTATGCTTTGAGCTTATACAATTAAGTCACGCATATCTTTCCATATTTCTTAGTTCTATAAATAACATATAAATTAATATGTTGTATATAATGGAATATCTAAGATCTATCTAAAAAATCTGTATTTAACCCTTGATATCATGTAGATCACAGATCTGAATTTAATATGTATTGATTACTAAAATATACAGTATAAATACTTATTCAGTAAAAATCTCTTGCCATAAATATAGAAGCTAAATACTTTAAATTCGATATAACTATGTAGGAATTAAGATACTCATCTCTTTTTACTCTCTATAAAATACAACATATATAAAGATAAATGCTTTAAACGACATAAAGCTCATCAAACAGAAACAAGGAAGATCCCTATGTCAGAACCCTTATACTATGACTCAGATCCGGCCGAAACAGGTGATTGGGTAGACTCAATAAGATCAGTAATACGTGTAGAAGGAGCTGAGCGTGCGAAATATTTGATTAATCAAGTATTAGAAGTTGCTCATACAAGTGGTATAAAGATACCTCTTCATCAATTAGATAATCGCTATGTAAATTCTATCCCAGTACAAGATGAACCAGAGTATCCCGGAGACATTATTTTAGAGGATAGAATTTGTTCTGCAGTACGCTGGAATGCAATTATAACTGTTTTACGAGCTTCACAAAAAAACTTAGGATTAGGTGGACATATAGCTTCCTTTCAGTCGGCTGCCACTTTATATGAAGTATGCTTTAATCATTTTTTCCGAGCAAGCACTGAAGAAGATGGTGGTGATCTCGTTTATTTTCAGGGTCACTCTTCTCCAGGTGTGTATGCTCGAGCCTTTCTTGAAGGACGCCTTAGTGAACAACAAATGAATAATTTTCGTCAGGAAGTAGCAGGGTGTGGCCTACCTTCTTATCCACACCCTCAACTAATGCCCAGTTTTTGGCAATTTCCAACTGTTTCAATGGGTTTAGGAGCTATAGGCGCTATTTATCAAGCTAAATTTTTAAAATACCTTCTAAATCGTAATCTAAAAGATACATCTAAACAAACAGTTTATGCTTTTCTTGGAGACGGTGAGATGGATGAACCAGAATCTAAGGGAGCCATTACAATAGCAACCAGAGAAAAATTAGATAACTTAATTTTTATCATTAACTGTAATCTTCAACGACTAGACGGTCCAGTCATAGGAAATGGAAAGATAATTAACGAATTGGCAGGGGTTTTTTCTGGGGCAGGATGGAAGGTAATCAAAGTAATCTGGGGCAGTAAATGGGACCCGCTGTTTTATAAAGATACTAGCGATAAACTAGTACAATTAATGAACGAAACTGTGGATGGTGACTACCAAACTTTTAAATCTAAAAATGGATCCTACATACGACAACATTTTTTCGGAAAGCATCCAGAAACATTAAAGATAGTAGAAGATATGACTGACGATGAAATCTGGTCTCTTGATCGAGGAGGTCATGATCCGAAAAAAATGTATGCTGCACTGAAACAAGCAAAAGAAACTCAAGGTCAGCCTGTAGTAATATTAGCTCATACCATTAAAGGTTATGGTATGGGTCCCATCGCTGAAGGTCAAAATATTGCTCACCAAGTAAAACAAATAAGCATAGAGCACCTGCGTGCTATACGTGACCGATTCAATATTCCAATTAATAATGATAAAATTAAAAACTTACCTTATCTAACTCTTGAAAAGAATTCAGATGAATACAATTATCTTCATAATCAACGAATTAAACTAGGTGGATACTTACCAGCACGTAAGGAAGTATTTAATACAACTATTTTAATACCAATATTAGAAAACTTTAACCATCTTTTAACTGAGCAATCTAAAGAAATATCAACTACTCTTGCATTTATACGAACATTAAATCTTTTGTTAAAAACTGATTCAATTAAGGAGAAACTAGTACCAATTATTGCTGACGAAGCGCGTACATTTGGTATGGAAGGTTTATTCCGTCAGATTGGTATATATAACTCAACTGGTCAGCAATATTGTCCACCAGACCGTGAGCAAGTTGCATATTATAAAGAAGAAAAAACAGGTCAAATCCTACAAGAAGGGATAAATGAGCTAGGAGCTGGAGCGTCATGGCTCGCTGCAGCTACATCATATAGTAGCAACAATCTACCTATGATCCCATTTTATATTTATTATTCCATGTTTGGTTTCCAGCGTATTGGTGATCTACTTTGGGCTGCTGGCGACCAGCAAGCACGCGGTTTCCTCATTGGTGGAACTGCAGGTCGAACGACTCTTAATGGAGAAGGGCTCCAACACGGAGATGGTCATAGCCACTTACACGCTCTGACTATTCCTAACTGTATTTCATGGGATCCAGCTTATGCTTATGAGATAGCAGTCATTATACATGACGGACTGACTCGTATGTATGGTGCCAAACAGGAGAACGTTTTTTATTATATCACTACAGGAAATGAAAAGTACCATATGCCAACAATGCCAAAAGGAGCCGAATACGGTATTCGAAAAGGTATCTACAAGATAGAAACTATAAGGGAGGAAAAAGGAGAAATACAACTTTTAGGATCAGGTTCTATCCTACGCCATGTTCGTATAGCAGCAAAAATTTTATCAGAACATTATAAAATTAGTTCAAGCGTATATAGTGTCACCTCATTTACAGAATTGGCTCGAGATGGCCAGAACTGTGAGCGATGGAATATGCTACATCCAATTTCAACACCTCATATACCATACATTACTCAGATTTTAAATGATAGACCAGCTATAGCTGTTACTGACTACATGAAGTTATTCGCTGAACAAGTACGTAACTTTATTCCCTCTAATATTTATCGTGTATTAGGGACTGATGGATTTGGTCTCTCAGATAGCCGGGAGAACCTACGTGATTATTTTGAAATTAGCGCCTATTACATAGTAGTTGCAGCACTTAGTGCACTAGCTGAAAATGGAGATATAAAGAAAAAAGTAGTAGCTGAGGCCATTGAAAAATTTGAAATTAATATTAATAAAATTAACCCGGCTTTGGCGTAAGAGGTAATAGGATATGGATATTAAGATACATGTGCCTGATATTGGAACAGATATCGCAGAAGTTACTGAAATCCTCGTGAAAGTTGGAGACCGAGTTACAATTGATCAATCAATTTTAACTGTTGAAACTGAAAAAACATCTATAGAAATTCCATCACCATGTACAGGAATAGTCCAAGAAATTAAAGTTAAAATTAGTGATCAAGTTAGCCCTGGCATGTTAGTCATGTTTTTTAATGTTGACTATGCACCAGAATTAGATGCATTAGATATAAAACCAAATAAAAAGATTCTATCTTCATCATTAATAACCTCAACCAAAGATGTTCATGCTACTCCTCTCATTCGCCGTTTAGCACGAGAATTAGGCATAGATCTATCTAAAATCCAAGGTAGTGGAAATAAAGAACGGATTTTAAAAGAAGATATAGACTATTATGTAAAGAATATAATGCAGCCTAATGAAGTATTTAAAGAAGACAATAAATTTATTTTGGGACAATTTTCATTACCAAACATTAACTATAATAGTTTTGGTGAAACTGAAGAAATTGAGCTCAGTCGAATCCAAAAACTCTCCGGTAACAACTTGCATCGTAATTGGATAACAATTCCACATGTAACTCATTTTGATAAAACCGATATTACTGAATTAGAGGTATTTCGTAAAAATCAAAATAATTTAATAGCTAAACAAAATATTAATGTGAAAATCACTCCAGTAGTGTTTATTATGAAAGCAATTGCTGTAGCTCTAGAGAAAATGCCATATTTTAATAGTTCACTATCTACGGATAGAAAAAAATTAATTTTAAAAAAATATATCAATATTGGTGTAGCAGTGGAAACAAAGCATGGCTTAATAGTTCCAGTCTTCCAGAAGGTGAAAACAAAAGGTATCCTGCAGTTGGCTCGTGAGTTAACTGAGGTTGCCGATAAAGCTCGTTTAAATAAATTAATTCCAAGCGATATCCATGGAGGTTGCTTTACAATTTCTAGTCTTGGTGGTTTAGGCACTACTTATTTTACACCGATTATTAACGCCCCAGAAGTTGCAATTCTAGGTGTCTCCAAATCTCAAATAGAACCAGTATGGAATGGTAAAAAATTTATACCACGCTTAATGATGCCTATTTCACTTTCTTTTGATCATCGTGTAATTGACGGTGCCGAGGCTGCACGATTTATTACGATAATTAAAAATACTGTAGCTGATATTCGTTATTTAATTATGTAAATAGATTTCTAGTTATAAAATTCTATGGTATGGGTGATGTAGATTAAGAAAAATTTTATATAAATAAACTATAATCAAATATTATAGTAGTCATTAAAAAATAGACTTATCTTATAGATTGTAATAAAGAGGTTCTAATGAGTAAAGAAATTCACACCCAAGTTGTGGTTCTTGGGGCTGGACCAGCAGGTTATTCCGCAGCATTTCGTGCAGCAGATTTAGGTCTTACAACAATTCTTGTTGAGCGTTATAGCAACTTAGGTGGCGTATGTCTTAATGTTGGGTGCATTCCATCAAAAACTTTATTACATATAGCTAAAGTTATAGGAGAATGGGATGCGCTTGCTATGCAAGGCATTGCTATAGGAAAACCACAATTAAACCTAGATAAAATTCGTGAATGGAAAACAAGGATCATCTCTCAGCTTACGAGTGGTCTAGCTAAATTAGCAGAAGCCCGTAAAGTTAATGTAGTACATGGTTTGGGAAAATTTACCAGTACACATGCAATAAAAGTCACTACAGAATCTAATGTAAGTACAATTATCAATTTTGATCATGCGATAATTGCAGCAGGCTCATCTGCTATAAACATACCATTGACTTCATATAAAGATGCACGCATTTGGGATTCTACCGATGCACTTCAACTTAAGGAAATACCAGATCATCTCTTAGTGATAGGAGGTGGGGCTATAGGTCTAGAAATCGGAACAATATATCATGCTTTAGGATCTAAAATTGATGTAATAGAAATATGTGATCAAGTAATACCTAATGTAGATAAAGATATCATTAAAACCTTTACTGGACAAATCTCAAAGAAATTTAACCTGATATTAGAAACCAAAGTCACGAATATAGAAGCAAAAAATGATGGGCTCTACGTTTTTATGACAGGGGGAAAAGCGCCATCTAAGCCACAGCGTTATGATGCTATACTTGTGGCAATTGGACGAAAACCTAACGGAAATTGTTTGGATCTTAATCAGGCTGGAGTAACGGTGAGTAATCGTGGTTTTATTTTAGTCGACAAACAGATGCGTACTAATGTCCCTCATATTTTTGCGATTGGCGACATAGTAGGTCAACCAATGTTAGCACATAAGGGCATACATGAAGGGCATATAGCTGCTGAAGTAATTGCCGGTAAAAAATATTACTTTGATCCAAAAGCAATTCCATCTATTGCTTATACAGATCCAGAGGTTGGTTGGGTAGGAGTGACTGAAAAAGAAGCAAAGGAACAGGGAATATGTTATGAAACTTCTATATTCCCTTGGACAGCCTCAGGTCGAGCTATAGCTTCTAACTGCGGAAATGGCATGACAAAATTAATTTTTGATAAAACCACGCATCGTATTATTGGTGGTGCAGTTGTTGGTGTAAATAGTGGTGAATTATTGGGTGAGATTACTTTAGCAATTGAGATGGGTTGTGATGCAGCAGATATCGCTTTAACTATTCATTCACATCCTACCTTACATGAATCAATTGGTCTTGCTTCTGAAATTTTTGAAGGTAGTATTACTGATTTACTCAATTTAAAAATATAACAAATATATACGATCTTTCACTCTCTCAAAATAGGTATAGATACTTAACTAATCAGTAAGTAAGTCAGAAAGAAAATTAAGTAATTTAATTAAGAGATGACTAATAGAATATGATAATTATAGAAATATATTTTTTAACAATTTAGATGAATATGCATTCTTAAAATATAATTAATTATTCTTGTTATCTTTTTACTACTAGTAAAACTACAATACTCTATCTTCTGAGGCCTCACTTATGAAACGAAT
Organism: Candidatus Erwinia haradaeae; assembly: GCF_900699015.1. Classification (GTDB taxonomy): domain Bacteria; phylum Pseudomonadota; class Gammaproteobacteria; order Enterobacterales; family Enterobacteriaceae; genus Erwinia_E; species Erwinia_E haradaeae_E. Next base: position 505,339 of record NZ_LR217737.1, on the reverse strand, counting down.
TAAACATAATAAATTAATTATTTTAGGCTCTGGACCAGCTGGATATACTTCTGCTATCTATGCAGCACGAGCTAACTTAAATCCAGTGTTAATTACAGGATTCGAACAAGGCGGACAACTATCTACTACGACTGATGTTGAAAATTGGCCAGGTGATCCTGATAATTTAACAGGCCCACTTTTAATGCAGCGTATGCATCAACATGCATTAAAATTTAATACAGAAATAATATTTGACTACATTAATAGCATTGATCTATATCATCGTCCATTTTCTTTAATCGGAGACCAAAATCAGTATACTTCTGATGTATTAATTATTGCCACTGGAGCCTCGGCTCGATATCTTGGTCTTCCTTCAGAGGAAAAATTTAAAGGACGCGGTGTATCTTCTTGCGCAACTTGTGACGGATTCTTTTATCGTAATCAAAAAGTGGCAGTAGTTGGTGGGGGTAATACAGCGGTAGAAGAGGCGCTCTATTTAGCAAATATTGCTTCTGAAGTCCATCTAGTTCACCGTCGAGATAGCTTTCGTGCTGAAAAAATCCTAATGGATCGTTTAAATACAAAAATTAAGAAGGAGAATATTTTCCTGCATACAAACTATAGATTAGCAGAAATCTTAGGAGATGAAAATGGTGTTCATGGCATACGTCTTTGTTCAACTCAAAGTGACACTACCAAAGATATAGTGGTGAAAGGTGTATTTATTGCTATTGGACATAGTCCCAATACCTCTATTTTTAAGAATCAGTTAGAGCTGAAAAATGGCTATATTGTAGTACGATCAGGAAGTAATGGTAATGCTACTCAAACTAGTATCGATGGAGTATTTGCCGCTGGAGATGTAATTGACCATGTTTACCGTCAAGCTATTACCTCTGCAGGAACCGGCTGCATGGCAGCACTTGATGCAGAACGCTATCTTGATGGGCTCACTTCATGATTCATATAGGTATATGAACTATTTAATAGTTAATCTATATAAACTCTAACATACATCAGAGTAATCTCTTTACTGCTCCTTAGCAGATAGAGATCTTTTCATGAACTTAATTGATCCTCTGATATAATGCATTATTCACCTAATTTATGAAATTAATACAAAAGGTCTATATAAATCCAAACAAGAATATTTATTTCAAAATAAATCTGATTTATAGGTATAAGCCTATACATAAACATGTAATTACTATTACATTATTCATAGTAAAAAGGAGAATTAGTAAATATTTATACACCTTATGCTAACCTTTATTACTTCTATCAACTTTTAGTTACTCATTAAATTATACGATAATAAAGTCAGTTAAATCTTATTAACCCTATCATATATAAAATTATAAAATAATTTATAATATCTAGATATATATAATAAACCAAGTGATTAGAGGTAAAGAAATGATCTAGATTAAAATTTTTTGGATAAAAATAGACCAATATCAATATTATTCATCTTTAATATTCAAAGATAGTTTGAAAATACTTCACTTATAAAACACATGAAATAAAATAAATATGTGTGAATAAAAGAATTATGTTGAATAACATATAAAATGGAAAATTTTAAGATAATATTTCATGAGTATCAAACTGTGATCTAATTAAAATCTATCATCTATTGTCTACAATCAAAATATGTTAATAAAGATAAAAATATTAATATTTTAAGATTTAAGAAACGCTAAAAAATAAAAAATAAATATAAAATCATTAATTAGACCAGTCTAGACTAGAATCGATAATAGATTAAATTCCTAAGATCACTAATATCTAAAGGTAATATAGGAACGCCACTGTCTGTATCCGATAATATTTATAAAGCAATATGATTATTATCATAAGAATGAAGTAAATTTTTTCTAATGAATTGATGTAAAATTCAACTTTTAAGGCGATACAATGAATATTCAAAATTTAATTAAATGCAGAGTTAGTAGTGCAATGATCTCGGTAGGTGCTTCAATATATTACGATCCTCAAGTTCGTCGATCAGAACGGACACAATTTGGACATTACCAAGTAAATGGCATTATGGCTTTAGCCAAGAATCTTCATGTATCGCCACGACAATTAGCAAACAAAGTTCTATGTCAATTAAATTTAGATCATTTTACTAACAAAGTTGAAATTGCTGGATCAGGATTTATTAATATTTTTCTTGATCCTCAGTGGCTATCGGAACAAATTGATAATATCTTAGAAGAAGAAAATCTTGGAATCAAGGTGAATAATAAACAGACTATAGTTATAGATTACTCTTCACCAAACGTAGCTAAGGAAATGCATGTCGGTCATCTAAGATCTACAATTATCGGTGATGCCATGGCTCGCACTTTAGAGTTCCTCGGACATAAAGTTATTCGAGCAAATCATATTGGTGATTGGGGCACTCAATTTGGCATGCTTATTGCTTTTTTAGAAGAAAAAACAAATAAAAATCATAAAGATATTCAACTGGCAGATCTAGATATATTTTATCGCAACGCTAGAAAACTCTATGATAATGATCTTAAATTTGCTGAACGCGCTCGTAACTATGTTGTAAAATTACAGAATGGTAATGAATATTGTCGAAGAATATGGCAACAGTTAGTTGATATAACTATGATAGAAAATCAGATCATCTATAATAGAATGAATATAACCCTAACCCATCAAGATATTATGGGAGAAAGTTTCTATAATAATATGATGCCAGATATTGTATCTGATCTTCAGGATCAAGGATTAGCGGTAGAAAATCAAGGAGCGATTGTAGTGTTCTTAGACAAGTATAAGAATGATAACAATGAAGCATCTGGAGTCATTATTCAAAAGAAAGATGGTGGTTATCTCTATACCACAACTGATATTGCTTGTGTAAAATACCGCTATGAAACTCTTAAAGCTCATCGTATTCTGTATTATATTGATTCACGTCAAAATCAGCATCTTTTACAAGCTTGGACGATTGCACGTAAAGCCGGTTATATCCCAGAACATTTACAACTAGAGCATCACATGTTTGGCATGATGCTCGGTCAGGATGGAAAACCTTTTCAAACCCGTCGTGGTCATACTATTAAACTATCTTACTTACTAGATGAAGCTATAGATCGTGCTACTAAAATAGTATCGGATAAAAATCCAGATATGCCTAACAAAGAGATTCAGGAATTAGCCCGTATTATCGGGATTGGTGCATTAAAGTATGCAGATCTCTCAAAAAATCGTATGACTAACTATATATTCGATTGGAATCAGATGCTGTCATTAACAGGAAATACCGCGCTTTATATACAATATGCTTTTACACGTGTTCTATCACTATTCCGTAAAGCACGTATTAATAAAGAAACAGTGTTAAGAGGTTCAACAAATATAGTGCATCATCGTGAAATAGATCTTGCTGTCTGTCTATTACAGTTCGATGAAATAATAAATCAAGTAGCTTCTGATGGAATGCCACATCTTATGTGCTCTTATTTGTATAAGTTAGCAAGTCTTTTTTCTAACTTTTATGAGGAGTGTCCAATTCTTTATGCAAGTGACGAAAAAACTCAACAAAGCCATCTACGTTTAGCTCTACTAACTTCAAGAACCATTAAAACAGGGTTAAGATTATTAGGCATTGATACGGTAGAACACATGTAGATATATTAACAAATCACTAGTAGTAAATTTTATTTAGGCTATTCAACGTACTAAATCTCTTCTTCATACAACATATATAGATAAAGAAAAATTGATCTGATGATCATAAGATCTCATGATAATTAAAGCAGAGCTATATAAAATTAAGAGTTGTTATTAATAATTTAAAGAAGTAATAAAAACCAATGCGTAAAATAAATATAGCTATATAATCGGTTATTTAGTGCATACTCAACTCATATGAAATGTATGAAAATAATTCAACTATATTATAAGTAGAATTATCAGATATTAGTTAGTTTTCTCTTCTCCGTTCAATTACAATGCCAACTTGTTGTGCTTCCAATACCGCACCAGGTTTACTAACTTTAATACGAACCCATTTAGAAGAGTAATTATGAAGCAGCATCATTGCGACTTCTTCTGCTACACGTTCAATTAATGCAAATCTACCTTGACTAACAAAGGTAGTAATCGTTCTAGATACATCAGAATAATTAAGACAATCATTTATATCATCACTTAAAGCTGCTTTACGGTGATCCCATTCCATGTCTACGTTTAATAATAATTTTTGTTTTATAATTTTTTCCCAATCATAAATTCCAATAGTAGTAATAATACTTAGTTGATCAATATATAAAATATCCATACTCCATCTCTCTATGACTATCATGAGTTATTTAATTTATCCTAAACAGGATATTTGTATTATTCAATTAGTTCTAAACCAAATGAGACGATATCTGTTAACTTTAATTAGTATCATTTTTTATACATAGCTTGATATATCTATGTGATCATCATGATTAAAAAATATGCAATAGTTTTTAACTATTTGATTTATCTTAGATCCGCTTAGCATTAACTATATATGCATCTATCAATTATTAAGTATCTATTCAGATCAAAAAATAAAAGTAAAGAAATGATCAAGTGTATCTATAAATCATTATAATGACTGATTCTCCTTCTAGTTGAAACCATTAATATACCTGTTCTAGTTCTTATAGAGCTAACTCTAATCAATCCTATTAATTTTATTTATGTATAATAAATATTCATCTTTAATATGATTTTTCAATAGAAAATACTTATTTATCAATAAAATATATGTATTCCACTATTTGTAGAATATAATTCTATGCACTTTATTACTATATTACTACTCATATCTATTCATATTCCTATTCTTTGAGTAAATAGTGTAATCAATATTTATTGGACATTAAATAAGATTCGATTAACTCTTTTATTTTAATTCAAACCATCTTAGTCATAAGAATGGAATGATGTTACTATAGAAACAAACGAAAATATAATGTTAGATTGAAGGCAAATCCGATAACAACCATTTAGGGTGAACGGTAATACCAAGGTTAGAATCGATTACTGTGCTATTAAAACGAATCATACCTGCATAAGCAATCATGGCACCATTATCAGTGCAAAATTCTGGACGAGCGTAAAAAATCTTTTCCCCACGTTGTTTAATAATCTTATTGATTTTTCTGCGCAATGCACGATTTGCACCAACCCCACCTGCAATCACTAATCGCTTAAAACCAGTCTGATCTAAAGCCCTACAACACTTTATTAATAATGTATCAACTACTGCGTCCTCAAAAGCACAAGCGATATCTGAATATGTTTGTCTACTATTATCATGCTTGCATAGAGTACGGGCTACACAGGTCTTTAGTCCAGAAAAACTAAAATTTAACCCAGGTTTCTTAGTCATTGGACGAGGAAAAATAAAACGATTCTTTACACCATGTTGAGCCATATCAGATAATATCGGTCCACCTGGATAACCTAATCCTAAAAGCTTAGCCGTTTTATCAAATGCCTCTCCTGCTGCATCATCAAGTGACTGTCCCATTAAAGTATATTTACCAAAATCCGTGACAGCTATTAACTGAGTATGACCACCAGAAACCAATAATGCTACAAATGGAAACAATGGTCGATCCTCTTCTAACATAGGAGAAAGAAGATGACCTTCCATATGATGTATAGCGATGGAAGGAACATTCCAAGAAAATGCCAGTGAGCAAGCAATACAGGCCCCTACTAACAAAGAACCAACGAGACCAGGGCCGGCCGTATAAGCGACTGCATTAATATCTTTTCCATTTAAACCTGATTCTTGTAAAGCTGCCTGGATCAATGGCACTATTTTACTCATATGATCACGAGAGGCTAATTCCGGAACTACACCACCATAATGAGAATGTAGTTTTGCTTGACTATAAAGTTGATTGGACAGTAGTCCTAAATCAGAATCATAAATAGCAATACCAGTATCATCACAGGATGTTTCAATACCAAGTACACGCATAAGTTGTTCTCTTTTTATTTTAACGTCAACCATAAAGATCTGATCTATATGGCACAACAAAATTATAGCGAAAATAGCAGGTCTTTTCATTTAATTTTATAGAGCTGCTAAGGCCTTGTTTAGTCTAAAAATTACGTTTATTTAACCTAATATTCATATAAAATATTATCTATAGATAAATCGTTTACTGATAATCAGACTTGTCTATGAGACATATGATACTATATTGTCTTATAATACAACCTATGTTAGAGTCAATTACAACAATTTATTAATATTGTCTTAAAATAAATAACAACTAAATGTTTTGAGGTGAGAAGTACATGCCGGTGATCAAAGTACGTGAAAATGAACCATTCGATATCGCACTACGTCGATTTAAACGCTCTTGTGAAAAAGCAGGAGTATTGGCCGAAGTCCGTCGTCGTGAATTTTATGAAAAACCAACTACTGAGCGTAAACGAGCCCAAGCATCTGCAGTAAAACGTTATGCAAAAAAACTAGTACGTGAAAATATACGTCGCGCGCGTCTTTATTAATTAATTAGAAGATTTATCTGAAAATTTAAAAATAAAATGTATTTTCTAAGCCGTGCTTCTCTTAAAGAAGCACGTATTAGTTCTCTTGAATCATAGAGAAATAATCAAGATAAGATGATAGAGGATGTGTAATGGGCTTATGACAGGGCGGATTCCAGTTTTATTTATTAAAAATTTGTTAGAAAGAACAGATATCGTTAATTTCATTAACTCTCATATTAAACTAAAAAAACTAGGTAAAAACCACCATGCATGCTGCCCTTTTCATAATGACAACACCCCCTCTTTTACTGTAAATCGTGAAAAGCAGTTTTATCACTGCTTTGGTTGTGGAGCTCATGGTAACGTTATCGATTTCCTTATTCATTATGAACATCTCAATTTCACTGAAAGCATTGAGGAATTAGCAAGTATCCATGGTCTAGAAGTTCCACATAATCAAAGCAATAAGACTAAAGAGATTGAAAGTTACCAACGTTCTGATTTATATCAATTAATGAACGAATTAAGAAAATTTTATTATGATTTTTTGGTGACACAACCAGAATCAGAGGCATATAAATATCTTATAGAAAGAGGGGTTAATCATAATATTATTCAGTATTTTTCTATCGGATTTTCCGCACCTGGCTGGAACCAGGTTTTAAAACGTTTTGGGACCACATCCTACAATCGTCAATTATTAATAAATTCAGGTATGTTAATTACTAATAATCAGCAATGGTCTTATGATCGATTTCGAGAACGCATCATGTTCCCTATTAATGATACAAGAGGACGGGTAATTGGATTTGGAGGAAGAGCAATCAAGAATGAAACACCAAAATATCTAAATTCTCCTGAAACAGTGATTTTTCACAAAGGTCGTTATCTATATGGTTTATATGAAGCACTAAGAAATAATCCTGAACCAAAAAAATTATTAGTAGTTGAAGGTTATATGGATGTACTGACACTCACTCAATTTGGTATCTATTATTCAGTTGCATCTCTTGGAACTTCTACTACAACTGCACATATAAATTTGTTATTTCGATTAACTGAGACAGTGATCTGTTGTTATGATGGCGACAAAGCAGGATACGACGCAGCTTGGCGCATGCTAATCATTAGCTTACCGTATATGAACGATGGTCGTTCCCTATATTTTATGTTTCTACCTGATAATGAAGATCCTGACACTTTAGTACGTAAAGAAGGTAAACAGTTATTTGAACAACGTATGGAAAATGCGACTCCTCTCTCCAGATTTTTGCTCAATACACTAATATCAAAAGTAGATTTAAGATTTCCAGAAGGTCGAGCCCGACTTAGTGCTTTAGCATTACCTCTTATTCATCAGATATCAGGAACTGCTTTACGTTTCTATGTACGTCAAGAACTTGGAAATCAACTAGGTTTACTTGATGCAAGTCAATTAGATAAGTCTTTTTTAAAAAAAGAAAAACATCAAGAAACTATTGCAAACCCATCAATCAAACACATTGCAATTCGAATATTAATTAGTCTGTTAATTCACCAACCGAATTTAGTAAAAACAGTTCCAAATCTAGATAAATTAGAGTCATTAGAAATACCTGGTATACTATTATTTATCGATTTAGCTAAAACCTGTTTAAATCATCCTAATTTAAACACAGGTCAATTATTAGAGCTATATCGAGGTACAAAATTTATCGATAACCTTGAAAGCTTAGTAATGTGGAACCACATGATAATAGATGAGCAAGTAGAAACAATGTTTCTTGATTCTCTAACGAACATTTATAATTATGCGTTAGAACGAAAACTAGAAGAGTTGATTGCTCATGATCGTTCCAGTGGACTTAATGATAAGGAGAAGCGCATGCTATGGAAGATAAGCAAAGCTCTAAAAAAATAGTACAGAGACAAAACTTACGATATGATCTTATTTGTTCAATGCATGTTAAAGAGCTATTAATATAAGCAAGAATCATTTCTTAACTCAGTAATATAGCAAGTAATATTTTTATAATAGAATCCAATGGATTTCATTGCACTACATGTTTACTTGCAACTAAAAGTATCATAACGGGTCATGACCATAACCTCAACGACCCATACTGTTATTCTTGGGATCTTAGTCAACCAAGAAATCTAATTAAAGAATTATGGATATCGTCTTATGGAGCAAAATCCGCAGTCACAGCTGAAGCTACTCGTTACTCGTGGTAAGGAGCAAGGCTATCTTACCTATGCTGAGGTCAATGACCATCTGCCGGAAGATATTATCGACTCTGATCAGATCGAAGATATCATCCAGATGATTAATAACATGGGCATTCAAGTTGTAGAGGAAGCGCCTGATGTTGATGAGTTAATGTTAAATGACAATAGTAGTGATGCTGATGAGGATGCTGCTGAAGCAGCCGCTCAAGTATTATCTAGTGTTGAATCTGAAATTGGACGCACTACTGATCCAGTTCGTATGTATATGCGCGAGATGGGTACAGTTGAATTATTAACGCGTGAGGGCGAAATAGATATCGCAAAACGTATTGAAGATGGAATTAATCAAGTACAGTGCTCTGTTGCCGAATATCCTGAAGCGATTACATACTTGTTAGAACAATATGATCGAGTCCAAGCAGGAGAAGCTCGTCTATCTGATTTGATTACTGGTTTCGTTGATCCTAATGTAGAAGAGGATATTTCTGCGACTACCGTTCATATAGGGCATGAACTATCTATAGACAGTCATGAAGATGATGAAGAGGAAGAAACTAGCGATAACGATGTCGATGATGAGAATAGTATCGATGTTGAACTAGCAAGTGAAAAATTTACTGACTTACGTCATCAATATGAAATGACCCGTTCTGTAATTAAAATGAGAACCAGAAATCATATTGAATCTCTCGAAGAAATCCAAAACTTATCAGATGTCTTTAAACAATTCCGTCTTGTACCGAAGCAATTTGATTTATTAGTCAATAGTATGCGTATAATGATGGATCGTGTTCGGACTCAAGAACGCATGATTATTAAGTTATGTGTTGATTTATGTAAAATGCCAAAGAAACATTTTATAACTATGTTTTCTGGACATGAAACAAATGGAATATGGTTTAAAGCCGCCATAGATATGAATAAACGATGGTCAGAAAAACTGAAAGACGTTTCAGATGATGTGGAGCAAAGCCTACAAAAACTGCAGCAAATTGAAGATGAAACTGGGCTTACCATTGAACAAGTAAAAGATATTAACCGTCGCATGTCTATCGGCGAGGCAAAAGCTCGCCGAGCGAAGAAAGAAATGGTAGAAGCAAATCTACGTCTAGTTATATCTATTGCTAAAAAATATACTAATCGTGGGCTACAATTTCTAGATTTAATTCAAGAAGGTAATATTGGTCTTATGAAAGCAGTCGATAAATTTGAATATCGACGTGGTTATAAATTTTCAACTTATGCTACGTGGTGGATTCGACAAGCTATTACTCGTTCTATCGCAGATCAAGCGCGTACTATTCGTATTCCAGTTCATATGATTGAGACTATTAATAAACTCAATCGAATCTCACGACAGATATTACAAGAAATAGGACGAGAACCTACGGCAGAAGAATTAGCTGAACGGCTAATGATCCCAGAAGACAAGATCCGAAAAGTCATGAAAATTGCCAAGGAACCAATCTCGATGGAATCTCCAATTGGAGATGATGAAGATTCACATCTTGGTGATTTTATTGAAGATACTACACTAGAGCTCCCATTAGAATCTGCAACTTCTGAAAGTCTACGTTCAGCGACTCATGAAGTTTTATCTGGTTTAACTGCACGTGAAGCTAAAGTTTTACGGATGCGTTTTGGTATTGATATGAATACTGATCATACCTTAGAAGAAGTTGGAAAACAATTTGATGTTACACGTGAGCGAATCCGACAAATTGAGGCAAAAGCTCTTCGTAAACTACGTCATCCTAGTCGCTCAGAAGTTCTTAAAAGTTTTCTAGATGATTAAATTACTATTTAAAGTAAAGTAAGATGCTCTATTATAGAGACTTATCGATAATATGGTACAAATACTGCTTTCAGTATTTTTTATTTTGTTATACGATTCAAAATAGATAAAGTGATATGTTTATAACTTTATCAATAATAAGTTATCAAGCTTATTACAATAGTATATAATTTATGTCAAATTAAATGATTATAGAACTCTAATTTTTTGCTATAAAAATTGTATGAACTAGTTACTCAGTCTCCGTATTGTTTAATTTATCTATAAATTTATATTTATAGGAGATATTTCAGAATAATATACATATATTTTAGCAGAGTTATATGTTGTAGAGAAGACCATCCGTTAGATATACATGTTGTAGTGCATAATTTAGCACTTCCTCTATACATATTACTAGCTTGATCTCAATATCAGCAATGATATTTTCTGGAATATCTTCAAGATCACGCTTATTTTCATTTGGAATAAGCACTGTTTTAATGCCTCCCCGATGGGCTGCTAAGAGTTTTTCTTTCAATCCACCAATAGGTAAAATTTGCCCTCTCAAGGTAATTTCACCAGTCATAGCAACATCAGCTCGAACTGGGTTGTCAGTAAGACAAGAAACTAGTGCAGTGCACATTGCAATACCTGCACTCGGCCCATCTTTTGGTGTTGCTCCTTCTGGAACATGAACATGAATATCTTGTTTCTCATAAAAATTACTCTTGATTCCTAGTTTTTGTGACCGAGCTCGAACAACTGTTAATGCAGCTTGAATTGATTCCTGCATAACTTCTCCAAGAGAACCTGTGTAAGTTAACTTACCTTGACCCGGAACACACACTGTTTCTATAGTTAATAAATCACCACCTACCTCCGTCCATGCAAGGCCTGTTACTTGTCCTACTCGATCTTGGTTATCAGCACGACCATAATTATAACGTTGTATACCAAGATAATCTTTTAAATTATCAGCATTAATTGAAATATGTTTAATAGATTTTCTCATGAGCAAAGTTTTAACTGCTTTCCTACATAACTTTGACAACTCACGCTCTAGATTACGTACACCAGCTTCACGTGTATAGTAACGAATAATGCTAATGATGGCACTTTCATTAATAGTTAATTCGTTCTCCTTTAAAGCATGCCGTCCCATTTGCTTTTCTAAAAGATGTTTTTTAGCAATATTAAGTTTTTCATCTTCTGTATATCCAGACAAACGAATTACTTCCATTCGATCAAGTAGTGGAGCAGGAATATTCATGGAATTAGATGTTGCAAAAAACATCACATCAGATAAATCATAATCGACTTCTAGATAATGATCATTGAAAGATACATTTTGTTCTGGATCAAGCACTTCCAGAAGCGCGGACGAAGGATCTCCACGCATGTCTGATGACATCTTATCAATTTCATCTAACAAAAATAATGGATTTTTTACTCCTACTTTTGCCATTTTCTGAATTAATTTTCCAGGCATAGATCCAATATACGTACGACGATGTCCTCGAATTTCTGCTTCATCTCGAATTCCTCCCAATGCCATCCTTATATATTTTCTTCCAGTGGCTTTAGCAACAGATTGACCCAAAGAAGTTTTACCTACACCAGGCGGTCCAACTAAACATAGAATCGGTCCTTTTACTTTATTCACTCGATTCTGTACAGCTAAGTATTCAAGAATTCGATCTTTAACACTCTCCAAACCAAAGTGATCTACATCTAAAGTTTCTTGCGCCTTTCTTAGGTCTTTCTTTACCTTGCTACGAGTATGCCATGGAACTTGAATCATCCAGTCAATATATCCACGAACTACCGTTGCTTCTGCTGACATAGGAGACATCATTTTTAATTTTTGCAATTCAGATTCAGTTTTCTCCCTAGCTTCTTTCGGCATTTTAGATCCATCAATCTTGCGCCTTAATGTTTCATGTTCATCAGGAGACTCATCCATCTCACCTAATTCTTTCTGAATCGCTTTCATCTGTTCATTTAGATAGTATTCACGTTGACTTTTTTCCATTTGTTTCTTAACACGAGAACGAATTCGTTTTTCAACCTCTAATAAATCAATCCCTGATTCCATCATAGCCATTAAGTACTCTAAACGTTCACTAACGTCTGACATTTCTAATACTGATTGTTTATCCGCTAACTTTAGAGGCATGTGTGCGGCAACAGTATCTGCTAGACGTGCTGCATCATCAATATTATTGATAGACGTCAATACTTCGGGTGGAATTTTTTTATTCAGCTTAATATATCCTTCAAATTGATTAATCGCAGTTCGTACCAATACTTCTTGTTCACGTTCTTCAATCTTGGGAGAAATAAGATACTCTGCCTTCGCCGTAAAATGATCACCATTATCAGATAATGTTGTTATATGAGCACGCTGCAAACCCTCAACAAGTACTTTTACTGTGCCATCAGGTAACTTTAACATCTGCAAAACAGAAGCAACAGTACCAACTGAAAATAGATCCTGAATACTAGGATTATCTGTCGAAGCCTCCTTTTGTGCAACTAACATGATCTTATTATCATGATCAATAGCAGTTTCAAGACAGCAAATAGACTTTTCTCGACCAACAAATAACGGAATCACCATATGCGGATACACAACCACATCCCGTAAGGGTAGAACAGGGATTTCAATATGATTAATACGCTCAGGATTCATAGAGCTCTCTCTTAGTTTAATTTTAGCCTGAGTAAAGCAGGACTGCAAAAATATAAAAAATAAGGTTTTAATCCAATTGAATCAACAAGTATATAGGTATATTGGGATGAATTTAATAGATTCAACATTAAAGTAAAGAGAAAGGAACTAAGGAGAATTTTTTTCCACCTTCTAGTAAGAATCATTAGTAGTTATAATAAGATTCTGTCTACTATTAATGTAAATGGTATACTATTTTAATAGAATTCGGAATTTATAAAAAATACATCTAATAAACATATTAAATGATCTCTAACAATCACATTTATTACATACATTACTTTTACTATATTATCTAATGATACATAATTAATGATTATATCTATACTTAATTAATAACTCAGTCATACTGACTTTTCAGTGATAACAATCAAAACATTAATCTCAATATATATAAGAGTTGAATTGTTGCTCTATGTGATATCAACCCTCATCTTCCTCTTTCATAGGGTTGTATAGTTTATCTTCTATCATGTTTAATCTAATATTAAACATATTCTCGTAGAATACTCAATTTATCACTTTTGATTTCTACTAACTCTATATCTTCACATTTCTCAGATACAACTATCTGTTAATGGATCTAAATATTCATTGATATAATCATAGATGAATAAATTGATGAATGATCTTGTTATTATATAAATTTATCTTTTATTCTAAAATATTGTTATTATAACTTAATTTTAGATATCTATCAGATATATAATTCATCCTTGTATTTTTTTAATATGATCTGATGTATAAACAACATTACTCTAATAAATTCTTTTCTTGTATAGTCACTAAAATTTTTGATTAGTAAGATGATTCATCATAAGATCCTAGTTTTATTTTAAATAGGCTGACTAATCGAGAATTACATGCATTCAACTTATATTTACTAAAATAAAGTATTCTATACTATATAAATAGTTATGTTAAATTTTGCTTGCCAATGTTACTACTTCGTGAAGAGAATGGCAAAGATATTGATCATTCATTCTCTAATGAGAAGAAAATTATACAAGATACCTATCCAGTATTTTTAAAAACCTCTCAGTAATTCTCATATCTGTTAATTAGGATATGATTAAAATTAAGAAAATCCTTATAAATACACTTACAAACAGTAAACATAAAAAGAACATATAAGAAAAACTAATGTGTTGGTTATGAATAAAGATGTTAAAATTAATTACTGTTTAGGATTGAAAATAAATTATATATTAGTCTCTAAATATACACTCTCTATTGAGAGTTTAAAACTTGACTTATATATTATATTTCTTGTTCATACATTAGAATCTTTTTAACTTTTAATCCAACTCTATTTTTATAGATAATAAAATTAAGCATAACGTTATATATTTAGAATTTTCAATTTGTATACGATCAAGATAATTAAATAAAATATCGACATTACATTATTTTAATAATGATTTTCTACTAGATGTTTTTTGAAACGATCCTACTATCGGGGTCCAGTGAATTCCAATATCATCTACCAATATTCGAATCACTTGACGATTATTTTTTTCATCTAGAAAATTTCGTATTCGGTTAGCAACAACTGTTCCTATACCATCTACTTCTGTCAAGTCATCTATATTAGCCTGAATTAGTGTATCTAAAGTTCCAAAATACGCTACAAGATTATCTGAAGTTGTCTGTCCAATTTGACTAATTCCAAGAGCATACAAGAAGCGAGAAAAAGTAGTTTTTTTCGCTTTCTCCAATTCATTTATCAATTTTTGTGCTGTTATAGGCCCGATATGCTCAATCTCAGTCAACTGGTTGACCTTTAGAAAAAATAAATCAGATAAAGTGGTAACATATTTTTTATCAACTAATTGAGTGATAATTCTTATACCTATTCCACGCACATTCAGTGCTCTTCGTGATACAAAATGTTTTAAAGCCGCTTTAAGTTGGGCGCTACAAACAAGCCCATTTGTACAACGTATTCCTATTTTCCCCTTTAAATACTGCAAAACAGATCCACATGCAGGACAAGAAGTCGGAATAATAACTGACAATCCACTAGAGCTTCTATTAGTTATACTAATAATCTGAGGTATAACATCACCAGATCTACGTACAATAACACTATCCCCAATCTTGAGTCCTAATCTATGCAGTGCGCTAGTGTTATGTAAAGTAGCACTACTGACTATTACTCCAGAAATATGAACTGGATCTAATTTTGCCACTGGAGTAAGAACCCCAGTTCGACCAACTTGGAACTCTATGTCACGAACGATTGTGATTTGCTCTTGCGCTGGAAATTTAAACGCTACTGCCCATCGAGGAGTCCGAGTAATAGAACCTAACTGCTTTTGTAATAATAAATTGTCTATTTTAATTACTATGCCGTCAATCTCATAGTCAAGTAATGGACGGCTAACCTGTATTTGATGATAATATTTTAATATTTCATTTGTAGTAAAGCAAAGACGTGTATATTCACTAACTGGCAACCCCCAATTTTGGAATTGTTGTAAACACTCTATATGGCTAGTGGATACTTTTCCTCCTTCCACTAATCCCAGTCCGTAGCAAATAAAACTAAGTTGACGTTTGATTGTAACACGAGGGTCTGTTTGGCGTAATGATCCAGCGGCAGCATTACGAGGATTAGAAAAAACTTTATGACCACTAAAAAGCGCTTCATCATTCATTTTTTTAAAAGATGAAAGTAACATAAACGCTTCTCCCCGAACTTCGAGCCGATCTGGAATATTCACCCCCTTTAAATCAGATGGGATTGATCTTATCGTTCGTATATTATTAGTAATGTTTTCTCCATTATGGCCATCTCCACGAGTAGAAGCCATCACTAACTTGCCTTGTTCGTATAGTAAACTCACTGCAAGACCATCAAATTTTAATTCACAACAAAATGTTATTGGGTCAGAATTTTGTAACTCATTCTCTATGCGTTTATGAAAAGCTAGATAACTGTGTTTGTCCATAACATTATCTAACGATAACATCGGTACTTCATGATATACCTTTTTTACATCATTTAACGAAATTATAGGGGCACCTACACACTGAGTAGGCGAGTTAACTGTAATAAATTGTGGATATTTGGCTTCCAAACTACGTAGTTCATCTATGAGCTTATCATATTCAAAATCTGGCACTTCTGATTGATCCATTATATGGTATTGGTATTGATAATAACGCAGAAGGATCTGAAGATTAGTAATTTGATCTTTTATGGAATCCATCATGTAACACCATTACTACAAGTAATATCACTATGAATAATATCAAAAAACTAAACTTAGTGATTCAAAATGCCAATAAAAAGATATTATCTAATTTTATGACGTTCACAAAAATTTTTCTTGAGATAATCATTATCTAATTATCTTACTAAGAGCATAATTATCTTGTCATTTCTTTCAAATATTATAAATATCGACATATTTAGTAATAAATTTTTACTATAATTAGTAGTTATTTAGTCAAGAATATAATTATTATATCTTAATTATTAAGAGAAGAACAATCTTTATATAGATCGAACTAATGATATATGATTGTCTATAATTTATCCTAAATAATATTTAATATAATATGGTTTTTATATTAAATTTGCTATAAAGTACTTTCCTATAAATTCAAATTAGATATTCATGATATTGTCTGAAAGAAAGTTGATATATCACATATAGTGAATCTTATACAAACGTATTAAAGTGAGTTTTTTTAAATCATTCATTAAATACTAATTTTCCCTCGTTTATAAAAAACTGACAAATTAAACATCCCTATTCTCACTCAATCACTATCTAATTCTTATTCTAATAATATAGAAATTTATTTCTTATAAAAATAAATGAAGAGATCATCTTAATTAATATTTAATTACATAGTATATTAGGAATCAGGTCAATTTCAGTTTAACATCAGTAATCTTCTTGTCTTTCATAAAGAAATATTATAATATAATAACGATCTTTACAATGAATACACCAATCATTATTAATATACAAAATCGATCTTTTACTCTAATGAAATATTTCAAATATGTATATCTTTCTTTTTATCTATGGTTTATGTTTATCATGAAAGAGTATAGATACAAGATAGCTAATATTAATAACCGATCCTTTTATGTTCATAGAAAATAAAATATTATAATCAGACATAAGAACTACTCTATACTTACAACAGTTATAAAATTATTATAATTACATATTTAACTAAAAATTCGCAAAGCCAAACTAATCTTATACATGTATATCTTTCATTGAATTACATAATTACCTTCTAGTGTTTAACATTACACATTATTTGTTAAAGTTCTCTTTATCATCAACAACCTATAATAATGATAAAATATGACTATTATACTATTAACCTATATATTATAGATATTTTAATTATCAATAAAGTAAATAATAGTACTATATCATTTCCACCCCACTAAAAATTATCTGTATAACACACTAATCTTATAATATTTAGATCTTTCTCTCATATTATCTATATCTCGAAGAGCGAATGAACTAACTTTTAATTATTTTAAAATAATAAAAAATAAGAAGATAAATATTTTATATAGTTTTAGATTTTGATCTGAAATAATCGTTCACACTACAACTTTCTGTATTGTTCATTATTCTTTTAATTAGACTATTACCTAGTCTAAAGGTTCTAATTTTTTCACTTTATCATAAATCGCTTCATTAATCTCAATTAAATTTGTTGATGAAATATACTGATACTATTGGTCTTTTACAATAAATGATCTCTTAGAGAAGAGGAATCAAATAAATAAAATTATGACATAACTTAAGCTAGTAACCAAATTAAGACACGACTGATATTATCAAATCTTCAATATTATTTTAATAATAAAAGTATTTTATCTTATAAAAATGAGTCTATAGATATAAGAAAAATAAAATTATTCACTGGATTATATTCCATCAATACTTAAAATTTAGAGACTATAATCTATTACATTAAATAATGATATAGATCTATGATTTTATGTCATAAAAAGAGATTTGATGATAAAGAATAAATAACATTACTGCTACAGCAGTTTTTAATAAAATTAGTAGACAATTTTAGTAGATACTTGATCAAAGAATACTACAGATAAATAATATAGAATATAATAGTTTATTTAAACTTTACTAAAAAGGGATTACGAGATTGATGGAAGAGCAATATGACCCACAAGAGATAGAATCTCTTGTCCAAAAATATTGGGAAGAAAACAAAACATTTCAAGTGTCTGAAAAAGAAGACAAGGAAAAGTACTACTGTCTCTCCATGCTGCCTTATCCATCTGGTCATCTACATATGGGCCATGTACGTAATTATACTATTGGAGATGTAATTGCACGTTATCAGCGAATGTTAGGTAAAAATGTACTACAACCTATTGGATGGGACGCTTTTGGCTTACCGGCTGAAGGAGCTGCGGTAGAAAATCATACTAAACCATCATCTTGGACTCGCACTAATATTGACTACATGAAAATTCAGATTAAATCACTAGGATTTAGTTATGATTGGAGTCGTGAAATTACTACTTGTCAACCAGAATATTATCGTTGGGAGCAGTGGTTCTTTACTAAGTTATATCAGAAAGGTTTAGTTTATAAAAAAACTGCAAAAGTAAATTGGTGTCCGCATGACATGACAGTATTAGCTAATGAACAAGTTATTAATGGTTCTTGCTGGCGTTGTCACTCTAAAATCGAACTTCAAGACGTTCCACAGTGGTTTATTAAAATAACGAACTATGCTGAAGAGTTACTTAATAATCTCAATCAATTAGATGGTTGGCCAGAACAAGTCAAAACAATGCAGCGAAACTGGATTGGGCGCTCTGAAGGGACTGAAATTAAATTTCATATTTTACATCAAAAAGAAACATTGTGTGTGTATACAACCCGTCTTGATACCTTAATGGGTGTTACCTATCTTGCAGTAGCAGTTAATCATCCTATAGTTAATCAACTGTCTATCAAAAACCCAGCACTTCAAATCTTTGTTTCTAATTGCCAACCAACTAACATGTCTGAGTCTAACTTAGTTAAATTAGAAAAAAAAGGTATGAATACTAATTTATTTGCAGAGCATCCATTAACAGGGAAAAAATTACCCATTTGGGTTGCCAATTATGTCCATACGGAATATGCAACAGGTGCGATTATGGCCGCTCCAGCCCACAACCAAACTGATTGGGAGTTTGCTACGAAATATCATATAAAAATTAAAGCTGTCATCCTTAATTCTAATGGTCAAATTCCTGATTTAAAGAAATCCGCAATGACAGATAAAGGGGTACTCTGTAACTCAGGTGAGTTTAATGAATTATCATTCGATGACGCCACTAAGGCTATACAGAGTCAATTAATCAAAAAAGGTGTTAGCAAAAAAATGGTGAAATACCGTCTACGTGATTGGAGCGTATCACGTCAACGATATTGGGGCACACCAATCCCAATGCTCACGTTGCAAAATGGCACTACGATTCCGGTTCCTGAGGATAAACTTCCTGTTATCTTGCCAGAAGATTTAGTTATGAATGGGCTTGTTAGTCCCATTAAAACAAATTCAAAGTGGGCACAGACTTCTTTTAATGGCCAGCCAGCTCTACGAGAAACTGATACCTTTGATACTTTTATTGAGTCATCTTGGTACTATGCACGTTATACCTGTCCAGGTTATTCCAAAGGAATGTTAGACCCCTCAGCTGCAAACTATTGGTTACCAGTAGATCAATATATAGGCGGAATCGAGCATGCTATCATGCATCTTCTTTATTTTCGTTTTTTCCATAAACTACTTCGTGATGCAGGATTAGTCAGTTCTAATGAACCTGCTAAACGTCTTTTGTGTCAAGGCATGGTTTTATCTGATGCATTCTATCGAACTGGTAATCATGGTGAACATTATTGGATAGAGCCTCATAATGTGATTATTGAACGTGATATTAAAGGACAAGTTACTGCAGCTTTCGATAAGAATGGACAAAAATTAGTCTATGCTGGTATGACTAAAATGTCAAAGTCTAAAAAAAATGGGGTAGATATACAAGTAATGGTAGACCGTTATGGTGCTGATACCATCCGTCTGTTTATAATGTTTGCCGCACCAGTCAACATGCCATTAGAATGGAAAAATTCTGGAGTTGAGGGGGCATATCGTTTTCTCAAACGAGTGTGGAGATTTACTCGAAAACATATTAATCAAGGAAACACCATTCTCCTAAACTGCAATACATTAAATAATCAACAAAAAGCATTACGCCACGTTCTCCATTACACCATTAGTAAGGTATCCGATGATATCGGACGTCGTCAAACATTTAACACAGCAATTTCAGCTATAATGATACTTTTTAATAAGTTAGAAAATGCAGCACAAGATACAGATCAAGATCGGGCCTTAACTCAAGAAGCGTTATTAGTTATAATACGAATGTTGAATCCATTTACCCCACATATCTGTTTTATTTTATGGAAAGAGCTAGGCGGATTTGGAAACATAGATTTCGCTCCATGGCCACAAGCAGAACCAGAAGTGCTAAAAAACAACCACTTAACCATAGTTATTCAAGTAAATAGTAAAATAAGAGGAAGAATTTTCGTCGATTCAGAAGCAACTCAAACGCAAATTCAAGCTCTCGCTATAAAAAACCCCTGTGTAAAAAAATATATTCGTTATTCAACGATCCGAAAAATCATTTATATACCAGGTAAACTACTTAATCTAGTACTTAACTAAGATCAAGAAATTTGATATAATGAACAACTTAAAACTCTCGATACTCTTCATGATCAGTATGACTTGTTTTATCCTGAATGGGTGTGGCTATCATCTTCACCGATCTTTTTCAATACCATCTGCAATGAAGACACTTATAGTACATACGACGGATCCATATAGCCCTCTTGCAATGGAAGTCTATACACAACTTAGGCAATATAACATTGATATTATTGATCAAAACAGCACGCAAACCAATATCCCTTCTTTTCATCTTGGAAAAGAAATTTTGAATCGTAAAACTACTACAACTTTTTACAATGGGAAAACTGCTGAATATTCTATTATAATGAGTGTAAAAGCACATCTGGTAATACCAGATCACGGATTTTATCCTATTGTGTCTCAGGTATCAAGCTCATGTTTTGAGAATCCACAAACCCCCTTAGCTAGAGATTCTGCAGAGAGGATTATAATTGATGATATACGCAAGAAAGTGGTAAACGACCTTATTCATCAGATTTCAATGATTTATCTTGCAACAATAAATTCGACAACAAAGTTAAACCATCAAATTACCTTGGATAATCCAGATCTATCGCTTAATCGAAGATCTGGACCATATCGTCATTCTGACTAATGATTAAAATTTATCCTGATCAGTTGAATCATCAACTAGATAAAAAATTACAAAAATGCTATATCTTGTATGGACAAAATCCTTTGTTTACTCAGGAAGTAAGACTTGCTATCCGTAAAACTGCTGAAAATAACGGCTTTACTGAGCATCTTAACATTGTAGTAGATAATAAGACCGACTGGCAAAGGATTTTCTCTATTTACAAAGAACTAAGTTTATTTTCTAGAAAAAAAACATTGTTTTTAACATTACCAGCACGAGGTCTAAATTCAGTAATACGTACAAAACTTATTACATTAACTAAGCTATTACATAGTCATATTCTCCTAATATTAGAAATTCCAAGTTTAACTAAAATACAGGAAAATGAGATTTGGTATAAAACTATCTGTGAGAATGCGCTATTAGTTATTTGTCAAGGACCAGAACACAAAGCACTACCTTTTTGGATTACTTCTAGAGCAAAAAAACTTAAATTAAAGATAGATTCTAGAGCCAATAAACTATTATGCTACTGTTATGAAGGTAATCTTCTTGCACTGTCTCAAACATTAGACAAATGCGCAATATTATGGCCGAATGGTCAACTTACATCTTTCCATATCAAACAAGTAATCCACAACGCAGCACACTTTACCATATTTGATTGGATTAGCGCTTTATTTTTAGGAAATAGCCAACGTGCACTTCGTGTTCTTCGTCAAATACGAGCCACGGATAGTGAACCACTTATCCTTCTACGAAGCTTACAGCATGATCTTATCTTATTGGTAAATTTAAAACGAAAAATGATTGATACCCCGCTTCCTATTCTATTTAATCAGTATAGCGTATGGAAAAAACGTCGTATTTTATTAGATTACGCTATTCAACGAATGAGTATTACTAAGATAGCCAATATATTTAAATATTTAACACAAATAGAGCTTCTTATAAAAGAAGAACATAACCCATCTATTTGGATAAAACTAGAAATGCTGACATTAATGTTCTCAGAACCTGAATTCCCATTTAATTTTGATGATAATATCTACTTATCATAAGTTAAAATATTGGTTTAGTAGAATCTTTAATCCTATTCATTCGAGCGATCTATAACCAGGAGATGGTAATGACACTTATAACTGATCTAGAAAATCCCTCTATTACCTAATAGGACCTCACTACATCACAGCCCATTAAATACAACATGATTAAAACGTATTGATATAATTAAGTAAAAAAATGGAGAGATCCATTTTATTTAAATGGATGATTCTTAAATAAATTATCGTACTACTTCTTACACTATCAATACATAATCTATGATACGTGAAAAAGAAGTATCTCAACTACTAGAATTTATTATGGGCTAGAATATTTTTCTAACTATACATAGATGACATGAGTGATCTACTCTTTTTTTAAAATGCCATATTTTAGTATCTCACACAATTGGCTACCAAACATATAAAATAGATAAAATGAAGAACTAGATTAAATCTAACCATATAAATATATTCTAAGAATTATTATCTAATGGATCAGGGATGACATTCTAGTAGAAAAACCGTAGGTATTAATACTCTCTACTGATCTGTTTTTGATTCAAGATCGAACCTTATTCAATCAGTATTTTTCCCAGAAGTAGTTAGTAGATATTCATCAACGATGAATATATCGAAGTGCATATACTTAAGGTATATCAAGTTGTGTAATAAATGAGATAGCATTTAATAACAGATTACATATTATTAACATAGAGTAATAGTAAGAAATAAGTATCCCTCAAGAATAAACTAACTATTTTCATTCAATCTTAAGATCGACTGAATACCTTCTTAGAATTCAAAAACTAAAATACTAATAAATTAATCTAAATAAAATAATTGTATTACCACTGAATACTCTTCTTTTTCTTTTTTCTATTTATAGTAGAATTTACATTCTCTAGATTTTAATAAAAGGGAATATAGTATTAATGATTATAATATTTTAGATTAATTTTTATGAAATCTTTATAGTACTAAATACAAAAAAGAATATTGATAGAACTAGGAATATCTACTAATTAGTCTCAATATAGTCCATCTCATTGATCCGTAATCAATTGTTTCTCTATAATTCTTTGATATATAAAACTCAGAATCTTTGAATCAGATTCTTTTATACATTCATTAATTTTGTGAAAAATAGTATATACCGGACCTAATTCCACTAACTCTGCTCCTATCTATGCAATAAATATCCATTAGAAACTCTCCAGTTATTAAAATATTCGGTATTACTCTCGAATAATACTCGACTTCGTTCACTGCTGCATGTAATGGATCCCCTTCTCTACTTAGGAAAAGATCTCTAATAATTTCCCATATAATACTATATTTAAACTGATTCTAATTTACAATGGACTCTAAACGATCCTGAATACTTGGTGCAGTTAGCCAAGTATCAAATCAGAAATTAAACTGTATAAAATAATTATTTCGTATCATATTATTACTGCTGCTTCCTGCTTATATGTTAGTGATCTGCATAAAAGTGGGAGAGAAATCTGAATGACCGATGTCCTATTCTGTACTTATAAACTGATTTAAAACTGGAATTATGCGATGAATCGGATGATTTGAAAAATCTGAATACCCAACATGACTTTGTATAACATGCACATATAGATTTGCCGTAAGAACACCACGGCGACGATTTTTATTACATCACCGATGTTCTGATTACTAGATAGTTCCCCTACTGAGCAATAATCTATATATTCATTACGTTTTATTAATTTTTCTACAATCTTTACTGTTCCATTAAGAGATCTATCTTCTTCATCAGAAGTGATTAAAAATGCTAAACGAGCTCGATGTTGTGAGTAAACTCGTATAAAACACTCTGCAGCACCAATCATTGCTGCAATTGAACCTTTTATATCAACAGCTCCTCGACCGAAGAGCATACCATTTGAGTGGTTGGTTTAAACAGTAATATAACCAGTTTTTCTCTCACCTATTGAGAGAACATTAGCATGACCTGCAAAGACCAGGATTTTACCTACGTCTCGTGAGACCCAAATTAGGTATTTCCAATATTTATTGATTCAATGATAAAATTTATTTCCTATAAGCAAGCTATCAAAATATCTTGACAGACCACTTCTCTTGACTAAGAGAAGGATGCTTATAAGTTATTTAGTTAGATTAATAACCGGACAATGCATAATGATCTGTATTCCTATAGAAAGAATTCATGATATACAAGGTTCCTTTCTTCATCCTAAAGATATTAAAATCCACATTAAATTAAGAATATATGCTGAACATTTAAAAAAATAACTACTAAAATTTAGTATTCAAATATAATTTATGATCAATCCATATCAGATTAAGCATGTGTATCACAGATAGAATTCTCCATCTTATTTATAATTCATTTTTTAGAAAAATTAATTAGAAATAGTTATAAAAATTGTATTGTCAATATTATATGTATAATAGAATTTTAAGAAAAATGAATTTGTTCATTGATGCTTTTATCATAAGAAACAATCAAATAATTTATCCCATACCAATATAGAAATAATCAAAGCAATAAGAATATCTTTAGTATTATGCAATTACTTTCTATCTAAATTATCATTAAATAATCCAGACCTAGATAATTTTTTCTGAATATTATTGCAATATAGTAATGAATACGAAAATGAGATATGATTTATGATTTTCTTATTTCTCCATCAACTTGTTAGTCTTCTTTTATGTAATCAGTGTCCTTTTCAAAGAAGTCTTATTCTAATTCTCTAGTTATCAACTGAAACGATGATCTTGTTATTTATATATTTTAAGTTAATAGAATACATACTATTCTCATAAATAATCTAAAGAACGAAAAGACCGGTTCCTTTAAAAATAACCAGCAATTTATTAATCATAAAATATCTACTATCTTAAATATCTGGAAGGTGTACTATATTTGTATAGCACAATCATATTTTATGTGAATATTAGTTAAACCTCAAACCAAAACCTGCATGATCTCTGTTGTTAATTTTATTTTTTTAAATACAAGAAGAAAATTATTTTGATATATCAATCAACCATATTATAGAAATCCATATCTTAATATCAATATATTTCAATATTAATATATTCAATCGTTCATACTACATATCGAATAAAACCAACTAGGAAGATTAAATAAATACTTCTAATTCTCATCATATAAGTCCAGATCTCATATGAAAAATCTATATGCAGTTACCTCATAGAAGTCCAGATTATATAGTCAAATAGATATGAGACGATTCTTCTATCGAAGAACAACAAAGAAAATATAGATGCTATCAATATACAGCACTAATATAGCTTGACCTAATTTATAATATTCTCTGGAAGAGAATAAGTTACATTTCATCACATTAAATATCTTCACTTTCTTGAAAATTATCTTTTTTACTAAAGTATAAAAAATTATAATTTTATATATCTTGATTTATTCACTCTTAAATATAGTGTTATAACATTTTTGGAAACAAAATACAGCAATCTTATAATTATTTAAATATACTCAAAGAGAGACCTATAACAGAAAGTGATAATTAATTTTTTATTTTTTAAAAATATTATTTTTATCTAATCTTATACTTAAATTTGTTTTACAAAACATGAACATAATTTACCCCTTAACAACACTTAATAGATATAAATTCTTAATTATTGGTAATTCACCTGACACCTTGAATAATCTAGAAAATATTACCTTACTTAATTATATATGATATTTTTATAAAGTGTAACATGTGCTTATAACTTATTAATTTTTATCAAATATAGAAATCACATCATTCTTGCTATATAAAAAATATATAAATCAACAGCCTTAATACTAGGCATCAACTATAAAAGGTGTTTTAAGAAAAAAATTCCATATACTTAGGACTAGTAACAATCTAGTCAAATTAAAATTTCATAACTTGTTCTATTCGCGAAAAGCATTATTTACTTACTGATCCTCTTTATTCTTAAAAAGCTTTTTTATTACATATACTCTATCTATCCATATAAAAAGTTTAGAACAAAGGGTAGACTTTCTCTATTATCAAGTAGATTTTATCTGTATAGTCATTCTGATTTTAGTTCCACTTATACGTGATTATTTAAATACTTAAGAATGAATAATATGTAAAAATTAGATAAATCAAATTTACTATATAATAAAACTATAGGATGTATATCTCTTTTAATTACCGAAGTTATCGAGACATTTCTCATATAAAAATGATCTCATTCATAAAACAATCTTCGTAAATCTCACATATTTTATAATATGAAAAATTGTAGAATAAATATTATATGTTTTATAACATAGACTAATATTAATTATTAAAAGAATTATTAATTTTCTATAACAATTATGTATCCACTAAAATCAAAAATAATTTTTTCATTATCTATTTATATTATAAATCAAGATAATATTTAATAAACTTGCCCTTATTACTAAATATTGCTTTCATATCTATATTATTTGGGTTCCTCTGTTCTTCATTATCTTATGATAGTATTAAGAAGGAATGCTATAGAGTCTACTATTTTTAAAATTACTAATTATTAATATTTTAACTAAATATGTATAGATAATTCTTTATTTGATATAAAAAGATTCTGTTCATTCTAATAGCCATCTAAAATAGATATATTATGTAGTGCACTACATAACTATAGAATTTCTATCTATTTATTTTTAAACATTTTTATGCCGATAAAAAGCTAAGAGAACGTAAAATGAGACTGACAAGTCATGATTACATATAGAAGGTAGGCTACTAACTCACTTCTCTTTAAATTTTATCAAAAATTATCTGATTTATTATCTGTAATACAATAAATATATCAATAGAAATTTCTATCCATAAAAATCTGATTAGATAAATAAAAATATCTGATATAGTTTAAAAAACTATTCAGAAAGATGAATCCCCTTATCCAATTCAATATATAAAATAAATAAAATATAAAGATGATAACATATTAATTTAATTGTCTAATACGCTTGAGACAATTAGTAATATAGTGAGAAAAACAGAAATATCTAAAATATAAGAAATAAAATACTATTCTTGTTCACTCAATTTAAATCTTTTACATGAAAGATAATTAGATAGGAATCAAAAATCTATTGATAAAAACTATCTATAAGGTTATCTTTTTCTAAATATAATAAAGAATATTGGACCGTATAGCTCTGTCCTACACAGACCTACTGTTTCATGTCTGTATGATATTCAATTTAACTATATTTTATAATCAGTTTCTTGTATCTAAACACAACTGCATATTATTTATGTAATCTTATCTTTGGACAATACCTATTAAAAAAGTAAAATTAAAATAATATTTTTCTCAAAATATCATAAATCAGTAATAATTTTATATAAAATAATGAAAACTATACGTTTTTAAGATATAGTAATAAGAAAATTATTATTATATTTCTATAATACTTAAAGATAAAAATCTGCAGATTATTCTAAAGGATAAAATCTATAGAATAGTTCAAAGATGTAATATACACGATATATTATTATTCTATTTCATATAATAAAACTATTAATGAGGTTATCATCTGTATTATGTTATTTAATAATTTATCTTACTGATATAGAGAAGAATAGATGCTATCTACCTTGACAGTTAAACGTTATAATAGAAAACGAAGTTGATATTAAGTTGTGATATATTGACATAATATTAATGCCTTGATTTGTAACGATAAACAAAAATTGACATTCTTAACTGAGTAAGTAATCGTTCCTCACGCAATAATTCTTTATTGATACGATCATATTATATAATAAGAAAATCAGAAAAAAATATTTAGAATATTAACTCTAATATTAAATATTGAAAAACTAAACCAATTTATAATAATATGGTCGCTAAACATGACTGATCTTAGTTAGTAAAAATTCATAGATAGAACAATTCTCGATGCTATATCATTAAATATAGATACTGAGTAGCTATACTGATCTTTAGATAAATATAAAATATAATCCATCGCTATATTAGATATATACAGTATCGCTACTATCTATTAGTTCTTTAAGACTAATAGATAGCTCAACTTTTCCATCTTTTATTAAGAAAAGAAAGAAATAACATCATCATAATATATTCAATAAATATTACTAAACCTTATTCCATTAATAGTACATTTAATCTTGTTGTTCAAACTTAATCGTAGACAGTACTTTTTAAAAAATCTATCTATTCCTTAACACATCCATAATAATTAGAAATATAACTCTAATTTACTAATATCTCAATTTTGTAACTTTACGTTTTTTTAAAGATCTTTTACAGAAAAAATTGTATATAAAAAGAAAATATTATTCTCTAACATAACATTAAATATCCAAATTTTTTTAAAAAACTAATCAAAATAGAATAATTCAACAATGATATTTAATAGAGCATCTCTTAAATCAATATATCTCAATTAAAGAACGATGATTCTAATGTAATATTTTACAATAACCATCATTTTCTATCTCACTATGATTTAATCAAATGGACCATCACTTTTAATAATTAAGGTTATTAATCCATAACAACCCTTCATAATGCAATATTTATAAGATTATTAAAGGGCAATAAGATCATTTAATAAGTAAAACTTATGAAAATTCATCAATAACCTTGATAATAAAATTAAAAATTCTTTGTAATAAAGAAACCACTCATTATCTTATTTTATTAAGTAAAACTAACAAACCCCTATTTTCTTGGTAATTGAAAATCTTTAAACATTTCTTCAATATCATCATTAGTACGTAAAGACATAGCTGTATCTATAATATTTCTTACTAAGTGAGGAGAAAAATTCTGAATAAATTCATACATGTAACCACGAAGAAAAGTGCTACGACGAAAACCAATTTTAGTTGTACTAATAGTAAAAAGATCATCTGCGTTGATTATAACTAAATCAGAATCAGAAATTGGATCTATTGCCATACTAGCAATAACCCCTACACCGAGACCCAATCTAACATAAGTCTTAATCACATCTGCATCAGTTGCAGTCAAGACAATATGAGGGGTTAATCCAGAACGATGAAATGCTATATCAAGTTCCGAGCGACCTGTAAAACCAAATGTATAAGTAACCAATGGATATTCAGCGAGCTCTTCAATGGAAATTGAACGATGCGATGATAATGGATGATCGGATGTAACAATAATAGCACGATTCCAATGGTAACAAGGCAACATAATTAGTTCATCATACAAATGTAAGGCTTCAGTAGCTATAGCAAAATCAGCATTACCTTTACAAACTGCTTCAGCAATCTGGGTTGGAGAGCCTTGATGCATATGCAAAGAAACACCCGGATAACGATCAAGAAATGTTTTTATTGTAGAAGGCAAAGCATAACGTGCTTGAGTATGTGTGGTAGCTACATATAATGTACCCTTATCAGGCCAAGTATATTCACCTGCTACTGATTTAATCGAATCAATTTTAGACATGATATCACGCGCAATACGAATAATATCGAGACCTGCTGGGGTGATTTTAGTCAAATGTTTTCCACTACGGGAAAAAATCTGAATACCTAATTCATCTTCCAACATGCGAACTTGCTTACTGATACCAGGTTGAGAAGTATAAAGTCCTTCAGCTGTTGAAGATATATTTAGATTATGATTAACTACTTCAACAATATAACGTAGTTGCTGCAATTTCATTTTGTGTTCCATCGTGTTTGGAGCCACATACAAAAACTTAAATATTAGTTTAATGAGCTAATTGAACAAACTTTAAATACAATAACAGTACCATATATTTGATATTATATCAAAATTATTAAATTTGTATAGTATCTAATTAGAAAAGAGGTTTTAGATAATGAAAAGACTCAATAAATTAAATATCTTATAGATCATACTTATATTCAATAACCTATATACTATTTGATATTTCTATAATATTATTGATTCATATGCTATAAGCATAGTTCTTAACTATTTTAACTTGGTGATCAAGTTTATCTTAGCGTAACAGAGAATTATAAGTTTTTTGAAGAAAACATGCATGAATCAATTATGATTTTGATCTAAGATACATTTTCACTCTGATTAATTATTGACTAATGTGATTTCTTCTATTATCATATCAATGTTAATTTTATGGTAAATTAACATTTTATATTATTTAAATAAAGTTCAATCTCTAAACTATTATCTACTTTAATATGTTAAAACTATAAATATAATTGCAAATATGATTACTTTGATTAATCACAGTAATCATATTAAACCAAACGCTTTTTTCTACAAGAAAGCGAAGATCATGATTCATGCAATTACCATATAACTTACAAATATAGAATCATCTTAGATGATAAATCCTATTATCTAGAAATTATGTATCCTATGATTTCTGGATTACGTTAATAAATCAGTCACTTTATCTTGTATAAATCTTTATATTCTTATAATAATTACTAATTAATTCTTAAAGCACTTCACATTTCATGAAGTTTGTAGTATACCGTCTTCACTAAGAAATTAGTGTAATCTGAAAAAATAATTGATATTAACCATAATTATTATTATTTTGCCAAATAAGATTTATATCATTCTAATCGATATTTATTGAATTATGATATAGCTTATTAAAATTTAGATAATCAGACTATCACTAAAATAATATTAAAGAAAAACATATATAATTTAAATCTATACCTATAGATTGATGAATGATTTTATTTTAAATTTACACTATAATCTCTTTGCTCATAAACTAAAGAGCAGTTATTTTAAAATCAAGAACTACTAATTCTATTAGTAGTTATGTTTATATGAATTTTATTAAAGAAACCTTGTTGTTAGCAACAATATCACTTTCTAAGTGATAGATCGATTAATATCTATCATTCTAATTCATTACTTCTTTCCACTGACCATCAATAAAATATGCAAACCAACCAGTTTTTTTCCCGTTACGTTCAGTACGAACATACTGTGTTTTATTTTTACGACTAAAACAAACTATAGATTTATTGCCCTCTCTATCTATAGTAGGTGCATTCGCTAAGTAATGCAATGTTTCTGGTAAACGATCTCGATATAGTCTTAATTCTTCAACTTTTGGTGACCTAGTTTCACGTGATTTTGGGAAGGTGTTAGCTGCTAGAAAAATACCAGATGCACTTTGACGCAATACAAAGTAAGCGTCTGAAGTTTGACAACGTAGTTCCGGTAATGGTACTGGATCTGATTTTGGTGGAGCTAGTTTTCCATTTTTCATAACTTTTCGTGTATTTTTGCAATACGCATTCAAACAATCCATATACTTTCCATAACGACCAATTTTCATCGACATTTCCGAACTACATCTTTCACATGATACTAATAATTCTTTATAGCCTTCAATCTGAAACTTACCAGATTGAATTTCATAACCATTACATGCAGGATTCTGACCACATATATAAATTTTATTTTTATCATCAATTAAATAACAATCCATGATTGTATTACACAATATGCAATGTCGTATTGCATGTAGAGTACGATTTTCTTCTTTGTCATGATCTAAATTATTTAATATTATCTTATCTGGAATAAGATTGATGGTCTGTTTACAACGAACGGTAGACGGTAATGTATAGGAAGAACATCCAAGGAAGACCCCAGTGGCTGCAGTACGAATACCCATTTGTCCTCTACAAAGAGGACATTCTATAGATGTAAGAACTATTTTATTGGGCTTCATACCACCTATTTCAGGATCCATTTCTGCTTTCTCTAGATTTTTACTAAAATCTCGAAAGAAATTATCTAAAACCTCCTTCCATTCTATTTTATTATGTGCTACTTGATCTAAACTATCTTCCATATGTGCAGTAAAATTGTAATCCATTAAATCAGTAAAGTGATCTATTAGACGATCAGTAACGATTTCACCTATTTTCTCAGAATAAAAACGACGATTTTCTACTCTAACATATCCGCGTTGTTGAATAGTTGAAATGATCGAAGCATAAGTTGATGGGCGACCGATTCCTCTTTTTTCAAGATCGCGAACTAATAAAGCCTCACTAAATCGAACGGGAGGTTTAGTAAAACGTTGAGTTGGTACAAGATTTTGTAAAATTAAAACACTACCAATACCGATTAGAGGAAAAACTATGTTATTCATGCAGTTTCCTACTACTGGTAGTAATCGTGTCCATCCATCAAAACATAATATGCGCTCTTTTGTTTTAAGTGTAAAATTAGCAGCTTCTACAATTAATGTACGAGTATTATATATTGCAGATATCATTTGACAAGAGACAAATTGACTCCAAATTAACTTATAGAGCTTTTTAGCATCTTCAGGCATACCGTGAAGGTGTGAAAAAAGAATTTCTACATCTGATGGACGAATTGCTTCATGAGCTTCATGTGAACGCTCACCACTATTATATATATGATTTTCTTGTGGTAAATATTGCTCACCAAATTCTGTCTTAATGTAGTTACGCACCATGATTAAAGAATCTTGACTTAAATTAGTTGAATCAGTTCGCATATATGTGATATATCCAGCTTCATAGAGAAATTGAGCCATAACCATGGTGTGATGAACACTGAAACTTAACTGTGTACTAGCAGCTTGCTGAAGTGTTGAAGTTATGAATGGTGCACTAGGATTTCTTATAGCATACTTATCTTCACAAGATGTAACAATGAAATATGCTACTTCTAACATCCCAAGAGCAACATTAATTTGAGATCGATGACTGGGAGAAAATACTTTTTTTAATTGATGAGTAACCTGCATGCGTACATGAACACCTTCTGCAGTAGCTAGTTCAACATATAAAAGCCAATATTCTGTAGGTGAAAAAGATTTGATCTCACGTTCTCGTTCCACAACTAAACGTACTGCTACTGATTGTACTCGGCCAGCAGATAACCCACGCGCAATCTTTTTCCAAAGTACAGGAGATACCATGTAACCTACTATACGATCCATAAATCGACGTGCTTGCTGTGCATACACGCGATTAATGTTCAATACACTTGGATTGTTAAACGCCTGACATATAGAATTTTTAGTAATCTCGTTAAAAACTACACGCTTATAACGTGATTTATCCCCACCAATTACTTCTTGTAAGTGCCAAGCAATAGCTTCACCCTCCCGATCTAGATCAGTTGCAAGATAGATAAGATCAGATTGCTCAGCTAATATTTGAAGTGAAGATACTACTTTTTCTTTTCCAGGCAAGACACGGTAATTAGCTTTCCAGTTATTAAAAGGATCAATGCCCATGCGACTCACTAAAGATTTTTTTATATCTTTTTTATTTTTATTAACGATGTCACTAGAGGAACTGTAAAGATTTTTTTTTTCTCTCTTACTGCTAGTAGGTAGGTCACGAATATGACCAAGACTAGATTTTACCACATAATCTTTTCCAAGGTATTGGTTAATTGTTTTGGCTTTGGCCGGAGATTCAACTATTACTAACATTTTTCTCATAAGTTACCTTACCTAATTAAAACCATATAAAGCACAGTTTGTATCTTTATAAAAGATACTTAATTATATAATTCAGAATAGTTATATTAGATAAGATAATTACAGTCCCATCTAACTGATAAATAGGATTGTAATTATCAATAAATTCGATATAACCTTATGAGACCTCATTCATAGACATCGAGTCTCTCTTGTGCTCATATAAAAAATATCTTTAATTTTTTTATTTAATTAATAATATAGTTATATAACTAATCTTATTAGACAGATATAAAAAGAACTCCGACTACAAAGATATTAATATCATCAATAATTACTGTGTTATAGTACAATAAAAAATTCACACTGAAGAATAAAAAACTATCAGAAAATCGTGTTATATTTAAGGATGATGATCTCATTATCCTCTAATATATTTATATGACTGATCTGTTCTAGATATTATAGATATATAATCGTATCTTAATACCATAAACCACTGTTCTATTAGTAGTTACATCAAATACACCATAATATATGGTTACTATTATCGTGATTCATGAATTCAACTATATATTTAAGAAAAAAAGTTTTATTACTACTGATAGTCCCTCTTTAATTTTAAATAAATAAGGAATAACATTTAGGATGAATATTGCTTCTTCTATGAAGATATTTTTAAAATTCTTTTTTTGCTCTGAATCAAGTAAGAAGAATTTTTCTTTACAAATCAATAAACATCTCTGCATATTTAATTGCAAAATCAAATATATATCTAAATCAGTATCTTTATCATCCCGGTCTGCATATAAGATTAACAATGAAGCTTCTTTAAGAAAAGATTCTATTTTAAATACATGAGATAGATGCTAAATTTTCTCTACATTCTTTTAACCCATTCAACAATGCAGATATATCAAAATTATCATTTGTAAGATTTGAGAGTTATATAGTCAATAATCAATAACTAATAGTTAAATCATTTTTTCAAACATCAATGATTTATAAAAATTAATCACCTAAAAATTATGAAAAGTAAGATTATATTAATTTTTTAATAAAAGTGATATTATCAAATATAATAAAAATTGATTTCCATAAATATGACTAAATGATATTTATTAATCATGTAAATACATAAGATCTTAGAAGATTCTTCCTCTTTGATATATTGTAAATATTGATTATCTAATTCAAATGATTCTTAGGTTATTTTAACTCTCTTCTATATTATTAGGGTTCCTATATATTCAAGAAAATAAAATATTAATTAGTAAATCATCAACATCTATATTAGATCTAGCATTACTAAAAAAGAAATAAAATACTGTACATTGTAATCTTATTACAAATATAAAAACTATATTCCCTTAATATAAATCAAGAAATGATTAACATTATGTAAAAGACTTTGATAATTGACTATAATCTATAATGATGCATAGAATAATGAAAAGCAATTGTTTAAATTTTTCACATTATATTCATAATATAAAATATTAGAAATATCCTCCATGTCATTGTAAACTATATTACGATCACGAGCTTTCGAATAATTAATTAGGAATATGGATTACGAGTGAAATAAATTGATGGAGTTGAAATCTAAATCTCACTATTAAAGATTAAATATCTTATCAATCATTAATAGTCAATCATCATTCAATTTTTGTAATTATAAATCAAATTTATTCTTCTTATTTACTTTCAAAGTATTATATTGTTAAAAACAATATAGATAGGTAATCTAAATTACTCTGTATGTTTCAAAATATCTAATTGAGATGAATAAATTTGTTTCCATAATGCTTTTTTTTCTTCTATGTTCTGATTAAGCTCCTCTAGTATAGAGGAAGAAATATTAATTCCAGTTGATTCTCGAGGAATTTTGATTCCTAAATACCATTTATTATAGCATGCATTCTTCGGTAACATCCTTATCTGGTAAGGAGGTAATGTTTGAACTTGTTGTATATTTAAATTCATAGTTCGCAACACATCCATTAGTAGAGAATTATGTAAGAATATAAATTTATGAGATACAATTACTAATCGTATAGATAAAGGTAATACGAGAGCTATTTCTCCTTTAAAAGGATGATAATGTCGAATTCTATATGGTACAATACCTATATTCTTTAAAATTTTGTCACGGTCGAGAGACATTATCTCCTCCTAATGTCATTATTTTATATATGTTTAACCAATCACATCTATCTTTTAGAAGATATTGCATTCTTATTCTTCTGTAAAGAAGAAGGATAAATTAGTATTGACCGAAACGATATAATAAGATGATATTCTTCTGATAAATATCTACAATCAAGATTACTTGCACATAAGAAATGTAATAAAACACTCTATGATAGTTAGTCTATCTAGAAGAATACTGTGTAATACCTACACAGTTACCCCTATAAGTCTTCTAGGAAGAAGAAGATGCATACCTTAACCAGATCAAGTATTATTTTGTCACGGAATTATAATATATTTACTGCACGTCATGTATTCTTTGCAGGTGATTTACAAGATTCTCTACCTGGTTTCTTAAAAACTGCACAAAGTTATGCACATACCCAACAATATCATCACTGGCAAACTCTAAAACCTTTTTTTAACAAACGGATTTATTATAACTTAATTACTACTACAGAAATGTTAAAATATTGTGATACCTTGGTATATTACTGGACTAAAAATAAACGAGAAGCAAACTTTCAGTTAAAAAATATCCTATCCTTACTCCCAATCGGAAGTGATATTTTCATTGTCGGTGAAAATCGAAGCGGTGTGCGTGGGGCAAAAAAAATGATGCAAAACTACCTCAATCTTAAAAAGATTGATAGTAGATGTCGATGTAGTCTATATCAAGGAACTCTACAACTAAATCCGTCTTTTAATGAAAATTCATTCTGGAATCAATATCAGATCGGCAGTATAATATTAAAAAGTTTCCCTGGAGTATTTGGTTTTAGTGGTCTTGATGCGGGTAGCCAGCTATTAATATCTACCTTCAAGAACAATATGCATGGAAAAGTATTAGATATTGGTTGTGGTACAGGAGTTATTTCTGCTTTTTTATTGAGTATATCACCTCAAGTTGATCTTACATTAACTGATATCCATGCGGCAGCAATTGCCTCTAGCAAAGCTACATTGTTAGCTAACTGTTTTCCAGGAAAAGTGTATTCTAGTAATCTGTACTCTAATGTTTATGACCGTTTTCATATGATTATTTCTAACCCACCTTTTCATTCTGGTCTGAAAACCAACTTAGATATAGCATATAAATTAATTCAAGATGCACCAAAATTTTTATATCGAAATGGAGAACTTAGGATTGTTGCTAATTCTTTCTTACCTTATCCAAAAATTTTAGATGATACTTTTGGTAACCATCAAATTATTGTTAATAATCAATCATTTAAAGTGTATCGTTCTATAAAAATCTAATCATATCACAATGAAAAATCTAGTTGAGAATGTATAAAATAACACTTTTATTTCATATCACTGATGCTCATCTCATCAGTAAGATATTCATCTAATTTATCAGAAATAAATGAATATAGAATTAAAGATTTAACGAAACCTAAGAATAGTAACTTTTTATTAGAACAACTATGACTCTAATTAGGCAACAACTATCATAATAGTTGGTTTAAATGCATGAAGTTTATTATTGTTATGCTAAATCCTTAGTCCAATCTAAATCATGCTAAATCATATAAATTCTTCTTTCCTTATGTCATAATTTTATAGATAAAATAAAAAGTTAGTATCTCTTTCTTTCCAAAGAAGAAAGAAAGAGATACTCTTAATAAGAGTATAATCGTATATCACTAATTCTAGTTAGCTATGAAAGGTTCGACCTGTTATCAACATAATTGATGTTTATTTCAATTAATCAATACAAATGAATTAATATTAAATATATGGATATATATACTAATTAATCTTAAATAATAGTGAGTACATTTATTTTTATAACCGTCACAACCTATTCTCTGTTCGTAAAATACAGTATCTCTTTTTTATCTATCTTTTATGGTATTGCATATTTGATAGACATTAAATTGAATCTATGGGTTTTAACTTTAATGACTGTGATTTATAATAATCAGTAATAAAAGTTGAGAGTAATTTAATTGATTTCCTAAAGTGTCAATTGAATGCATAAAGATTAACTAACTAGAATTAAAATATAAAAATTAGACTCATATATAAATGATAAGTGATTTATTAAATTTTACTGCACAGTATGTGTAATCTTATTACATGTTGAGCCACTAAAAGCAATACACTAACTATAACTATAATTTACTATACTTGTGTAGTAAAGTTTTAATCCCGTCTATCCAGATTAGTTTGGTTTATTATCAAACTGAAAATTATGTAATGTAGATAAGATATGTTGAAGTGATATTATATATTACTATATATTTTTATTTTTAACACATCTTAATATAACAGACAATGATAGAATGATTAGAGAATCATTTATCATACCCAAAGATTAGAAAAACAAATGAATCAAGTTGCATTATAATAAAAATATTAAAAATGAATGATATAAACTTATTAGGATGCATACTTAAAAAAAAATAATGATTATAATCTGTTATCGTTCTAAACAGTTATTTTTAATTATTATAGAACCGAATGATTTCAACTAATTCTCATGAAGTTCAGTATATTGAAATTATAACAAAAACCAGTGATAAGATCTTAGATGCAGACGTATCTTTTATCAATAAAAAATCATGCCTATTTGATAAAATATTGTAAATAATAAAATCCCATCAGATGAATTCATTAATTATTAGAATTATTAATCTTATCAGTCTTCAGTTAATATTGATATATATTAAAAAGGTACTAAAATTATATAAAAATTCTATTTAGATAAATGAAAAACATGTAATAGTAAGTTGTTTATTCTTATTATTTTTCAGTCAATATCCTTAATAAAATTTTAATAATAGTAAATTATAGATGAATAGCTCTAATATAGACAAGACAATAATACTAACTACCTAACCTTTTAAAATAAAAGATTTCTAAGAAAATAGTAAGATCTTAGCGATCTCAGGTTATTGTTAGTTGAATATAATAACCTACGATACTAATCTAATAGTATGATCTAGTTGATACACTATCAAATAAATACTTTGACATCTACATACAAGAATCAATAATAAATATTATATGAAA
The DNA here is from genome assembly GCF_900699015.1 of Candidatus Erwinia haradaeae. Taxonomy (GTDB): domain Bacteria; phylum Pseudomonadota; class Gammaproteobacteria; order Enterobacterales; family Enterobacteriaceae; genus Erwinia_E; species Erwinia_E haradaeae_E. The sequence goes on along the minus strand of NZ_LR217737.1, from coordinate 466,048 downwards.
TATAGAATAAAAAGAGCATATTAGCATGTTATGCATTAAAAATATTTAAGATAAAGTGCATCAAAACAGTAAGTTTAGGTAAAATTATAATATCTTGAATGCTTAATCTAGTAGATCATCTAAATATTATACAACACTCTTATAAATAGATAATTCAATAAATTTCGATTATAGATAAAACGATCTTATTTCTTATAAATAAGAAAAATCATTGAATCATAATTGAAATTAAGTATGCTATTTACTAGAAAACAATGTTTACTGAAGTTGGAATCTAAAATTCACTTATTCTTATTATATCTTTAATTTACTATGTAATATAAAATAATTATATAGGTTATAATGTACTATAATCACTAAAAATATTTAAAAGCCTCAATAACAGATAGAAAATACTTGCTACATACATAAATTATACCTGTATACCTTTCCATCTACTAAGACTTAAAATACGACGATGTATGAGCTCATGGTGAACTTCCTTACCTTTGTATCCACTATGTAGGATTTCTTTTATTGACACATTTTTTACTATTCTCCATGCTTGATAAAGATAGTCACTCTGTGAATAAGAGAAGTTGATAAAATTATTTTTTCGACTAAAAAACGCTTCACTAGCCAAAGCTATTTGGTCTATACGAAACGGTTTTCTCCACGCATCAATATTGTTAAAAAAAGATACTAATTCGGAAGGAGAGCAACACTGAATCATATCAACGATATGATGAAATCTTATTATTACCATTGTTAGGTCACGTAATGTATTGGGCGCAGCTAATCGCTTACATAAAGAATTAATCATAAAAATTACTGATAAATCAAGCTTATCATGGCTGATCCATTTAATTTGCCCTAAAGACGATAAAATTAAATCATATATTAACGCAGCAAAGCGCATATCAATATCTTTGCTAAGTTTAGCTATAATCGATAATGCCATTGGGGTATGAAGATGAATCTGTGTTGCGGGTTGGCTATATGTTGTAGAATAAACATTATTTATACTATCTAATTCTGGAAAAAGAACTGTAAGAGCACCACATAACTGAAGTACTTGCAAAAAAACATCAGGATGATCTGTTCGTAAGGCAGCTTCCAATTCCTTCCATATCCTTTCTGGAGGAAGGGAGCAAATTTCACCATTTTTTGACATATTCTGCATTATCTCTAAGGTTTCATCAACAATCTGAAACTTAAGATGTGCGAAAGATGCAGCAAAACGTGCTACACGTAATAAACGTAATGGGTCTTCATGAAAAGAAGAGGAAACATGACGTAATTTTCGATTCTTTAAATCAATAAGCCCACCATATGGGTCATAATATGTACCATTTTGATCTTGAGCAATAGCATTAATAGTAAGGTCGCGGCGAGCTAAATCCTGCTCTAACGTCACATCTGGTGATGTATGGCAAATAAATCCGGTATACCCTTGACCAAGTTTCCGCTCAGTACGAGCTAACGCATACTCTTCACCAGTATCTGGATGAAGAAAAACTGGAAAGTTACGACCCACTTGATGATAGCCTAAATCTATCATTTTCTGAGATGAGCTTCCTACTACAACCCAATCTTTATCTTTTAATGGTAAATCTAGTAATTTATTTCGTACTGCACCACCAACAAGATATATTTTCACAATTAGAATCCAACAGGATTATTATTATCTTAATGTTTAACTAACCTAACCTGACTAAACAAACTCAGACTAATTCTTTTAATTTCACTATTATATTAAAAATGATCTTTAATCTGTATAAAATACTACTAAAATCCTTAAAATTATAGAATATAATTCATATTATTATATTACTAAAATTATATAAATAATATATGATATCGAATAATGTTACAAACTGTTATCCTACAAACTGATCAGATATAAGTGATCGAATTTTCTGGTACTACTAGATATATCATTCATCATTTTTTCTTATATATATTAATTCTTCAAATTTTTATGGATTAATGTTATAAAACATGTTCAAATTTACTAATATAAAGTCAGCATGCCCTTTATGATATATCATATGACATAGTTATTATTGTCATAGATTTAAGATATACAGCTCTGATTATATATCATAAATGATAATTAGTATACGAAGCTAAATTATTCTATTTTAAAAAATAAAAAGTCGTAAAATATAAAAATATCTATATTTAAAATATTAAAATAATAAAATGAAATATTTATGAATAACTTTATCAGAGCCTCTTATTTTGTTCAGGAGAACTAGAAAAATATATAACCATAAGTTATAACCTAATACAATGAAAATAAATATATAAACTTGAGAATTAATCTTAATATTCATTTAACATTAGTTATTACTAATTTTCTCTTCAATATCCTATTGATATAAATCACAATAAAAAGACTCATTCATGAAAAGTATTCTGAATAATTTTTAGAAATTACATGGATTGTTTTTAGTCTTAAAGAAATCGTTAAATCATCTATAAGATGATAGGTATACAATCAATATGGTTTTAGATAATTGTAATCTAAGAACAACTAGCTATAACTATTAAGAAAAAATCTTTTATTTGACTTAATTAGAATACATTATTAAATCATCTCTCTGTTTTTATAAACAACAAGAATAACATCAATAATTATAATCATTATCTACATTATTATTATCATTAGATTATTGGATGACATCAAATATACTATAAGGAATACTGAAGATTAAAACTACAATCATTACTTAAGGATGTATTATTCTAATATCGGGTTGTTCTTTTCATTCATATAGTTCAATTTATTGAATTATGAGTAATATACAAAAAGAACATATCTCATATATAAAGTATTTATAAAATATTCATTGTTAGCATTAAATATTTATTAATTTGATGCTAGTAACTATACTAATTAGTATTAGATAGGCTATAAGTAGATAACATGCTATTTAGATTGACATAAACGAACTCAATCTCTATTTAATTAATATAATTTAAGGTGAACTGAGTGAACATCCTCTCTTTATATGGACTCTTTCTTGCAAAGATCCTCACTGTAGTAGTGTCTATATCAGTATTAGTAGTAATTATCACCAATTTAACTAAACGTAATAATTCATCAACTGGAAAACTACAACTAATTAGATTGGACGAAAAATATACTGAAATACAGAATAAAATGCGTTTAGCAAAAATGACATCTTCACAAAAAAAGATATGGAAAAAAGAGTTGAATAAACAAAAACAGAAAGAAGAAAAAATTAATAAAAAACAAAACCGATCAAAAAATTATCAAAATAAACAAAAACCAACACTATATGTTCTTGATTTTCAAGGAAGCCTAGATGCTAGAGAAGTTTCATCATTACGAAAAGAAATTTCTGCCGTACTTGCTGTAGCCGAAAGGGGCGATGAAGTTCTATTACGTCTTGAGAGTCCAGGTGGTCTAGTACATGGCTATGGTTTAGCCGCATTTCAATTACAGCGTTTACGGAATAAAGATATACCACTGATAGTGTCTATAGATAAAATCGCTACAAGTGGTGGATATATGATGGCCTGTGTAGCTAGTCACATAATTGCTGCTCCATTTTCACTTATTGGTTCTATTGGAGTAGTAGCACAAATCCCTAATTTTAATCGTCTTTTAAAGCGTAATGAAATTGATCTTGAGCTCCATACAGCAGGTAAGTATAAGCGAACATTAACTCTTTTCGGTGAAAATAGTGAGGAAGGACGTGAAAAATTCCGAGAAGATCTAAATCAGACTTATCTTCTATTCAAACAGTTTGTACATGAAATGCGACCAAAATTAGATATAGAAACAGTGTCAAATGGAGCTCATTGGTATGGTACTCAAGCTCTAGAAAAAGGACTTATAGATGAAATTAGCACTAGCGACGATCTTATTATCAATAAAATGACTCAGTATCAAATACTATCAGTATGCTATACTCGGCATCAAAGAGTAATTGATCGTTTAATGAATAAACTCAGTTTTGGTATTAAAAATTTACTGAATTTTTTAACAACCTAGCTATTCTTAAAAATAAAAGATAAAATAATATCTGTTTAGTAAATCAAAGAAAATTATTCTTTTCTATTAGTGATAAAAAAATCAATTTTTCTGTATAATCCTCTTAATAAGAAAGAAAATGAAATGTAAAATTTAAAAAATAATTTATAATTATCTATTAATAAAATATGAATATTTTCTATTAGTTCATAGAAAAACTCATATACTGATGTTATGTACAAAGATGTTATTATTGATATAATGTCTAATTTGATCTTTTATTAGTAAGCTTATTAGTCAAATTCATACTATATGCTATCTCACTTAATTAATATTAAATATTAAGTATATCAATTTATTATAATAGATAATAATGAATGATGATGATTAGTAATATCACTTGAAAAAATCTCCAGGATTAACTAAATTAAAGTTTTTCAATAATAGAACAATATCATAATTGCTATTATATACCTATTAAGAAATAAAATTGCTTGAAGCATATTCTGTATATTTTGTTATTCTATTAAGTTATTTATAATAATATTTATTATATTAGAATTTCTATTCTTAATAGAAGAATATTATTTCTATTTATTTTTCATAATTTAATATTATATTTAATAATAGTGATTATATATGTATAATCAATCTAAAACTAACATATTTATGAAATAATATAGAAAAATATTTATATGTGATCTCTATATTGATCATTATATAGATACAATCTTCTCTCTAATATGTAGTATCAATAGATGAATGATTAAGTTTCGTTTGTATAGACGTAATTTCCTATAGATTTAAATCGAATCATCAAGATTAGATATTAATCTACATGAATACGATCATCCTATTTTTCTATCTCTGATGCGATTTTAATAAAATTTTGACGATAATAGTCTAACTCTGCCACGGATTCATAAATATCATATAACGCATTATGTCTATTATTTTTTCTGAATCCATTTAGAATAGATGGTCTCCATCGAGATGCCAACTCTTTAAGCACACTGATATCTAAAGATCGATAATGAAAATAAGATTCTAAATCTGGCATATATTTCCGCAAAAATCGACGATCTTGTCCAATACTATTACCGCACATAGGTGAACTATGTGGTTGAATTCGTGGTTTTAAAAATTCTATGGTTGCAAGTTCAGCAGAACGTTCATTGAAAAAACTAGTTCGAACTCGTTCTACTAAACCACTATTAGTATGAGTCTTCATATTCCATTCATCCATAGATCTAAGATATTTTTCCTTTTGGTTTATAGCTAGCACCGGCCCTTCAACAATAAAGCTTAAATTATTGTCAGTTAGAAGTGTCGCAATCTCAAGAATACGGTCATTTTCTGGATTTAAACCAGTCATTTCAAGATCAATCCAGATCAGGTGATGAATATTTTCAGTCATAACTTATCCTAATTAACAATGTAATCAATTCTAGATCTCAATTAATATTAGAATATATATAAAAATATATTTTTTTAAGATCAAAATCTAAGATAAATTACAACAAATCTAATTTAGTGAATCACTCACTCTAATTCAGAATTCATATTCTGAACTAATATAGAATTAACATATTAAGATCTATAAAAACACTCGATATATCTATTGTCAGTATATATATCATAGATACCAATTTTACTAATTATTTCTATGTTTTTCTTACTAAACTACCAGTCTGATCTATATAAGATATAGATAAATTAGTTAACAGTATGATCTTTCATTTTAAGTGTACGAAACAGATATAATCCACCTCTATCTATAAAATAGAAATAGATTCATTTAATATACTTGAATTAATGTTACTCATCAGAGATGCAAAACTGTGTTATACACTAGATCAAAATTAATAAAACTTATCATCCAATTTTTTTAAAATTTTATTAATTGTCTAATAAAAAATAGATCACCAGTCTTTTTGCGAGATAATCTAAAATTTTCTATGATCAGAAAGAGCATATTACAGTATTTTAATAACAATAGGATTGATTTTATCATAGCTTAGAATAAGTAGACTCTAATATACAAAATATTTATTTTAATATTTTAAAAAATTAAATAACGTTAATCCTCTTTCCTACCTGTTAGAGCAACCAAAAACTATATTAGTCTAGATGATAAATATCATATCACACTGCAGAACAGGTTATTTTAATATGATAAAAAACTGTATCATCTATTTATTAATTTTAATATTAGAGTTATGATTAAGTTATAAGATTTCAAATCTTATACAATTTTATATTGACATAACTACAATAATTAAATACACAATATTCTATATTTAATGAATGAATATACTTATCTATATAGAAGGAACTATAGCTAAATCATACCTTCATTACACAGGTCTATTTCTCATTCATATCTTCAGTGATTAATTGGACTATAAATATCAAAACGATGTTTTTTAGTCTTTAAAATGTTATCTGTATGCACCCCTGATAAAACTTGAGCATAACGCGGTCGTTTTACTACTACACACTTTTTTGCTAATATTCTAGCAGGATATAAAAGTAAATCTGAATCTGTATCAATACCTATCAAAGACTGTAATATACGCATGTCCTTTTTTACTAAAGCTTTTTTCTTTTTCAAAGGGTACATAGGATCAAGATAAACTACATCCGGTGGAGGAAAAATATTTGATGATACTAACAAACTAGAAATCGGTAAAAGAATCATATTTTTACTCAACCATAATCCTATTGTTTGATGAGAATAGGCACGACGTAGTCCATCATCAAGTAATGCCGCTACAACAGGATTGCGTTCTAGCATACGTACTCGACAGCCAAGTGAAGCTAGCAAAAAAGCGTCACGCCCTAATCCTGCTGTTGCGTCAAGGATATCTGGAAAATAATTATTTTTAATACCTACAGCTCTAGCTATAGCTTCACATTCTCCTCCACCAAATTTACGTCGATATGTCATGCTCTTACAGAAAAAATTGACAAATACACTACCAAGTGAAGGCTGACTCAGGTGGCTGATTTCAAGATGATCAGATTTTATTATCAGTCTTATGGAGCTCGTCTGATCATGAATCAGACCCCAGCGTGTAGATAAAATATACAAGGTATCTCTCTTTTGACTTCCTGATTCATTTAGTAAGCATACACGCACTAATAAAATGCCTCTTGTGAATTTTGTATTGTTATTCCATTCTGATATAGAAATGGATCTATTTGTGGTTTACGACCTCGAAATCGACAAAATAATGCCATAAAATCTTCTGATCCACCACGAGTTAAGATATTATCAAGAAAAGACTCACCGGTTTTACGGTTAAAAATACCTTCTTTTTCAAAACGCGACCAACAATCTGAAGCTAACACAGCTGCCCATAGGTAGCTGTAATACCCCGCCGCATAACCACCGGAAAAGATATGGCTAAATGTATGTGGAAACCGATTCCATTCTAACAAAGGAAAAACAGATATCCGACTATGAACCTCTTGAAAAATATCTAAAATATTTATATCTTTACCTGGGTAACACTCTTCGTGTAAACGAAAATCAAATAATGAAAACTCTATTTGACGCAGCATAGATAGCGCTGCTTGATAATTTTTAGCTTCTAGTATTTTATATATTAAGTCATCAGGTAACGGCTCAAGTGTCTTATAATGTTCAGAAATAATTTTAAGTGATTCTGGATGCCAACACCATTTTTCCATCAACTGACTAGGTAGTTCAATGGCATCCCATGGAACTCCATTGATCCCAGATATTAAAGGTATATCAATTTTTGTTAAAATATGATGAAGAGCATGACCAAACTCATGAAAAAGAGTAATGACTTCATTATGAGTAAAGAGAGCTGGTTGACCGTTCAGCGGTCGATCAAAGTTACAAACTAGATAAGCTACTGGTTTTTGAAGAGATCCATCTGATTTTCGCATTTGGGTAACACATTCATCCATCCAGGCTCCACTTCGCTTATGATCACGTGAATATAGATCAAGAAAAAAGCTACCTCGATAATAATTTTTATCATCAAATAAATCGAAAAATCGAACATCTTTATGATAAATCTCTACATTATGACGCTCTTTAGACGTAATACCAAAAACACGATGTATAATTTCAAACAAACCATAAAGGACACGATATTCAGGAAAATAAGCACGAAGATCCTCACTGTTAAAGTGATATAAATTCTGTTTATATTTTTCACTATAGTAAGCAATATCCCAAGGCTGCAACCTATCAGTTCCGTATATTTTTTTTACAAAATCAGATAATTTTTCTAGTTCTACCTTTGCACTGGACCGAACTCTCTCTGCAAGAGTATTTAAGAAATTAGAAACCTCCATAGGAGTTTGAGCCATTTTAGTTACTAATGACTGAGAAGCATAGGAAGAAAAACCCAATAATTCAGCTAATTCATAACGTAATGTTAATGCTTCCTGCATGACTTCTGTATTATCCCACTTTCCAGCATTAGGTCCTTGATCCGATGCGCGAGTGAAATACACTCGATAAAATTCTTCTCGTAAATATTGTGTATCACAATAAGTTAGAATTGATCGATAACTAGGGTCATCTAATGATAATAACCAACCATTTTTACCTTGATCCTCTGCTCTTTTTTTTGCTAATAAAATCGTACTTTCCGGTATTCCTGAAAGTTCATTTTTATCTATAATTAACTTATTCCATCCTAAAGTAGCATCTAAAACATTATTACTGTACTTGGATGAAAGAATAGATAAACGAATAGTAATCTGTCCATATCGATACTGTATATCTCTCGGAAGGTCAATTGCAGATAGCTTAAAATCACGCAGGGTATTCTTAATCATTTTTTTTTGTTCAAAACTTAAAGTTGTATAAATATTAACTTCATTTTTAATATTACAATATGCTTTATAAAGAGCCTGATTCTGACCAACCCAAGTACTATACTCTTCTACAAGTATTAATATTTTTTCATAAGCCAATCGTAATATAGGGCTATTTTTTACTGAATTTAAGTGACTTACTAACGAAAATAAACAATTTAACTCGTTAGTTACTTCACTTATAGGTTGAACGAAATTATCCCAATAATATGGCTCACCTTGAGTAATTATTCTATTTATTACTAGACGGCACTGATTCAGTTTTTGGGTTATAGCTGGAACCATGTGTTCAGGTTTAATCTTGTAAAAAGGTGGTAGTCTAAAAGAGGAGAGCAAAGGATTTATCATGATTTAGTCCTATAAATATAAGATTGATTTTATTAAACAGTAAGGATAATGTTAGTGTAATAAAATAAACATGTACACAAGCTAGTAAAAATGCGTAATAACTTACTATAAAATAAATAAACAATTATAATTTCATAATCTATTTATATAGGTACTAAATAATATAGACTTAATCTATATGTCACATTCTATAGATTAATATCTATACTATTATTTTATATATGAATTAAATACATTTTATTCTAAAACAAAACATAGTTCATATAAAATACTATATTAAAATTTAATATATTAGAATTAATTTCTAACTAAATTATCTATGCTAATAATAGATTGCTATTTTGACAACATCACATTAACCATGTAAAATATTATTTTTATATTTTTTTAAAACCAATAGGATTAGGCATGGATTACAAGATAATACATTTTATTTTTACATATTGTTATAAAAGTTATTATAAGTTCTAGTAATGAATAAAAATATTTGTTTTAAAAATTTTATCAAAACATCTATATTTCTGTACTCAACCTGGAAAAATAAAATAAATCACATCATATAATCTATATGAAAATTATTACATAATAACATATTTTATATTGACACTTATAAATCATATTGAAATTGCGTTATGGGATAGCACTATAAATCAACGTACTTATGTTATTGATTATAAATATTAATTATAAATCTTATTATTGATTCAAGATAAAAATCAACTTGTATCTTTTTTAACATTTGTAAGTACAAAATAATTATCTTAATCAAATGTATAATTATAGAAATTGATCTACTACATAATTCATAATTTAGAATGATAAGATTACAATTTTCACTTATTATGCTTAATAAAACCTAAATAAATATAAAATACACTTGCATCTCTTATCATTATAAAAGTCATATAATTTTATCTCTAGAAGTAAAGAGCATCCGGATACCTTATTCAGTTAATGAATGATATTCTAAACAAAGCAGCTCTTAGATATTTGTTTAAAAAAATCCTAGTCACGTAGATAAGTCTACTTTTAAAATTAAAGTAAAATATTACCATACTGTATGAAGGAGGACCAATGATTAATTATTACCTTTTCTTCTGATAATCGTTTGTATAATTTGACTGGTAGTGATTCCATCTTCAAAATTTAACACTCTAACAGTACCACCATTATCTAACACTTCTTTACTCCCTGCAATCTCTTCCATTTTAGATTTATAGTCACCACCCTTAACTAGAACATCAGGAAGTATTTTTGAAATAAGTTTCTGTGGCGTATCATTATCAAAACTAATTACCCAATCGATTGCCTCCAATGCACTAAGTACTCGCATACGATTGATAAGAGAATTAACTGGTCGAGTCATACCTTTCAACCGACAAGTAGATAAATCACTATTTACTGCTACTATAAGGCGGTCTCCTAATTGGCGTGCATTAGACAAAAAGGATACATGTCCTGCATGCAGGATATCGAATACACCATTCGTCATGACTATTGTCTCGCCACGTTGACGAGCTTTTCTAACTTCAATAATAAGTTTTACTTCATTAATCATTCTTCCATCTTCCTTAAACCTCATTTGAATAGCGCGGTTAAGCTCAACTGAAGATACAGTTGAGGTACCAATTTTCCCTACCACTACCCCTGCGGCTATATTTGCAAGGAAACAACCTTCTTCTAAGGTGCAACCAGCAGCTATAGCCGTTGCTACTACACCAATAACTGTGTCTCCTGCACCAGTAACATCATAAACCTCTTTTGCTTGAGTTGGCATATAAAAAGGATCTTGATCTGGTTGTAACAATAACATCCCATTTTCTGAACGAGTAATAAGTAATCCAGACAATGCATTTTCTTGCATTAATTTTGTGCCTTTTTGAAGAATATCATCTTCATTTTTGCATTTTCCTACAGCCTTTTCGAATTCATATAAATTTGGTGTAAGTAATGTAGCTCCATAATAACGAGAAAAATCATTACCTTTCGGATCTACTAGAATAGCTACCCCTGAATTGCGCGCTAAACTAATAATAGTTTGAACATTAGCTAATGCACCTTTATCATAATCAGATAGAACAATTGCACCAATATTTGGTAAAAACTTATATATTCGATCATGAATCAGTTCAGAATAGACTCCTTCTAGTTTTTCTTCAAAATCTAAACGAATTAGCTGTTGATTACGTGCTAAAACACGTGTTTTAATAATAGTAGAATAGTTATCAACAGAAATAAAATCATATATTACGTTAACACTATCTAAGGCTGTGCGTAAAGATTTCGCAGCTGCATCATCCCCAATAAAACCAATTAAATAAGATTGCGCGCCTAATGCAACAATATTCATAGCAACGTTAGCAGCACCACCAGGACGGTCTTCTATGTGATTCACTTTTACTACTAACACTGGTGCTTCAGAAGAAGTTTCTGGTGTACGTCCATACCAATACTGATCCAGCAACACATCCCCTACTATTAACACGCCGACACCTGTAAAGCTAGGTAAGGTAACGTTCATTACATGTGCTCCACATTGCGGTATAATTGACTGCACAAACCGATAATATCAATCTAAATATACAAATTAGTCGTTATGTAATCACATTTACTGTATATCTTATCTATATTTAATAATACATGTACTATTCTTCTAGATCTTCTTTGTCTAGATATGAATAGAATATAGGCAACTTTTTTAGAGAGTTTATGAAACGCAGTATTCCAATTTTATTTATAAATATTGCTAATAACAATTTAAATATTTCTTTTTTTATTTTCTTTCTATATGTTTATTAAACACTCTACAAAAAACTAATTAATCAGATAGCTTTAAGTCTACATAGACATAAAAGATATAATATGTGATCCAATATTAGATGGTATTAATTATTTTATACTTACCCTATCGATAGAAGAATCTCTCTTCTATTAACTCCAAGTGATGAATATTTTAATATCGCAATAAAAAGATACTTTAATTAGATATTATTGATATAACTTTCTAATACCTTGTTTCTCTATGAGATACGAATCGATTTTTAATAAAAATATGTAAAAGATTCAAATAAAATTTGTCATGAGAAGAGAGATATATATAATATAAAAAAACACCCTATACCTAAAAGAAGCCATCTGTAGATAGATTGGAATAAAAACCAAAAATATCAATGAATACTATTATTATAGTAATATAGTATAAGATTGTATCTATTATCTTTCTTATAATAGAGCTTATATATAGAAAGACACCAACAATGATTAATATCAATTTTATATCTAAAATAAGCATGAATCTGCTATCGACAGATCCATAAACACCTCTTCTTCTTGTCAGGAAAAGAGGTATTTATGAACTCTTGAATACAGAATTTAAAAAATCACGATGATGTCTGTTTACTCTCTATATAAAAATTACTTAATACTACATTTAATTAGTATATACATATATAAAATAGATATCTGAAGCCTATTATAATATTGTTATAAACATTAGATCATTGTTCCTAAAAAAAGAAAATATTAAATAAAAAGCAATTTTTTATTACAACTAGCATATTTATAATTTGTGAAGCTTATTAATAAGGGAATCTTATAAGGTAAGACTAGCTAATTTGAATTCCAATTCAAAAACACAAGACTATTTTAGAAGAATGATGATGATTACCTTCTTCTGATCAAGACGCTTGATATACCCGAGTCTATATATTTATATATAGATAGTAATAAAAGAAAGATATACTTAAAACCCCCCAAATAATAATACGCATATTATTAATCTGATTATTATAGAATCCAATAGTAATAGCTTACTAAAATCATGAGTATTTTGTCTTTCTTTACATAGAACATATGCTATAGATAGATACACTAAGCAATAGTAAAATAGTCCACTATATTTTTATATTATTTTACCTATACATTATGAAATATCAATTTATAGATTTTTAGTGTAAAAAAGACTTTCACTAAAATTAAATACAAAGAATAAACTATAAGCAATCATCTGTGTAAACATAATATGTGACAATCTTATTTCGTTCTAAATTTACACTAATATTGTAATACAGTGGATTTATAAATAAAGTATATTACTGATAGAGATTTTTTAATCTACCTATCTAAAAACAGAACGACTGTATATTGCTAATCTAATAATACTTAATGAATACTATATTATTAGTCTCTATCCTTGACAGAGGTTTAGGATAGAAGCTATAGCTAATATTGAAATGAATAACTCTCTATTGAATTAGAGACACTTATTAGGTTTTGGAAGACCAGCGATTTTTGTTGCTTGTTTCACTGGTCCTTTGGGGAAGAGACGAAATAAATAACGACTGTTTCCTTTCTCTTCACCATACCTTTTTTTTATTACCTTAACCAACATATGCACTGTTGGAGAAATATTAAATTCTAAATAAAAATTTCGAATCAAATAGATAATCTCCCAATGATCTAGATTAAGGTTAATACCTTCCTCTTTTGCAATTTTTTTTGCAAAATCTTCAGTCCAATTTACTGAAATGACAAGATAACCTTCCTTGTCACGATCTCTCTCTTGATAAAGATCGCTGGTTTGTAATTTACTTTTCTGTGTATCTGGTTCACACATTAAAATTTTTAAAGAATAAATATATTATTTTTATAATAGATTATGACCATAATTTGATTTATATAAAATATTTATACATTATCTGATGCTTTTAGTATCTGATTTTAGTGTCTCTGGCCGACCAACTAATGAAATATAAGCCATAGGAGCGTGATCACTAATGCGGACACCACACTTCCAAATATGAACATAACCACCCGGACGATCGATAAAACGTGGGCCTAGTTTATTGAATAATTTTTTCACAATCTCATTATTACGAGTACGAGAAAAAACTAAGCGACGATTAGCAAGACTATCAGTCTTAGAAAGAGTAATAAGTGGTTCTATAATACGACGTAGTTCTTTCGCTTTCGCTACGGTTGTCTTAATTAATTCATGGAGAACTAACGAAGCGGCAATGTTTTGAAACATTGCCTGCCGGTGACTACTATTTCGATTTAATTGACGCCCAATTTTACGATGGCGCATGACTGAATCCTTTTATAATAAAAATTGAATTTTATACCACATGATTATTAAGCAATGCTGGCGGCCAATTTTCTAAGCGCATTCCCAAAGATAAATTACGAGAAGCTAACACATCTTTAATCTCAGTTAAAGATTTTTTACCAAGATTGGGTGTTTTTAGTAATTCAACTTCAGTCCGTTGTACTAAATCACCAATATAATGAATGGACTCTGCTTTAAGACAATTAGCAGAGCGAACTGTTAATTCCAGATCATCAACTGGTCTTAATAAAATTGGATCAAATTCCGGTTTTTCTTCTTTTACTTCTGGTTGACGGACATCACGTAAATCAACGAATGCTTCTAATTGATCTGCTAAAATAGTAGCAGCTCGACGAATGGCTTCTTCAGGATCAATAGTACCATTCGTTTCCATTTCAATAACTAACTTATCTAAATCAGTCCGCTGATCAACACGAGCCGCTTCAACGTTATAGGCGATGCGTTCTACAGGGCTATAGCAAGCATCAACTAAAAGTCGTCCAAGTGGTCTCTCAGACTCTTCCGAATAAGTACGAGAAGAAGCTGGAACATAACCTCGACCACGTTCTACCTTAATCCTGATAATAATATTAGAATTTTCTGAGGTTAAATGACAAATAACGTGGCTTGGCTCGACAATCTCAACATCAGAATCATGTATAATATCAGATGCAGTTACAGGACCAATACCAGATTTGTGTAAAGTCAAAATTGCTTCGTCTTTTCCATGGATTCTAACTGCTAAACCTTTTAAATTTAGTAGAATATCTAGAATGTCTTCCTGTACGCCCTCTTTAATTGAATATTCATGTAGTACGCCATCAATTTCAACCTCTGTAACTGCGCAACCAGGCATTGATGATAACAAAATACGACGTAGCGCGTTACCAAGAGTATGACCAAAACCACGCTCTAAAGGCTCAAGGGTAACCTTGGCGTGTGTTGCGCTAACTTGCTCAATATCTACTAGACGTGGTTTGAGAAACTCTATCACAGAACCCTGCATTGTATCCTCTCTTTGGTACAGCTCTTTACTTTACTTTGAGTAAAGCTCGACGATCAAGTGCTCATTAATATCTGCAGTAAGATCAGTACGTCCTGGGATGTGCTTAAAAATACCTTCCATCTTACTTACATCTAATTCAATCCAACTTGGTTTTTCACGTTGGCTAGATAACTCTAACGAAGCTTTTAAACGAGATTGTTTTTGAGCTTTTTCACAAATACTAATAATATCGTTTGGTTTGACCTGATAAGAAGCAATATTTACTACTCGTTTGTTTACCATGATTAACTTATGACTAACAAGTTGTCGTGCCTCTGCTCGTGTAGTACTAAAACCTATACGATAGACTACGTTATCAAGACGACTCTCTAAAAGAACTAAAAGCTTTTCGCCAGTATTTCCTTTAAGGCGAGCCGCTTCTTTATAGTAATTACAGAACTGACGCTCTAATATTCCATACATGCGACGTACTTTCTGTTTTTCACGTAGTTGTCCACCATAATCAGATAAACGTGATTTACGCACTCCGTGTTGACCAGGAGCTTGTTGTAGCTTGCATTTTGTGTCGATTGCTCGAACACCAGATTTAAGAAACAAATCTGTACCTTCACGACGGCTCAGCTTTAACGTTGGACCTAAGTATCTTGCCATGTTTGTCTCTAGAATTCCTTAATAAGTGGTTGGTCTTATACACGACGTTTTTTAGGTGGACGACAACCATTATGAGGGATCGGAGTCACATCAGTAATATTTGTAATGCGAAAACCTGCTGCATTCAAAGCACGAATCGTTGATTCTCGCCCTGGACCTGGACCCTTAACCATAACCTCTAAATTCTTAATTCCATAATCTTTTACAACTTCTGCACAATGTTCTGCGGCAACCTGTGCAGCAAATGGGGTAGATTTACGAGACCCCCTAAACCCAGAACCGCCGGCTGTTGCCCAACCTAAAGCATTACCTTGACGATCAGTAATAGTCACAATGGTGTTGTTAAAAGACGCATGAATATGCGCAACACCATCAGATACTTGCTTTCTTAAGCGCTTACGTGCACGAACTAGTGCCTTTGCCATTATTTAATCACTCAGACTATTTTTTGATTGGTTTACGCGGACCTTTGCGGGTACGTGCATTAGTCTTAGTACGCTGTCCGCGGACTGGTAATCCACGTCGATGGCGTAAACCGCGGTAGCACCCAAGATCCATCAGACGTTTAATGCTTAGGGTGACTTCACGACGAAGATCACCTTCAACAACAAATTTGGACACTGCATCACGCAGCATGTCGATGTTCTCTTCGGATAGCTCACTGATCTTAACACTTTCGGTGATCTTCGCTGTTTTACAGATTAACTGTGAACGAGTTCTTCCGATACCGAAAATTGTAGTTAATGCAATTACGGTATGTTGATGATCAGGAATGTTGATGCCTGCTATACGGGCCACTATGCACTCCTATTAATTCACTACAACTAATATATCTCTATCTGAACAGTACTTTTCTAAAGTACCATGATGAGAATGAAAAGAAATTTAAAATATGAACTAGTTAATCTATCCAGCTCCATTCAATTTTGCAAGAAAAATATACGATTAATTAACCTTGTCTCTGTTTATGCTTAGGTTCAGCATTGCAAATTACACGAACAACGCGATTTCTTCGAATAATTTTACAATGACGACATAATTTTTTAACAGAAGTACATACTTTCATTTTTTAATCTCCATTACTGCTTTGATCTTTTAACTAGCCATTATAATCTTTTAAATGAGCTTTTTTTAACACTGATTCATATTGGTTTGACATTAGTAAAGTTTGTAATTGAGCTATAAAATCCATTATAACAATTACAACAATCAGCAATGAAGTGCCACCAAAATAAAATGGTACTTTCATCGCATTCCGTAAAAACTCTGGAATTAAACAAATAAAAGTAATATATAGCGCACCAATCAGAGTTAAGCGAATCATTACTTTATTAATATACTTTGCTGTCTGCTCTCCTGGCCGCACACCAAGTATAAATGCACCACACTTTTTTAAATTATCAGCTGTTTCTCGTGGGTTAAAAACTAGTGCTGTATAAAAAAAAGAGAAAAAAATAATGGCTGCTGTGTAAAGTAACAAATAAAGAGGTTGGTTAGGTTGCAACAAGATAGAAATTTCTGTTAACCAATCCCAACCGGCTCCCCGACCAAACCAAGCAGAAATCGTGGCTGGTAGTAATATCAAACTAGAAGCAAAGATAGCCGGTATAACCCCAGCCATATTCACTTTCAATGGTAAATGTGTTCTATGTTCAGCATATGCACGTCGGCCTTGCTGACGCTGTGCATGATGCACTATAATACGTCGCTGCCCACGTTCAACAAATACAACAAAACCAGTCACAGAAAATACTAATATCACAACCATTAACAA
This sequence comes from Candidatus Erwinia haradaeae, assembly GCF_900699015.1. GTDB lineage: Bacteria > Pseudomonadota > Gammaproteobacteria > Enterobacterales > Enterobacteriaceae > Erwinia_E > Erwinia_E haradaeae_E. Next base: position 448,314 of record NZ_LR217737.1, on the reverse strand, counting down.
TAAAAGAAAGTTGAGTTCGCCTTGCCTTGCTTGTTCAATAGTATCACCAATTGCAGGAGGAAGACCCGCAACAATACCTGCAAAAATAATAATTGAAATACCGTTTCCTATACCTCTCTCGGTAATCTGCTCACCTAACCACATTAAAAACATGGTTCCAGTAACTAAACTTAAAATAGCAGTGATGTAGAAAGAGAGATCTTGGTGTAACACTAATCCTTGCATACCAGGAAGATTAGGTAAGCCAGCAGCTATTCCAACGGACTGAATAATAGCTAGTATTAATGTAGCATAACGGGTATATTGAGCAATCTTACGACGCCCAATTTCCCCTTCTTTTTTAATTTCAGCTAGATATGGATGCACTATACTCATTAAATGAATGATAATTGATGCCGAAATATATGGCATAATCCCTAGTGCAAAAACAGATGCACGATTTAAAGCACCACCAGAAAACATATTAAACATTTCAAGAATAGTGCCACGTTGTTGTTCAAGAAGATTCGAAAGAATGGTGACGTCTAAACCTGGAATTGGAATAAAAGAACCAATACGAAAGACAACCAGAGCTATTAGAACAAATAAAACTCTAGATTTTAGTTCATCAACACTACTTTTTTGACTTAAAAGATCGAATTTTATCTTCTTAGATAACTTCGAGTGATTATTCCTCAATTGTACCGCCAACCTTTTGAATAGCAGACCGTGCACCTTTGGTAACACGTAAACCGCGAATGGATACTGGCTCAGAAATTGGGCCAGACATAATAACTTTTACAAACTTTATTTTTATACCTATAAGTCGAGCTTCTTTTAAAGAATTTAACTCAATTAAATCACCCTTAATTTTAGCTAAATCAGATAAACGGACTTCTGCAGTAATCATTGATTTTCTGGATATAAAACCAAATTTAGGTAGGCGCCGATACAGAGGCATCTGTCCACCTTCAAACCCACGATGAGCCCCCCCACCAGAACGTGATTTTTGTCCTTTATGACCTCGTCCTGCAGTCTTTCCAAGACCAGATCCAATACCCCGCCCAAGACGTTTACGCGTACCTTTAGATCCGTCAGCCGGGGATAGGGTATTTAAGTACATCTTTTAAACCTCTTTTTCTTTTATTGAAATCATATGAGAAATCGCATTTATCATACCACGAATAGATGGTGTGTCATTATGCTCTACAGTCTGATGAATACGACGCAACCCTAATCCAAGTAATGTTGCCTTTTGTTTAGGTAAACAACCGATAGAACTTCGAGTTTGAGTAATCTGAATAGTTTTAGACATAATTAGTATCCCACAATATCTAAAATTGACTTACCACGCTTGCTTGCAACAGCTTCAGGGGACTTCATTTTTATCAGACCATCTAAAGTTGCACGCACTACATTGATTGGATTAGTAGAGCCATAAGTTTTAGCTAAAACATTATGTACACCAGTAACTTCTAGCACCGCGCGCATTGCACCACCTGCAATAATACCAGTGCCTTCTGAAGCAGGCTTCATGAAGACATGTGAACCTGTATGAAACCCTTTTACAGCATGTTGTAATGTCCCGTTATTTAAAGAAACAATGATCATATTACGACGTGCTTTTTCCATTGCTTTCTGAATGGCTGCTGGAACTTCACGTGCTTTGCCATACCCAAAACCCATACGACCATTACCATCCCCAACTACAGTTAATGCTGTGAAAGAAAAAATACGACCGCCTTTAACAGTTTTAGAAACACGATTTACAGAGATTAGTTTTTCCTGCAGTTCACCAACTTGTTTTTCGATGTGTACCATCTTACGCCTCATAGCTTATAACAGTAAACCAGCTTCACGAGCAGAATCCGCTAACACCTGGATACGACCATGGTACTTGAAACCAGATCGATCGAAAGACACACGATCAATGCCTTGTCCAAGAGCTCGTTTAGCAATTATTTTTCCAACCTCTACCGCAGCATCTTTGTTTCCAGTATATATTAATTTTTCACGAATAACTTTTTCTACTGTAGAAGCTGATACCAACACAGCTGATCCACTTGAAGCAATTATTTGTGCATAAATATGACGTGGAGTACGGTGAACAACTAATCGAATAGCACCAAGCGCTTTCAGCTTACACCGAATGCGAGTTGCTCTTCTCAGACGGGCAGATTTTTTATCCATAATATCACCTTACTTCTTCTTGGCTTCTTTACTACGTACAGTTTCATTAACATAACGAATCCCTTTTCCTTTATAAGGTTCAGGGGGACGATAGGCACGAAGATCAGATGCAACCTGCCCTAACAATTGCTTGTCAGCACCTCTTAAGAGAATTTCTGTCTGACTTAAACATTCTGCACTAATACCTTCCGGAAGGATATGTTCAATCAGATGAGATAATCCTAAAGATAAGTTTAATCTATTTTCTTTAAGACTAACACGATAACCTACGCCAACTAGCTGTATTTTTTTAACAAAACCACAGGTTACACCAAGTATCATAGAATTAACTAAGGCACGAGAAGTACCTGCCTGAGCCCAACCATCAAGAAAACCTTTTCGTGGAGAAAAAATTAAAGAACCTTTAGATCTCTTGACTTCTACGGCTTGATGAAGTGTTCGAATTAACTCGTATTTCATACCCTTAATCGAAATAACCTGACCGTTTATTCCTACCTCTATTTCAGTAGGAATTATAATAGGTGCTTTAGCAACACGAGACATCTCCCTCTCCGATTACGCTACATAGCAAATAATTTCGCCGCCGAGACCAAGCTCTCTAGCTATACGATCAGTCACGACACCCTTAGAAGTAGAAACTATAGCGATACCTAGACCAGCCATCACTTTTGGTAATGCATCTTTACGTTTAAAAATTCTTAATCCAGGACGACTAACACGCTGAATATTTTCAACAACAGCCTTTCCTTGAAAATACTTAAGAGTTAGCTCTAATTCTGATCGAGAACTACCTTTAGTCTTGTATTCTGTAATATACCCTTCTTCCTTTAATACCTTAGCAATTGCCACTTTTAATCTAGAACCAGGAATTCTAACAAAAACTTTATTTGCAGACTGTCCATTACGAATACGAGTCAGCATATCAGCGATTGGATCTTGCATACTCATTTACACTTACTCCTATTATATAGGTAATACTACCAACTAGCTTTTTTCAAACCAGGTACTTCACCCCGCATAGCAGCTTCACGCAATTTCATCCGGCTTAATCCGAATTTACCTACATAACCATGTGGTCGGCCAGTTTGGCGACATCGGTTTCGTTGACGAGAAGGGCTAGAATCACGTGGTAAAGTTTGTAACTTTAGCATAGCATTCCATCGGTCTTCAGTTGAAGTATTCAAACCAGAAATAACAGATTTGAGTTCTTCACGTTTTACTCTATACTTGTTAGCTGTTTTAACACGAAGAATCTCGCGTTCTTTTAATGCTTTCTTAGCCATAAGAGTCTACCCCTTATTTACGGAATGGAAAATGAAATGCTTCTAACAACGCCAGGCCTTCATTATCAGATTTTGCAGTAGTAGTGATTGTAATATCCATTCCACGAACACGATCCACTTGATCATAATTAATTTCAGGAAAAATAATCTGCTCACGAACCCCTATACTATAATTTCCATAGCCATCAAAAGACTTAATAGAGAGACCTCGAAAATCACGAATGCGTGGAATAGCAATAGAAATAAGGCGTTCTAAAAATTCCCACATTCGCTCACCACGAAGTGTTACTTTGCAACCAATTGGATAATCCTGACGAATTTTAAAACCTGCAATTGATTTGCGTGCTTTAGTGATCAAGGGCTTTTGACCAGATATTGCTGTTAAATCAGCTACTGCACTATCTAATAGTTTTTTGTCAGAAATAGATTCACCCACACCCATATTTAAAGTAATCTTCTCAACTCGAGGCACTCTCATAGGAGAGCGGTAGTGAAAATCAGTCATAAATTGTTTCACGACTTTCTTCTTATAAAAATCATGCAATTCCGCCATGGTTTACTGCTCCAACTTACTAAATTATTTTACTATTTGACTTAAAAAAACGAACTTTTTTCCTAGCCTCAAACCTAAATCCTATTCGATCTGGCTTACCGGTTTCTAAGTTAAAGAGCGCAACGTTAGAAATATGAATAGGTGCTTCTTTAGTAGCGATTCCACCTGGTTGATTTAAGGATGAAGAAGGTTTCTGGTGTTTTTTAATTAAGTTAATTCCCTCAACAATAACCTTTCCTTCAACTAGAACAGATGTGACTGTTCCTCGTTTTCCTTTCTCTTTTCCAGTTAATACAATCACTGTGTCACCACGTCTGATTTTAGCTGCCATTTATACTCCTTACAGAACTTCTGGTGCTAGAGAAATAATTTTCATAAACCTCTCACAACGCAATTCACGAGTTATAGGACCAAAAATTCGTGTTCCGATAGGCTGTTCACTTTGATTATTTAATATAACACATGCATTACCATCGAAACGAATTACAGAACCATCTGGACGACGAATACCTTTTCTAGTTCGAACAACAACTGCTTTTAATACATCACCTTTTTTAACTTTTCCACGTGGTATTGCTTCCTTAATAGTGATCTTAATAATGTCTCCTATCCCCGCATAACGGCGGCCAGAGCCGCCTAGAACTTTGATACACATAACGCGCCGTGCACCAGAATTATCGGCCACGCTTAGCATAGTCTGTTCTTGGATCATTGTCGTACTCCGCTTAGTTCAATTACTACTTTTAGACTTTCTAAATCCAGTCAGTACACCGCCATTTTTGGACGTAAAAAATATTATAACACTGCTAGTCTTGTATAGATAGAAATAATCAACGGCTCGTCGGAGCCGTTGATCTAAACTTTTTATCATAGAAAACCCTGCTACAAGATTGCTTTTTCGATAACAGAGACCAGAGTCCAAGATTTAGTCTTAGACAATGGACGACATTCACGAATACTAACTATATCACCTATATTACATTCATTCTTCTCATCATGCGCATGTAATTTTGTCGTACGCTTTATAAATTTTCCGTATACTGGGTGTTTCACAAATCGTTCAATGGCTACAACAATAGATTTCTCCATCTTGTTACTCATTACTCTGCCTTGCAAAGTACGGATTTTATCGGTCATCACGTCCCTGCCTTTTGAGTTAATAAAGTCTTAATCCGTGCAATTTTACGACGAACCTGCTTAAAAACATGAGTTTTCTTGCACTGATTAGACCGTGCTTGCATACGCAAGCTAAATTGTTCTTGTAATAATTTACATAGTTGACTATTTAGCTCTTCTACGTTTTTTTTATAGACTTCCATTTCTCTCATTACATCACCGTTTTAGTTATAAAAATGGTTTTAATGGATAATTTAGATGCCGCTAATTTACAGGCCTCCCGAGCTAACTCTTCTGATACACCATTAATTTCATATAACACTTTACCAGGCTGAATAAGGGCCACCCAATACTCTACATTGCCCTTACCTTTCCCCATACGCACCTCTAGTGGTTTCTGAGTAATTGGTTTATCTGGGAACACGCGAATCCAAATTTGACCTTGGCGTTTAACAGCGCGAGTCATAGCGCGACGTGCTGCTTCAATCTGTCGAGCAGTAAGTCGACCACGGTCTATAGCTTTCAAACCAAAAACACCGAAGCTAATATCCGTACCCTGCGCTAGACCACGATTACGGCCTTTGTGCATTTTACGAAATTTAGTACGCTTTGGTTGTAACATCGGTGACTCTCCTTACTTACGACTTTTTCGCTGTTTCTTTTTAGGTTGAGCTACCTTTTCCGGTTGTTCAATTTCAGCCATACCGCCTAAGACCTCACCCTTAAAAATCCAAACTTTAACACCAATGACACCATAAGTTGTATGCGCCTCAGCAATATTATAATCAATATCTGCACGAAGGGTATGAAGAGGAACCCGGCCTTCACGATACCATTCAGTACGTGCAATTTCTGCACCACCTAAACGACCACTAACTTCAACTTTAATGCCCTCAGCACCTAAACGCATTGCATTTTGTACTGCCCGTTTCATAGCTCGCCGAAACATCACTCGACGTTCTAACTGTGAAGCAATACTGTCAGATACTAATTTGGCATCTAATTCTGGTTTACGAACTTCAGAGATATTAATTTGTGCTGGAACACCAGCTATGTCTGCTACTATTTTTCGTAGTTTTTCTACATCTTCTCCCTTCTTACCAATCACAATACCAGGACGAGCTGTATGAATGGTAACACGAATACTCTTAGAGGGCCTCTCAATTACTATACGAGAGATAGATGCTTTATTGAGTGCTTTCATAAGAAATTGACGAACTTTAAAATCACTATCTAAATTATTAGCAAATTCTTTGGTATTCGCGAACCAAGTAGAACTCCAAGGCTTCACAATGCCTAAGCGAATACCATTTGGATGTACTTTCTGACCCATTATTTATCTCCATTGCCTTAGCAGTCAGATACAGCTACAGTAATATGGCTAGTACGCTTCAAGATGCGATCTGCTCGACCTTTAGCACGCGGCATTGTACGTTTCATACTTGGACCTTCATCAACAAAGATTTTAGTGATTTTTAAATTATCAATGTCAACACCATCATTATGTTCAGCATTCGCAATAGCGGATTCTAGAACTTTCTTTACCAATACCGCAGCTTTTTTATTAGTATAAATTAAAACCTCTAAAGCTTTCGATACTTTCTGTCCACGTATAAGGTTTGCAACCAAACGAATCTTCTGTGCAGAAGAACGAGCACGACACTGTCTTGCAATAATTTCCATCCCCCCCCCAATCTCTTAACGCTTTTTAGCTTTTTTATCCGCGGAATGACCACGGTATGTGCGAGTAGGAGAAAATTCACCTAGTTTGTGACCAACCATATCATCAGATATAAAAATAGGAATATGATGACGACCATTATGGACAGCGATAGTCAAACCAACCATCTTAGGAAAGATGGTTGAACGACGTGACCAAGTACGCACTGGTTTCTTTTCTCCAGTAGCCAAAACTTTCTCTACCTTCTGCAGCAAGTGTAGGTCAATAAATGGCCCTTTCTTGAGAGAACGTGGCATTTTTTATCCTCTAAAATTATTTACTACGTCGACGAATGATGAATTTATCAGTCCGCTTGTTACTACGTGTTTTTTTACCCTTTGTCTGTAATCCCCAAGGAGATACGGGGTGTTTTCCAAAATTACGCCCTTCTCCACCCCCGTGCGGATGGTCTACAGGGTTCATTGCTGTACCACGAACAGTAGGACGGACACCTCGCCAACGAGCAGAGCCCGCTTTACCTAGAACACGCAACATATGTGCGCTATTACCCACTTCTCCAAGAGTTGCTCGGCAATCGGATGGAATTTTACGTATCTCACCAGAACGTAAACGCAAGGTTACATAAGAACCTTCTCGTGCAACAATTTGCACATATGTACCGGCTGAACGTGCAATTTGCCCACCCTTACCTGGTTTCATTTCTACATTATGCACAGTAGAACCAACGGGAATATAACGCATTGGTAATGAATTACCAATTTTAATGGCAACATTAATTCCAGACTGAATTTGATCACCAACTTTCATTCCTTGTGGTGCTAAGATATAACGACGAACACCATCTTTATATAAGACTAATGCAATATTTGCAGAGCGATTCGGATCGTATTCAAAACGTTCAATAGTTCCTGGAATACCATCTTTATTTCTTTTGCAGTCAATTAGACGATAAGCCTTCTTATGTCCGCCGCCAATATGACGAGTAGTGATGCGACCAAAATTATTGCGACCACCAGTTTTACTTTTTTTTTCTATTAAAGGAGAAAAAGGCTTGCCTTTATATAGCTCTGGATTCACCACTTTCACTACGTGACGACGTCCCGGAGATGTTGGTTTACATTTAACCAGTGTCATGATTCTTTCCTCAGATCTACTCCACATCACCGAACAAGTCTAGAGTTTGACCTTCTTTCATAGTAACATAAGCTTTTTTCCAGTTACTGCGACGACCAACACGCTGCTTATGACGCTTAGACTTACCTTTGACTAACACAGTATTTACGCCTTCTATTTTCACTGAAAATAATCTCTGCACAGCAGACTTAATTTCTAATTTTGTAGAATCTTTAGAAACTTTAAGAACAATAGTATTCGTTTTTTCCAATACTCTAGACGCTTTCTCAGAGAGATGTGGTGTACGTATAACTTTTAGTAGACGCTCTTCCCACTTCATACGAATATCTCCTCTATTCTTTTAACTGCATCAGCAGTTATTAGAACTTTCTCAAAAGCAATTAGACTCATTGGATTAATATTGTCTATAGTCCGTGCCTCAACTTTATATAGATTTCTAGATGCTAATCGTAAATTTTCTTCTAACATCACAGTAATAATCAATACATCCTCTAGATTCATAGCTTTTAGTTTCTCTAGAAGCATCTTTGTTTTAGCGGATTCTAAAGAAAACTTCTGAAAAATCATTAATCGATCTTGACGTATTAATTCCGATAAAATACTTTTCAGGGCACCACGATACATCTTTCTGTTAATTTTTTGACTATGATCTTGAGGTTTAGCAGCAAAAGCTACACCACCCGATCGCCAGATCGGGCTTTGTAAGGAACCAGCTCGTGCACGACCTGTTCCTTTTTGTCGCCATGGTTTTTTTCCGGATCCAGTGACTTCTGCACGAGTTTTCTGAGAACGAGTTCCCTGACGAGCACCAGCTGTATAAGCAACCAATACTTGATGAATTAATGCTTCGTTAAAATCACAACCAAAGATAGTGTTGGAGACATTGATCACGCTTAATGCGTCTTTCAAGACTAATTCCATATCTATCCCCTTAGGCCTTCACAGCTTCTTTAATAATGAGATCGCTACCAGTAGAGCCAGGTACCGACCCTCTAACCAAAAGAATATTTCGATCATAATCAATACGGACAATCCTTAGGCTCTGAATAGTTACACGTTTATTACCCATCTGACCTGCCATTTTCTTACCTTTAAACACTTTTCCTGGAGTCTGATTTTGACCGATAGAACCTGGAACACGGTGAGACAAGGAATTACCGTGAGTTGCATCCTGAGTTCTAAAATTCCATCTTTTTACTGTACCTGCAAAACCTTTCCCTTTAGATAATCCAGTTACATCGACTTTTTTGATATCAGAAAAAATATCAATATTAATACTCTGTCCCACCTTAAACTCAGAGATATTAGAAACGCTAAATTCCCATAAACCACGACCAGGTGCAACCCCAGACTTAGCAAAGTGCCCTGCATCAGGTTTAGTAATCTGATTAGATTTTTTCACTCCAGTTGTTACCTGGATAGCATTGTACACATCTTTACCAATTTTTTTTATCTGGGTCACACGGTTTTCTTCCAGTTCAATGACCGTAACAGGTATAGAAACACCATCTTCTGTGAAAATACGGGTCATACCTAATTTCTTACCAACTAAACCAATCATCTCTTCCCCTAACTGTTGTAATCAGCTTGTTAACCTAGACTGATTTGCACATCTACACCGGCAGCAAGATCTAATCGCATGAGTGCATCAACCGTTTTCTCAGTGGGCTCAACAATATCGACTAGACGCTTATGCGTACGAATTTCATATTGATCGCGCGCATCTTTATTCACATGAGGAGAGATCAAAATTGTGAAGCGTTCTTTACGAGTCGGCAATGGAATTGGACCACGTACTTGCGCACCAGTTCGTTTAGCAGTCTCTACAATCTCCATTGTTGATCGATCAATTAAACGATGATCAAACGCCTTCAACCGGATTCGGATTCTTTGGTTCTGCATGAGACCAGAACTCCAATTATTTATAAAAGAAAAGAATTAATACTTTCATCTATTACAACTGATAGATGCAAGCAATTTTTGTTAATGCCAATAACTAAAACTAACTATGGTAACAAGTACCAATAAACTAATCTGAAATAGCTATGAATCATAGTCTGTAATCATCATTGAAACATTATATTATATCTGAAAGTAAAGCAACTGTAATATTACTCAACCCCATTCTTCTACTGAAGACCATGGAACTACAGAAAGATAAAAGAGCGCATGCGCTCTTTTATCTTTCTGTAGAGAATATATAGAAAAGCAACAAACATTAAGCAATCACTTTAGAAACAATACCTGCTCCAACAGTACGCCCGCCTTCACGAATTGCAAAACGCAAACCTTCATTCATGGCGATAGGATGAATTAGATTGACAACCATTTTAATATTGTCTCCTGGCATCACCATTTCAACACCCTCTGGTAGTTCGATGGTACCAGTAACATCAGTCGTACGAAAATAGAATTGTGGACGGTATCCTTGAAAGAATGGAGTATGACGGCCCCCTTCTTCTTTAGATAAAATATAAACTTCTGATTCAAATTTAGTATGTGGCTTAATGGTCCCTGGTTTAGACAAAACCTGACCTCTCTGAATATCTTCTCGTTTAATACCTCGAAGTAAAATACCACAATTCTCACCTGCACGACCTTCATCTAAAAGTTTACGAAACATTTCTACACCAGTGCAAATGGATTTAACGGTATCTTTAATGCCAACAATCTCAACTTCTTCACCGACTTTAATGACACCGCTTTCCACACGACCAGTGACAACGGTTCCTCGACCAGATATAGAAAAAACATCTTCAATAGGCATTAAAAATGATTTATCAACAGAACGCTTTGGTTCTGGAATATACTTATCTAAATGCGAAGCTAACTCTAAGATCTTAGCTTCCCACTCCGTATCACCTTCTAGTGCTTTTAATGCAGAGCCGTACACAATAGGTGTCAGATCACCTGGAAAATCATATTGTGATAATAAATCACGAACTTCCATTTCAACTAATTCAAGTAATTCCTCATCATCCACCATATCACACTTATTTAGGAAAACAATAATATAAGGTACTCCAACCTGTCGACCAAGTAAAATATGTTCACGGGTCTGTGGCATTGGGCCATCAGTGGCAGCAACTACTAAAATTGCCCCATCCATCTGGGCCGCGCCAGTGATCATGTTTTTAATATAGTCAGCATGACCTGGACAATCAACATGTGCATAATGTCTAGTTAAAGTATCATATTCAACATGTGAGGTATTAATTGTGATACCACGTGCTTTTTCTTCGGGTGCGTTATCTATCTGATCAAAAGCACGAGCAGTACCGCCATAATTTTTAGCCAATACAGTCGTAATAGCAGCAGTTAAAGTGGTTTTACCATGGTCAACATGCCCAATAGTACCAACATTGACGTGCGTTTTAGAGCGTTCAAATTTTTCTTTAGCCACAGCAATATTCCTTACTTTTTATGCTCACCTGAAAATCAGTAAGCACGGGACTAATTACCTAAACCTAGACATTTATTTACAACGAGCTTCAATAATAGCTTGTGAAATATGGTTAGGTGCTTCAACGTATTTTAAGAATTCCATAGAATACGAAGCTCGACCCTGAGTCTGTGATCGTAGATCAGTGGCATAACCAAACATAGCAGACAGTGGTACTTGAGCGCGCACTGTTTTGCCAGTAGAAGACTCTTCCATACCTTCTATTAAACCTCGTCGACGATTCAAATCACCAATAACGTCTCCCATATACTCTTCTGGGGTATCAATTTCTACCTTCATAACAGGTTCAAGAAGAACAGGCCTTGCTTGACGAAACGCAGATTTAAAAGCTAAAGATGCAGCTATCTTAAACGCTAATTCAGAAGAATCTACATCATGGTATGACCCATAATGTAAACGAACCTTAACATCTACCACAGGGTATCCAGCTAAAGGACCCGATTTCAGCTGTTCCTGGATCCCTTTATCAACTGCTGGAATAAATTCTTTAGGAATTACCCCCCCTACAATATCATTGACAAACTGATAACCAAGTCCACCGGACTCTAGAGGGCTCATATCAATCACCACATGACCAAATTGACCTCGACCACCGGATTGCTTAATATATTTACTTTCAATATTGGTAACCGTTTCACGGATAGTTTCACGATAAGCAACCTGTGGCTTACCAACGTTAGCTGAAACATGGAATTCCCGTTGCATACGATCAACTAAGATCTCTAAATGTAGTTCACCCATACCAGCGATAATCGTCTGTGATGATTCTTCATCTGTCCAGACGCGAAATGAAGGATCTTCTTTTGCTAATCGACCTAAGGCCATTCCCATTTTTTCCTGATCTGCTTTTGTTTTGGGTTCCACTGCTACTGAAATCACTGGCTCAGGAAAATCCATGCGCTCTAAAATAATAATATTATTTATATCACATAAAGTATCACCTGTGGTCACATCTTTCAAACCAATAGCAGCAGCTATATCTCCTGCGTACACCTCTTTGATTTCTTCACGTTTATTAGCATGCATTTGTACAATTCGACCTAATCGTTCACGCTGAGTTTTAATGGGATTCATAACCGTATCACCAGATTTGACTACACCAGAATAGACACGGAAGAAAGTTAAGTTTCCCACAAATGGATCAGTAGCAATTTTAAATGCTAATGCAGAAAAAGGAGCCCTATCATCTGCATTACGAATAGAGGGGCTATTTTTACCGTCATCTAATATTCCATTAATTGCACTAATATCGGTTGGAGCGGGTAAGTATTCAATAACTGCATCGAGCATAGCTTGCACACCTTTATTCTTAAAAGCAGATCCGCAAGTCACTAAAATTACTTCATTCTTCAATACACGTTGCCTTAGGGCACTTTTAATTTCTTTTTCAGTAAAACTTCTACCATTAAGATACTTATCCATTAACTCTTCAGAGGATTCTGCTGCAGACTCAATTAATTTTTGGTGCCATTCTTCAGCAACTTCCTTCATATTCAAAGGGATTTCTTCGTATGAAAAAGTTAAGCCGTGGTCACTGTCATTCCAGTTTATAGCTTTCATCTTTATTAAATCAACTACACCAGTAAACGTATCTTCTTCTCCAATAGCTAGGTGAATTGGAACTGGATTAGCCGCTAAACGCGATTTTATCTGACTTACTACCCTAAGAAAATTAGCCCCCATCCGATCCATTTTATTAATGAACGCAATACGTGGCACTCTATATTTATTAGCTTGCCGCCACACAGTTTCAGATTGTGGCTGCACACCTCCAACAGCACAGTAAACCATGACTACACCATCCAGTACACGCATCGAGCGCTCAACCTCAATAGTAAAATCTACATGCCCTGGAGTATCAATAATATTAATGCGATGTGACTCAAACTGATTAGCCATACCAGACCAAAAAGCAGTAGTAGCTGCGGAGGTAATAGTAATCCCACGCTCCTGTTCCTGAGCCATCCAATCCATTGTAGCTGCGCCATCATGTACTTCACCAATTTTATGGTTTACACCAGTGTAAAACAGGATACGCTCAGTAGTCGTTGTTTTACCAGCATCGATATGTGCACTAATACCAATATTCCGGTAGCGTGTTATAGGTGTAGTACGAGCCATGTGCTTCCTCTGATTCTGGAACATTTTCAGTTAGTTAATCCTAGTGATATATTTATAATATATTTTACTATGGACTAATCATAAATAGATCGCCATTACCATCGGTAATGGGCAAAAGCCTTATTAGCCTCAGCCATACGATGTACATCTTCACGTTTCTTTACTGCTGTACCTCTATTTTCAGAGGCCTCAGAAAGTTCATGTGCTAAACGAAGCGCCATAGATTTATCACTACGCTTTCTCGCAGATTCTACAATCCAACGCATTGCTAATGTATTACGACGCACCGGACGAACTTCAACAGGAACTTGATAAGTAGAACCACCTACACGACGAGATTTAACTTCAACAGTTGGACGCACATTATCTAGAGCTGTTTCAAATATTTCTAACCCATCTTTACTTACTCGACTAGATAATCTATCTAGTGCATGATAAACGATAGTTTCAGCAATAGATTTCTTACCATTTTTCATGAGAATATTAATGAATTTCGCCAAAAGATCAGATCCAAACTTAGGGTCTGGAAGAATTTTACGTTGACTGATGATACGACGACGTGGCATTAGGAATACTCCGTAGTTCATTCAAGACACCCAAAACTCTCATTGGCGTCATGAGAACATTTGAGTTCTTAATATTTTCCTTTACCTCAAAGATAAAGTTAAGTTTTTGGTTTTTTTACACCATATTTAGAACGGGCCTGTTTACAATCTTTAACACCTGAGCAGTCTAGCGCCCCACGAACTGTATGATAACGAACACCAGGCAAATCTTTAACTCGACCGCCACGAATAAGGATTACAGAGTGTTCCTGTAAATTATGGCCTTCACCTCCTATATACGAGGTTACTTCAAAGCCATTAGTTAAGCGAACCCGACATACTTTACGTAAAGCAGAATTCGGTTTTTTAGGTGTAGTCGTATAAACACGAGTACATACACCACGTTTCTGTGGGCAACCTTCTAATGCAGGTACATTACTTTTTACTACTTTTCGAATACGTGGTTTACGAACTAACTGATTAATTGTTGCCATCACATAACCCCTGAACTTTAAATATTATTTTCTTTTTACTTAATTTCTATTTAGATATGAAAAAATTAAATTATGTAGTAAAATAACATTTTAGATTCAAGTTTATACAGAGTCAAGAAATAACCAATATTACTTATTTACCAAAACATCTATTAATATTTACCAGGATATCTGTTGTGGATGTTGTAATGTCAGCGTCACAAAGTCAGTATAACTAATAATTTTAACTTGAGATGAAATGTGACTAATTAAACCACGAGCCAAGAGATCGACTTTTAATGCATACACGTAAGCAGAAGTGTTTATTAACATTAAAAGACTTTTAGTTCCTTCTAATGCAAAAATCACCCCATCCTCAAGCAATAATACATGATCATCCACAGCTATCAAACGTCGTATCGCAGACAGATCGCAACGAAATGGTGATGTTGTTAAGGTATGTAGCATAATATTATGAACTTAAAAAGTAATCAGTCGATGATAATCATTTAACATTATACGAAGTGTCCGTGGAGATAATATATCAGCACCCAATATATTTGAAGTGTTGATAGTTAGACCACGTTCAATTAACGCGGCTGAGCAGATGTAAAATCTTTTTATTTCGTATAAGGAAAGAATACTAAACGTAGAAATATAATCACGTGCTAAAATTAAATGTGGTTTTTGATTAGTAGTTAATTGTAATACGCCATCACTAACAAAAAACAAGGCAATCTTATCACTAAAAGATAATAATGCTAAGATTGAATCTAAACCTTCACGACCAAAGCTAGATCCATGTGGGCCTCGTGTAAAAATAAAAGCAATCGAATTCATTAGAATTGTACCATTCGATCACAACTTAATACTGCTTCAGCTAACGCACCTAAACCCGTTAACTGAAAACCAGAAGCTAGATTAGCCGATGGTAAACCAAAACGCCGTGCTTCTTTTTGATTACAGACTCCTCGACGCAAAGCTGCCGCAATACAAATATTCAATATAACAGCATGTTGTTTAGATAATTCCTGCCAACAACGAGTCAGATCGACTTCATCACTACTTGGACAGTTCAATGCACTTGCGTTTAGTACACCCTCGCAATAAAAAAAGATACTAGTAATGATATGTGATTGCTTTACTAACTCATTAGCAAATAACCAAGCTGTACTAGCACGTTGAGTACCGTAAGCAGGTCCGGTTACCATCAGACAAAAACGCATACGTTATCTTTTATACCTTGCTTATATTCCGAAATATTGTCATAAAATAACGATTGACTTATTTCTATTTTTTGAACATCATTATTGTATTATCTAAATAGATTGAGCTTTATAATAGACAGAATTATATTCAAATGTGTTTATTATTAAAATAACTTTATAATTTTATTGAAATTTAAGTTTTTCAGATTCTTCTTTATAAAGTCTACGAATCCAATGAAATTTAAGTAATTAACCCTATTGAACGTCTATTTTTAAAAAAATATCTAGCAGTTACAATGTCATTTTTAATCTGATTTCTTAGCGCATTTATTGAATTAAAACACTGCTCAGTACGTATTTTATTTAAAATAATAACTTCTATATATCGACCATATATGTCTAAAGAAAAATCAAAAAGATGCACCTCTAACTGCTGAATCCCCAAGTTGAAAGTGGGGCGAATCCCAATATTTGCTATACCAGATAACACCTGGTCATGACAGCCTTGTACATGAACAGCATACACCCCTGTAACAGGTGAAACAGTTCGACATAAGGATATATTAGCAGTAGGAAACCCAATAATTCGACCTAATTCTTCACCATGTACTACTCGACCAGATATACTAAATGGTCGTCCTAACAATCTCTGAGCTAATTCAAAATTATCTTTAGCTAACACACGACGTATTATTGTACTACTAATACGCTCCTTAGAATAAAAAAAAGTTTGAGCACTTATAATACCAAAACCATAACGTATACTTTCTTGCTTTAATAAAGCAAAGTCACCAGATCGATCAACCCCAAATTGAAAATCACTACCAACTACAAGTAACTGTATATTAAGTTTTTTTACTAAAATTTCAGCGATAAAATCTTGTGCACTATAGTCACTAAAATTATGATCAAAACGAATACAGAGAACTAGATCCACACCCGTCTTTTTTAAAAGACGTATCTTTTCATTAAGCCTTGTTAATCGAGCGGGGGAACTTCTGTTGGTAAAAAATTCAATCGGTTGAGGCTCAAACAGCATAACCATGACTGGTAAATTACGATGAAGACCTTCCGAGCACAGCTGTGCTAATAATGCTTGGTGACCACGATGCACACCGTCAAAATTCCCAACAGTCAACACACAACCTTGATGATGTTTTCGAAGATTGTGTATCCCACGTATTAACTGCATAAAATTCTCAAATTATTTTTAGAATATAACAAAAATAATAAAGATATCATCTATCTGATAGACAGAACGCTCGTTTATCAATCTACCTAAAATTAAATATGTTGTTTCACATACATAATGATTCTATATAGAAGATAACTGTTTTCTCTAGACCATCAAGAGAATGTATCTAATATCCTTAATACAGACTATCTCATGAGATAGTCTGTATTAAGGATAAGACCTTAAATTAATAACTAATTTATAATTATATAATTCATTCAATAATAATTTGAATTAAATAAAAACAATCTACAAACTAGTAAAATTACTCAACATAAAAGATCCGCCTTTCATTAAAACTTTTTCGCATTATAAATTCTAAGAATATATGCTTGTCACTTAAATCATCAAAGCTGATTTAAGTTTTTAGATAAATATTTAACAATACCATCAGCAGATGGCTTTATAGCATCTTTTCCTTTTTCCCACTGTGCTGGGCATACTTCCCCATGCATTTCATGGAACTGTAACGCATCCACCATACGCAGCATTTCATCAACATTACGTCCAAATGGTAAATCATTAACAACTTGATGCCGTACCACTCTTTTCTGATCAATAAGAAAAGAGCCACGTAATGCCATACCTGCATCGTGATGCTCAATGCCCCAAGATTTCTGAATTTCACGTTTAATATCAGACACCATTATGTATCGAACTGGACCTATTCCTCCTTTGTTTATCGGAGTGTTGCGCCACGCTCTATGTACAAATACTGAATCAAAAGAAACACCAATTACTTCTACAGAACGCTGTTGAAATTCTAAATATCTCTTATCAAAAGAGATTAATTCCGACGGACATACAAAGGTGAAATCCATGGGCCAAAAAAAAAGAACACAGGTTTTACCAGAAGTAAAGTCTGAAAAGTTAAACCTTTCTATAATGTCACCATTTCCTAGAACAACAGAAGCTGTAAAATCAGGGGCAAAACGACTGACTAATACCATTTTAACTCCAAAATAATGAACATAGAAAATAAATTAAACTATTTTAATCAATATTACGTTTTTATAAATCTAAATTACAAATCGAAAAGTAATTATTAGTAATTATTATCATAAACTACTATACTTTAGATGCTATAAAAATCAAGACCTTCTATAAATTAATTCTTCAAAATATTAAAAAAAATGTAATTTGCAATCAAATCTATTTAAACCTATTAACATAGTATATATTGATCTGCAATCATTATTGAGTTACTTAACATAAGTTATAGTATATTATTGACATAATTTTTATTTATTTAATTAATAACATATTATTGTTTATTTATAGATATTTTCTCAAAATTCAGAGTTTTATAAGAATGAAGCCCATATAGATATATCTATATGATAGTCCTATCATAATTACGAAATAAATATACATCAATTGGTATCCAACCGATTATTAATACAAATAAAAAGATGTATATTAACGCAGATTTTCTTAAATGAAATCTAAAAAAATTATCTATAATAAATAATGTATATTATGGATTACTAGAGTGTAAGACTCGACACTCCAAGACAAGTTGTATTACTTAGCTATAAGTGAACTATCCGTAGAAAATAATTACTGTAATTATCAGTTTATTTCTGTACGTTTAGCATAACATAGACAATCTGATAAGAACGATTATCAAACTTCAGTTATCTTTATTACACTCAATCGACTTATGAGAGGTCAATAGAAGAATAAGACATGCAAAACAACTACTTTAAAAAAAGCAGACATAGTGCTAGCTGATTTTATACGTGAAAAATAAAACGAACTTGAGCAGATGAAAATCCAATTATCGTATTATTGAAGTCACGTCGGGATTAGTAGAAGGTGCATATCATAGTGCAGAAACAGTTATTAGATTTTTGCCAAATATTATAAATAAAAAAACCGATATTCATATTGTGTTTCATGTAAATAGAAGACAAAGGTTACACAGTTTGTAAAACAACTTGTTTCCTTCAATAATTTATGGCGTGCAAATTTTACCGCGAACCTCTAAACTCATTGACCTGGATTACAGGATGAAAAGATTCTCAATATACCATGTGAAATCATTAATCAATATTTACAAGTGAATCGATCCATCCGAGAACAGAGCGCATTATTGAAGAGTAATGTATTGAAACCAAATATAAAAGACCCATTACTATCTTGGGTTAATTTTAAAACATAAATCCTACTTGTTTTTGCCTATAATCTTTCACAGCAAATTACAGCACTTCTATTAACTTAATCTTGAATATTCGATAATTAACAACTGATAAAAATTTTTATAATTAATATTATATTAATATAATATTAAATCACCACATAACTCAATATTTAACAGTCTATATACAATAGAAGATAATAAATTATGATAGTCTGATTTAGATATATTTAGAGTTTTTCATAAGGAAAATAAGCTAAATGATATTATATTTAATAATAATCACCCAAATAATGTGCTATAACTTTTTTATAGAACTGAACTAAATAGAAAAAATGGAAAATAACTCATATCATATATTATTTTTTTACCTATTTAAAATAAAAACCTCACAAATATTAATACCTTTCCATCCAAAATCTTGATATCATCGTTCTCACCTAAGTTAAGATAAAATATAGATATAACAGAAATCACCCTTATCTATATTATAGAAGAATGCATATGATGAACAATCAAAATATTTTACTATTCATTAAGAAGTGAAAATTAGAAAATATTTATGAATGACTGACCATATTGACTAATGATTATTAATATGGAAACTCAAGTAAAAATACTAAATAACACACTTGTTCTATAATCAGTGTGAGAATAATAAATACTAAAGATTAAAAAAATAAATAGTATATTTATAAAATACATAAATAATGATATTTATAATTTTTTAAAAAAATGAACGAAAGATCTAATTCATACATGTATAATTCACAATTGAATAACTACTATTTGACCTTCCTATACACCATGGGCGATATTATAAAACTAATTATGATAGTGCAATAGATATGATAACGATATTGTAATCAGATATTTTAATTATCATTTTAATGACAGGACACACTGTTCTAACTTTATTAATGATTTTAATAGACTATATATTAAATTGATAAAATTAATCTTTCTGATCAAGCAATAGGCTATATCTTTTGCATTATTATGCTTTCGACCTATTACATCGATCGAGCCCAACTTAATCTAATAATTTTCTGTATTTTATAGATAGGATCTGCTCTAAACTTTTAAAATTTTATTCTATCTTTCAAGAATAAATAATCCATGTATATCTTCTTTGTTCCTCTACTGTCATAAACTACTGTAAATCTAAATATAAAAAGAAATCTATTTAGGTAATCTATACACATTTTTTAAATTTAGAATTAATCACGGTAATGAAATTATAATTATTCTTACTTGATTACATGATTCATAATGAATTTGATATCATCATGTGATATATCAAAAACATTTCATCAATTCCGTATAGATTTGCTACATTATAGGTATAATGAATAACTTCAATATAATTAGTATTTTATTCTGCATTATAGATCCTATGTGAATTCTAGCTAAGAAGACTTCATTTTAGATATTATAAATCACTGTAACAATAATTTTATGAAATGATGACTAAACTATTTTAAAATTATTTAAAAATATAATTATATTATAGCATATAACTATACCGTAATTCACATCTGTATTAATAATACAGAAGTATATTATGCTAATAGAAATATTTAAGGAATTTGATAATGCCAAAAATTCGTATTGAAAAAGATTCTATGGGAACTATAGCAATATCTTCAGATCAACTTTGGGGGGCACAAACACAACGTTCATTATCATATTTTTTAATCTCTACAGAAAAAATGCCTCTAGAATTTATATATGCGTTAGCGTTAGTCAAACGTGCTGCAGCTAAAGTTAATGCAGATTTAGGCGCTTTACCTCTTAATATTGCACATGCAGTTATTCAAGCAGCTGATGAAATAATTAGTAATCAACACTGGAATCAATTTCCACTATCAATCTGGCAGACTGGATCTGGAACACAAACTAATATGAATATGAATGAGGTATTAGCTAATCGCGCTAGCGAAATTTTAGGAGGAGAGCGAGGTATATTACGATTAGTGCACCCAAATGATCATGTAAATCATAGTCAGAGTTCTAACGATGTGTTCCCCTCTGCCATGCATATTGCGGCAGTTACAGCCCTATATAAAAAGTTAATTCCATCTATCAAAATGCTCAAAAATACACTCTACCTCAAATCAGTAGACTTTCAAGATATAATTAAAACTGGACGAACGCATTTACAAGATGCTACGCCGTTGACATTAGGGCAAGAATTCTCAGGGTGGGCTGCAATGCTAAAACACAATCTGAATCATATTATCAATAGTATACCTTATCTTTCAGAACTCGCTATAGGAGGGACAGCTGTTGGAAATGGTCTAAATACTCATCCTGAGTATGCTGTAAGTGTTGCTAAGGAGTTATCTTCAATTACTGGTATAAATTTCATAACCGCAGTAAATAAATTTGAAGCTCTAGCAACCTGTGATGCTATAGTCAATTCACATGGAGCACTTAAAGGACTAGCAGTCTCTCTAATGAAGATTAGTAATGATATACGATTACTTGCCTCCGGTCCACGCTGTGGAATTGGTGAAATAATACTTCCTGAAAATGAGCCAGGTAGCTCTATTATGCCAGGTAAAGTTAATCCAACTCAGTGCGAAGCACTAACAATGATTTGCTGTCAAATTATGGGTAATGACGTAGCTATCAGTATAGGAGGAGCATCAGGAAACTTGGAATTAAATGTTTATCGACCTATGATTATTTATAATTTTTTACAGTCTATACGGATTTTATCCGATGGTATCAATAGCTTTAATCAACACTGTGCACAAGGGATTATACCAAATCATACTCGTATTGCACATTTTCTAAATGAATCATTGATGCTTGTCACTGCACTCAATACCCATATTGGATATGATAAGGCAGCAGAGATAGCTAACAAAGCACATAAAGAAGGATTAAAATTAAAAGAAGCTGCGATACAACTTGGATATCTTACCCCCGAAGAATTTGACACCTGGGTTCAACCTCAGAAAATGATTGGTATACAATAATATTGAACAGTTAATTCTCTAAATTTAAGAGACAATCTTTACAAATCAAATATTTATACTATAATCCTGATATTTTTATTCTACTGTTACTGATTTCGCCAGATTTCTTGGTTGATCTACATTGTTTCCTTTGAGTAAAGCTATATGATAGCTAAGTAATTGCAATGGTACAATATAAGAAATTGGTGTCGTAATGTCTTCAACATATGGTAAAGAAATAATACGCATTCTCTCAATGTTAGAACAACCAAATTGAGCGTTAGTAAAAACGTATAATAAACCACCACGAGCACGAACTTCTTCTATATTTGATTTTATTTTTTCTAAAAGCTTATTATCTGGTGCAATAACGATAACTGGCATATTATTATCAATTAATGCAAGAGGTCCGTGCTTTAATTCGCCAGCAGCATATGCTTCCGCATGAATATAAGAGATCTCTTTTAGTTTCAAAGCCCCTTCCATTGCAATTGGATATTGAGCGCCTCTTCCCAGAAATAAAACATTTTCTTTATGAATAAAATCTTTTGCTAAATCAACCATTAATTCATTTTGCAATAACATCTGATTAATTCGATAAGGTAATACCTTAAGAGCATCGACAATGCTCTTTTCAATCTCAGGTTTCATACCTTTCAAATAACTAATTTTTGCTAGTAGCATTAACAGAACAGTCAACTGAGTTGTAAAAGACTTGGTCGATGCAACACCAATTTCTGAACCTGCTTGAGTCATAAGAACTAAATCAGATTCACGTACCAAAGAAGAACTAGGTACATTACAAATCGCTAAAGATCCTAGATAACTCATTTTTTTTGAAAGACGTAGTGCTGCTAGGGTGTCAGCAGTTTCTCCAGACTGAGATAAAGTTATCAAAAAGCTATTATGTCGTACTACAGGTTGTCTATAACGAAATTCAGAAGCAATGTCAACATCACAGGGTACTTGAATGAATGATTCGAACCAGTATTTTGCTACCATACCTGCATTATATGAAGTACCACAAGCTACAATCTGGATATGTTGTAAGTTTTTTAGTAGTATTTCGTTTTCTGAACCTAACTCAGGGAAGTTAATTTTATTATTTCTAAGATGACCTTTTAGCCTCTTTTTAATTACCCTAGGCTGCTCATAAATTTCTTTCTGCATATAATGGTTATAAGCTCCTTTATTTCCTGCATCATGTTGTATGTTAGAGGTAATTTCACAACGATGCACACTATTACCAGAGCGATCAAAAATCATAATACTAGATGATGTAATTTGTGCTACATCACCTTCTTCTAAATAAATTAATCGACGCGTCATTGGTAGTAATGCTATAGGATCTGATCCTATAAAATTTTCATCGATACCACAACCAATAACCAAAGGACTACCCGAACGCGCGGCAATCAACCTATCTGGCATTCGACTATCTAAAATAACCATACCATATGTACCACGAAGACACGGAAGAACACGTTGTACTACTTCTAATAATGAACCACCTTTTTGCCCTTCCCAATGTACTAAATGAGCTACTACTTCTGTATCAGTTTCTGACAAACATGTATAACCCCATACTTTTAACTGTCTATATATAGACTGATAATTCTCAATAATTCCATTATGCACTATACTAATATCAAATGATATATGTGGATGCGCGTTTATTTCTGCCGGTTTTCCATGTGTGGCCCAACGTGTATGCGCAATACCAATACTGCCTGATAAAACAGTATTTTCTACCGCATTAATTAAATTCTGTACTCCTCCAAGACGACGAAGACGAATCAACTCTCCAGTCAGATCCATCACAGCTAAACCAGAAGAATCATAACCCCGATATTGAAGACGTCGCAATCCATCAAGTAAAATTCCTACAATATTACGATACGAAATTGCACCAATAATTCCACACATAAAGATAAGTTTCCTGGCGTGATAGTCAATAAACTCTGAGGGTTATCTTCTGATTAAAATATCCAGTAGATTCGAAATCCTTTCAATAGTCACTAGTCGCTAACACTGGTACTAATATCACTACTACACTATGTTCAATTAAGAAAAATTAATCCATACTTAATTTTTCTTTTTTGGTTTCTTCCAATTAACATCAAATATTTGCTCTTTCCGGTTATATACTAACCCGTTAGAAGGCACATCTCTTATAATGGTGCTACCAGCAGCAACAGTCACACCTGATCCAACATTAACTGGGGCAATAAACTGAGTATCTGAACCAACAAAAACACCATCACCAATAATAGTCTTCGATTTATTTATACCATCATAATTACAAGTAATAGTACCTGCTCCGATATTTACATTAACGCCGATCTCCGCGTCCCCAAGATAACTTAAATGCGCTGATTTAGATCCGGAACCAAGCATTGTATTCTTAATTTCCACAAAACTGCCAACATGGGAACTTGTTCCTAACTTGCTACCTGGGCGTAAATGAGCAAATGGACCAACCCTGGATCGTGGTTCTAATTGAGAACCATCAATGACACTGTAAGGATGAATGATACTATCATCAGAAATTAAGCTATTTTTGATTACACAACCAGTCCCAATTTTTACTCGATTACCAAGTATAACGGTACCCTCAATAATCACATTAGTATCGATTACCACATCACGACCGTGCTTTAATGTACCACGTAAATCAAAACGAGTTAAATCCTGCAGCATACCTCCTTCTACAAGGAATTTTTCTGCTAATTCCACTTGGTAAATACGCTCTAAATTAGCAAGCTGAAGACGGTTATTCACACCAGTAATTTCAGTTATACGTTCTGGGTAGACTGTTTCAATATAACAACCAGAACGATGCGCAAGCGCTATAATATCAGTAATATAGTACTCACCATTTTGTCTATTATAAGGAAGTTGATTTAACCAACGTTTAATCTCTAATCCATTAGCAAGAAAGATACCAGTATTAATTTCATTTATTACTAATTGCTGAGGAGTCGCATCTTTCTGTTCCACAATACCTATAACTTTTCCATTCTGACGGATGATTCGTCCATAACCATATGGATCATCAAGTTTTACTGTTAAAAGAGCTATTCCACCAGATGGTTTGGCTTTCTGTAAACGGTGTAAAGTATCTCTTGAAATTAAGGGGACATCTCCATACAATATTAAAATATCTTCATTATCATGAAAATAAGGAGCAGCTTGCTGTATGGCATGACCAGTTCCTAACTGTTCTCTTTGTAACACCCAATTTAAAGAGTCATCATTAACAACCGTTTTAAGAAGATCACCAGAATATCCATATATCAGATTAATACACCGGGCATTGATTTCTTTAGAAACATCTATTACATACTGAACCATAGGTTTTCCTGCTAGTAAATGTAGTACCTTTGGTAGATCTGAGTACATACGAGTTCCTTTACCAGCAGCAAGAATTACAACACTAATTAAACGATTTTCCATAAACATCCTAACTAATCATTGCATCTAATACATAAAAACGTTCGTCTGTCATCCAAAATAGCATTTTTGGATTTTTATAGTAACTTTAACCACCTAAATTCAATGCTATTATCTCATCTTCTATGAGCGAGTAATTTCTTAATTTAATCATAAATCACTATCGTACACATTCAAGATGCTTTGTGAGGAATGCAGGAAGGAAATATACCTCAATTAAATAATAGAAATACTTATTATAATTTAATTACCTTGAATAATAATAATTCCTTAAATAACAGGCTAGTTCCTAATTACTAGACATTCAATATCACATGTTAAATTTCTAAAAATATACTTAAATCTCTATCTTTAATGTTATGTTAATAACAACGAAAAAATTAGACCTAGTTATATTTAAAAAAATAGAGTTAGTAAGTTTATTATTCTAATGTATTAAGAAAAGAACTGCTTATTATACTATATTATTAGTAGAGTTCTTTTCTAATGAATTATTATAACTACAATTAATTAATCTAATTGATATTACCTAATACAATGTTCTCACAATGACCTGTGATAGCCTATAAAGATACTCTTCATTATAACAACTCTAATAAGCCTATCAATTAAAATTATAGATGTTCATCTATTTATCTTCAATTCATAAATTATGAAATCTTATAAGTTTTTAATTAGAATATTTAGGAATCATCAACCTTCTCATAAAGCATATTATCTTTCTTTTTTTTAAACAACTATAGTAAAATCTATGTTTTATTCCAAACAGTCTTTAATATTTAAAAATAATAGATAATGATGGTTATGTATTATCAACAAGGATATGATATATGTCATTGTTGCAATTTTAATTCCAATAAAACAAAACTCTGATAAATTAATTAACAGAAATGAAATAAAACATTAGAATTAATTTCTTTAATTAAAGAACATGCTATAAAATTGTTGATTTATGTCATTATTAATATTATTCAAAGGTATGTATTCCTCAATACCTAAAATATCACTATACGTGTAGTATACATACTCATTACATACATGATGATTATCAATAAATAATTATATTTCTGTCTCTATATAGATACTGAATCAATAAACTATAATTAACTCTTAATTACTTAGTAAATAAATTTGTTAAGATATCTCATAATTTATCTATGACTAGATCTATGTGATAAAGTCATGATTAAAATCACCTAAATATAATTAATCAGATTCATAGATCCTACTCCATATCAATTATTAAAATATTATCATATTCTAGTATAATTAGTTACAAAATCGAGATGTATAAATAGAAGTATTATTTCTATAAACTTAATATATTAAAATACTTAATATTTTCTTAATAAATAAAAAGTGAATATATCGTCATTTTACAATTTTAGTAAAATACAAATATTTAAATAATATATTAATAATATTAATTATTTTCATATATGAAAAATGAGCTTAAGACATTATTTCATGAATTATTAATACTTTATAATACTAAATATTTTTAAAGATTATAATTTAATATTTCATTATCTCTGATCTGTGTTCAGATATTGGATAGATAAAATTACTTAGAATTATATTTAGTTTAATTATGAGTTTCTGGAACATTATTAAAACTAAAATTATAAAAAAATAAAGACTAAACTTAAGTTAATTATCTTATGTTTTATATTAATATAGAAAATATTTTCTTGTATGGACGACTAGTGATATTTCATTGTAAATTCTTTAAATACCTAAAAGATAACAGTTAGATATATAGGTATTAACTAATAGATACTTATCTATATTTTAAAAATATTGATTTAACTAAAATGATGAATGTTTTATTTTATAAAGGGATAAAAATAAAATCATATTAATCATTAGTTTAATGAAAAGTTAAATGAAAAGATAATAATTGATATTAATCATCTAATATCATTGATCTTACTATAAAGATAGAAAACTAATTTTAATTAAAATAAAATAAAAAACTTCTTTAATGTATTTCTATTGCCACTTCATCTATATATAAAAATAATAAGATTGTATATTCAATCAATAATAGTATTATATCCAATATAAAAATAATTTTTCTATACTTACAAACATCTATAATATCAATATTAATTATGATTAATAGCAGGATAGAATCGTTATTGATTAATAATCAAAGATTACCCATACCGTTACATGATAAAATTTATAAAGGTAATTTAATTATTAATTATATAATTAAATTATATATTAAATCTCTATGGAAATAACTTAAATAAAATCTAAAAAATTGCTGTGAATATAAATCAACCCTTTTACATAAAAATATTGATTAAGTCTTTTCATGCAAAAGACTTAATCAATATTTTTATAAATTCTTTCTTTTTTCTAATTTGATGTATAGATAACATCTATTTATAGAATAGATTCAAGAAATATAAATTACTTTAATTACAGTGAAATATAATTCTGTATATTATACCTATAAAAATTAAAAATACATTTCTATTCATTTAATACGATAAACTCAAATAAAATTAGGTTAAAAACCGAGATAATAATATTATACAGAATATTTAAAATATTACTAGAAGTTTATTCTAGTAGAAAACTAATCATCACACTACTATTCGTATAGTACAAATTGGTTAACAAAAAATAAATATTTGAAAAAATAAAATAATAAGTTCTACTGAAATAAGATATCTATAATATAAGACCCTTATAGATGCTCCAAGAATCAGAAGATATCTATAAATACATCCTACTATCTAAAAAAGCAATTAATTAATAACATTAAAATAAATAATTTTATTACAAATAAATTTCTTGTTTCTATAATATGATGTCATTAATATCTACGGTACATAAATAAATCATGTAAAAAAATAAAATAAAATTTAATAATCTGTATATTATACAAACTCGAAACTCTTTATTTTTCTAATAAAATTATATATGAATGATCTGTTTATCTCGATTCTGGAATCCTTTCATAAAATAAGAATTAACTTTATTTTAATGTAAATTACCAAATAACTTTATATATAGTGAATCTAGAAAGAAAAGATTAATATATAAATCTATACTGAAATTATTTAAAAAATACAAATTTATAATACAATAAAATATAAATTATAAATATTTAGAACCAAGAATAAAAATATGAACGATAATATGCGCTTAATATCTATCTCCAATTATCCCATAATACCTGTAATTTTTTATAAAAATACTAACTTACAAATAACTCAAATATATAAAAAATTTTAACTTATATTGAAAGACCATGATAATATATCACAATAGTTAATTCCATCCATATTTTAAATTCCTTCAATCTTATTGTTTCACTATGCATGAGCATTATCTAATACATATTAATATAATTATAAATACATCCTGATTTGTCTAAGTAAAAATATATACTATATTAGTATATAGTAAATATATATCTTCAGTAAATGTAAATATTGCATATCTATAAAAATTTAATTAAAGTTTATTAAACTAGATATATATTTCAAAGTACAAATTAAGATTCTTTTTTATGATTCCGATCAAAAATAAAAATAGAGTATAAAATACAATATATTAATACAATATTATTCTTAAATATGACCATAGTCTAAATAAAATAAAACTCGTATGCTTCATATACTATGTTAACCATTACTCATATTTTAAAACTAAATAATAAAAAAGATTATGTAGTTAACTACTATAATTTTTTTAAAAAGGTAATAACTAATTTAACTACACAGACTTACTAGTCAAGATAAAATCTGATGCTTTTATTTTGTATATTAAGCAATCTACTTTACTTTATATAAAAGATTATTAAATTAAAAAAACATTAATGATAAATTATAATATAATAATAATTAATTAAATAGATAAAAATAGATTGCAATATAATTTCAAGATAGTTATTTATCAACACTATAATTGTGAAAGTAATCTTCTATTTTTAGACGAAAAGAGATTAAAATTAATTATTATTATTCTGAATAAATTACAGGAATAAATGAGTAAATATAAAATATTTACTAATATCAATATCAATTATATGATATGGTCATCGTATCTATAATGACCACTTAACTCTATGAATCAATCTCTATTGAAGATAGATTCAACTATATTATATAGTATATTTAATTTTTTATTGAATAAAATAAATATATTTTAATATATAAAAATCATTGTTTTACTTTAATAAGTATTATAGATGATTACTAATCTTAAGCCATATATAAGACTATATTTTGTATCTGACTAATATAAATTATCATATATACTATATGATATTAAAATATAGAAAATAAATACAATAATTCAATAATTTAAATCTATTAATTCTAATATATAAAATGTATTTTATCTGAAATCATAAGACATTACTTCTACAATATTCATATTTTACTATCTTGATAGTAAATATCAAATATTTATTTTAATTTATATAATCCTCTTTAGATAGAAAACAAGATCTTTATTAACTAAATTAAAACAACACATTTAAAAAAGAATTCTAATTCTAACTTAATCTCTTCATAATTAAATCTATTAACTTATGGAGTGGAATGTCATTCAATATAAATTGAATATGAATGTTAATTTCATATTACTCAAATTAAATGTTCTAAAATAAAATAAATATTTTGTAATATTACTAACTCTCTTTGTTATCAAGCATAAGCGAGAGAACTCTATTGATTTGTTCAATAACTTACTAAATTAATGATTAAGAATCAGTCAGTATAACTATTATATCTAATTTTAAAAAATGACTTATATATAATGAAAATTAACAATAAGAACTCTTATGTAAAACAGAGTACTAGTTATTGCTATCACTTCTAGACCATACCATAAAGGATGAAATAACTCTATTACAAAATATATTTTTAACAATCATCTCATTACATAATTAATTCACTGAATAAATCTCATTATAATCAATTTAAACATAATTCATTCTCAACATATAAATTCAACTATTGACTATCAACCCAAATATTAATATTATTAATAATAAGTTAAACTTATTAAAATAAGTAAGATTATTTGTATATTCACAACAATCTATTGTAATCAACTGTTATGCATCAGTCATAAACAAGAACTCTATATGTATCATAGTACACATAGCTATTATCATAGCATATAGCATTCACGTTTAATTTATTATTCTGAATCACTTTACTTACTATTGAATCGTGTTATCTTGATATAATTATTCCTATTTAATTTGACAAGCATCTAAAAAATTCTAACAAAAGATTTTTTGAATATTAAATTATTAAGATAAATTCTGGTTTATATAAATATATATAGATTCTAATATCACGATATAATAAAAGTACTATCAAAATATCTATAATCATTCTCATAATTTAGACACCTATCATTTCATTCCAACCATATAAAAGCAATTTGAATTATAAAACTAACAGTTGAATAAACAATGAAACTAGATCGAGTCTTCCATAGATCAAACATCATATTGCTATAATTTTACTTTAAAAAATATGATCAGTCTTATTATGCTAAACAAAGGTAAGTCTTCTTAACCTCGTCTAAACTATTGATAGTATAATATAATAGTTAAGACA
This sequence comes from Candidatus Erwinia haradaeae, assembly GCF_900699015.1. GTDB lineage: Bacteria > Pseudomonadota > Gammaproteobacteria > Enterobacterales > Enterobacteriaceae > Erwinia_E > Erwinia_E haradaeae_E. The sequence continues at coordinate 417,178 of NZ_LR217737.1, read as the reverse complement.
CACCGTAATCAGGGTATATACTGATGAACATCTATAATTCAATTAGTAATTGAAACTTACCTGGTTAAGATCTAAAGATTTATCTAACTAGTTTTGAATCTCAATAATATGATAAAAAATTCAAAAATCGAAATACTATCAAATAAATTAAGATAGAAGTGATCAATATTAATTATTATAATTTTTTATAATAAAAGTAAAAGTATAAATGATATGTATCGTATACTTATCTTACTATTTACCAGAAATCACTACGTATATTATCAGTTGTAAATAATTATAAAAGAAAATATTAATCGATCACAATCAATACGAGACACCATGAATTAAATGATTATACAATACTCTTATCATATACATTAGAGTATTAATGAAATTCTAAAAATCTATGATCTCAGTTATCATGATTAACAACCATTCATAGACTAAATTTTATTACTATTGAGGTGTCCTATTTTTACCCGAGTTTCTAATTTTTACCGACACGTCCTTGGTCATGAGACATGTTTACTATCTGAAATCTCAAAAGTATATCAAGCGACTACCGTTCACAGCACAAACCATAATATTTTACACAAAAATATTAGTGATAATGCTATGAAAGTCATATATCGCTTAAATAAATCTGGATATGAAGCCTATCTAGTTGGTGGTGGTGTGCGTGACCTACTCCTTAATAAAAAACCAAAAGATTTTGATATTACAACTAACGCGACACCAGATCAAGTACGCATGTTATTTCGTAACTGTCGTTTAGTCGGACGCCGTTTTCGCCTAGCTCATATTATTTTTTCTCATGAAATTATTGAAGTTTCCACATTTCGTGGCCATCATACATCTAAAGAAAAAAACAGAATACATCGTAGTGAAACTCGCTATACACAAAATGGAATGTTATTGCGTGATAATATCTTTGGTTCTATTGAAGACGATGCACAACGCCGAGATCTCACTATTAACAGTCTTTATTATAATCTTTCTGATTGTACAATACGCGATTATAGTGGCGGAATGAGAGATTTAGAACATGGTATCATTCGCATAATTGGAGACCCAGAAACCAGGTATCGAGAAGACCCGGTTCGCATGTTACGCGTGATACGATTTTCGACTAGATTTAATATGAGAATTGACTCTAACACTAAACAACCAATACGACATCTTTCTGAATTATTATATAATATTCCTCCAGCTCGTCTATTTGAAGAAACACTTAAACTTCTTCAATCTGGTTATGGCTATAATACATACTTACAATTATGCAAATACCAGTTATTTCAACCACTTTTCCCAATTATTACGCACTACCTGAGTACACAAGCTAATAATAATATAGAACATATGATTATTTTAATGTTGAAAAAAACTGATATACGCATCCATAATCAAAAACCTGTTAATCCAGAATTTTTATTTGCTACACTTTATTGGTATCCTCATTTACTGATGACACAGAAAATTTCCCAGGAAAAAAGCTGTACCTATTATGATGCTTTTGTAATATCGATGAATGATTTATTAGATCAGGCTAGCCGTTCACTAGCAATTCCAAAACGGATTACTAACTTAGTACGTGATATTTGGAATTTACAATTACGATTATCTATCCGAGATAGTAAACAGACATCTATATTAATAGAACATCCTAGGTTTCGCTCTGCATACCATTTGTTAAAAATGCGTGCTATAGTAGAAGGAAATTATGAGCTAAATAATCTTGCTGCTTGGTGGTCTCAATTTCAAATATCCACTTTATCACAACAACATAATATGATAACAATTCTACGACAAAATCTACTACAAAATTGTCAATCAAACCACCCATGTACATACATACCTTTGTACCCGAAACAAAACTAAAGTAGTTTATGCAAAAAATAAATCGTGTTTACTTATCCCTGGGAAGCAATCTTTCTAATCCTCTTTATCAACTTAGCAGCGCTCTTAATAAAATAAAAAAAATACAAGATTCTCAATTAATTATACAATCACCACTATATTACAGTCTTCCTTATAGTCCTATTAAGCAACCTTATTTTCTTAATATAGCAATAGCTATTGATACTTCGTTAGAATCTGAAACGTTACTAGATCACATACAGTATATTGAAAAAGAACAAGGACGTGTTCGTCAAATTGAACGATGGGGGCCACGTACACTGGATATTGATATCATGCTATTTGGAGAAAAAATAATTAATACACCACGACTAACAGTACCACACTATGATATGAATAATCGTGCTTTTATGCTTATACCTCTTCTGGATATTGCCCCTAATCTTTATCTTCCAAATGGAAAACTATTATCTGAAATAATAGATTCTTTCGATCAAAACACCATGAAAAGTGTAATGAAATCCCCCTTCCTCACATAAAATAAAAAGTATTTCTTTATATGAGACATACGATAAAAATTGATTTTTTACTTATTAAAGAAATTTACTAATACAAATGTTCTACAAATATTGTCTTATAACAAACATCTCACCACTTATCAACATAATAATATAGAAACTATTCGTTCATTATATTTAAAAATCATCAGATGAATATTATACTTTTTTGAAAAAACGACTGAAACAGAAAAGATAAAACTAAAAATTCTATAACTCCTAAATAGAATTATGAATAACTACATTCATATCTCATAATTTATTCATTTTCTCTCTCATCTTACTGTTCTATACATATAAATTTATTACTCTTGTATTATAAAAATAAAAAATAGAAAGATTTTTTCCTGAAATTGTACTCAATTCCTAACTAAATATAATACAATCAAAATTGTACAAAAATAAAATATAGCATAGTACTTTAAACTCTTGAATAAAAAGTTTTTTAAAAATGATGTGTAAAAAATCAAAAATTAAATATCTACCTTGAGAAACAAAAAATCTAAGATATCATCTTTTTAATCTTAAATTAATTATTTTTTAGCAAGCAAAAAATCTACTAAATGAAAATATTGTTGAAGATAAGTCTTTACAGAACTAGAATCTAACTCACTGTTATTAATCACATATTTTCCATGAATCAACATCGTTGGGACCCCTTTTAGACCTATATCTCCTGCAATTTGTTCTTGTTGGACTACTAACAACTTTACTTTATCACTATTCCAAGCTCTATCATATTCTACTGATTTTATCCCAGAAACTTTCATAAAAACATTTTTTAAAGAAGCTGCATCAGTAATAGTATGATCATATAAAATCCCATGAAAAATAGGTAAAATAACCTTATTTTCTAATCCCATAACCATAGCCATCGCCCATACACGCGTTAATATATGACCCATATCCCCACCAAGAGATCTAATGTGATACTTTATGATTTTAACACGAGAAGGAAAGTTTCTTTTTAGAGTATGTCCAATAGGCCAAGATTGTTCAAACTGATAACAATGCGGACAATAAAATGAAAAAAATTCAACTATTTGAGCTTCAATAGGAATAGGCGTATTCAATGTAATATAGTGTTGACCATTTATAAACTCAGAAGCTGAAACGCTTAGTGTCAAACATAGACCCAATAACACTACGCAAATCTTATTCATTTAAAATACCACCTTTTCATAGAAAATATCAAATACAGATATGCTAACCATCCTATAGTTGGTACACTTATACAATGCAAATACTTAAATATACAAGACTCGTTAATTACTAAAAATCATTATTCCAAGTTTATGTTGAACTACATAACTATAAATTAATCTTGTTCTTAAAAATGAAAAATATTTTTGAGATGAAGAGATAATAAGATGACTATCTTATTATCCTATCTATAAAATTCTAATATAAGATATAAATATACACATAAATATAATGCTAAATACAACTATCTATGATTTAGAAAACAATTCTTTTAAGAATGGAACAGAAAATATAAATTATTTTTCTTGTAAAACACGATATTAATATGTAAAATTACTATAATATATAAAACTGGAATTTAAATCAATTACACTGCTGATTCAGTTCATTAAAAAATTTTCCTAAAAAATTAAAAAATACATATCCTATTATCTATTAATTTATGAAACATATGTTCTCATCATCAATTCATAAGTAAATATTTTTATCTAACACCATATTAGATGGTATCTATGATTATACCATACCTAATATAAATTTATTAATTTATCTTTTATGTTATTTTGTAGTTAAAAGAACTATTCTACAGTATTCATTATAAATGAAGTCATAATTAATCTATTTCTCTAAGTGGACTAGATGATCCATCTTCCCAACGAGTAAAAAGATCATTCTTGAGCTTAATGTCAAACTGATCTAAAACACGATTTACTGTTTGATCAATAACACTCATTACATTATGAGGACGATGATAAAATGCAACTATTGGAGGCATAATAATAGCACCTATCTCCGATGCTATAGTCATCATACGAAGATGTCCAAGATGTAGTGGAGTTTCTCGTACACATAAAACTAGACGGCGTTTTTCTTTTAATACTACATCAGCAGAACGAATCATAAGCCCATTATGATAGCTATGTACAATAGCAGATAAGGTTTTTATAGAACAAGGTAATATCACCATACCGCTAGTTTTAAATGATCCAGAAGAGATGCTCGCCGCAATGTCATGAACATCATGCACCACATCGGCCATAGCATGAACATCATTTACTGAATAATCACTTTCAAGCAGTAGTGTTTGATGGGCTGCTTCACTCATAACAAGATGCGTTTCAATATCATTCACATGTTGTAAAATCTGTAAAATTCGTATACCATAAATAATTCCACTTGCACCAGAGATACCCACGATCAATCGCTTCATACCATCTATCCCAACCCTAATTGTATAGAAAAACATCTTACGAACTTTAGTGCTCATTCGGGTCATATTACTGAATATTGATATTGATAAACATAAAATATAATCTAAATATCTTTATAAACAAGAACTTAGATCCTAACTATAAAAAATTAGACCCATTTCTACACCAATAAAATTTCTATATCTATCTAACTAAAACCATACTAAAGCTCTCTTACAAAAATAAAAATCATAATACATATTAATCACATTACTATATAGTTTATTTCATAATAAAAGATTTAATGATCTATTAAATAAAGAACTAAAAAAATAAAATATTATCATACAATTATATCTTGATATAATGAAAATTCAGCATCTCTTCAAAGTAAGAGATAACATCTACTTAACTATATTATAGTATCATTTTTACTCAACAATACACTATGAATATCATCCAGTCATATAAAATAAAAAAGATTTATTAGTACTAGTTTGATTTTATCCACCATCAATTAATATAATAAATAAGAACTATAGACAACTCATAAAAAATATAAAAATTGTATCTTTAAATAGTATTTGACTATGAAGTTTACATTAATAATTAAAGCTCGTTATATATTTCCAAATTCTCTACCTCGCTTATATTTTTTAAATCTCTAGAATAATCAGTACGTGATTCTTCTAAATATGACAAGTATTTCTGATCAACATCCTTAGTTATATAAATACCATTAAATACAGAACATTCAAATGTAGTAATATCTAGATTATCTTCTCGTACTGCATTAATAAGATCTGTAAGATCTTGGAAAATCAATCCATCAGCCCCAATTAAATAACAAATCTCATCTGCATCTCGGCCATGAGCAATTAACTCTGTAACACTGGGAACATCAATCCCATATACGTTTGGAAAACGGATTTCTGGAGCCGCTGATGCTAAATATACCTGATGCGCACCTGCTTCACGCGCCATCTCAATAATTTGTTCAGAAGTAGTTCCACGCACAATAGAATCATCTACTAATAATACATTTTTACCATAGAATTCTGCACGATTTGTATTTAACTTACGTCTGACTGCAGTGCGACGTAAGTTCTGACCTGGCATAATAAAAGTACGTCCTACATAACGGTTTTTTACAAAACCCTGTCGATACGGTTTATCAAGAATACGTGCGATCTCTAAAGCTATGTCACAGGATGTTTCAGGAATAGGAATAACTACATCAATATGGAGATGCCTCCATTCATTTGCGATCTTCATGCCAAGTTTAGTTCCCATACGAACACGAGCACTATATACAGAAATTTTATCGAGACATGAATCTGGACGAGCAAAATATACATACTCAAACAAACATGGAGTACATTGTGGATTATCAGAACACTGATGACTAAACAACTCTCCTGATGTAGTTATATACACTGCTTCTCCAGGTTCTATATCTCTTAGTAATTTAAATCCTAACGCATCCAATGCTACACTCTCAGAAGCTACCATATATTCAACACGTCCATCATCTATCGTACGCTGTCCAATAACTAACAATCGAATTCCATAAGGATCCCTAAAAGCAACTAAACCATGACCAATAATCATCGCAACACAAGCATAAGCACCTTGTACTTTTTTATGAAGCTTAGATACAGCTGAAAAAATATTTTCTTCTTGAAGAGGGTAACATTGAAATGAGTCCAGCTCCTGAGCAAAAATATTAAGAAGAATTTCAGAATCCGAAGTGGTATTAATATGGCGATGACCACTTTGAAATAACACGGTACGTAATGCAATAGCATTAGTAATGTTCCCATTGTGGGCTAATGTAATGCCATACGGAGAATTAACATAAAAAGGTTGAGCCTCAGATGCGCTACATTTGCCAGCTGTTGGGTAACGAACATGACCAATCCCCATATTACCACTCATGCGATTCATATGAGTAATTTGAAATACATCACTCACTAAACCATTTCCTTTTCGCATATGAAAATAATTCATTTCATCGATAGTTACAATACCAGCAGCATCTTGTCCGCGATGTTGAAGCATTGTTAATGCGTCATAAATAGACTGATTAACAGGCATAAATCCAGCGATCCCAACAACACCACACATATTGATATGTCCTCATAATCTGACCTTATGGTACCCATATTTTAATAAAAAATTTCTTGATTTTTTAGATAAGTTATGACTGACTGAGTAATATACTTAAAGTAAGGAATTAGTTGAGATTGCTGCCAATCTGGAAGTTGAGAAAAACTAGTAAAAGCATCGAGAAAAAACAATATAGCAGCAGCAATCAATATACCACGCAACCCGCCAAAAAAAACTCCTAACACCTTATCTACTGCTAAAAAACTAGTTTTAGAAACTAGGCTCCCTATAATAGAGCTAAAAATAGCACCAACAATCAAAATACTTATAAAAAGACACATAATAGCAACACCGTTACGAATTACTTCATTGTCAAAGCCTGTCAACAAAATAGCAAGATGAGAATAATAGCGATTAGTTATTAAAAATGCACAAAACCAAGTGAATAAGGAAATTACTTCCTTAACGAAACCACGCGCTAGGCTAATAAAAGAAGAAAAACTAATAATTGCGATAATGCTATAATCTATCCAGATCATAAATAATTCCAATTACTATATAATATCTAGTGTAAAATTGACATTTCAATCTGAATTTAAATTTACGTCCACTGAAGTATTATACTTTCTGAAAGATCCACTTGTTAATGAATTACCAAACTAATTAACAATTTTATTAAGTAACTAATTAGAATATCTATATACACTATCTATCACATAGATAATATCTAATATTATAATTAAATACATACCCCTTAAGATCATGTAATCATTATGTACCTTTAGTACAACTACATAGCTACCTATCTCTAAATGATCTACCAATTTTTATAAAAATAATAACTATTCAATATCTAAGAATACATATCTAAATTACTAGTAGAGAATATTTAAAACTATTCATCTTACGAGTCAATCATTTAATTCTATTGATATAGAAATATTATAAAATTAATACAATTAATATAATCAGATCTGATTGAGAGAAGTTATAATAGCTCACCTTTATAATAAAGCAACTCTCTAAAACAGCATTCTATAATATAAGCAAAGTAATTAATGAATTGTTTTCAGAAAATAAACTAATCTTAGTATATCACTTCTTAAATAGAGATATCTGACATTCATATTTTCTAGTCTAGAATAGATACTAAATCAAAAATTTTAGTATATATCTTCTATAACTAGATTTTATATGATAAATATCAATGATATAGCCTATTTATTCAGAATAATTAAAACAACCCACTATATATTATAGTGGGATAGGCTATTGACATTCTGTAACTATTGTACGATTTCTTATCAAAATCTTTCTTGATATAAAAAATTCATTTTTATCATATCTATTGACTATCATCATAAAATGATATAATCATTCCGTACTAAATTCTTGATACTATTCACATATTTTTAATAATTGGCATAATATTTCTAAGCAACAACTTTATTACAATAAATAATCGTAATAATGAAATATTATTTCAATGGATCTCGATTTATAAAATATCAATATGAAAGATCTGAGAAAAAATCCGATTAACAGTTTAGTATCAAATCACATCATTATAAAAATGATCACTATGCATATAATTATAGTAATTTAGGAACAAATCCTGTCATACTCTTTTATTAAAGAGCTTCATTCAAATTATTTATAACTATAAGATGAAAATAGAAAAATATGAAATGCATATCATCAGATTCAATAATCTCATTTTAAAGCAATTGAATAATCTATATTTCAAGCATATTAAAATCAATCCTAATTTAATTTCATATAAAAAGCCTAAAATCACTAATAAATTATAGAATACATGCTATCTATATATGATCTGATATTTCATCATGCTTAATATCTTCTAATTCAGATAACCTCTTTTCTAGAATACTCAACCTTTCACGCGTTCTCAATAAAATCTCTGCCTGAGCATCAAACTCTACACGACTAACTAAATCTAATCGAGTCAACTGTGCTTGTAGTGTCTGACGTATTTTTGTTTCAATATCATAACCAAAATCACGAATACTAATTGGCATAGCGTTATGAACTTGCCTAGCTAACATTGCAATTTTTTTTGCATCAATCATTATTCATCTCCTCATAAAACTAAAATAAAATCTAATGTCTATTTCTTTCTTTTAAAAAAAGAAATCATATTTTTCATCAAAAGTTTTTATTAAAAAATAGTTAAATATACATAATTATTTCAATCAGTATAAAAACCCTAATTTTAACTATTAACAGTGAGATACCCTATAATCTGCTAACGTAATCTAATCTTATATACAATCCATCTTGTTTCCTAAACTTAGAGACATTAGTAAATTTTTAAAAAGAAATTTTCATTATATTTTTATGGAAAGTAGTAAATTTACTCATCTCGTAAACTTTTATCTCAAATTAGATAAGAATTAACTCCCTTTTATAAAAAGGCTTTATGATAAAACTCATAACTTTATCGTCTTTTTTCTACTTAATAATAAATTTTATCGATAGAATATAAGATTCTACTATTAAAATAGTGACCATTGTATCAAAATCTTTTTATAAAATACGTAAACAGAGAATTACTTGTTATTATAACCCTAATTAAAAAGATATTTAACCAAATTAATCCAATCTTTTTACGTTATTTAAACAAAAATGATCAAGTAACTAAATATTTTATGTAATATAAATTTTAAACAATATCGATATCTTGTCCTAACCAATCTGTAATTTTTCTCTGAATACCAGCACTATCTAACTCATAATCTATGCGAATTTGCTCCTGATCCCCCTGGGGAATAAATTCATCTGGTAGACCAATATTAAGAACTAATATTTGTCTTCTTTTAGCCATTAATAATTCATTAATACCACTACCAGCACCACCTTTAATTACTCCTTCTTCTAGAGTAACCATTATTTGATGCTCTTCTGCTATCTCCAAGATCAGCTCATTATCTAGGGGTTTTACAAAACGCATGTCAACTAGAGTAGTATTCAAATCTTCTGCAACTACTATAGCCTGAGACAGTAATGCACCAAAATTTAAGATCGCTATTTTTACGCCTCGTCGCTTTACTATTCCTCTACCTAAAGGAAGAGAAGCTAGCGATTCTAAACGTGCCCCAGTTCCGTAACCTCTCGGATAACGTACTACACTCGGTCCACCTTTGTAGTGATAACCAGTATACAACATCTGACGACATTCATTTTCATCACTTGGTGTCATAATAACAATATTAGGAATGCAACGTAAAAAAGCAAGATCAAATACTCCTTGGTGAGTTGGCCCATCTCCTCCTACCACCCCCCCACGATCAATTGCAAATAATACTGATAATTTTTGAATAGCAATATCATGAATAACCTGATCATATGCACGTTGTAAAAAAGTAGAATAAATTGCTACTACTGGATTATAACCGCCAATGGCTAATCCAGCAGCAAAAGTGACTGCATGTTGCTCAGCAATGGCTACATCAAAATACTGATCTGGATATTCACGTGAAAACTTAACCATGCCAGAACCTTCTCGCATAGCTGGTGTAATAGCTATCATCTTATTATCAACAGATGCAGTCTCACTTAACCATTGACCAAAAACTTCAGAGTAACTAAGCAGACCTCCAGTATTTTCAGGCAACAAACCTCTATTTGGATCAAATTTAGGTACTGAATGCCAAGTAATAGGATCATGTTCTGCTGGATAATACCCTTTTCCCTTTTTTGTTATTACATGCAAAAACTGTGGTCCTTTTAAGGACTGCATATTGCGCAAAGTAAGCACAAGTGCCCCTATATCATGACCATCTATAGGGCCAATATAATTAAAACCAAGTTCTTCAAATAAGGTACCAGGGACAAGCATGCCTTTAAGATGTTCTTCCGTTCGCTTAAATAACTCTTTGATTGGAGAAACAGCATTAAACACTTTTTTACTATTTTCACGTATACAGGTATAAGCTTCACCTGATAAAATCGTAGCCAAACGATGATTTAAAGCACCTACGTTTTCAGAAATTGACATCTCATTATCATTCAAAACAACTAAAATATCTACTTTTACCGAACCAGCGTGATTCATAGCCTCGAATGCCATACCGGCGGTAATTGCTCCATCACCAATCAGACATACTGTTTTACGACCTCTTGCCTCTTTAGACGCAGCAACAGCCATACCAAGCCCAGCGCTAATCGAAGTCGATGAATGACCAACACTCAAAACATCAAACTCACTTTCCTCACGCCAAGGAAAAGGATGTAATCCGTTTTTTTGTCGAATTGTACCTATGTTATCACGACGCCCAGTTAAAATCTTATGAGGGTAAGCCTGATGCCCAACATCCCAAACAAGCGAATCAAATGGCGTATTATAGACGTAATGCAAAGCAACTGTTAGTTCTACTACTCCCAACCCAGAAGCTAAATGACCGCTAGAATAACTAACACTTGCTAGCAAATACTCCCTTAGCTCATTACAAAGCAATGGCAGAATACTTTTTGGTCTCAACCGTAATTCTTCTACCGTGCTTGCTAGAGCAAGTGTAGGGTATTTAGAAGGCTCAAAACTCATCATAATCTCATTTAAAGGTTATATATCATGCTCAATTATAAAACACGCTAAACGCTGTAATAAATTTGTATTCAAAGATTTTGCAGAAAGCATTGCTAATTCACCCATAGCTTTTTGATATAGATCTTGTATCTTAATGTTGGTATTCGCCAAACCTGCTAATGATGGATAAGTGCTCTTATTAAAATTTTTATCGGAGTCAAATTTATTTCTAAGAAATTTTCGGTCATTGATAACGTCTAAGATATCATCCTGTATTTGAAAAGCTAAACCAATAGAATTAGCAAATCTATCAAGAATAGGTATAATCTCTAAACCAATATCTCCAGCTGTCAAGGCACCTAGACGAATTGCTGCACGAATTAAAGATCCAGTTTTATGTAGATAGACCCATTCTAATTCCTCTAATGTTACCTTATCACCTCTCATCAATAAATCTAAAGCCTGACCTCCACACATTCCTTTTACACCGCTAGCTCCAGCTAACTCAGAAAGCATAGAAATCCGATTCTCTGGTGTTACTCCAAACATTGGAGACTCACTTAATATAGAAAAAGCAAGAGACTGTAATGCATCACCAGCTAAAATAGCTATATCTTCTCCAAATTTAAGATGGCAAGTTAAATGACCACGACGAGATCTATCATCATCCATGGAAGGTAAATCATCATGAATCAAAGAATATGCATGTATGCATTCAATAGCTGCTGCTGGCACATCAAGAACCACTTCCTCTACATGAAGCATGCTCCCAACAGCATATACTAAAAAAGGACGTAAACGTTTTCCCCCTGATAATACAGCATACTCTATACTTTGTACTAAAGATGTGTGTTTCAATGGAAGTTTTATAATATATTGATGAAGCGCTTCATTTACACGATGATAATATCTATTTAGTAATGAATTGTCACTCATAACTTTGCCTATCTTTCACAATTATTCACTTAAAATTCTTCTTGGACATGATCTTATAATCTAAATTATAGAATAAACCACTGTATCTGAATATACAAACCTTCAAAGCACAATAGTTCTGCTTCTACAAGAAGAACAAAAGAGACATCTAATCAACTTAATTAAACTGACTAATTATTGTATAAAATTTATAAATCTAATGGTCTTGATCAACTTTTAGCAACATACATCCTGACTTTAAGTTACAGTTAACGGAACTATTTTAATATCTTTAAAATAGATAAGATTAAGGTCAGTGAGAATGATATACTCTGAGGAGAAATTTATACAACATGCAAAAACTAATAGATAATCTAATATTTTAAAAAATTCAATATCAACTAAACGGAAATTTTTTCTAAAAACTATGAAAACAAATCGAGCTATGAAATCAATATTTAAGTCTCATTGCTCACTCTATAGTGAATTCTATATGTATTATAAAGGAGATTTCCTTTATGAAAATAAAATTTACTAATTAGTACATAATTGACTTTAAAAAATAAATATAAACAACAGATTCTAAATATAACTATATTAATTGAATAAATAATATCTCCTTTTTCTTGGAAAAATTTAAAATTTTTCTAAATATATTAAAAATTACTTTTGATAGATAGAAGAGAATATTATATTAGAAGATGATAGATAATAATGCATAGCATTAGATAGAAAAACATACTATCAATAACACTTCAGATAATTCTATTAAGTCTAAACAAGAAAATCTATCTATCTAAATTACTAAATAAGTCCGATTATATTACGTTCGATCTTTAAAAAATAAAAAAATATTTATTTACTTTAAAAAAATCAACCTACTAACTATAAAATACATAATTTTTAATAATAAGGTCTATCAAGACAAAGACCACAAATCTTAAGATAGCTCTTTGTAATAAAACAAGCAATTTTTAATAAAGATTAAAATATTCTACTTACAATTGTCTAGATTAACCTTCAAAACATTTGTATTCTAATTACTAGATCTGCATAACAATATAGTTATCTTTTCATTTAGAAATTAAGTAATATTGATAATCAAATTTTACCATATTGTGATACAAGGATTCTTCTGGTAATTCACCTTAAAGACTTATACGCAATCACCTTGATAAAAGATATATAAATAGTAACTTTTTACAGATGAACTATCGTCTTATCCACTAAACTTATTCATCTAATCTGACTCATTGAATTACACTCAATAGATTGTAGAACCGTAAGATTACTTGTTTTAATTAATTTTTAGGAACTTAGTTGAGTAAAATAACATTGATAATGACTAGAAAATTTGCTATATACCTTCTAGGTATCAGTAGATATATATCAATCATTCTTAAACACCTATCTAATAATTAAAATTATAGATATAAATAAAGTGATAAATAACTCATCTTGTTTTCAGAACATAAGAAAGAAATGAATAAACCAGCATTACTTATTACTATTGATACCGAAGGGGATAATCTTTGGCAGAGTCCTAATCGAATTATGACAAAAAATACCTATTTTTTACCTCGATTTCAACAATTATGTGAGAAATATCAATTTAAACCAACCTGGCTTACTAACTACGAAATGATTAAAAATCCTGCATACATTGAATTCTCCAGACATATTATTAGACAAAATAGCGGTGAAATAGGTATGCATTTACATGCGTATAACAATCCACCATTATATGATCTAACAGGAGATGACAAACGATATCAACCTTACCTCATTGAATATCCTGAAGAAATTATGCGAAATAAAATTATATATATAACACACTTATTAGAAGATACTTTACAAATCAAAATTCAGTCCCATCGAGCAGGACGATGGGCATTTAATGTAAAATATGCTCAAATGCTCATAGAACAAGGTTATAAAGTAGATTGCTCAGTAACTCCTCGAGTTAACTGGCAACACACAATGGGGCATCCACAAAGAGAAGGAGGCACTAATTATCAGGATTTTCCTGATGATTCTTATTTTATCGATGAAAATAATATTTCAAAATCTGGTAATTCTACTCTATTAGAAGTACCAGTGACTATTCAATATAAACACACTAGTTTAATCAATCAACTTCAATCAACTTATTATCGGTTACAAGGACAAAAATACAACCCAACGACCCATTGGTTCCGTCCTATTCGTGGAAATCTAAAAAAGATGATAGATGTAGTCAAAACCTCTATGAAAAATGGAAGAGACTATGTCGAATTTATGATGCATTCTTCTGAATTAATGCCAGGAGGAAGCCCAACATTTAAAAATAAATATGATATTGAAGTACTATATAACAATTTAGAACAATTATTTAGCTGGCTACAGCGTTATACGATAAGCATGACTTTATCAGAATATTATTCTAAAAACATAAAATTTTATCCTAAAAATCAAACATAAACCACTTTATAATTTAATTTTTAATAAAAATATAAGATCATAGATTCTATGTTAATGAGATAGAATATAAAACTAATCTCAATAGACGAGATATCTAAAGTTTTCAGTCTATAATAACTATATTTAGTATTATAGATAAGCTATAAGAACAACTAACCCCATAAAAACAAGATAATACTCAAAGTTAACGCCAAGACTTATAAGTATTCATTAGTCCATTAGTTGAGCTATCATGACTTCTAATCTTATTCACATTAGAAAGTTCCGATAGAATACGATTAGCTAGCTTCTTACCTAATTCAACCCCCCACTGATCAAAACTAAAAATATTGAGAATAACTCCTTGTGTAAAAACCTTATGCTCATATAATGCCATCAAAAGACCAAGACTATAAGGGGTAATGCATCGTATAAGAATTGAGTTAGTAGGTCGATTCCCATTTAACTGCTGATAAGAGGTTAGATCTTTAATCAATTTAAAATTTTGTCCAAGATACGGTTTCTCTCTTTCTATCAAATTTACTGATTGACCAAACGCCAAAGCCTCAGTCTGAGCTAAGAAATTAGATATTAGTTTATCATGATGATTACTCAGTTTATTATGTGAAATAACAGGTGCAATGAAATCACATGGCACTAACTTAGTCCCCTGATGCATCAATTGATAAAATGCATGCTGACCATTAGTTCCTATATCACCCCAAATAATAGAACCAGTCTGATAAGAAACAATCTTCCCAGCACGATCCATACACTTTCCATTTGACTCCATATGATTTTGTTGAATATAATTAGAAAAATAGCGCATATAGTGGTCATATGGAAGAATCGCTTCAGTTTCTGAGCCAAAAAAATTATTGTACCAAATACTAATCAAAGCTAGTAATATCGGTAAATTTTTTTCGTCTGATGCATGAAAAAAATGACAATCCATAGCGTACGCGCCACTTAAAAATGTCTCAAAGTTTGCAAATCCAATAGACAAAATTATAGATAAACCAATCGATGACCATACCGAATAACGCCCAGTAACCCAATCCCAAAGCTCAAACATATTCTCACTATCAATACCAAACTTATTCACACCCTTTCTATTAGCAGATAAAGCAACAAAATGTTTTGCTATATCTCTTTCTTTACCTGATCTTAAAAACCATTCACGAACGCGATAGGCATTACTCATAGTTTCCTGCGTAGTAAATGTTTTAGATGCAATCAAAAACAGAGTAGTCTCTGGTTTAAGTATTTTTAATGTTTCAATAATATGAGTACCATCAATATTAGAAAGAAAATGCATCCTAAGATGATTTTTATATGGACTAAGTGCTTCTGTTACCATGCGAGGACCAAGATCAGAGCCACCAATTCCAATATTTACTACATCAGTAATAGACTTACCAGTAAACCCCTTCCATTCACCATTGATAACTCTATTAGAAAATACTTTCATCTTTGCAAGGACGTTATTTACATCAATCATAACATCTTTACCATCAAGTAAGATCGGAGTATTTTTACGGTTACGCAACGCTATGTGTAGAACTGCACGATTTTCAGTACGGTTAATTTTCTTACTAAAAAACATGGAATCAATTGCACCTCGCACGTCAGTTTCTTTAACGAGCATTTGTAGTTTTTCAATTGTTTCTTTAGTAATAATATTTTTTGAAAAATCTAGCAATATCTCCTCCTCAAACTTTATAGAAAAAGAATCAAAACGTTTAGCATCCTGTTTAAAAAGATCAATCATTTTTATATTTTTTATCTGTTGAAAATGTTTTTGTAGATTTTTCCAAGCAGTAGTCTCTATCGGGTTAATATTTTTCATAAAATCTACTATGGTAATTAAGAACATTAGTCTTATATGAGTTTAATACGTTGTTAAATTTAAATTTCTTCTTTAGAATTATAGAACAGAATAAAGATTACATGATAACATTTAGATCATAGTTAGGAAGAGAATAAGAACTATCAATCTTTTTAATTTACTTTTTTATAAATATACAGTACCATCATAAAATGGAGTTCTTTATATCAAAAGATATAAAAATAAACTTATATATTTGATAAACATAGTGTACCCTTCTTATTGACTTTATGCATCTATTCTGCATTTAGATGAGAATTTAGTGATATAAATAATCTAATTAGTTTTTTATCTATTAATGTATACAATAAGTAATATCATGAATATTGTCTTTATCAACTTTATATAAGAGAAATAATCGAATTGAAGATCATTATAATGATGATATCTCAACCTAAAATTATTTCACTACATTATTAAATAATTATACATGTAAACATTTGATAAAAATTACTAACATAAATAATTATTATATAATTTAATATTTTCATCTGCAGTTAGTATTCGTAAGAAAGCGTCCAACTAAATTAAAATTTATTTAAATACACCAACCTTACTTATTATATCAATATAATATAGGAATAAGATAATCAGGCAAAGATTAATCCAAAAAAGCAATTCTAGTCAATCTATAAACATCTGATTAGACAATACCGATAGATGATAAACAATATCTTACTTAATTTTTAGAGATAAAAGAGTTTTCATACACAGTCATGATTATTGTTTCTATGACTTAATGCAGATTATCTCCAATACATTCATGATAATTATTTATGTTATACATCTCTATTTAGATAGATCAAAGATTCTTATTAAGCATCTATAGTGAATAATGACGTATTATTTGTAATCTAATCATAGAGATATTAGTCAAAATTAGCATAACATTATGAGACTCCTACTCTGAAATCTCTATGGTACATTAAAATCATAGGTGTTATTCCTCTTCTTTGTACTAGAACATTCTCAATTCTCCTTGTTAACCATGATTACAATATAAAATAAAATCCAATCACGTTTCATAAAAAATCGATGACTATCTAATAAGATATTATTAAATTTTTATCTTATTTAAATAAATAATTTTATATTAGTACTAATACAATACTACTTACTTTCAGTTGCATTTTATACTCAAATGTTAGCTTCTTCCCTATAATATAAAAAAGTTTAAAAAACACTGGTCCAAATCAGTGAAGATGATATTAATATCACAATATATCATTTTTCTTTTAAACTTTTAGAAATATTAACGCAGATTAATAAAAAACAAGAAGATTTTCCTTCGTGCTAGTAGCTCTATCCTAAAAACATTATAACACTTAATGTTTGATGAAAGAGGTAGCAAGATGAGATTTAATCTTATCATACAACCATCCTAATTATTCTTAATATAAACTTCTTCTTACTTAATTTTCTCATTCTACCTTGTTAAATTGGAATTATTCTCTATTTAATACCTCTAAAAATTCTTGTATAGATACTCATACTGAAGTATTTAAAATACTTATATGATAGGAATAACAATAATAATAATTATTGTAATTACTACAGTACCTATTAATAAAGATATTTGATATAATCTACCAAATTAGTTATAATTAAAATAATCTACGTATTTTATTATTAATAGAAATGGATTTATAGTACATTTTAAAGAAATAACAAACATAGATCATATAAACAAATATCTTATATTAATACCTAATGGTACAATAAGTCTGCAAATAGAATCCAAAAATTATATCTAATGTTTTATAATAACTATATTGTATAGAGTATACTTCAGTGCACTCTATTCTCATCACCTGGTATCTATACTCCGCATAGATATACGCATAATCTATTTTTATAAAAAAGAAATATTACTAGACAATTAGTAAAATAATCTATTTCGTTTTCACCAATTAGTAATATATATTATATATATCATGAGATTTAAATATATAATTTTATCTATTCTGTATCTCTCTTAAATATTTAAAAGATAAAGTTATTGTCATCTATAAAGAAGATCCAATAGCAATAGCAATAGCAATATATATATTGACACCAATTCTCTCATTTCTTCATCCATATGACAAATAATAATATAAGATCTTCTTTATTAATCTAAATTTTATAAAAATATTTTTACTTTATATAAAGTATTCTATTACGTATAGCTTATAGTTTTCCTCTTTTTGTAATTAAGAAGAATATCTTTGAAACGATGAAGATATCTATATCCTCTATTTATAGAAGAACATTATTAGCATTATTCTTATTATTAAACTATGAAAAACACAATATAATAAAGTCTTATATAAAAATTAATAGATCGTTTTTTCTTTTTATATGAATGACATTAATTACATAATAAATATATATCACTTAATGTCTATTAATGTAATTACTTTTTATCATTAAAAAATTATAAGTATTAAAAAATATCTATTATATCCATATCCTATATTTTCTTGATCAAAAATTTTATACATTAAATAGAAAATGTATTATGTCCCCATCCTGGACAATATAACTTTTCCCTTCTAACCTCATTTTACCGGCATCTTTAGCTCCTTTATCACCTTTATAGGATATAAAATCATCAAAAGAAATAACTTGTGCACGTATAAATCCTTTTTCGAAATCAGTATGAATTTTACCGGCAGCCTGTGGCGCTGTAGACCCAACTGGAATAGTCCAAGCCCGAACTTCTTTAATACCAGCTGTAAAATAAGTTTGTAAATTTAGTAGATTATAACCTGCCTGAATAACACGATTTAATCCTGTCTGCTCCATACCTAAAGCAGTCATAAATTCCTGGCGTTCTATATGCTCCATCTGAGCAAGATCCGACTCAACAGTCGCACAAATGGTTACTGCTATTGATTTTTCACTACTCGCAATCTTATATACGGAGTCAAGATACAAATTGTTTGAAGATGCATCCTCATTAACGTTGGCAAGATACATTGTGGGTTTTAAAGTTAAAAAATTTAAAGAACGAATTATAGCTTGGTCTTCAATGCTTATATCTAACAAACGTAACATTCCAATCTGAGACAAATGGGATAAACATTTTTCAAGAATCACTTGCTCTAATTTAGCATGTTCCATTTTATGAGATTTTTTCTTTACTCTTTGAAGAGCGCGTTGGCAGGTATCCAAATCAGAAAGAACTAATTCTGTTTGAATGGTTTCAATATCGTCAACAGGATCTACCTTATTATTTACATGAATAATATTTTCATCTTCAAAACAACGAACAACATGTATAATTGCTTCGGTTTCTCGAATATGATTTAAAAATTTATTTCCAAGGCCTTCTCCTTTCGACGCACCTTGAACTAAACCTGCAATATCTACAAAATTCATACTAGCAGGTAAAATACGTTGTGGTTGTACCACTTCAGCTAATTGACTAAGCCGTAAATCAACTAAGGGGACTACTCTACTATGAGCCTCGATAGTACAAAAAGGAAAATTATTTGCTTCAATACCAGCTCTAGTTAACGCATTAAATACAGTAGATTTTCCAACATTTGGCATGCCAATAATACCACATTTCAAACCCATATTTAACCTTATTATTTAACTACTCTAATATAAAATAACGATATATAAATAATATCGAATAACAAAGAATCTGTCATACCATCTATAATATTCATGTTTTTATGAAAAAATTAATACTAAAAAATATTTGATTGTAGAATATAATTCTATATATCAGTATGAATTTTATATAAAAACACTAAAAAATTATAAAACTATCAAGTCAATTGTACACTCTATAAATCATTATTTTAATAAAGAACCAACTCTTAAGATGTTTAAATTTTTTATAAAAAATAAATTTTTATAATCAAGCAAGCATCTATATGCTTAAATATCTGAATCACTTAAAGATAACGCTATAGCATGTCTCTTTAAATAAAAGATGCCTAATGTATTACATACACGTAATAAGAATTTTTCTTAAAAAACTATAATATTAAATTAATTTAACATTATATATTACTATGATTTATTCATCAAGATATAGCTAACCCATACATATAAAAATGAAGTAAGTAAAACTATGATATAAAGGGGTTATGTTTTAGTATAAAAATGATCTATGATTTTAAATAACCACAAAAACCTTATCTAAAAGCATGAATTCTTAATTAAAGATGAATTAAACCTCCAATACAATTACTTATAAATAGTAGATAAAATGGAGTAAATAATAAATATTGAACATATTATTTTATTTCTTAATTAAGATCATTATTTGAGATATCACAATCATCTGATAAACCATTTTTCAACAAGCACTCTTAGAGATGCTCAAATAACACCGTAATAAATTCAGATTAATTATAGAAAAATAAGATAAAATCACTTAAAATATCTAATAATAATTGATACATCATATTACCGTATTTCCATGAGAAATAGATAGCAATTTCTTTCTTTTGTTAGATTATTTTAACTTATTAAATTCTTTAACTATAGAAAACCAATAAAAATAATGCATAAGATCCAGTTTTTATTTAATTCAATAAATTTGTGTCTATTAAGATCTAGTTTCACAAACATTCTATAACTTATGCGTATTTCTTAAAGAACCTATTTAGTTCACCAAGATATATATCTTCCTCTTTGTTATTTAGGATCCGCATTTATAAATTAAAGAATTTAATTACATCACTCATATATATTAAAATCTAAATATAGTTAAATACATCATATCAGGATTGATATTGAAAGAACTTCTTTATAATAATTTTCTCCTATATTAAAGAAGTTAATACAAAAATTAATAATATTTAATTAGAATCTAATAGTAATCACATATGCTATATAGAACAATACATAGTAAAAATAATGAATATTATTAGGTTTCTTTAATATAATGAACCTCCTTATTCTTTAGCCAATCTCTTTATTTTTCCATAATAATGGAAGAATAAAATGTAAATCATATAAACAATAAAAACTACGCATCGCCTAAAATACTCAATAAATCTAAAATAAATGCTCCACATTCTATATAACTTAATTTATGCATATAAATAATCTTTATAAATTATTCAAGTATATAAAATATCGTAATATACTTAAAAATATCAATCCATATTCATGATACTTATAAGTTTTTAGATAACATTTTTCTATGTGTATGAATTGACATCACAATACCAAAACCAGCCATTAAAGAAATCAACGAAGAACCACCATAACTTACCATAGGCAATGGTACGCCCACCACTGGTAAAAGACCACTAACCATTCCGATATTAATAAATACATAGACAAAAAAAATTAATATATTTCCACCAGCCATAATGCGACCAAAAGTTGTTTGAGCATTAGAAGCAATAATTAATCCACGCAAAATAAGTAAGACATATAATAAAAGAAGGAATAAAACTCCTAATAATCCTAATTCTTCAGCTAATACAGAAAAAATAAAATCAGTATGACGCTCAGGTAAGAATTCTAATTGAGACTGAGTACCATGTAGCCACCCTTTTCCTGGGAATCCACCAGATCCAATAGCGATCTTTGATTGAATAATATGATAACCAGAACCTAAGGGATCATTTTCAGGAAATAGAAACATAATAACCCTATTTCTCTGATATTCATGCATTAAACAAAACCATAAAATCGGAACAAAGGCTACAATACTTAATACTGACATTATGATTACAGTCCAGCTTATGCCTGATAAAAATAATACTAATAGCCCTGATCCAGTAATAAGAATAGAAGTACCTAAGTCAGGTTGCAAAAAAACTAATAGAGCTGGAATCAAAATAACTATCAACGTAATAATAATGTTAATCACCCTTGGAGGGCAAATATCACGATTAATAAAACGTGCCGTCATTAACGGCACAGTAATTTTAGCTATTTCAGATGGCTGAAAACGTATTATTCCTAGATCCAACCAACGTTGGGCACCTTGACTACTCTGGCCAAATAGGCTCACTAAAATTAGTAGTATAATAGAGATTATATACAAAAAGGGAGCCCAGTTTTCATAAACACGGGGTGAAATTTGAGCCATGGTAATCATTACACATACACCAACTGCAATCTGAGTAATCTTTCGTTCCATCATACCTACATTCTGACCACTAGCACTCCACATTACCAACAGACTGAACACCAAAAGTAAAGAAAGTATACAAGATAGAATTGGATCAAGATGCATGTAATTCCAGATTTTTTTCCATGAATCCCTGTTTATCATAATTAATCATTGATCCTCATCATCTAATCGACAGGAATCTGAAGTAGGAATCTTTACTTGATGATGACAAAACATAATATAATCTAAGATTTTTCGCGTTATTTTACCAACTTCTGATCCTGCCCCTCCATTCTCTAAAATAATAGCAACAGCTATACGTGGTTTTGTATATGGTGCGTACGCAGTCATGATTTTGTGATCACGAAGATGCTCAGTTAATCTAGCAGCATTATAAATTTCCGTTGATTTAAGACCAAATACCTGTGCTGTACCAGATTTAGCAGCAATTTGATATGGAGCATCTGCAAAATGCTTATACGCAGTACCATGAATCTGATTAGCTACATTATACATGCCTTCTTTTACTATTCTCCAATATTCGCTATCTACGTAAACCATCTTATTACTTGATAAATTACGCCATAGCACTGCATGTTCTCCTTGAACTACCTCCATTAATAAATGAGGTATTTTAATTACTCCATCGTTAATAAGAATCATTAAAGCCTTATTCATTTGAATAGGTGTAGCAGCCCAATAACCCTGTCCAATACCAATTGAAATAGTATCTCCAGGATACCAAGGACTATTAAAACGCGTAGTTTTCCATTCACGGGTAGGCATAATGCCAGGAGATTCTTCTTGCAAATCAATCCCGGTAAGAGCACCATAACCAAACTTCTTCATCCATTCACTGAGGCGATTAATTCCCATCTCATATGCAATTTGATAAAAAAAAGTATCAGAAGATTCTTCTATAGATTTAATAATATCAAGATTTCCATGACCTGAATGCTTCCAATCACGAAAACGCTTATCTGTACCAGGTAACTGCCACCAACCAGGATCAAATAAAGTAGTATATCGTGCAATAACTCCCACACTAAGGGCAGAAATTGCAATATAAGGTTTTACTGTTGAAGCCGGTGGATAAGACCCTTGTATCACCCGATTAATTAAAGGATGATCTTCGTCATTAAGTAATAGACTATATTTTTGATTCGACATGCCTTGTACAAAAAGATTTGGATTATAACTAGGCGTCGATACCATAGCAAGAACCTCTCCGTTACTAGGATCAGTAACCACTACCGCTGCGCGGCTACCTACTAGCAACGTTGTAATATATTTTTGTAATTTTAGGTCAATAGTTAAATGAATATCACAGCCAGCTTGTGGTTCTTTTGCATATAGCTGACGAATCACTCGTCCACGATTATTAACTTCAACTTCTTCATATCCCGATGTACCATGTAACACATCTTCATAATAACGTTCAATACCAAGTTTACCAATACTATGAGTTGCTGCATAATTAGACCATGCACCTTCTTTTTCAAGACGCTTGATATCACGATGATTAATTCTTGATACATATCCAAGAACATGAGTAAGAATAGAACCATAAGGATAAAATCGCTGCTGACAACCTACGATTACTACACCATTAAACTTGTACTGATTAACTGCAAATCTAGCAATCTGAACTTCAGTAAGATTAGTTTTAAGTACGATCGAGGAAAAATTCCGTGAACGTTGTTTATCTTTATAAAAGATATTAAGATCTTCGTGAGTCAAATCAAAAATCGGTTTTAATTGAGATAGGGTTAAGGATAGATTATCCACCTTTTCTGGAACTATCTCTAGTTGATAAATAGTTCTATTACAAGCAAGTAAGACACCGTTACGATCACAAATAAGACCTCTTCTTGGAGCAACTGGAACCAATTTAATACGGTTAGCATTTGAAAGAGTAGTATATTCTCTATAACGAATAACTTGAAGAAGATAAAGATTACTAACCAATATAACTGACAGAAGTAAAACACATAAAAAAGCAATGAACTCACGGCGTACAAACAATTGATGTTCGGAAGTATAGTCACGAAAGAAGTTGCTTTTCAATTTATTTCACTGCTTCTGTCTGTTCACTTAACCTTGTATATTACAAAAATATGAAAGATGATTTTTAGTAGTTTACTTCTGTGGATACACTTTCTATTAAATCAGTTTTATCCTAATAAAAAACAACACTTTCAACTTTATATCGATATGATCGTATCAAAATAAATTAAACCCTCATAACTACTCATTCTTAGAATGATATTCTCTCTCCACAGATAATCCAATTATAGGATTTATATCAGTTACTTTTGATTTTAAATATCATATCTTGACTCTTCACGTCACCTTCTATCTAAAAATAAATATTAATCTATATAACACTATCTTATATTCATAAATATATTTCTTATATATAACTATGTTTGCCAAACTAATTAGAGTCTTCTTTAAGAAAGAATATGGAAACCCATGTCGCATTAATGCGAATGAATATTATATTGGATTCTTATACTCTACTAGAGACTAGAAGTAATAATCAATCTTTTCTCTCAATAGATTGATATACTCATAAATACAATATGTATATCTTTATTTAGATATTATGAAGATACTTAATATCAGAGGAATCTAGAATCACCTAACTTTCAACTACTATCTGAAGTTAGCTCGAAACAATAAGAAACATCCATCTAATCTTCTCTCGGTTAGATATAAAAATAACATTTAAAATAACATATGGAAACATAACAAAATAAGACTGTGTAATTAAGGTATTTTTATAGAATCAATTTATTGAAGAAACCAAATTCCACCTAGATAGAATATAATCATCTTCAATATACAATGATTTTCAAAAATAATCTAACATATATAACAATTATTTAAATAATTAATCCATGATTTATATATAAGAAGAGAATTATAAGAACAACTAATATTATTATAATAATAATGCTGATTTTAATTATTAAAAAATTCTATTTATTAATCGTTAGTCATTATTTTTAAATTAACTGAATTCTTACTACATTAATATAAGATTTATTAAATAATATTTATATTCTTATTCAATATTGTACCCATTTAGCTATAATATCTATAGCTACATCAATTATAAACAAAACACTATAAAGATATATACCTATTTAAAACAACAATACATGTAACGATGGTAATTGTATACGACATGCACTACATGAATACAAAATACACTCTGCATAGTATGATTGAATAATAAATTTTCGTTCTGTCAGTAATACTTTATTTACCTTATATCATAATTATTTAATTTAAACACACTGATCAAAATAGTATTCACTAACAAATAACTAAATGTTAACCATTACAATCTAAAGACGTATCTAATTACTTTTCTTATGATATTAATAATAATCAAATAAGAGATGAGGTTTTTAAAAAAAAGCATTCAAAAACATCATTTTATAAATAACAAAAACTGTAACAAATTAACTACTAAATAAATTAAAACTTTATATTTTATAAAAACAACTTTATACAACAACCCCTTCAACACAGTTTCTACTGTAGAAAATATAATTTATATCTAAAATTAGAAATGTTTAATTACACAGATTACAACGAATAAAGACAAAAACAGAGTTTCTAATTAAAAATAAATACCTGCACATATTTTCTAAATGATGATTCGATGTATATCTAGATAATTACATAATACTAAAAATAATTGATAAAACTTTTCATAGAACAATCTAATCAGCTATAAAATAACTCAATATCTATCAAACTCTTCCTTGAATACAGAATAATTCTTATAGATCATATCAAATCTAGATAATAATATGACACAGTTAAAATATCTTAAGATGGATTACTAGATTTTCGATAAAGATTATTAGATAAAATTATATTTTTATGATACGTACTATGTAATACATATACTATACGATACTGCTCATAGCACTGCAAAAAACAGATCTAAGATGTCTCATATACTACAAATACTAAAGAAAATTCAGCAATATCATATCATATCTGCATTATGATCACTTAGATATATAATGATATAAATAAGATTTTTTGCTGTTAAGTAGAATAAAAATGAGGAGCAAATGTGCCACAAATTTATATCTATTACCTATCTTTCTTACTAATCAGTATACATACTACACCTGTCCAAGCAGCAACCATCGATGTTCATGTACTTGGATTATCTGGAGATCTAAAAAAAAATGTTGAAGCACACTTATCAGTAATTAAAAATCAAAAACTAACTATAAATAATCGATTTTATTCCCGTATTCAAAAAATAGTAACAAAAGCTACAAAAGTCTTTGGCTATTATGAACCAAAGATTCAAATAAACCTTTATAAATCTAAAAAAAATAGAAAAGAACCTTTACTTGTAATTACAGTTACACTAGGAGAACCAGTGATAATTACTGACATTAGAGTAAAAATACAAGGTGATGCACAAAAAGATCATGATTACCGTAATTTAATCGCTGACAGACAACCTAAATTAGGCGCCATATTAAATCATTGGCAATATGAAAATTTTAAAAAATCTTTAAATAATCTTGCTTTAGAAAAAGGATATTTTAATGCTAATTACTATAAAAACCAACTAAAAGTATCAGTACAAAAACATCAGGCTTTCTGGGATATAGACTACAATAGTGGACCACGTTATCATTTTGGTAAAATAACTTTTACTGGATCACAGCTCCGAAAGGAATATTTATACAATTTAAGGCCCTTTAAAGAAGGATCTTACTATACCTCAAATCAAATGGTAGAGTTGACCCGTCGATTATCAGAAACTGGCTGGTTTAATTCCGTAATTGTTATACCAGAATTTAATACATCCAATCTCGGTGCATTTTTACAATTACACGGAATGCTCAGAGAATGTACTGAAAGCACCTTTACAACTGGTATTGGCTCATCTAGAAAGATTGGGATACATATAAGCACTATATGGAAAAAAAATCTAATCAATGATCGAGGACATAGTTTTAAAGCTATTTCTAATATCTCTTCGCCTGAATATGAACTAATATTTACCTATAAAATACCAATCCTTGAAAACCCACTAGACAAGTATTACTTATTTCAAGGTAGTCTGCAACGTATGAGTTGGAACAATACTAAGACAGATGCTTCCATCTTAACAATATCACGATACTGGAAGAATCCCAGCGGTTGGAAAAAAGCAATCAATTTACGATGGAGATTAGAGCACTTTACTCAAGATGAAATCACTAATAGAACTATGTTTATTTACCCAGGTATTAGTATTGATCGTACTCGATCATACGGAGGACTAATGCCAACACATGGTTATTCGCAACATTATTCAATTGATTTTTCAGATGTATCCTGGGGATCCTATATCGATTTTATAGTATTTAAAATAGAGAATTCATGGATTAGCACTCTTAAAGAAAAAAATCGTTTTATTGTACACACAGATTTGGGTTGGATTCAAACGCATCATTTTGAAAAAATTCCACCAGATATGCGTTTCTTTGCCGGAGGGAAACATAGTATACGTGGTTATAAATATAAAGGACTATCTCCACGTGATCATAATGGAAAAGTAATCGGTGCTTCAAAAATTATAATAGGTTCACTAGAACATCAGTATAATCTTCATGGAAGATGGTGGATTGCAGATTTTATAGATATAGGTGAAGTAATTCAAGATATTAAACAAAAAAATATTAAAATAAGTATTGGTTTCGGTATACGTTGGAAATCCCCTCTAGGACCGATCAAACTTGATATTGCACGGCCAGTAAATGATAAAAGAAGTCATAGTATCCAACTATACATTGGATTTGGTCCTGAGCTATGAAATTATGGAAACAAGGACTTATTTACATACTAATCTTAATTTTAATTCTATTTATTTTTATAATATTTTTAATAAACACGAACAGTGGAACCCATCTAACCCTCTCTATAGCAAAATACTGCCTTCCTAATCTCACCATCCAGACAATTAATGGTAGTTTCAATAACCTAACCCTAACCAATATTCACTATATAACATCAACTATAGAAGTTAATCTAGACGAACTTCATCTAGAACTACCCCTTACCTCTCTTCTTCATAGAAGATTATATTTCAATAATTTAACAATAAAAAATGTAAAAATAGTAGCAAAAAAGACATCTACATGCTTTAGATCAAATTCTTATTTACAAAAAATAGATCACAAAACTAAAATAAAATACATCAAGTCACTTATTTTGAATCGACTAAATCTTTATAATATTAATTTAGTTATTAATAATACTGCTATGTTATTGACAAGTTTTACCGGAGGTGTGATCTGGCAAGATAATAAATTGACACTTACACCAGCTTATATTGATGGTTTGACAATCATTCTACCAGAAATAAAAAAACAAATATCTAATCACGAAAAAAAAGAGCAACAAATCAAGAATATAAAAAAATTTTTTCTATCATTCAGTAATATATCTCAATCAATGTTGAATAAACCTATTTTACCATATTTACCAGAATTATCCCTACCTGTTAATATAGATATAGTACAACTAATCTCTAAGAAGATAGAGATTACTGGAGCATATAATATTTCTATAAATTATCTTCTTATACAAGTTCAAAGCAAATCTAAGCAGCTCTATCTAAAACAATTAAAAATTGATTCTTCTTATGGTTCATTAACCTCTGAAGGCAAAATTAATCTAATTGATACCTGGCCACTACGATTCATACTTAACGGTAATCTAACTACATCTACTTTGAAAAATCAAAAAATTAAAATAATTATAGATGGTAATTTATATCGCTCAATTAAACTAATGCTCAATTTATCTGGACCAATACCAATACTTATTAATTTAAATATTCAACCCTCTATTGTTGGCTTACCTTTTTATATGACATTGGAAAGCCCTAAGATCTATTGGCCAATAGCTAATATTCAGAAAGTACAAGCTAATGAGGTGAATTTAGTTTTTAGAGGTAAGATAGTTGATTATACTGTTGAACTACAAACATCTTTGGTAGGAAATCATATTCCACCAATCTTACTAAGTCTGCGAGGAAGAGGAAATAATCAACAATTTATTTTAAATCAATTACATTTAATCACCCTAGAAGGGGTGATAAATTTAACAGGATGGATGAATTGGAATAAGACTATTAGCTGGCATAGTCACTTAACCTTATCTGGAATTAATATACCTTATCAATATCCTAAATTAAAAAGCAAAGTAATGGGCACCGTGACCACTAGTGGTTATCTTCATAATAATAGCTGGAAGATAAGATTAATGGATCTAAACCTAAACCTCAAAGGTCAGATACTAGATCAACCATTAATAATACATGGTTCTCTCTCTATTCATAAACCCAACTTCTGGAATGTTCACAATGTACAGCTTATGTTTGGTAAGAATGAAATTAACCTTCATGGATTTCTGTCTGAACAGTTACATCTTGATTTAAAGATTGATGGAAGACATCTAAATAACACCTTACCTGGACTCAGTGGTAGCGTATGGGGATCTTTTCGCGCTAGAGGCAACCTAGAAAAACCAAAATTATTTACAAAAATCACCGCTAAAGATCTTCAATGGGATAAAATCTATATTGGCCATCTAGACATTGATAGCATACTAACAAGAAACAATATAATTCAAGGAAATTGTAATATCCTTCTAGAGAGGATCAAAAAAAATAATATTTTGATTCATTTACTTCAATTAAAAGTTAAAGGAACATCTACAGAACATCAACTAAATCTTAACTTACAAGCTCAACCATTTTCTTGGAATATTGCAATCCATGGATCTTTTGACCTATTAGAAAAAACTTGGAGAGGAGTTGTAAAAGATAATTTTCTTTCCACCCCGTCAGAGGTATGGAACTTAACACGATCTATTACAATTAACTATTTTTATAAAACAAACACATTAAATCTAGTTCCTGACTGTTGGAATAGATTAAAATCTAAGTTATTCATACCAACAATAGTTCAAAATAAACCATCGGTCTATACCAACATAGATATTAATCATTTTAATTTATCAATACTTAATGCATTTATAAAAAATAAGACCAAACTAATAGGAGAAATAAATGGTTCCATATCCTTAATATGGAATATAAATACAGGATTTCAAGCAGGTAAGCTTATACTACAAGGACAAAAAATTCAAATTCATCATCAAGTACACATAAAAAATACATTGACTATCCTCGATAAAATGACTGTTGAAGCTGAATTAAAAAACAACTGTACACATCTTCAATGGTTAATTGAACTTACTAATCATGCAAATATAAAGGGCGATATTCATATTTCTAATCTCAATGGACAACAAAAACTATCTGGTATATTCAATACTAATCACTTATCAATAGAAGTATTAAATACAATACTCAACATAGATGAAAACATATGTGGAATCGTAAATACAAATCTTCACTTAAGTGGTAACTTACATTCTCCACAAATATTTGGTGATCTAAAACTAAAAAACATAAACCTAGATAGCCGAGATATGCCTATTCAAATACAAACAGCCAATATAGCAATATTCTTTAATGGTAATAAATCTTCTATTGAAGGAATAATTCAGACTACAAAAGGCGACATTATTGTTAATGGGCACTCTACTTGGAATAATCTAAGTAATTGGTATACGTATATCACAGTAAAAGGGGAAAAAATCCGCGTAATAGTGCCACCAACTCTACATATGGATATTTCTCCACAATTAGTTTTTGAAAAAACACCTAATCTAATGACTTTGATGGGTCATATAAATATACCATGGGCACATATATTGATTCAAAACAAACCAAGAGATACTATCAACACATCTTCTGATGAAATACTTTTAGATAACAATCTTCAACCCTTGAAACCCAAATTAATCAATATCCCTATTACCAGTAATATCACAATTCATCTTGGAAAAAATGTGACCCTTACTGCCTATGGATTACAAGCCTTTCTTAATGGTGATTTAAAAATACTAAAAGATGACCATAGCACTAGTCTCACGGGTCAAATTGATATCCCATCTGGACGATTCTATGCATACACTCAAGATTTAACCATACGAAAAGGAATGTTACAATTTTCTAAATTACTAGATCAACCTTATTTATATATTGAAGCAATTCGTAGTCCAAAAACAACCAAAGATAACATAACAGTCGGGGTACGAGTAACTGGCCTAGCAAGCGACCCTAAGATAGAGGTATTTTCTGAACCAAAACAAACGCAGCAAGAAACTATATCCTATCTATTACATGGACAACAATTAAGCACTCTAAATAGTGAGAATAAATCACTAACTTCAGTTTTAGTAGGGTTAGGACTAGCTCAAAGTGAGAAAATTATAAATCAAATTGGACGGACCTTAAAAATAAACCATCTTGCATTAAATACCATGGGAATAGGTAATAAACAAAAAATAGAAGTAAGTGCTAATATACTGCCTAATCTAGAGATAAAATATGGTATTGGAATATTTGATCCATTATCAATATTCACAGTTCGTTACCATCTCATGCCTAAACTTTATATAGAAGCAGTGGCCAGTATGGACCAAGATATAGGTATGCTATATCAGTTTAATCTTCAAACTGAAGATTATAATCAAAACATCAATCCTTACTAATTCATCTGATAACTTTCTCTAAAAACTTATTGAATATATATTAAATATTCATGTAGTCTAATTTCTTTATTTATTTTTATTAATTAATTCATCTTTAAAAGATTCAAGATGACATAAATACATTGAAATAATTGAAATATATGATAGATTTGATGATCTATATTATATCATCTTTGACGATGTTTGAATATGTAAGGTTTACACTAATTAGTTAGTCTATCTAGTAAACTATTAAACATACTAGTATAACATCTCATGTTTATTTAAAACTCTTTTCTAAATCATTAAATTTAATTCATCTAAAATAGTCTTAATACAAATAAAAAATTTTTACTCTATCTTAAATATATATCTAGAAATATAAATGATTCATTAAAAATATAGAATTATTACTTTATAGATTTAAATAAAGAGAAAATAAAAAATAAAAAATAAAAAATTAAAATCAGATATCTATTTTATGTGTGTAACTTTTTTAAAAAAAAGATGATTTATCAATCCTAATATTTTATCTTTGATAACTGAATGATGATTAATATAAGAATTTCAATAAAAAATTTTATTAGAACTAATAATTAACAGATTGAATCAATCAAATTAGCTGGTCTCTGATAAAAAAGAGATCTCATGAGAAAAGCAGATCCAGTGAATTCAATATAATTTTTTCAAAAATCACAAAATTCTTTTAGATAATTAAACTCTGTACTATGTAATACATTTAAAAATAAAAAATAGAAACACTGTTTCTTTTATTATTATACGATAAAGAATTACTCTCTCCATACTAAATTAATATGCACGAATAATATTCGTATATGACTCAATTTATTAGTAGATATTTCTTTGAATATGATAAAAATTTCGATTATTCTAATCTCCATATCAACTTCAATAGACTACATTATTACTAATTGATTATTTAATATTAATAAAATCAATACCATAAAAGATAAGAAGGATTCTAAAAATTTTTTACGAATCATATCATCACATGATGATATGATTCGATTACATCTACATAGATATGAAGATTGCAAGCTTCACCTTGTTAATCTAATTACACTGTGAGACTATAAATATCAAACAATAAATGAATTCAAGAAGATCGATAATAAATGTATTACATTAAATAAAAAACATTATTAAACTCATCAAAAAATTCTATAAAATAGAATTATATTCTAACGTCAATATTTTTATTGTATATATTAAAAAATATACACTCTAATTGATTTAAGTTTATATAAAGAAAAACTCCAGTCATTGCAGGTTTTTTATTTTATTAAACTGTTGCCAACATAAACTCAAAGTTTTTTGATAATCTATGTTAAACTGTATGACCTAATGATATTGAATATCTTATTGTACTCTCATTTTCTTTTTAAGATATTAAACAAACTCATTGATTGTTTCTTATATGTTGTTCAAAACATCTTTTTATATAATATTAGGAAATCCGTTATTTTAAAACCTATTATCCATACAAAGGTTTACTTGCTATTTTACATTACTTAAGATCTAATCTAGTTGTTTAATAAATTGATAACTGTAGATATGTATCTTCTGATCTAGTTAGTTTTCTTTCTTTTTCATGATAAAATCTTGTAATAGAATATCATTTCTATCGGACAACTTTGTGGTCTAGAATTGAAGTGTAAAACTAATTGAATACTCTACATATTAGATAGCTCACAAATATTGTTCTATAACAATATGTTTACTCGGTCATAATCAAATATTATTTTCTAACTTCAGTTCTTCTGTAACTGAATAATACTCCATTAGTGTAATAACACTATGACTAAATTTGAATGACTTTATCTATCATAAAGTTTTTATGCGAAATTCCTTTTAAGAAATATCTTCTATTGCTTGCGATTTTCTTTTATATTAAGAATCTTCTAGATAACACTAATAAGTCTTATACTTTCCTTGTAACTTTATAATTAAATCCAATTAACTTAAGTATAATTCAGATTTGAATTATTATATAACTCAAATGTTTTGATAATACAATTATAGAACTAT
The DNA here is from genome assembly GCF_900699015.1 of Candidatus Erwinia haradaeae. Classification (GTDB taxonomy): domain Bacteria; phylum Pseudomonadota; class Gammaproteobacteria; order Enterobacterales; family Enterobacteriaceae; genus Erwinia_E; species Erwinia_E haradaeae_E. Next base: position 382,731 of record NZ_LR217737.1, on the reverse strand, counting down.
ATCTGCATCATAAATTATAAAATCATTCTCTAGAATGACTATGCTCTGTGAACTAGAACATTCTATCCTGTTCTACAAAATATTATAAGAATTTATATAGATCATGAAATTATGAAATAATTTTTAGAAAAGTATTAATAAAGATAGAAAAAACAGAGATATCATCTGAAGATTAGTAAATAATTCATTAATCTCCATAAATTGCAATTACCTCAAATCAACATACTTAAGTACTTTTATATACAATTGGTCAAATTATAAAGCAATCATTTTTAAATATCTATTTCCCAGAACTACTAATGCTTCTTGGTATAATCAAAAGTATAGAGTAAAAGAAATCATTCACTATTATAAGTAATTTTATACGCTTATTCTTATTTAAAAAAAGAAAGTCATATTCTTAATAAATATAAAATAATTGTTCTCTTCATACCTTAATAACACTCATCTGTCTACATTACTCCTTATCATAGATCACATATAAAACCCGAAAGACATCTATCAAAATATCAATCTATGTATACTACTTCTATCGATTATGTGTTATAATAACGACCTCTTGATTTCCCCTATAAATTAAGTCTACTGCTATTACAGTACTACCCCTACATCAGGAATTCGTTTCTTTGACATCTCAATTTCTCCTAATGCGATAAGTCTTCGCCTACACTGTACTAATCACGATATATCAAGTTTTTATCCTACTACTAACCATGCTAATATAAACAAAATATCGATTCCTTATCTGAAGCAAGATTTAGAATGAATCATGTATACAGCTCGAACTATTCATAAAATATAAATAATAAATGCCGTTCATTATATGCTCTAGCAATCCATAAACATTAGCAATCTCATAGAGTTAAAGAGAGAAATAGTACAATATTTAGTAAAATAAAAATGATGTGCGTTAATCAAAACGTTAGAGATATTAGTAAAAAAGTTAGCAAATAGTGTTGTACTCTCATACTTAACACTTAAACTCTTGATAAAATGTAATCAGTAATGGTTTTTAATTTTTAAAGTAATATATTAAACGGAAGTATTTACTAAGAGTTTTTACCGAATATATACATTATTAATAATCTATTTTATCAACATACATGGTGTTATCTCTCGGTTATTTTTTATTTGCCAAAAGTTGAAGACAAGTTTTAACTGATATAGAAGATGATAAAGATAACATAATAAATAAAGTTATGTTATATAGAAATATAGATCATTTAAGATTATTCTCTCTACCCTTTCGGATAAAATGGTAAATTAAAAATATTCTTTATGATTGTAGGCATAAAACAGGACATTTATTGAATCTTAGTCATAAAACTCCTTAATATGATTATCAAGTCATACAGAGGTATTTATTAAAAATAAAAATAATTTTTCCAGATTTGACCATCTTTGCTAAAAGATAATAAAAATTATCCAATAGTAACGCAGAGCATATAAAAAATAACCTCTAGATAATACTAGAAAAATCTCTCTATTAGTCAGCCATTAATCTTTATTTTATTAATACAAACCTCGAATTAAGATCAGTTAAAAAATTGTTATATAAAATATAAAAAGATATAACAATATTTAAAGTTATGAATTTTATTCAATACATTTAATTGCAATATTTTATTGAAAAAACTAAATATTTTATAATAAGTTATCTAGTATATTGAGATGATCTAACCTAAAATTAAAGATCCAGTATTATAATTCAAGATTTACATAGATAAGATGTTCATTACTAAATCATTATGCAACTATCATAGAAATTTAAATATAAAATATATTTTTTTCTAAGGAAGGAAAGTCGATATGTCGTGTTAATAAAAAACTCAATATACAAGATAAATCATTATTTTATATCTCTTGACTCAGTCATATCAGTGTCTATAAATATAATTTTCGCCTTCCGTGGCACCAATCATAATTAGTAACAACAAATCCGACTTTCTTAACTTATAATATTATAACAACTAATATTATTACTACCTAATAACCTAAATTAAAGATTGATTATCCATACTTATTAAACATAAATAATAATCACCCTATTATAATTGTTAATTATGTAGTAATATTTCATATCTGTAAAAATGATCTCCATAATAAAATGGTCAAATTTCCTACAATACACTCTTATTAATTATTATGAATATATAAAAATGTTTTTTCTTTCCTGCGGTCACCATACCAGGCAATATGAATCCTATCTATCAGTCAAATAAGATGATTTATTAAAGGGATATGATATTTTTTTTGACAAATTTTAATTCTTATATAAGATGAATTCGTAAATAAATTAATCACTCATGGATCTTTTATTTTATGTGAATATTTTTAAGATATTATCAATCACTTCTTTCTATATATTCAATATATAAATTTTCTTCTATATAGAGAGAAGAAGACTAATCAGCTGTTAATAAAACATATTATATGAATCCTTCCTTTAAGATTTTTATAATACAGAAACAAGATAAGTAGATAATCTAAGTATTTAAGAAAATTGTGTATTGGCATTATTCTAGTTATGTGAAATACTAAGATAATAATAATAGGATATAAACTTAATATAAGTTAATAATAAACCTATTATAGTGTATATTGTTTATTATATTCTTGTACATTTATTTTTACTTGATGATTTTAAATAAAAAATAAAAAAATCATAAATAAATAAATCTAAACATATTTATTAGAAATATATAAAAATTGATATGTATTTAGTCACTTTACAATAAGGTATTTACCTAGAGGATTTGATGTCTAAAGAAGATAACATTGAGATGCAAGGAGTTGTATTAGAGACGCTACCGAACACGATGTTTCGCATTGAATTAGAAAATGGTCATATAGTTACAGCGCATATCTCAGGTAAAATGCGAAAAAATTATATTCGTATACTCACAGGTGATAAAGTTACTGTGGAGATAACTCCCTACGACCTTAGCAAAGGTAGAGTCATATTTCGAAGCCGATAAAATATAAACAAAACCTTAAGCGATTTTTCATATTATAGCTCTAATCAAAGAAACAGGAATACTCTAAATTCATTTCAGATAATAAAACAAAAGTGAATTATCTCTAGTACTAAATAACATAAGGATGTTTATCCTATACACAGATCGCTGTTGATCTAGCATTTTTAAAAATATTCTATTAAAAATTAATGTGTATTCTTATATCTATCAAACCACTTTAATTTTGATAATATTGTATATTGAACTAAAATTAAGAAGACAAGAGCATGTAACTCAAAAAAAATAATCTCTTATAGTAGAATAATCGATTTGCCAAACTAACAGAATTAGTCGCCATTCTTATAAGAGTATAAAATATAAAATAATCAGTTATATAATTAATGATTTTTAAATTTGAAAATACTTAATAATAATATATATGACCTGAAACATCTTAATATTATAACTAGCACATACTTATTTTCATTGAATATCGTAAAATACGAATAAAATAAAATTGCAATATAATCTAGATATTAAACTTACAATAACAGAAGAATCTTTCTGATTTAAAAATAAGAGATCAAATCCAAGCTCTAGTGAATTTGTACTTCCACAGATCTATTTTACAAGCAGATCCTTATATGAAAACAAAATTAAATAGCTATCTTCATATAGAGGTTAAAACCAACCATCAAGACAAATAATTTTCTTTCATTTAAGTTAGAATAATTTTATTTTTTATATATAAACATTATCCATCTAGATAGATAATGTTTTAAAAAAGGCCAGTAATGATAAACAAACTAGAGATTTCACTAGAATCATTGTTCAATAATATATCATTAACTTAATTAATAAAAAATTTTCAACACAGATTCAAGATAGCTATATAAAAGGAATCTATAGTTATATCAAAAACTATTATAATAATTCAGTAACAAATTAATCCTGATTTTGGTTCTCAACAGAGAAAATAAATCTAAAAATCATAGAAAATATTTATGAAAACATTAAAATAGATGATTCAATCTGTTTTTCACAAATGATTAGACATCACCCTAAGACTATCAATAAAGAAACACTTTAAGTTATTCACTATGTGAATATGCTGCTAGATAGTGGAAAATACATATTGCCGAAAAAATAAACAATAAATGTATTACTTGTGATTGAGTGAAAAAACAATACTACTTTCTTTTTCTATATACGAAAATCAAATTATGGGTAATACAGAAAGTTACTACTATAATAAAATACCTATGAAATTTTCTAATCATGATACTACATACTTTAAGAAAGATACTTCCGTATCATAATCGCCAGGAATAGTACGATATAGGCATATATTACCAATAATACTATACTAATGCCATCTTATATTAACTGGAGCACATATATCAATAAAGGTATAGTTATAGATACACGGGCTACTGTTGGATCTGGCGCATAAATTGCTAAAATGTGCACTGATCCGGTGGTATGGGTATCGGTGGGGTATTAGAACAAGAGTAAACTCATTCAACTGTTATTGAAGATAACTGTTTTATTGGAGCACAATCTTAAATCGTAGAAGGGAGGTTATTATAGAAGAAAATTCTATAATTTCAATGGGGCTATATTTTAGAAGAGCACTAAGATTTATGATCGTTCCAGTGGTCTAGTCTATTTGTACGCCTATTTGCAGAATCAAGAGTATTAGTAGAAAATATTTCCTCTAAATATGGGAGGTATAGCATCTCTTACGCAATAATCATAAAATAAGTAGACTACAAAACCCTTTTAAAAAGAAGCACTTATTTAATACTACGTAATATTAATTAATCATACTTTTGATGTCAAGATTATACCCTGCCTTATTGAAGACAGATACTTTATCTAATATATGATTATAGTAACTACTATACGCTCTATTAACATAAAATATAAATCTTTTATAAACCTAAATACTAATCATAATACAAAAATAACTATTTAAACTACCTAAAAGTGTAGGTTATAAAAAGATAATATAAAATGGTTCAAATCTCTTTATCCACTACAGAATACAATTCTAATAGTCACTTGATAATGTAGACTCTATAGAGATATATTATCCAATACTAGATACCATTTAATTTATAAAATATAAAAATATTTCAATCTACACTTAAATCTATATATTATAAAATAATTAGTATAGTTATATAATGATCAAATCAAGCAACATGAATTAAAAAACGTTTAAAGATCATGGAAATCAGTCATGTTGAATTAAATTTTAATCTTCAATCAATATAACATTTTTATCAAATAATAAAAAATATATTATTATGAATTAATCTAATATTCTCACTAATATAAAAGTTATACAAGATAAAATAAAAAAAAATGATAATACAAAATACATCAAATAATCATAGATTATCGTAATATATAGAAAAACCTTGTACTATATTCAATATAAAAATATTTCATGCACCATTGATACTTGAATATTTATATTCATAGAGGTATATACAATACAGAACTCTGTTTAAAATAAATAAAATTATCTATAAATATAATATAGCCATAGTATCGCACGAAATATAATGTAAAATTTTATAAAATTACGAATATAATCAATAAAGTTTAAGAATTCTTCTAAACACGTAATAATTTATAATATACAACTATAATATTTACTATATCCTAAATATCATATATTCTTTTTACTTATACTTAAAAAGTATAATTATCCTATATAAAATGAATTCAATCAAATAAAAATATCTGATCTATTTAATCATCCACTTCTTAAATACAATTTTATTTCCTATTAATCACCCCTGATTCTTCTAATCTTTGCCCCAAGCGCTATTAATTTATCCTCAATCATCTCGTAACCACGATCTATATGATAAATTTGATCTACAAGAGTCGTACCTTCGGCAATACATCCAGCAAGAACAAGACTTACAGAAACACGAAGATCAGTCGCCATCACATGAGCACCTAAAAGCTTAGTTACACCATGACAAATTAACATATTTTTCTTAATTTCAGCTTGTACACCCATGCGTATTAGTTCTGGTACATGCATAAATCGATTTTCAAAAATCGTCTCAGTAATTATTCCAGATCCTTCAGCCACGAAATTAAGAAGACTAAACTGCGCTTGTAGATCAGTAGGAAAACCAGGATGAGGAGCAGTAGACAGATTCACTGCTTTTGGACGCTGACCATGCATATTTAAACTTATCCAATTACTACCTTTTTCAATATCAGCTCCAGTTTCATGTAATTTATCTAAAACTGTCTTTAATGTATCAGGCTGTACTGCCCGACAAATAATCTTACCTCCAGAAATCGCTCCTGCCACCAGGAAGGTTCCAGTTTCAATCCGATCAGGAATTATCTGATATATACCCCCCCCTAACCTTCTAACACCTATAATAGTGATACGATTACTTCCTGCTCCTTGAATTCGTGCGCCCAACATGTTAAGAAAATTAGCAGTATCAACAATTTCTGGTTCACGTGCGGCATTATCAATAATAGTAATACCAATAGCTAGTGTTGCTGCACTCATTATAGTTACAGTCGCACCAACACTAACCTGAGTCATAATAACATGATTCCCTTGAAGACGACCATGAACAGAAGCTTTAACACATCCTCCCTCCACCTTTATTTTAGCTCCTAATTTTTTAAGTCCCATAAGATGAAGATTAACTGGTCTAGCTCCAATCGCACAACCTCCAGGAAGTGATACCTGTCCTTGACCAAATCGCGCAACTAAAGGTCCCAAAACCCAAATTGAAGCGCGCATAGTACTTCCTAACTCATAAGAAGCAGAGTACATATTAACTTGACTCGCATCTACGCGTAGATAACCATTTTTTTTAGTCTTTACACCAAGCTCCCTCAGAATCTGTATCGTTGTATCTATATCTTTCAAATTTGGAACATTATAAATTTCAATAGGATCTTCAGCAAGTAAAGAAACGAATAAAATCGGTAATGCAGAATTTTTAGCACCAGAAATAATAACTTCACCATTTAATTGGGTAGGACCTTGTATGCAGAATTTATCCATTACCACTACTCTCTGGTTGTTCAATAACCAGTTAATGTAATATACGTGACTGACTAAATATTATTAAATGCAATATAAAAGATTAAAAAATCAATAGATTTTTATTTATACTAAGTTACACCACTCTTCAGGGGTATAGGTTTGAATAGAAACAGAATGAATATTACTATTAGTAATATAACTCGTAAGTGTTTGATACACTACTTGCTGCTTCTTGACACGACTCATACCACTAAACAGATCACCAATTGCGATTACCTGAAAATGACTTCCATTATTAGTAACATGGGCTTCTTTTAATGCTAAAGCAGTTACTAACTGATCCCTTATTTCACTATTTTCTATAATAAGACTCATTTTCTATCCCATCAATCACACTCATATCTTATTCTAATTTTGTTCATTTTTTAAAAAAAATTTTATAATATATAAAAATATAAATCAAGATCTAGTAGAAAAACCACATGCACTTTGCAATCAAGTAAAAAATCAAATAAAATAATTCTATTTAAATCTATCTATATTATAGCAGATAAATATAATTTATATTTTTCCTTATTCCAAAACTGGGTAATCAATAATAGTCTTCTGTCTAGTCCTTAATTAAAAAAATACAATTAAGATACTAAAATAAAAATTTTAAATCCTTTCTAATAGACAGACATTAATTTATGAATAAATGAAATTTCATATCATTATCTACCACTAAAACTTACTCATTTTTCTAATCAAAAGAATAAATTTATTAATGTAAGATTATTACTATCCTACAACTGATAATAGTGGAATATATAAGATACTTCTGTTATACGTATTAATATCTTTTATTAATTTTAAAAAACCAGTAACATTCACTGTCTACTACACAATAGAAACCTACCTTTATAACTTTTAAGGTACTTATTATAATTTTATAAATACAATTGAAAATATCTTTATGTTCTTGTAGTTATAAATATGTAAAAATTACATATCTCCATACTGCATATTTTTTAAATAATATAGTAAAATATTAAATAGATATAAAAATTCAATAAAAGTCTTATTTTGTAGCAAAAGAGAATAAAACAACCATCTGTTTCATAGAACATTAAAATATTGCTATTAGTGGAGAGTAATATGCTCAAACTTGGGTTAGTCATGGATCCAATAACTTCAATTAATGTTAATAAAGACTCCAGCTTTGCCATGTTGCGCGAAGCTCAAAAACGTTGCTATGAAATCCATTATATGGAAATCTCTGATCTATACCTAGACAACGACGAAGGACGAGCACGAACTCGAATGCTAAAAATTAATCATAATTATCCCTTTTTTACCTTTAGTCAAGAAAAAGATATTCAACTATCGAGCCTTAACGTCATATTGATGCGAAAAAACCCCCCTTTGGATGCTGAATTTATCTACGCTACCTATATTCTTGAGCGTGCGGAAAAACAAGGTACATTAATTATTAATAGACCACAGAGTTTACGTGATTATAATGAAAAATTATTTACTACATGGTTTTCTGGTTTGATTCCAGATACATTAGTCACCCAAAATTCTGACCAAATACGTAAGTTCTGGAAAAAACATAAACATATAATACTTAAGCCTTTAGACGGGATGGGTGGTGCCTCTATTTTTTATATCAAGCCAAAAGATCCTAACATATCAGTAATTATTGAAACTATTACTCATAATAACACTCGCTTTTGTATAGCACAAGCTTACTTACCAGCTATAAAAGATGGTGATAAACGCATTATTATAGTAGATGGAAAACCAGTACCATATTGCTTAGCACGTATTCCACAACCCGGTGAAACAAGAGGAAACCTTGCTGCTGGAGCGTATAGTGAAATACGTAATCTGTCTTCAGAAGACTGGACAATCATCGATAGAATTACTCCCACCCTGAATCAAAAGGGGCTTATTTTTGTTGGATTAGACATAATAGGTGATAAACTAACTGAAATTAATATTACAAGTCCAACTTGTATTTGTGAAATTGAAGCTGCATGCCCAATCTCTATTACTGGTATGCTAATGGATTCTATCGAAAAAAATACTTACTGACTTGCTGTATAGCATAATCTAATCTCACAACATAAAACCCTTTATATCATGCCAATCTAATCATCTTAGGCATGACTAAACTATAGAAAATTTAGTATGAATTTACAGCATAATTTCTTAATTGCCATGCCAGCGCTTCAGAACCCCTTTTTTAAACGGGCAGTAGTCTATATTTTTGAGCATAATTCTGACGGAGCTATGGGTCTTATCATTAATAAACCAATTGATAATTTTATAGTTGACGACATGTTAAAAAAACTAAAAATTGACCCGATTCCACATGAAGAAAATACAAAAAAAATAGATACACCAGTATTTGCAGGTGGGCCTTTGGCTGAAGATCGAGGTTTTATTTTACATTCAGCACAAAAAATTTTTTCTTCTAGTATTCGAGTATCCGAAAACACAGTAATGACTACATCTCGCGACGTACTTGAAACACTCGGTACTTCTGAACAACCAAAAGATATATTAGTAGCTCTCGGTTGTTGTGCTTGGGGGAAAGGCCCTCTTGAACAAGAACTAATGAATAATGCTTGGCTGACTACTAAAGCAAACAATCACGTCCTCTTCCATACACCCATATCAGAGCGATGGCGTGAAGCAGCAAAAAATATTGGTGTAGATATTTATAATATTGTTAGTGAAGCGGGTCATGCATGATCATCTATCAAACTTTATTGTCATTCGATTTTGGTATGCGACATATTGGGGTTGCTAGCGGACAAAATGTAACCGGAACAGCATATCCATTAAACACTATCACTGCGAAGAATGGCACACCAGACTGGAATAAAGTTAACATTCTTCTAGAAGAATGGAAACCAGATCGTATAATAGTAGGACTGCCACTAAATATGGATGGCAGTGAGCAGATGATAACAATATACACGCGAAAATTTTCTCACTGCCTTTATCTCCGTTACAATATACCAATTAGTTTGCAAGATGAGCGTTTAACCACTAAAGAAGCACGTGCAAAATTATTTGATCGTGAAGGATTTAAAGCCTTTCGTAAAAGAAATATTGACTCAATAGCCGCGGCAATCATATTAGAAAGTTGGTTAGAACAGGATTATGCATTATCATAAAATAGAAGAATTATTGCTATATTCATAGTTATAAATCACTACATGAAATCAACTTCATTATTATATAGTGATCTTTATATCGATTAAGATCCAACAGCAATTAATATTAAAATAATATTAAAATAAATCATTACAGAATTACAACAATATAAAAATTTTTATCTAGTAAACAATCCTTTCCCACTTCGTAGTGCCTCAATACGCTTATCTAATGGAGGATGTGACATAAATAATTCACTGATCCATTTGGATTTTCCATTAATACACAATGCCATAATACTACTAGCCTCTTCTGGTTCATAGCTAGTTTTTAAGCGTTGTAATGCAGAAATCATTTTTTCACGTCCAGCTAAATGAGCAGCACCAGCATCAGCATGAAATTCTCTATAACGAGAGAACCACATTGTAATCATACTTGCAAGAATACCAAATACTAATTCAAGCACTGTAGAAGCTATAAAATAGACTATAGGATGACCATTGCTACTCTCATCCCCTTCACGATCTTCAGACATAAAACTCGCTACAATCTGAGCTAAAATTCGTGATATGAATATTACAAATGTATTTACTACACCTTGTATTAATGTCATTGTGATCATGTCACCATTAGCTATATGACTAATTTCATGAGCCAATACCGCTTCCGCTTCGTCACGAGTCATATTTTCTAAAAGACCAGTAGATACTGCCACTAATGAGGAATTACGCCGTGCTCCAGTGGCAAAAGCATTCATATCTAGAGCATGGTATACTGCAACTTCTGGCATGGAAATACCCACTTCTTTAGAGTGTAAACCAATAGTCTCTAATAACCAGCGTTCTGTTTCATTAGCTGCTTGTTTAATAACCTCACCACCAACTGAACGAAGAGCAATCCATTTAGACATTAGCAGTGAAATAAATGACCCACCAAAACCAAAGAGACCTGCCATAATCATCAAACCTATCATACTACTTGATTTAACACCTGTGACACTGAGAATTAAACCAAAAACTAGCATGACTCCAAGATTAGTGAGAAGAAACAGAGCAATACGTATCATAATATCTATCTTCCTGAATTGTTTAGTATGTGACCACTGTTATTCAAAAAATTTTCTTTAATTGAGAAGACTAATTGTATTCAGATCCTAAAATCTTTCTCTTCACTATGAATAAAAGATTATTAATTAACAATAATCTAATCTAGAGGATTCCTTTTGTTCTATAAAAATTACAATTTTTGATAAAAATAACTATCCTCCTGATTTAAATAATTTAGCTTTATGAGCTTCATAAGATTAATCAGAAATCATTACTCTAGATTTGATCATTATATGATAGTAAATTACATGATCTTTTGTTAGCTCAATAAAATAATTATTTTATTTGACTCTACTAGTTTAATAAACAGTTATCTATTAAATCAATATCTCTCTTGTTTGGAGTCTAAGTCTATTACGCTTTATCATACCTTAAAGTAATAGAAATATAAATGAAAGACCAGTATTTAATAGAAAATTTTCTTACTAGATACTCTTTATTAAAGATAAAATAAGTTTATGTCTATGAAATAGAAAGATAATATAATTATAATTAAATGTATTATCATAGTCTTTACTTTTTAAAAACATTCAAAAGTAACTCAAATACTACTTATATGTTAATAACAAAATTATAACTAATCCATTCATCATAGACTGAATATAATTTCATAACTTAATAGCTTAAGAACAAACCAAATATTTCATAAATATGCAATGATATTCTATTCTTGTCTAATTTGTATTAGAGTAACTCTAGAATAACAATTCTATAATTATATAATTATGAATATCATCACCAAATTACATATGAATCTAAAAAAGAAATATTAGATAGTGTACTCAGACATGTTCTAATTTATCTTAATTTCAAGTATAGCTATAATTATTAGAATCTCAATACAGAAATTACTTCATAAATTATATAAAAATATAAACTATATCTAGCTTGATTAACACGCTATAGAATAATATTTTATTAATTATCAATTATAATTAGATTTAAAATAGACAAACTTAAAACTTTTCTTTATAAAGAAAAAAGAAAATAGTAGACAATCATATAATTCTAATGCTCATAGAACTTGTGGTTACCAAAGATATATAAAAAAGATTCTAATAATCTAGATCAAATAATACTTATTTTATAATTAAAATTTATTATAATAATTCATAAAAATATAAGATTATACAATCTAGAATGATTAGGTAGTAAATACATATCGGAATATCTAATAATTCACTACTTATTAAACCAATATTCTTAAAAAATAACAACTAACTTCCTTAATCACAAGATAACCAATATTGATCTCAATTATTTGTGATTTAAATAAAATTAATCAAATAAAAATATAGACTCAAAGATTAAAATCTGAAATCAAATTAACCACTATAATTAAGATTATTTTCCTACTATGCTATGATATCAAGTAAATTTTTAGATTAAATAATAATATAATTCATATTATTAACGAAATTTTTAATACCATATAAAATCCTTTCCTTCTATTCTGTATCAAATTACTTAGCAACGTATACTAACTTACTAAGATTTCTAATACTTAATCTAGAATAGATTTTTTTACAAGATTGTGCATAAGTCTACATAATCGTTATACATCAAATATTCGACTAAAATATAGATATTATAAATATTCTACTAGATATCACATCAAACTAATATATTCTATAACAAAAATAGAAGTTTTCACTACTGAATCCATAGTCGCCTTATAACCAATAAAACCTATTTTAATATTATTAAAATTATATAAAATATAACAATAACAACTATAATAAAGATTATTATATTTAGATATTACTGAATCTGATATAATTCTCTGTTCTTAGAAAGAAATAGGAATTTGAATATACTTACTTATCTCATAAGTATATTTATAAAAATATGTAAAATATCACAATACAAACTTTACTTTAAATGATAAAAATAACCTATTATATCTTTCTATAAAAATCTAATCTATTTCTATAAATATTTCAATCATCGTTCAAGTCAATAAAATTCTAATATATATCCATTTAATCATTCATTAATTTAATATTTAATTATAATATAAAATTAACTAAATTTAACTTCTTTCATCTTACCAAGATCATAAAATTATCAAATAATTAAACCTCATTAACTTAAAACTTTAAACATAAAGATAATCTTAATAATTAATAATAAAATATTTATTTTTATTAAAAATAAAATAAATAAATAGATAATACTATTTGTATATCCAACAAATATATTTTATATAAAATTTATATTACCATTATTGATAGTAATCTACAATAGCTTGTTATCTACACAATAACATCAGATAATCTAATCTGTCCTAAACAGATTACTTTGTATAAATTAAAAGAAACATCTATATCAGAACTAAGTTTATGGTAATAACCATAAATGAACTTTTAATTTATTACGTACTATTTAAGATAGATGATAAATTCTGTGACTATTTTATTATAACAAGAAATTAATTTTCTATGAAATCTATAAAAAATCCTTAGATCATATTGACCAAGTAATTTATTAATGATGCCATATACTAAAATATGATATTGTAATAATATATTAATATTCTTTATAATTAGCTACTTTGATCCTCTCCTATGAAAAGAGAACTTATTTTTGTTTGTTGTACGATATAGGAGTAATAACGCTGAACACATAATGGGTATTCAATTTCAGGAATTAAATGAAGTAAATGAAGTAATGGAAAAATCTGAAAATCATTAAAAGACAGTTCTCCATTAATTGCATTAGAATAGATTATTAATGAACCAAGCTTATATAAATCATAGTTAATATCTTGAATGAAAACTAAACGATTTTTCTTAAGATCAGAAAACTTACCATAAGTACTCTCCTTTTTATTAATAAAATATTTACGTGCCTCCAAAGTAGAAAATTCAGAAAATAATGGTGTTGATAAATACGGCATAAGAAGTTTATAGACATAACTATTGACATTCTGAAACCAAGTAGTCACTGATAATCTAGGAATACCTATAATACAAGATTTATTATCCAACGAATCAATGTATGAAATAATATCAAGACTCTCTGACATATAACTTCCATCTTGTTTCATTAAAATTGGAACTATTTTCTTTCCAATCATATACTTTGGTGTATATTCATCATTATTCATTAAAACTATTAAATCAACAGGAATATTTTTTATTCCAAAAATCATACGAACTCTAATGCAAAACGGGCAATGTTCATATATATATAACTTCAATGCAATCTCCTTATCAAGCGATGATGCAATAGGGTGTTTATTAACCCCATTTTATAATATTAGAGATTTAGGGAAAAGAGACTTATGATAGACCAGTAGTAATATAGAAGATTTTACATCTTTAAATAAGGTGGTATCCATGTAATTATAGTTATAGTTATATGGATAATAAACGACATGAGAGAACTTCCTTTCTGCTAGAAATAATCGATCATATTTAGATAGAAGTACCTCTAATATTAGAGGACGATTTATTTTTTAACTTCTATGTGATTAGAAATTGATCTCGATATACAATACTAGAAACATGTAATTATTTACCCCTATACTCATATAGTAAAAAAATATAAAATAGAGATTCAATTAAATTAAACAAGACATCACTTATAAAGTATTATAAGTGACTATTACTAATTCCATACTATTGATTATCTAAATTAGCATTTATAAAATATCTAAAAAAATAAAAAAGATGCTATAATCATAGAAAAACTATCTACTAGACTAACTATCTCTGTGAATTAAAATAAATTAATATTGATTATCAATCCTAATATATACATAAAGAGTCTTTTAGATTCTACACAAATGATTGAATCAAATAATATAAAGATCAGTTAAATCTTAATCATATATTGTAGATTAAAAAATCTAATCAACTTCTATTCCTACATAACAGAATATATCTTGACCATAAAACTATTCACATTCTATTTTTAATTTCATTAAGGAGCAGATTATGTCTATGTAGAATCATCACATAGTTATATTAAAGAAAATAAAAAATTAGATACCAACCCCCTTCAAGATTTATAAATATTGCTAATAAAATTACTAAAGACTTTAAATTAATAAAAAAAATTGGAGACATCTCAGAAATAGTGCTCTTCTTTCATATGTAAAAATAATATTTCCATATTAGATAACTATTTGAAATAAATCTACTTAATGTTAGAAACCGTTGAATAGCTATTTATGATCATTTGAACAATTATTCACTTAATTCAATAAAAGTTTTTTCAACGGTTTCTTGTAAATTTATTTCAGAAGAAATCTGCTGAACCCATCGATCAACACGATCTGTAGTTAAATCTGATTGCCTATCCTCATCAATAACCAAACCAATAAAGTAATTATTATCAATCATCCCTTTAGATGCCTCAAATACATATCCTTGACTAGGCCAAGAACCTATC
Source organism: Candidatus Erwinia haradaeae (assembly GCF_900699015.1). Lineage (GTDB taxonomy): Bacteria > Pseudomonadota > Gammaproteobacteria > Enterobacterales > Enterobacteriaceae > Erwinia_E > Erwinia_E haradaeae_E. The sequence goes on along the minus strand of NZ_LR217737.1, from coordinate 367,078 downwards.
ATTATCGCAGAATTTGAAACAACAATATCTCGTATCACTCCCATTGCATCACAAAAATATTCAGAATAATCTAGTTGATCTCCACAACCAAATAAACCAACTATTTTACCAGTAAAATCAATTTTAGATAACGTTGGAAAAAAATCATCCCAGTCACACTGTGGTTCACCATAATACCAAGTAGGAATTCCTAATAATAAAATATTAAAACTCTCTAAATCTTCTTTGCTACTTCCTGCAATATCAAAAACCTGTGCAATCTCTGTACCAAGACGCTCTTGAATCATATGTGCAACATTTTCTGTATTACCTGTATCACTACCAAAAAAAATACCGACTAAAGCCATAACTTTATCAACCTCTAAAAACTTAATTATATAATATTTACTAAAATTCTAATACATTATATGAAAGATACCACATACACTATAAAAAATATATATTATCTGTCTTTATAGTAAAGTATATCAATGTGCGTTAAATATTATAGTATTTATTCTAGTATTTAAATTTTTACGCTTATCTGATATATCTTGAATCCTATGATGTACTCCTCACAATCGCACATCACATTCATCACTATAATTCTTTTTTATATTTTGTATATGAAAAGTGTAAGCCATGATTATAAAAATAATTAAATGTAGAATACACCTCGTGTCTATCTTAATAATAGATGGCATGCTAAATAGTTATGTCGTCTAATGTTTAATTAAGCCACATCAGAATGACAATAATTAATATTACCTAATTAACACAATATACTATTTGATAAAAAATAATTAAGTATGATGTACTTACAATTACATCCTATTATGACTTGAATACTTATCAGGATCACCCCTAAACAAATACTAAGATGTTAAAGAACAAGGCTATTTTATCTATTTCAAAATATTATGTTATAAGATCTAAAATAGCATTTTATCAATAATACCTATTTGTACCTATCGTCATTAATTTTATATCGATCCATTTTATAAATTTACAATATTATATGAATATAACCTAATATATATAAAAATAAAAGTATAAAAACGAATAATTACTTATTATATAATCAATTACACTTATTAATTTGATTGTACTCAGAATATTTATATGAATCCTTAATACGAATCTATTATTCGTAGATAGCTGATTTTTATAAAAACCATCATTACATCCTATACTAAAATTACATACAACCTTAAAAATTGTTTACTCTCTATCAGTATTATTATCAATAATACTTAATGATTATAATATATCAAATTAAATAAATTCTAACTATTAAGAGAATGTAATAAATTAGAATCTTTCTAATAATTAAATCTACAATCATACATCTAATAGAGATGTATGATTAACGACAACTTTGTCTAATCCTAGGCTGATTAATAATATAATCTTTATTAAGATAAAATAATATTTTTCTATTCATCAATTTTATAAAAAATCAAATACATATTTATTCTATAGATTTAATTAAATCTAAGTTAATCTCAATAAAACCTAATATAGAAATTCTAACAATCTTTATTTTTTATATATCGGTAGATTACAATTACAACGTAAACCATAATAAAATCCCGGTCGTAAAAGTAACTTTCTAACAGCTATTATAAAACTTCGAGAACAGTGTACTATGATGTGCTACTAATTTAATCGCTATATTGAGTAGTTTTACCTTAGGTATGAAATAGCTCAATCTCGTTTTAATGTAAAAAAAAGATTAATAGGCTTCGAAAATACAAGTATAATATAACAAATTTAAAAAAATCAAAATTAGAATAAAAGAATCAGTTTTTACTTAAAGTGCTAACACAAAGAAAATCATAGTGAGAAATAGCTTTTTACACTATATAATTAGATCTTCAGAATTATAAAGTGACTTTTAATAAGTTCGTTCATATGAACTTACACAAACTTTTAAAAAGAATTCATTGCAATAAATTCAGTAAAACTATATTTATTTCATAATAATACTCATCTAGATATGATTATCAAGAAATAAACTGAACATGTAATAAATTCGAACTAATTTATTGAAGACCTACAAACTAATGTATATGAGTGCTTACTGAAGAAAGATTTAACTAGAAGACGATATTATAATTACTAGAACGTATCAAACAGAAAAATTTCCTCTTTACTATCTTAAGAGTCACCATCTGTACTGTTTTTGAAAACAACGACAAATACTAAATCTATTAAATAAAAACGTAACAATCAACATTAACTGTTATCTTCTTAAATTATCTTAACTAAGTTGGTGACTATCTAACAATTAATGCAGAAGTGACTTCTAATAAATGATTTAGATTAACCAGTACACTCATCAATCCTAACAGAAAAGTCTCCTACATTATTACTTCACGCCACAGAGAACTAACACAAATAGACAACTTGCTATGTCAACTATGAGCTTTAACATAGTTAAAATTGCAGAAATTATCGCGTAACCAATTCAGATCATTTTAAAAAAGAAGATTTGAAAAATAATAAAAATCATCATTCATTAACCTGAATGATTCCATTTTTTAACTTGTTTTCCTATTTTGTCCACATAAATACTAAATATACCGTTATTGCTACAATGAGGCTCAATGATAATCAGTGATATTATTATTACGATAAAAACTACCCATTACTTATAAATTTATAAGAATCAATGATAATAATATAGTTAATTATTTTTATATCTTATTATCTCATCATGGATTGGCTGCATCCTCTCAGACATAACGTGATTACTAGCATCAAAAGTATATTTATGATATAAATTTGATTTACTAATTTTAAATTAAATTAACATACTCTTTATGTATAAAATAACACTGATCTATCAATGTTATGATTACACACTTATCAACACTATGTAAATAGTAATCTTATTTTAAAAAAAGTAATAATAATCAATAGAATAAAAAATTTTATCCAGTCTAACCTAAAGCATTATACACCTTATAATTATCCATTAAGTTTATTGATAGAAAATCTTCATTGTTCCTATATTTTTAATATAAATACGATAAAACAACTAACTCTTCTATACTCATAATTGATTATTATTCTTTTATGAACCATAAAATCATCAGTTATATCTATATTCTATATTTTCGTTATAAAATATAGAATATTAACATATAAAACTTGTTTAATAAAAAAGATCCGATTTAACTAAATACAATAGAAAAAATTAAAATTATCAACAATTTTAAATATTTAAAAATTACAATAACTAGTTCTATTAATCTATAATAAATTCATCTAATGAATCTTCAAGAATAAGTCAAATATTCTATAGTTTCAGTGATCTATACAAGCATTATTTTATGGTTATGATTTATTATCTTAGTTAATAAATCATCCATAAACATCGATCTATACAATCCTTTAATATAACAATCTGATCACACTATAACTAAAAATATATATAGAGTAATTTTAATCAATGATTCTTGCAATTCAAATCTTCTTATATAAAGAGAAATCAATATCTCTATTCTAAATAAAAAGAACTTGAATCAATAAATAATATAAAAACCATTAAAAATATGTAATTACTCACACTTACTAAAACAAAACACTACACTTAGGTAATTATTTATAGAATGTAAAAACCCTTATCACACTATTTACATGACACTACCTTATTCAAACAGATTCTAACAAATTAAAGTGTAAAAATTAACAAGCAGAACTATATTACATGTTACATAATAGATAAAGCAACTCTATATCTCCCTCGACTCCCTAATTCACTGTCTTGTAGATACCAATTTACTGAAGCTTTCAACTTTCAATCTAAGACCGCATAACTTCTATTATTTTATCAAGACTTGAGATACATCAATAAAAAATATTAACATAGCGTATTTTTAAAATAATGGTGGTGAGAGAGGGATTCGAACCCTCGATACGTTACCATATACACGCTTTCCAGGCGTGCTCCTTCAGCCACTCGGACACCTCACCGATGTAGATAGTCCTTAAACATCTAATTATTAGATTATATAGAATAATAAACAAAAAAAATCAAGTTTTATTATATTTTTAACAACCAGTTATCTTATTAATAATAGATATAAAATTGAATCAAGAGTGCTTGTTTAGTAACTAAAAACAGTATAAAGAATCCTTAACATATCTACTTTTTAGAAAATTAATTCTAAACTATAAAAAACTTAATAGACATATAAAAATTGTATATAAAGTGAATACCCAGCTACTATAATCATCTTACCATACTAAATATATAATCATGACTCCATCTTATATAAAAATATATATTAAACTATATAAATCTCATCATATACAATATAATTAGATTTAGAATACAAATTTAAAAGTTAAATAAGAATCAGTAAAAAAATAGAAAATAAAATATTTATCTACTTACATAGATAATGAGACTACTAAACTATTAATGCCTTTATCAAGATAATAGATACTAAAATATGTTATATACAACCATTTCTATTATAAAAAATTATATCCTTATTCACAAATAAGATAGATTGCAAGATTGATCTCTAATAACCACTAGACTTATTATCTATATCATATTAAAATCTTATTTTATTTAATTAATTCATTTAGTTTATTAAATATCAGAGTAAAAATATTACTAACAGTAGAATGAATTAGTTAATCTGAATTGTAAATAAGATGCTTTATTATGCAAATAAATCATGCATAAAATATTGCCTTACTATATTTAGTATAACTAAGATTATTTTATATACCCATATAGAATTAAACTTTTCGTAATTAAATCAAACCTATATTATTGATTAATATAAAACATTTAAATACATTAATTCCTATTATATCACTATATAAATCTATATTTATAGTCAAAACTAGCTTGTTTGTAAAACAAACAAAATGATTAAAAATAATTAATAAACAAAAAATAAAAAATTTTTAAAATAAAATAACACAGCATACTATCCTAGTAACTATTGTCACCACTTAGTGGTGACATAAAACATTGTAATCTTCTAGTTCCTATATAGAGAAATTCTTTTATTAACTGTATTGTATAATTTATTATACTTGCTAAGTAAATCATAATCATATTAATCTACTTTTTTATCCTACTGATAAGATATTATGCATATAATATCTTGATATCTTTTTATTTCTTTAAAGATACAAACAAAGACTTATTTTATATTACAAAAAATTAAATTATTAACATCTTAAAAATTACTATATACTAATCAGGAATCAATATAAGAAAATAACTCTAAACTATTATAGTTCTATTCTATATAAAAAATATAGTTATATTCCGATATTGTCCTTATATATTTAATATTATAAGATATAATCTTATATTATAGACTATAAAAATACTTCAATAGTATTACATACCTGTAATCTAATTAATTATGTAATAAAATTTCTACTCAAAATACCCATATATTATTCACCCTATCCGGAATAAAGTGACTGATTGAGGCCTATAAAACATATCAAAAATCAAATTTATAAGAAAAGTAAACGTTGATTATTTTTATACATATTATAAATAATATTAAGATATCAATATCTCTTTGTTATAGATTTTATCTATATAATTTTTAATTTTAAAGAATTCCATCTCTTTATCTCGAGAAAGAAAACTACCAATAAATTATATATTTCACAGGTCCTCCTGCTTTAACTGATTCATTCATCTATATATAAAATATAGGATAGAATTTGATTCTATGTTCATAATATCCCTACCATGACATCAAAAATAATTGATAAACTTATACTATAAGAACTAAGAATAAATATAAATACAATATTAGTTATATTAATAATCACTATAAATATATCATACAATGATAAACATATCCTAAATCAAAATAAGACATCGAAGCAATAAAACTTAATAATCAACTTTAGATTTACGACTCTTTACGTTTTAATTAAATAAAAAATAAACAAACAGTGTAGCTTTTATTCTTAACTAAAAGATTAATAAATATCAAATTACAGCATTAACAATATTATTAAATTTAAATAATGCAATGATCCTAAATGTATTGACAGATCTGATTATATCACCAACATTAACTCTACAGGATGTTTATAAGATTAGCATATTTTAAATAAGGAAATAGATATTTAATAATTATTAAAAATAATCCTAAAATACGCAATCTATCCTAGATGTATAATATTTAATATTTTGATCAAATAGACTATATAGATACTATATTATTACGCATCTGTTCAATCAAGTTGCTAATCCATTGAATCCGTACTATACGTTCTGACAAATCATAGACAAACCTAATACGCTTGGATCCATCTAGAAACCAACACTGAGGCTCTTTCTGTAACAGACCTAGCAACCAGGTAGCATTAATCTTATTATTTTCATTAAACTCAATTAATCCTCCCGTTTCATGAGCTTCTATCTTCTTCACGCCAATAATTTGTGACGATAACCTCAAAGAAGCAGTATCTAGAAGAGCATGAGCTGGATCTGGCATTAATCCAAAACGATGGATTAACTCTGTCTTAATAGCATTTAATGTACTATAATTTTTTGCACTAGCAATCCTCTTATAAAACTCTAAACGAGTATTAACATCAGGAATAAAAGAATCTGGAAGAAAAGAAGGTATCTTAAGATCAATATTAATTTGACTACTAGTGAGATCTTCTAAGGTAGGTTCACGACCAGATTTTAAAGAATCAACAGCATGTTCTAATAACTCCATATATAGTGAAAAACCAATACTATCTATCTGGCCACTCTGCCCTTCACCAAGTAATTCACCAGCTCCGCGAATTTCAAGATCATGGGTAGCTAAAGACAAACCAACACCTAGATCTTCTAAAGAAGAAATTGCCTCTAAACGTTTCTGTGCATTAATAGTCATTACTTTAGGATGTGGTGTCAATAGCCAAGCATAAGCTTGATGATGTGAACGCCCAACACGCCCTCTTAATTGATGAAGTTGAGCAAGCCCAAACCGATCAGCACCTTCAATGATTATTGTGTTAGCTGTAGGTATATCTATACCAGTTTCAATAATCGTAGTACAAACTAATACATTAAATCGCTGATGATAAAAATCATTCATAACCCGCTCCAGTTCACGTTCATTCATTTGACCATGACCAAGAGCGATACGTGCTGTTGGCACTAACTCAGAAAGTTCTTTTGTTACTTTCTCAATATTTTCCACGTCATTATAGAGATAATAAACCTGTCCACCACGAAGTATTTCACGTAAAATAGCTTCTCCAATAATTTTCTGATCATATTGACGAACGAAAGTTTTAACTGCTAAACGACGTGCTGGTGGAGTAGAAATAATTGATAAATCACGCATGCCATGCACGGCCATATTCAAAGTACGTGGAATAGGCGTAGCTGTTAAAGTAAGAATATCAACATCTGTACGCATTACTTTAATACGTTCTTTATGACGAACACCAAAACGATGTTCCTCATCTACAACAAGTAAACCAAGATCATACCATTTTATCTTGTTTTGTAGTAGTTGATGAGTGCCAATCAGTATGTCTACCTTACCCTCTCTTGTCTCCTTTAATACTTGATCTCGTTCCCTATCGGTTCGAAATCGCGACAACATCTTAATACATACCGGCCAATTAGCAAATCGATCTCGAAAATTATCATAATGCTGCTGAGCAAGGAGAGTAGTTGGCACCAAAACCGCTACCTGCTTATGATTGAAAACTGCTAAGAAAGCAGCACGCATAGCAACTTCTGTTTTTCCAAAACCAACATCACCACATATAAGACGATCCATAGTTAACGGTTGAGACATGTCACTAAGAACTGCATTAATTGCTTTTTTTTGATCAGAAGTCACTTTAAATGGAAAACTTTCACAAAACAACTGATATTGTTTTTTATCATGTTTAAAAGCAAAACCATTTTTGGCTGCACGCTGAGCATAAATATCCAGTAATTCGGCTGCAGCATCACGCACTTTTTTAGAAACTTTCTTTCTAGCTCGCAACCAAGTGGAACCACCTAACCTATGTAGTGGAGCAGTTTCATAAGAACTACCCGTATAGCGGCTAATAAGATGCAATGACGGCATAGGGATATACAGTTTAGCATTTTCAGCATATGCTAACATAAGATAATCTGCTTGAATTCCACCTGTCTCTAAAGTAGAAAGACCGAGATATCGTCCAACACCATGTTCTATATGTACTACCGGTTGACCAGGAGATAGATCTGAAAAATGTGGTATCAAAATATCAGCGTTTATTGCCTTACGACGATCTTGACCAGTATAGCCAACAAAATCATCTAGTAAATCATTTTCACAGATTAATGCACGTTGTCGTCGATGATCAATACAACCTTTCTCACTGGAGCCAATTAATAAATAACACCCACAACCTTGAGCCTGAGATAATTGATAAATAATATCTGCTTGAATATTAATACGTACTAGTAACTCCTGTAAAACCTCTCTACGCCCTTCGTTTTCTACTGAGAAAATTACTGAACCACGAAAAGATTCTAAAAATCTTCGTAAACCATCTAAAGGCTGTTGAGCTTTAGGTCTCACTGATAAATCTGGCAATGATGAATATTCTAAATTAATCTGAGTTCTAGTCTCTTTTAGAGGTTTATATTGGAGTTCTATGCGAGGCCATTTTTGTAATTCGGATAACAATTCACTACTACACAACCATAAATACTTAGGAGCTAATAAAGGACGCATAACGTCAACCCGACGATTTTCATATCTCCTATTAATATCAGACCAAAAATCATCACTACTTTTTTCTAGTTGACCAGATATAACTAAAAGTGCATTAGATGGTAAATAACTAAAAAATTCAGGCAAAGGATCTTCAAAAAATAATGGCTGCCAATACTCAATCCCAGCAGGTAAAGTTCCTTTTTTAACTTGCTGATAAATGTGATCAGGCTCAAATCGGACATCAAAATGCTTACGCCACTGCCTTAAAAAAAGATCAATAACATCTTTATGAGTTGGAAATTCATGAGCAGGCAATAAATTAAGTGCAGTGATTCCTTTCTTCATGCATTTATGATCACTATCTAAAACATATATATCATGAATCTGATCATCTAAAAAAACAATACGATAAGTCTGATCCTTTCCCATAGGAAATATATCTAAAAATGTATCATAATTAGAAAAATCACCATGCTCTACAATATGGTGAACACTACGATAACCAGATTTCTTAAGATGTAACCGCAATTGCATACGAGAAATTTTAAGCCCTTTTTTTACACAGAGTGCTGAAATACATAAGAAATGATGTGGACATACACGCTGCATTAAAGTGTGTACTGATAAAATTAGAATACCACTTTTGAACATCGGTAAATTATATAGAGTAGTCAGTCTAGCAGATATAGTCGCCTGATCTGGAGAGAATCGATCAAATGGTAGTGTTTCCCAATCTGGAAAGCGATTTACTGGTTGATTAGTAAACTGTTTAACTTCCTCCTGAAGACGTCTAGCATGTTTTATATCCTGGGTAATTAATATCACCAGACCGTGATGGCGCTCAGCTATTTCAGCACATTCAATAGCATAGGCAGAACCGGTTAATTGGCCCAGCTTCCGTTGGTCACCTTTTCTAGAAGGTAGGTCATAGCAGTAGAGTTCTGGCATAATCAATTAAAGGTTTCATGGAAAATAGAATAGATAAGTATATATGACACGGTCATATATATATAATCTCACTAAATATAATTAAGTGAGAGCCAATAGTAGTGTAAATAAATATAATTACGTTTAGAATTAATTATTTCATTCAATCCTTATCATCATTTAAATATAAAACTCTCGAAAATAACCATTCAAACCTAACCAATATCAATTCAATCAATAATCCTTATCATCAAATAATCTTGTACTATTTAAAATTATCAAAAGTAATTAAGATACTTCATGTAAACATACCACTCCTCCTCCTATATCTATCAACATCTTCGATAGAAATTAAATTCAATAAAACCAAATATATTGTAAAATATTTTTCTAAAATACTTTATAATGGCATATAAAATTATCTCTACTTTTTTTGATCAAGTATTTTATACACAAATAAAATAAAAAATATATGTAAAATCTATCAATACAATAAAAATAGAAATACTATGTGCCTAAAATACTGAACTTTAAAAGAAATAATATGATAAAAATCAGAACAACATTCTTTTTCTCTTTTTGAGAGATAGATACAATGTTTTGAAATAATTTCATCTTCAATATATTCATATTTTATTTTTACATCAATATTATAAAAAAATTATTTAGAACTTATTTCAAATATAAATTTTTAACGATATATATTAAGTTTTTAATTTTTGAGCAAATATTTTTCTGTACCATAACACTTAGATACTGACTGATCAGATGTCTCCGATTTACAGATATATCTAAAAATATCAATATGTCTAAATTTATATTTTACTACTTATCTCTTTAAAAATAACATATTAACGCTTATAGTAAGTTTTTTCACAATACATACTTTTAAGAATACTCCAACTAAAATTTTCTTATCGACAGCTCAGAGCCTTTTGAATAATACTACATTCTGTTGTAGATAGAACTAAAATATTATGCTTAAACAATTTGTCCCTAATTAAAGAACTAATTCTTCATCTTTATTGCTGTATAACTTATAGGCTCATCTATATTATATTTTGATAATGCATTCTCTTCAAGAATCAGATTCCTCCATTCAATATCCAGGGCATCACATTCTAAAATCAGTCGCTCACGTTGTGTAACGATTAAACGTGTTTTATATGCAGTTATAACTACAAGAAAAGCAGATATTATGACTGCAATTAGAAAAAATATTGGAATCTTGCTATAACGTACAAGATCCATCGCAATAATTTTCGTCAAACTACATTGTTTAGCACTAGTCATAAACTTATACGCTCTGCTAAGCGTAGAATAGCACTACGTGCGCGTGGATTTTTTACAATCTCTATTTTACTTGGTTTGATTTTACCTAATTCCTGCAAAGAGAGATGACCTAAATACCTAATTCGGTCCTCTGATATGGGTAACCGAAAAGGAACTTTGCATCCACGACTATGCTCACGTATAAATCGTTTAACTAGACGATCTTCTAGAGAATGAAAAGTAATAATTGATAGACGTCCTCCTATTTTAAGGATTTTTAATATTCCTTTTAACGCCTGCTCTATCTCTTCCAACTCATTATTAACCCAAATTCTAATTGCCTGAAAACTGCGTGTTGCTGGATGTTTACGCATAGATCTAGATGGCATAACAGAATAAATAAGATTAGCTAGTTCTCTTGTCCTTGTCATCGGAGAAGTACGATTTCTATTTATAATAGAATGGGCAATGCGCCACGCAAAACGCTCCTCTCCAAAAGTTTTAAGTACATAATAAATCTCTCTTTCTTTGGCATTCATTAACTTTTTAGCTGCTGACTGCCCAGAAACTGGATTCATCCTCATATCTAACGGGCCATCTTTCATAAAAGAAAAACCTCGAAGAGGATTATCAACTTGTAATGATGACATGCCAAGATCTAGAATAATACCATCAATTTTTCTTGTCAATCGACGTTCTGAAACATACTTTTCTATCATTGAAAACTGACCATTAATTATCGTAAAACGTGAATCAGTAATTTTAGATGCAATGCTGACTGCCTGCGGGTCTCGATCAATAGCATATAAGCATCCCTCTTGACCAAGTCTATCTAAAATTAGACGTGAATGGCCCCCACATCCAAAAGTCCCATCAATATAAATACCGTCTGATCTAACATTTAGACCATTTACTGCCTCTTCTAATAAGACTGGTATATGCTGTAAGGTATGCGACATAACTCTTATCTTTGATTTTATAATACTAAAATGAATCTCGATAGATAACTAATCGATATTTATTACCCGTTCTCTATAAGAGAATTGAATATTAAGTCTATAATTCTATTACTAAATATCATTTAATCTCTAAAAAGTTAGCTCTTGACTTCTTTAATATATTTTTCAATATTTAAAATCTCACCTTAAAACACCATCTATATTAATCAAATAATATCTATGATTTCAAGTATTAAAACCTTCATAAAATAATCTATCATAGAATCCTATTCTCTAAAAATAAAATATTTCATTCTAAAATATATAGTTTATATGAAAGCATAGAAGATATAAAATACGTCAATAAAATCAATCAAAACTTAACCTACTACAAAGATTAAATAAAAAAATAAAAGACATAAAATCTTGATTGAATTATAAAATAAATATCCTATTAGGATGATAAACATATGTTCAGATCTATTTTATCAATACTATAAAAAGTTCTATTACATTTCTACTTATTATATGTAGATTGTGTCAATCTTCTAATAAGACAGCTAATCATTTTTCTTAACATACCTGATCATAAGATAGTGATATCTAAACATATCATCAAACAATTATAAACTCTAATAAAACTAATGATACGAAGATCAATAGAAAGAAATATTAAAAATAATAACAGGTAATATAAAAACTACAAAAACAGAAATAATGTATATCTTAATCTAGTTATAATAAATCCCTTTATAACATATCTTTAAAAATCATAAACACCTCAAACACTAACATGCATCCTAATATAGCGCTATCTTAAGATAAGATTCAACACGAATTCAATTCTACTATTAAAAAAATATATAGATATGTTATATTCAACAAACTTTTCTATACTAAGTATAGTTAAAATATAAATATTTAGAAATCAACCTATATATCAAATAAATAACCTGTCCTATAATAAATCAAATAATCTTCATGAGATTAATCATAATAAAAACTTAGCATAAAAAACTATTTACAGCTATACAAAAATTTTAAATCTCATTTTTTCTAAAAAATTATATACTAATATTCATATATGATATTTTATCATAAAAATATCTGCTATAAAATGAATCTTTCATCAAAGAAAACAATCTTATAAAATAATATAAATTAATAAATTACATTATTCATAGGCAGGATGATTATTAAAGTATAAGAAAGAGATAGAATATTCTTAATGATAAATACTGTAAAAAAATAAAATATTTAGATAAGAGCATTCCTATCATGCAAGATATAACCTAAATCATGATAATCAAATTAATATTTTTAACATCTATAAAAACAGTAAAATGATGCATCCATTTTTAGATGAAATAACCTATATTAAGGTCTAGTAGTTGACTAGATAAGATCCAATACAAATTAAGTGTAAAGTTAGAATAGAAAATAGAATTTTCATTCTATTTTATGATCTTGTCAAATTAAAGTATACCAACCAACTCTCTTTTTTACAAAACATGACTAACGTTACTACTATGTACGCAATAGATCTAACAAGATGATATTTAAGACTAAATAATCACTCAACATAGAATATATAATAAATAAACATCTTTAACTCACTGGAATAGTAAATGAAAGTTACAATCTTTGGTGTTGGTTATGTCGGGCTTGTTCAAGCTGCAGTCCTAGCTGAAGTAGGACACAATGTATTATGTATCGATATTAACGCTACAAAGATTGAAAATCTAAAAAAAGGGATTCTTCCTATTTTTGAGCCAGGCTTATCTACACTTATAATAAAAAACTTCAAAGAAGGACGATTATATTTTTCTACTCAAGCAAAAAAAGGTGTAAGTCACGGTCTTATTCAATTGATTACCGTTGGTACTCCATCAAACTTAGATGGCTCTACAGACTTGCATCCTGTAAATTCTGTAGCACATACTATTTCAAAATATATGGAAGACTATAAAGTAATTCTGAACAAATCTACTGTTCCAGTCGGCACTACTGAGAACATACGCAAAATCATGATAAAAACAATTAAAGAACGTGGCATTACATTAAATTTTGACGTAGCTTTTAATCCCGAATTTCTCAAAGAGGGGTCAGCTGTCACAGACTGCATGAATCCAGAACGGATTATTATTGGAACCGATAATAAGGTAATACTTACACTCATCAATGAACTTTATTCCCCATTTATCAATAATGAAAATATTATTATCCTTATGGATATAAGAAGTGCTGAGCTTACAAAATATACAGCTAATTGCATGTTAGCAACTAAAATTAGTTTTATAAATGAAATCTCTAATCTAGCAGAACGCCTTGGCGCTGATATTGAGTATGTACGACAAGGAATTGGTTCTGATTCACGAATTGGGTATTCATTTATTCAACCTGGCTGTGGTTACGGAGGCTCATGCTTTCCAAAAGATATTAAATCCTTAATAAGAAACTCTAAAAAAGTTGGCTATCACCCTCGTTTACTTCAAGCTGTAGCAGATATTAATATTTCTCAAAAATATAAATTACCAAATCTAGTCAAACAACATTTTGGCCATGCTATTTATGGAAAAACTTTTGCCGTATGGGGGTTATCATTTAAACCCAACACCAATGATATACGTGAAGCGCCAAGCAGGGTACTATTAGAAGCCTTATGGAATGCTGGGGCTACTATACAAGCATTTGACCCAGCATCAATGGATGAAATACAACAGATTTATGGATTCCGAGATGACCTAAAGCTTATGAAAACTAAAGAATTAGCACTCTACGATGCAGATGGACTCATTATTTGTACCGAATGGGATAATTTTCAAAAACCTAATTTTGATCTAATTAAAAAAAAGCTAAAAACACCTGTAATTTTTGATGGCCGCAACCTCTATAATCCAGAAACAATTCAACAACAGGGTTTTATTTATTACGGAATTGGTAGAGGCTCATCTATAACAATAGATACTAAATAAAATCATCCGAAAAGATGCATGTTACTTTTAATAAATTATTGCATTACAATTAGATATAACCGTAAGTCACTTCATTGTATAAATTTAAATCATCTTCTTTTTTAAAAGTGAATAGTTTGACTAAATTTTTATACACTAGAACAGCCTCCTACGATCAGTTTATCTATCTTAATAGTTGGTTGACCTACACCAACAGGAAGATTTTGTCCATCTTTACTACACACCGCAATCCCTTCATCTAAATTCAAATCATTTCCAACCATTGAAACTGCCTGCATAACTTCAATACCAGAACCAATCAGTGTAGCACCTTTAACCGCTTGCTTGATTACTCCATTTTTAATCAAATAAGCCTCTGAAGTAGAAAAAGAAAATTCTCCAGAAGTAATATCTACTTGCCCCCCATGGAAATTAGGTGCATATAAACCATAGTCAACACTTTCAATAATTTCTTGAGGAGTATAATTCCCAGCTAACATATAAGTATTAGTCATACGCGGTATAGGAAGACAAGAGTATGACTCACGACGACCATTACCAGTTGACTCCATACCCATTAAGCGTGCATTTAGCTTATCGTGCATATATCCTTTCAGTAAACCTTTTTCAATTAACGTAGTATATTGTCCTGGAACGCCTTCATCATCAACAGATAGAGAACCTCGACAACCATACTTAGTCCCATCGTCTACTACCGTACAAAATTCAGATGCTACTTGATGTCCTATTTTACCACTAAAAACAGATGTACCAAGACGGTTAAAATCACCTTCTAAACCGTGTCCAACTGCTTCATGAAGCAAAATACCAGGCCATCCTGCCCCTAAAACAACAGGAATCGATCCAGCAGGAGCTTCTATCGCATATAAATTTACTAATGCTATACGCACTGCTTCTCGTGCCCAAGCCTCTGCACGACCTTCATTATTTATATGATCTAAAAAAAACTGATATCCAAACCGTCCGCCGCCACCACTAGAACCCATTTCTCGTTTTCCACGATCTTCAACTTGAACGTTGATTGATAAGAGCACTAAAGGACGAATATCATCTACTAACGTTCCATCTGTGGCTGCAATTAATACCTGTTCATATACACCTGTAAGGCTAGCAGTAACTTCTTGAACACGCTTATCAGTAGATCGAGCAATATTGTCCACCTGATGCAACAATAAAACCTTTTCATCACGCGTCAAACTATTCAACGGATCGATCCCTGCATATCGTATAGGAAATACCTGTTTTCTAAAAATACAAGATTGTCCATCTCCTTTCTCAGAGACAATATTTCGTGCTACCTTAGCACTTTGTTTTAAAGCATTGAATGTAATTTGATCAGCATAGGCAAATCCAGTTTTTCCACCGCTAACAGCTCGTACTCCTACACCCTTCTCTAAACCATAAAACCCATCTTTAATAATCCGATCTTCCAAAACCCAGGATTCCTGGTATCTGGATTGAAAATAAAGATCACCATAATCCATCTTTCTATCAAAAAGATAACTAAGAATAGAGGTGAGATCATTGAAACTTAAGTTGTGCTCAGAAAGAAGTTGGTCATTTACCAAATGAACATTCATAAATACTCGCTTTAATATAGAAATATTAATTATATTAATGTTAATTATAGTGAAAGGTAGATTAGAGTGATCTTTCTAAGAATACAACAAATAAATACATAATTCTGACTATATCAAGTATACTATATATTTTGTGTTATTTTCTAAAAATCTGTGATAAGCACTACTAATAAATGCAATCAATACCATGATTCGGATATAAAATAAGAGATATTTTAATATTTAAAACCAATTAATACATATAAATTTTATTTCTATTTATAAGAATAAAGTATACCAATCTATTTAAGATGATCGATCTGCAATTCATTCTAACTAATTATTAGTAGTGAGCACCATAACCCATTAATCTCTCATAACGACGATCTAATAATTGTTTTATACTGAGGATATTTAAATCATCTAAATCAACTAAGATCTGATCTTTGATTGCAGAACTAATCTGTAACAAGTCTCTATGTGCTCCTCCTAGTGGCTCAGGAATAACAGTATCAATAAGATTTAACTCTTTTAAACGAGAAGCAACAATAACCATTACTTCAGCAGCTATCGGCGCCTTATCTACGTTCTTCCACAAAATAGATGCGCAACCTTCAGGGGAAATAACAGCATATGTACTATATTGCAACATATTAACTTTATCACCAACACCAATAGCTAAAGCCCCCCCAGAACCTCCTTCACCAATCACCGTACAAATAACTGGTACAGCAAGACTAGACATCTTTCTTAGATTACAAGCAATAGCTTCTGCTTGGCCGCGTTCCTCAGCTCCTACACCAGGGTATGCACCTGGTGTGTCAATAAAAGTAATAATTGGCATCTTAAAGCGTTCAGCCATCTCCATTAAACGTAGAGCTTTGCGGTAACCCTCAGGTGCTGGCATACCAAAATTACGACGTATTTTTTCTTTAGTAGTACGTCCTTTTTGATGACCGATCACCATAACAGGGCGTCCAGACAAACGAGCAATACCACCAACAATAGCTTTATCATCAGCATAAGCACGATCTCCTGCTAATTCATCAAAATCAGTAAATACAGTATGCATGTAATCTAATGTATACGGACGTAGTGGATGACGCGCCAACTGTGCAATCTGCCAAGCCCCTAGATTAGAAAAAATCTTTCGTGTCATCTCAAAACTTTGATTACGTAAACGCTGAAGCTCTACATCTAAATGTATATTTTCTTGCGTATCATTACAGGCAATAAGCTTGAGAGAATCAATTTTTGCCTCAAGTTCTATAAGAGGCTGTTCAAAATCTGGGTAATGAAGACTCATAGTAATCCTGTTTTAGTCAAACTCTAGTTCTACCTGTTCTACTCCTACCCATAAGCGAAGATCATTTAATAAATCATCACTAAGTGAGACATTCCAATTGTTACCTAAAGAGACTTTCACTCGCGCATCTTTTTTTTCGCAATATAAATGAATAGGCGTCTTCCCTGGCCGATATGGCGCTAATAGATGATTAAGATTATCTACGAGGTCATCATTCATTTGCTTATCAGTTAACAAAATCGCAAGTCCACGTGTGTATTTTGTACGAGCTGTATTAAGATCCATGATATCCCTAGCCATCATTTTAATTTTACCGTTAAAATTGTCCACTTCAACTTGCCCGCTAACAATTAATATCCGATCTTTCTCTAAAAACTTCTTAAATTTATCTAAAATATCTATAAATACAATTACGTCTAACCGGCCTGAAGAGTCATCAAGCGTGCAGATACCCATACGACTTCCACGTTTTGTTACTATGAAGCGAATTGCCACTACTAAACCAGCAACAGTAACTATTCTTCCATCTGTCGTTAACTTTATATCTTTTAAACATTTTTCGCTAATATAATGCTGAATTTCTTGTAAATATTGATTAATTGGATGACTAGTTAAATAAAGACCTAAAACCTCTCGCTCACCTTCCAGTTGAATTTGTTCCGACCATGGCTGTATATCTAGCGATGATATTTGAACCTGATTGGGCCTTTCTATATGCACTCCGAACATATCAGATTGCCCTATAGAATCTGCCATAGAGCTCTGATGAGCGGCTTTTAATGCATCTGGTAAGGCACTCATCAACGCAGCTCTATGTAAACCTAAACAATCACAGGCACCAGATAAGATTAGTTTTTCTAAAACCCGTCGGTTAATCTTCCTGGTCTTAATACGTAAGCAAAATGCAAATAATTCATGGAAAGAACCCTCTTGATTACGTACCGTTATAATTTCTTCTATTGTACCTTCACCTATACCCTTGATTGCCCCCATACCATACACAATTTTACCTTGAGAATTGACATGAAAATAATAAAAACCAGTATTAATATCTGGTGGAAGAACATGCAGACCTAACCTCCAACACTCATTTACTAAGAGTACTATCTTGTCTGTATTATCTATATCAGCATTCATTACTGCCGCCATGAACTCAGCTGGATAATGCGCCTTCAGCCATAACGTCTGATATGAAACCAAAGCATAAGCTGCAGAATGTGACTTATTGAAACCATATCCTGCAAATTTTTCTACTAAATTAAAAATTTTAATAGCTAATACACCATCTATACCATTCGCTTGAGCACCTGCTTCAAATCCACCACGCTGACGGGCCATTTCATCTGGATTCTTTTTCCCCATAGCTCTACGGAGCATATCAGCATCACCTAAACTATATCCAGCCAAAACTTGAGCTATCTGCATTACCTGCTCCTGATACAGGATAATACCATATGTTGATTCAAGAACAGGTTTTAATAATTCATGCTGCCACTGTACATCTGGATAAGAAATCTTTTCTAAACCATGCTTACGATTAATAAAATTATCAACCATTCCAGACTGTAAAGGTCCAGGACGAAACAAAGCAACCAATGCAATAATATCTTCAAAACAGTCAGGCTTTAATCGTTTAATCAAATCCTTCATACCATACGATTCTAATTGGAAAACAGCAGTAGTCTCTGCCTGTCTTAACATGTCAAAACTTTTGTAATCATTAAGATCAATAGCAGAAATATCAATAGGCGGATCATGTTTTGTTACACGATATGCATTAATCATTACCAATGCCGAATCAATAATAGTTAGTGTACGTAGACCAAGAAAATCAAACTTAACCAATCCAGTATATTCTACATCATTTTTATCAAACTGAGTGACTGGATGATGGCCATATTCGTCACAATATAATGGAGAAAAATCAGTGATTTTTGTAGGTGAAATTACCACACCACCCGCATGCTTTCCAGCACTACGTGTAACACCTTCCAGTTTTTTTGCCATATCAATAAGCAATTTCACCTCCTCATCCGACTCATAAAGAGCTGATAAGTTAGGAGAGAACCTAAAAGCTTTTTCTAGTGTCATTCCAGGATCAGTTGGCACCATTTTTGAGATTCGATCAACAAAAATATAAGGATGACCAAGGACACGCCCTACATCACGAATAACTGCTTTCGCAGCCATTGTGCCGAAAGTGATAATCTGTGAAACCGATTGACGACCATAAAGCTCTGCTACATGGTCAATTACTAAATCTCGTTTTTCCATACAAAAATCAACATCAAAATCAGGCATTGAAACACGTTCTGGGTTAAGAAATCGCTCAAATAATAAGTTAAACTCTAATGGATCTAAATCAGTAATTTTTAGCGAATAAGCCACTAAAGAACCTGCACCCGATCCTCGGCCAGGACCAACAGGAACACCATTATCCTTAGACCATTTAATAAACTCCATAACAATAAGAAAATAACCAGGAAAACCCATCTGATTAATTATCTTTAATTCAATATTCAACCTCTGGTCATATTGAAGCCGACTATGAGCACGTACTTTATGTTCTGGAAAAAGGACATGTAATCTTTCTTCTAATCCTTCTCTAGATTTTAGAACAAGAAAATCTTCTGTTGTCATTGATCCTGTTGGAAACTTTGGTAAAAAATATGTACCAAGTTGAATGGTTACATTACAACGACGAGCAATTTCCACGCTATTTTCTAATGCTTCTGGAATATCTGAAAATAGCATGCACATCTCCTGCTCACTACGTAGATATTGTTGAGAACTATATAAACGAGGTCTCTTCTGATTTTCTAAAGTGAAGCCATTTTGAATAGCTACACGAATTTCATGAGCCTCAAAATCTAACTGAGAAAGAAAACAGACCTCATTTGTAGCAACTACAGGAATACCTGTCTCTATTGATAACTCTACTGCAGAATGTAAATACGCTTCCTCGTTAATTCTCCCAGTTCTAATTAATTCCAGATAATAACAGTTAGGAAAATACGTCTGATAAAAATTAATCGATGCTTGAACTTGTCTTTGATTTCCACGTAATAACATTTGACCAATCTCACCCTGAAGCCCACCAGAAAGCAAAAGTATGCCTTCCCGATGCTCCAGAAGCCAATCACGTTCGATAGTTGGACCTTGATCTCCATAACCACGCAAATAAGCACGCGAAATAAGCAATGTAAGGTTTTGATAACCCTGATTATTAGAAGCTAGTATAGTAATTTGCGTAAGCTTATTACCCATTAAGTCACTGCTCATTTTAAAATCAGCGCCAATTATTGGCTTAACACCTTGTTTATGAGCAGCATTATAAAACTTAATAAGACCAAAAAAATTAGTAAAATCTGTAATTCCAAGAGCAGGCATGCCTAATTTCGCTACAAAATCTACTAGTGCTCCCGTTTTAACTAACCCATCAACCATAGAGTAGTCACTATGGACCCGTAAATGAATAAAACGAGGTTCAGGCATCTTTGTTCCAATTTAAAAGTAAAAACATTATAGAAAAATTACAAATATCTTAGATAGCCTTGCAATATTGTTATTCTTTGGGTTATCACGATAAGATGTAGAAAAAGAATGTAAGAAGAAGTTTCAATATCCTTCCAACTTTCTCCGATGTAACATATATCAACTTTGTCTATTTTAAGGTAGGTAAAGACTATATTTGCTTTTAGAAGCCACTAGATGCGAAAATTTAGTCTATAAATTAGATTAAGACTTAAGTTATTAGGATCATACTACTAGATAGATTGCATCTATCACTGAAATAATAAACTTATAGGTGATCTATACACCTTTTTTAAAAATAATTAAATTGATCTAGATTGGAAATGAATTATATGTTTATTGAGAAACATTCTGCTATCTCTTGCTTTAATATATAAAACAACTTGAACTAGAAATTATACATAGGACGAAATTATTACTTTTCTACTAATAAAAAAATAAAAATTAAACTACAAATCTATAATTACTAATTAATAGTATAGCTAATTTATATCTATCTAAACATCAATAATCAATTATTTATTTGCATAACTCTAGTACTGCTATTGCTGCCTTTTCATGAGAATTCTGTCGAATTTGATGATGTAGCTTAATAAAAGTATCTAATAAGGTAGGACATATATTCCTTTTCATAAGAAAAGGATCCAACGCAGCTGCTAACTGTGGTGGATGGCACCTCTTTTGCAAGAACTCTGGAACCAAAGTAGAATTAGATAATAAATTAGGAAGAGAAATATAGCTAGTCTTTACTAAACGTTTAGCTAACCAAAAAGTAATAGGTTTCATACGGTAGCTTACTACCATTGGGCATTTTGCTAACATGCATTCTAACGTAGCCGTTCCCGAAGCTAACAATGCAACATCACTGGCTTGCATTACTTGAGGACCTTTACCATCCAAAAAATGCACTGGTAAGTTAGGCGCCACTCGATTCTTTATCCTATCAAATTGCAAACGGCGTTGTGAGTTAACTATAGGTATAATAATCTTAAGATGAGGATATTTGTCCTGCAAAATAACTGCTGTTTTTAGAAAATCTGAACTCAACATCTCCACTTCAGAACTACGACTACCTGGTAATAAAGCTAAACATAAAGAATCTGAATCAATACCAAGTTCATGTCGTATAGAGAACTTATCTGGATTAATTGGCATTAAATCAGCCATAGCATGTCCAATAAAACGACAAGAAACATTCCAACGATCATAAAAAGCTTTTTCAAATGGGAATAACGCTAAAACAAGATCAGTAACACGACTAATAGTAAGAATGCGTTTTGGTCTCCAAGCCCACAACGATGGGCTAACATAGTGAACAGTACGAATACCATGCTTCTTTAAGCAACCTTCCAATGTTAAGTTAAAATCAGGCGAATCAATACCAATAAACACATCGGGTTTCAAAAGAATAAGACGATACGCTAAATCACGTCGAATATATAATAAACGACGTAAACGCCCTACAATTTCAACTAATCCCATAACTGCTAATTCTTCCATGTCATACCATGCGCAACATCCTTCAGACTTCATTAAAGGCCCAGCTACACCTATAAAACGTGCATCAGAATGTTTTTTTTTATCGCTCGAATCAACCCTGCACCGAGCATGTCACCAGAAACCTCTCCAGCAACAAGAGCAATTGTTAAAGAATTATTTGACATATCTTAACGAATTAAACCTCTAGTAGATCGGGCAAAAAAATCATAGAACGGTTGAACCTCTGGATGTAAATGTGCAATACGAGCAATCTCTGGCTTAACTGTATCCAATGTCTTGCCACTGCGATAAAGAATCTTATACGCAGCACGAATAGCCTGCAATGCCTCTATACTAAACCCATGACGCTTTAACCCAACTAAATTGATGCCAAAAGGCCTAGCGTGATTACCCTGTGCAATAACATAAGGAGGAACATCCTGAGTTACACCAGAACATCCACCCACCATAACATAAGAGCCAATAATGCAAAATTGATGTACTGCTGTCATACCGCCAATGATGGCAAAATCATCTACACTCACATGCCCAGCTAATGTTGCATTATTAGCTAAAATACAATGGTTTCCAATGACACAGTCATGCGCAATATGTGCATTTACCATAAGAAGATTATCATCACCAATACGTGTTACCCCATTTGATTGTGTTGTTCCACGATGAATGGTCACGCTTTCACGAATATGATTACGATCGCCAATTTCCACCCTAGTCGGCTCACCAGTATATTTTTGATCCTGATTGACTTCACCTACTGAAGTAAATGACCATAAAGTATTATTCTTTCCAATACAGGTATGGCCATTAACCACGACATGCGATTTTATCACAGTTCCCTCCCCGATAGTAACGTGAGAACCAATAATACAAAAAGGATCAATCTGAACGCCTGCACCAATCACTGCTCCTGCCTCAATAATTGCAGTAGGATGAATAACCGCGGTAGAATCAATCACCAATTAGACCTCCCGGCTTCGGGCGCACATCATTGTTGCTTCGCAGACAATTTTACCATCTACAGTAGCCCAACCTTTAAAACGTGTTAATCCACGACGTGTTTTTTCAAAAGTCACCTCCATGATCATTTGATCACCAGGTACAACAGGTCGCTTAAATCGTGCTTCATTAATACCAGCAAAATAATAAAGTTCCCCTGGCTCTAATTTACCAACACTTTTAAACGCAAGAATCCCAGTAGCTTGAGCCATAGCCTCAAGAATTAAGACACCTGGAAAAATAGGCTTACCAGGAAAATGCCCTTGAAAAAATGGTTCATTAACTGATACATTCTTAACCGCTCGGAGATATTTGTTTTTTTCAAAATCAATAACTCGATCAACTAGTAAAAAAGGATAACAATGTGGTAATAGTTCAATAATCTCTTCAATTTTTAGAGTATGAGCTTTAGTATTCAAAATACTCTTCCTGTCCTTAAAAATCTTATGGCTTCAATAAAACGATTTTTAATAATTTATGTTTCCTTAGGTCGGAAATGATGTCTAAATCTAATACTTCTATATTCTTTGAATATCTGTTTATAAACAATGGATCATATTCATTATGATATTTTTACTTTTTAATGAGATTCTTTTCGATGATTTTTAAACGTTTTCTTATATCCTCAATATTCATTATTAACACTGTAGTTTTGCGCCAAATCTTGTTCGACTGAATAGGAATACCAGAAGAATATATTCCAGGCTCAGTAATAGATCTCATCACCATACTCATCCCTGTTACTGTAACTTTGTCACAGATCTCTATATGACCATTAATCACGCTAGCGCCACCAATCATACAGTAACTGCCAATTTTAAGACTACCAGCCATAACTACACCACCAGCTATAGCAGTATTGTTTCCAATAATTACATTATGTGCGATCTGACACTGATTATCTATGACGACATCATTTCCAATATAAGTATTATCTAAAGCACCACGATCAATAGTCGTGCAAGCACCTATCTCCACATGATGTCCAATAATGACTCCACCTAACTGCGGAATCTTAACCCAATCAGCACCATCCTGTGCATACCCAAAACCATCGGAGCCTATTACAGAACCTGAGTGAATAAGGCAATTAGAACCAATCTCAACTGCATGATAAATAGAAACATTTGCCCACAATCGAGTACCTTCGCCAATACGAGTCTGTTCCCCTATAAAACAACCTGCGCCAATTACAACATGATCTTCGAGCACTACATCAGACTCAATCACTGTATTAGCACCAATTGAGATATTTTTACCAAGTTGGACCGTATTATTAATTACAGCGCTTGGTGCAATTCCTATAGCCGATTTTGGCGTACTATCAAAAAATTGCGCCATGCGTGCGTATGTTAAATAAGGATTCTTAACTACAAGCGAAGACCCATGAAAAAATCTAAGATCTAATGAGGTTAACACAACCGCTGAAGCCTGACATACCAAAAGCTTCTTGCGATAACGCCTACTTGAAAGGAATGTGACCTGACCGGTTTTAGCTGATTCTATAGAAGCAATCCCATAGATCTTAATATCACCATCACCATGCAATTCTGCATCCAACTGCTGGGCTAATTCAGCCAGTCGAATTGAAAACATAAACTATTGTACCTGTTTTAAAACATCATCAGTGATGTCTTTAGATTGAGCAACATAAGCAATAGCATTCTGATCAAATACAATATCATATCCTTGACTACGAGCAATTTTCTTCACAGCGTTTTGGATCCTTTCTAAAATTTTATTTCTCTCTTCTATTTGGCGTCGACGATTGTCCTGATCAAATACTTGAACTTTATTTGAAAAAGACTCTCTCTGTTGTATCACCTCTTGTTCCATGCTAATACGCTCACTGGGCTTCATAGTAAATCCATCACGCTGAAGACGACGTATTTTAGTTTGTAGGTCATGTTCCATCCCTTGCAATTCTGTAGTACGCTCTTTAAATTCATTCTCTAATTTCTGCGCAGAAGCAGCACGTTCTGGTAGCTGTTGAAAAATACTCGACATGTTTACTACGGCAATTTTATCAGAAGCTTCAGCTATTGCGCATGTAGATAAGAATAAACTAAAACCTGCAATATAAAAAAACTGTTTCACTATTAAACTCCTTTAAACTTTCACCATTATTAGATTAACAACTAATACTAATATTAATATTATGTACATTTACTGATTTATGAACTACCATATTCACTTAGAAATACAATGTCTAATCTATACGCAATATACATGTTGATTTACCAGATTTTTCCAATGTGGAACTGAAATTGCTCAATCTTATCACCAGGATATTTTTTCAAAGGATGAGAATAAGAAAATATTAGAGGACCAATAGGGGATACCCATTGCACCGAAAGACCAGCTGAAACACGTAAATTACCAGGTTGACTATAATCAGGAATATGAACTAAATTTGTATCTGCAATACTTACCCAATGAGTATCCCAGAGAGCTCCTGCATCAATAAATAAAGAAGTACGAATAGAATTATCATATTTTACACTAATAAATGGAGTTGGTGTAATCAATTCAGCACTGACAACAGCCATAACGTTTCCACCAACCGAATCATCAGAATTACAGATCCCAGCTGGATGACTTATAGAGCACTTAGAAGAACTAGTATTATAATAAACCGCCTTAGGTCCAATGGTATTAGAACGAAAACCACGTACTGTACTTAGACCACCAGCATAAAAATTCTCATAAAAAGGCAATTCTTTATTACCAATTCCATCTCCATATCCAAGGCGACTACGCCCTAAAAACACCCAGCTTCTAGACTGATTAATTGGAACATATTGTTGTAAATCTAGCGTTAATTTATAAAAAGAATTATCTGAACCTGGTATTGTTATTTTTCCATTTAAGTTTATATTATGACCAGTTGTAGGAAAGGTACTATGGTTAGTAGTCTTATAGATCCATCCATAGTTAAAGGCTATATCATCTATAGAAAAAGCTGCATCAGAAGACACAGAAGCATTCTGACCAACAGAACGAAGATAACGCCACATAGAAACCTGTGGTTTCATATGAGACAACGCATGATGCTGATACCCTAAGCCAATACGAAGCGTACTGGATTCACTCATAGGTAAACCTAATGTGTTATCTAACCCATAGTTCTTATTTGTATAATCTGATAAATCAGCATCATCAGCCTTAAAGTCATTGTAAAATATACGACTACTGAGGCTAATACCAGAAACTGTAAAATAAGGATCAGTCAAGGCAAATGAAGCATAAGTCAAGTAATCATTTTTTGTACTATTAAAAGAGATTGTATTTCCAGTACCTAACCAGTTATCCTGAGTTATGCCAGCCTGAAAGCTCACTCCACTTTCTGTTCCATAACCAAGACCTAAATTAATAGTCCCGGTATTTTGTTCTTTCACCTCATAAACAACATCAACTTGATCCAATGATCCAGGCACTGGATCGATATGAACAGTTACTGTTGTAAAATAACCAAGACGAAATAAACGTTCTCTTCCTTGATCAATCAGGTCTCTACCAAACCAAGTCCCCTCCATTTGTCGTATTTCACGTCTTAATACTGCATCTTTAGAATTATAATTCCCTGCAAAACGTACTTGATGTATATAGTAACGACGCCCTTTATCTAGATTAAAAGATAGATCAACAGTATTCTTGGCATCATTAATATCTAATTTAGGTTCTACAAGTGGATAGGCATAACCGTTTTTACCCAAAATTTTCTTTATTCTTTCTTCTATTTGAGTAACTTTCCTCCCATCATAAAACTCATTAGATTTCACTCTTGTTAGCGCTTTAATATCTGAAGAATACCCTTCTAAATCATGACTTATTGTAATCCCAGATAATGTATATTTCTGACCTTCAGTAATATCAATAGTAATATAAATATTTTTTTTATCTGGCGTTATACTAAGTCGAGCAGAATTGATATTAAACCTAGCGTAGCCACGATCTAAATAAAAATTCCGTAAACTATCTAAATCTGCAGAGAGCTTTTGAGCCTGGTATTTACCATCACTCATAATATTCCACCAGGCTCCTTTCTCATGCAATGTAAAATTTGCGATTAACTGATTAGTACTGAATGCTTGATTACCAACTATATTTATCTGTTTAATCTTTGCTGGGATACCTTCAGAAAAAACTATCCTTAAATCTACACGGTTAAATGGTAACGGAATAACTAACACTTTTACTGTTGCGCTATATCGACCAATATTACAGTAAAAATTTTCTAATCCTTTTTCAATAGACGTGGTTACAGATCGATCAAGAGTCTCACCAACGCGTACACCAAAAGAATCAAGGCTCTGTTTTAACATTGCTTCCTGCACTACTTTATTCCCATAAAAAGTAATGCTAGAAATCGTAGGACGCTCTTTAAGACGGATAATAAGTCTGTTACCATCACGTAAAATATGGACATCATCAAAGTAACCAGTAGAAAAAAGCGCACGAATTGTATTTCCTAAATCTACATTAGAAACAGTATCATCTACATGGACAGGCATGCTACGTAATACTGCTGCAACTGAAACTCGCTGTAGCCCATCAAAAGAAATATTCTTAATTACAAATTTATCTGCACCATATACAGTAGCGCTGCTCATTAGCAACGAAGCTATAAGAAAATGTTTCATCTCTATCCTTTAATAGATACCGCCAGTTTAATGCTCATTGCTCATTTACCGGTCAATAAATCAGAAATGTGAAAAATCATTGAAGATAGCTAGTCCCATTAATATTATGAGTATAATCAAACTAATACGATAACTGAATGCCTGCATATACTCAGACAGCGGCTGACCTTTTATTTTTTCAATTAATAAGCATAAAAGATGTCCGCCATCTAAACCTAAGAGCGGTAACAGATTGATCACCCCAAGGTTTATGCTAATCCGCGAAAGAAATATTAGATAATATCTAAAACCATACTCTACTGACTTTCCTGCACTCTGCGCAATCGAAATGGGACCACTAAGATGATTCAGGCTTATCTCACCGATAATCAGTTTACTTAACATGTTTACCGTAAACTGAATCAACTGCCAAGTTTTCAAGACTGCTTTACTAAGTGCAATAAATGGCTGATAACAGTATGTTGTTCTATACTGATCAGACACGAGTCTTACATGAGGAACAAGTCCGGCAAATCCTTGATTATTGTTATGAAGATCAATGTCTGGCACTAATACTACATGCACATGTTTACCCGCCCTCTCTACCCCAATGTTTATCGCTTTATTTGGACTATCACGTATAATCGCAGAAAAATGATTCCATGTAGTCTCAAGTTTACCAGAAACTGTAACAATTTTATCACCCATCCGCAAACCTGCACGACTCGCTGCAGAATTCCTCTTTACCTGATCTAATACTAATTCAATATGCGGCCTAGGTCCTTCTATTCCTAGTGATTGTAGTAAATCCTTTTTATCTAAATTATCTTTCCAAGGACGCAAGTTAATAATTTTTTCACTATTTTTTTTACTTCCTGGTACAGTCACACCAATACGAACATAATCATTACCAATCTTTTTTAGAAACGCTATCCGTACAGAATCCCAATCAGGCGTATCCATTCCATCAATAGACTTTATTTCCATTCCTGCATTAATTTTCGCTTCTGAAGCAGGCGAATTAATTATGATTCTATTAATCACTGGTCGAATAGTAGGCATTCCAATAATAAATACTATCCAGTAAATTAAAATAGAAAAAATAAAATTAGATAAAGGACCGGCCATAACAATAGCCATCCGTTGTAATACAGTTTTTTTATTAAAAGCCTGACAAGAAAGTGAGCAAGCAACGCCAGTTGAACGTACATTCAACATTTTAACATAACCACCCAGAGGAATGAGCGCAAGTATATACTCTGTACCCTTTTTATCTATATAACGCCATAGTGTTTTTCCAAAACCAATTGAAAAGCGCTCTACCTTAACTCCACAGAAACGTGCTGTGAAAAAATGCCCACATTCATGCGCGGCAATTAAAACTCCTACTGAAAAAATAAAAACGATACAACTTAAGAGTGCGCTCAGCATCATATATTCCTAGAATACCCCTACCAATAATAACTGTAAACTTGCAAAAATTGGAATAGCAGCCGTTAAACTATCAATACGGTCAAGAACACCACCATGGCCCGGAATGAGATTACTACTATCTTTTATCCCTGCTGCACGTTTAAACATACTTTCTGTTAAATCACCAAAAATAGATATTAAAACAGCTGACAGAGAACAAACGAAAAGGGAAGAAAATGAAATCCGAAATGGTATAAATAAATACAAAAAATAAAAAACACAACCTGCAGTTAATAAACCACCAAACAAACCTTCCCATGTTTTACCTACTGAGACTCTTGGTAATAATTTATGTTTTCCAAACATTTTACCACATAAATAAGCACCGGAATCCATTCCCCAAATAAGCAACATTAAATAAAGAATTAACCAGGAACCAGCATGATGATCTACTACATAGTTATACTGTCTTAAAAACAGCATACCGCAAAAAAAGGGAAGGAGAGTTAGTACACCAAAAATTAAACGTAATAAATATGAGGTAGGCCAAAATAACGCTGAAGAAGGATAGAATAACACTAGAAGTGTAGCGATAGTCCACCAAATAAGAGAGACTTGCAGAATATTAATCAAATTAAACCAAGATAATATCCATTCTAATTCGAACATTAAAGATAATGTATATATAAATATAATCAAACCAAACAAAAGCGTCATACTAACTCTTTTTTTGAAAGAGACTATCCCTGATAACGCTGTCCACTCCCATGCAGCTAACATACTGATCACGATCATAATAACAGCAAACCAGGGTAGTGAACATAAAAACAAGCCTGCGATAACAATAGGAATTAATATACACGAAGTAATTAAGCGCAATTTTAACACAACAACCTCGGCTTGCCAACATAGGAAAATTTAAATACTAGTTCCACCAAAACGTCGTTCTCGTTGCGCAAATGCATTTAGTGCACCCTCAAATACATATTCATCAAAATCTGGCCATAAAGTATCCGTAAACCAGAATTCCGAATAAGCAACCTGCCATAACAGAAAATTACTAATTCGATACTCTCCTCCAGTCCTAATTACTAAATCTACAGGTGCTATCTTATGTAAACACAGATGAGAAGATAAAGTCTCTTCTTCAATTTGCTCTGGTTGAATAAGCCCATCCTTGACTTGCCCTGCTATTTTTCTCACTCCATGAACAATATCCCAGCGACCACCATAATTCGCAGCAATATTCAGTCTTAATCCTTGATTACTCTTAGTCTGTTCTTCAGCACTATAAATAGAATCTTGCAAACGTCTACTGAAACGACTAATATCACCAATAATTTTTAAACAAACATTATTTTTATGCAGACTATTTATTTCACTTTCTATTACTACAATAAAAAGATCTAATAAATCCATCACCTCTTTTTTTGGTCGATTCCAATTTTCTCTACTAAAAGCGTATAATGTTAATGCATCTAAATAGTGATTCACAGAAAAACTTACAGCTCGACGAACGGATTCTATTCCCGCTTTATGACCAGAAATACGGCTCTTACCTTGATTCTTCGCCCAACGACCATTTCCATCCATAATAATCGCTACATGCCGAGGCTGGATTCCCTGATTTTTACGAATTTGAACTTCTTTTTCAGACGACATTACACGTAATGATTCCCTTAACTCAGAAATGAATAAATTATAAAATTTCTCACTCCGTTAGAATTTAATACCTGCGATTGTATAGGCTGAATCTGTTTTACTACGTTTTAGATCTAACTGCTGTCGTTAGAGTGACTATATCATCTCTCTTTATCACTCACAATTAACCATACAAGGAAATTATAGCAGATCACTTTAAGGAAAAATGTTGCAGCAGTTCTCTGGATATAGCACGAGCTTCAACATCAATAGCAAGAACATCTTCAATGCTTTCTGGTTCACTACAGAAAAAATAATCCAAAACCATACTATTTAACCTAGCTATATCAGTAAAATAAATTCTTGATTCTAAAAATGCTTCTACTGCAATCTCATTAGACGCATTGAGTATCGTGGTGCTTGCTTGACCAGCTAGACTGGCCTCCATGGCCAGTTTTAAACAGGGATAACGTAAATAATCCGGTTCCGAAAAGGTTATAGCTGAAATATTCTGGAAGTTAAGAGAAGCAGCGCCTGATTGAATACGGTATGGCCAACCCATTGCATAAGCAATAGGTACACGCATATCCGGAGAGCTCATCTGTGCAATAACACTGCCATCGCAATAGCGCACCATAGAATGGATTACAGATTGCGGATGGAGAATAACTTCAATCTGAGAGAAAGAAAGATCAAACAACCACTTGGCTGCAATGTATTCCAACCCTTTATTCATCATAGTAGCTGAGTCAACTGAAATCTTCTGCCCCATTATCCAGTTTGGGTGCAAACAAGCTTGATCTGGTGTAATCTGATCTAATTTAGATAACGGTGTCTGACTGAACGGACCGCCAGAACCTGTAAGAATAATACCTTCAACACCATACTTATCTTTAGAAGAAGAACTAAGATTCTTCTGCAAATAATGAGGTAAACTCTGAAAAATAGCATTATGTTCACTATCAATCGGTAGAAGTTGAGTAGAAGAAGCACTCACTGCTTCTAGTAAAAAACGACCACCACTCACTAATGACTCTTTATTTGCTAATAAAACCTGTTTCCCTGCCTGAATAGCAGAAAGAGTAGGCAATAAACCCGCTACACCTACAATAGAAACCATCACTTGATCAACATCATCTAGAGCAGCAATTTCACAGACAGCTTTCTCTCCACCTAGCACCTTAGTAGAAATATTAAAATTAATTAACTTTTTATGAAGTTCATTTGCAGCCAATTCATCTGACATAACAACAAAATCAGGACGAAATTCATAACACTGTTCTGCTATCATATTAACATTTCGATCAGCGACAAGAGCTCTAACAACAAAAAGATTTGGATTTGCCCGCACTACAGATAAAGTGCTTCTTCCAATTGATCCAGTGGAACCAAGGATGGTTAATTTCTTCATTTTATTACTCAAAAACATAAAAATTCGGTAATCTAAAATATGTAAAAAAACTAATTAGGTGTAGTGAAAAACTATCAATATTAATAATAAAATACTAAAGTATTGATATTAGTGATCGTTATCACATCAATAATGGGTAATAAAATATTAAAAATCTAATAACTCTTTTTCCTTTTCTACCACGATTAAATCAATTTTCTTAATAAAAATACCGATTGTTTTCTGTATAACATCTTGTGTGTGACGAATGTTTTCTTCATTCATCTTTTTATCTTTCATCAATAGTTTTAATTTATCATTAACATCACGTCGTATATTACGTAAAGCGATACGCCCCTTCTCAGCTTCACTCCGCACCAATTTAATTAATTTATAACGACGCTCTTCAGTTAATATTGGAAGTGGAACACGTATATCCCCACCCTCTGAAGCTGGGTTGAGACCAAGATCAGAAGTTATAATAGCTTTCTCAACTGAAGGAGTAACTGAACGATCAAATAAATTAATTTTTAAAGTACGAGAATTTTCTACAGTCACACTAGCTAACTTAGACAAGGGAGTTAAAGACCCATAATAATCAATCATGAGGCCATCTAAAAGACATGGTGAAGCACGACCAGTACGAATCTTTCGAATTTGACTGATAAAGACTTCTACGCATTTTTCCATACGTATTTCTGTATCTTTTTTAATATCGTTAATCAAATTATAGCCCTTAAATTCTATTCAAATTTCTTAGAAACTTCTAGAAAATTTAGAAAATTTTAATATACAGCATTTGTGAACATTTATTCCTAAAATATACATACTGATTTTATCAGTAGAAAAATCTTAATTCGTAATCAACGTTCCTTCTTTGTCACCCAGAAGAATACGACGAAGAGCACCTATTTTATTGATATTAAATATACAAATAGGCAGTGAATGATCTCGAGCTAAAGTAAAAGCTGCTAAGTCCATAACTGTTAGCTCTTTCTTTAACACCTCAGAGTAAGAAAGCCTCTCATACAAAACTGCATCCGAATGATTCATCGGATCAGAAGAATAAACACCATCTACTTTGGTCGCTTTTAGTACTACATCTGCCTCAATTTCAATACCACGTAAACAAGCAGCAGAATCAGTAGTAAAAAATGGATTACCGGTACCAGAAGAAAAAACTAGAACTCGATTATTATACAACAATCGAATAGCTTTAGCCCAACTATAACTATCACATAATCCATTTAGAGGAATAGAAGACATAAGAGAAGCCTCTACATGCGCATGATTTAAAGCATCATACATAGCTAAACCATTTATTACTGTTGCCAACATGCCCATGTGATCAGCAACTACAGGACTCATACCATCCTTCACTAAACTAGAACCCCGAAAGAGATTTCCTCCACCAACTACTATACCTACCTGAACACCTAATTCGACTAATTCTTTTACTTCCATTACAATTCTTTTAAGAAAAATGATATCAATACCATAAACTTCAGAACCTTTTAACGCTTCTCCACTAATTTTAAGAAGTATGCGTTTATATATAAGTTTTATATTAGTAATCATGCTTATTCCCCTAGATGGTATCTGCAGTAAAATATCACTGATTTTCTTGACATCATCTTAAGAGTGTTTTTATTATGTTTAAACATCGGATATTATTGAAATATAGATTGCAGTTATTAGCCAACCCTCAATACTGATTAAAGTATTGAGGTAATCTACTTAGAATTTAATCTGATATTAGAATATCTTATTTTTTATCTAATAGCATTACCGATTTTAAATCGTACAAAATCAATAACAGATGCATTTTTTTCTTTTAAACACTGACCTACAGTTTTGCTTTGATCGAAAATAAAAGGCTGACCAGTAAGTGATATCCTATCCGCAAATTTCTTCATACGACCTTCTATTATTTTTTCAGCAATGTCTTTTGATTTGCCAGCTTGCATAGCAATACCTAATTGAATTTGACTTTCATTCTTTATCACCTCCGTAGATATATCCTCTGGCCTTATATATTCAGGTTGACTTGCTGCAATATGCATCGCTATGTGTTTAGAAAATTCTGTATCAGACGATATAGTAGAAACAATCACTCCAATACGCGCATGATGTAAATAAGAATTTAATGATGGACCTTCTATAACAGCTATACGACGAATATGAATGTTCTCACCTATCGTCGAAATAAGTTCTATTCGCTCTTCTTCAAACTTAGATCTTAATACCATAAGATCATTGATCTTATCAATAAAAGCAGCGTTAATTACTCTATTAACAAATAACTGGAAACCAGAATGTTTAGTGACAAAATCAGTTTCGCAATTAACTTCAATCATTACACCATAATTACTTTCAATTTTAATTTGAATCATACCTTCTGAAACAATATTACCTATTTTTTTTGCTGCCTTAATAGCTCCAGATGTACGCATATTTTTAATTGCTAATTCAATATTACCAGAAGATACAGTTAACGCTTTCTTGCAGTCAAGAATTCCTGCACTGGTTCGTTCACGTAATTCTTTGACTAGAGAAGCTGTAATCTCTACCATGATTTTATCCTCAGTTGACTAATCTCTATGGTAATCACATCCAATATAGATTAGCCATAAGATTATAGTTTTTAAGATCTATTTCCACTTGACAAATTATCTATCAACCATCTACCTAATACTTACAGCAGCTAGATTTTTGCAATACCATATCTTAATGGTTTTATCTTAAAATATAATCAAGATTTAACATGGTAAATTTGCTGTCTGAGTTACCATACTATTTTCTACTAATTGTGGTGAAGTGTTTTGAAAAGACCCCTCACAAACTGTATTCTCAACTATATTTAGATAAAGACTAACAGCACGGATTGCATCATCATTACCTGGAATAATAAAATCGACACCATCTGGATTTGAATTAGTATCAACAATCGCAAATACCGGAATTCCTAAATTATTGGCTTCTTTTATAGCAATCTCCTCATGATAGGCATCGATAACAAAAAGGGCATCTGGTAAACCACCCATTTCTTTAATTCCACCTAAACTATTCTCAAGCTTAGCTAGTTTTCCGGTACGAATTAAAACTTCTTTCTTTGTCAATTTATCAAACGTACCATCTTGAGACTGAATTTCTAAATCTTTTAGATGTTTAATCGATTGTCTAACAGTTTTCCAATTAGTCAACATGCCGCCAAGCCAGCGGTGATTAACAAAAAACTGATTACAATTAATAGCATGTTCCTTAACTGCAACACTCGCAGCACGTTTGGTTCCAACAAAAAGAATTTTTCCTTTACGAGAAGATATCTTTCTTAATTCAGATAGCGCCTCATGAAACATAGGAACAGTTTTCTCAAGATTGATGATATGTACTTTATTGCGGGATCCAAAAATAAATGGCTTCATTTTTGGATTCCAGTAACGCGTTTGATGGCCAAAATGAACACCAGCTTGCAGCATTTCGTGCATGGAAATAGTTACCATGATTACCTCTATAATATAATTGTTTAGAGTCAAGCTATTAGATATTTCATACTGTCAATGCCTTATCTCTTATGAAATAAGAATAAAATATTTTAATATTGAGTAATATATATACTACAAATATAGTCTTTTTATATACTAAAATTGTATAAATCATTGTCAGGATCACTAATACAACTAGTTCATACCATAATCATTCATGAATATAAATTATTGAATTCTATTGTATCTAACAACAAATTATATACATCAAGTATCTTCTTCTAATATCATTCATATCTATCATTACATCTAAGTCAAAAATAAAATTCTCATTAATGACACATCTATTTTTCTCCTTTCAAGATAATCTGGACAAGATTTCAATACATATCTCAATTTTTTCTTCAAATAATTAACTCCATAGTTGACCAAATATCCTGTTAATTCAGGTTTTTATCTGGGTCATGTAAAATTACAAAAACACGAAAAATACATTATACGTATAAAAAATCAAACCGATAGGTTAATAATACGAAAAACGAAAGATTATATTTGTTTCTTCTTAAATTAGCATCTTAATTCCTTTTCATCATCCAACATGAAGAAAGAACTTGTAATTTTCTTGATCTCTAAATCCTATCTTTTATTTTAATTCAACTAATCCATTACATTTAAGAAATACCAATCTTTAAACCTTGTCCCTTTATCATTCTAATTCTTAAATCTATCAACATTAGACTCAATCACATAAACCCATCATTTTTTACTAACTGAACCACTAGTATATAGATTGAAAATCATAGTTGAATTAATACTCCATTAAGTTTGTAGACACCGCATAAACTTAAACTAATCATCTAGATCTTTTAGCATTTTAAAATCACATTAGATCTTATAAAATAAATATAGATTATCTTTAGATAGCAACCAACATCCTAATATAAACTACCAATGAACACAGTGTAATAATATATTGAAATAGACCTATTACTTTAAAAAATCGCTTAAAAATTTGTTATCATCAGGCAGTTACTGTGATCATAGTTCTATAGTATTAATAAGACTCAACCGTAAGCAATATTTTTAATTAAACTATATTGTTGGATAATGTTATATAGTTAAGTATTTTAAAAAAACATCCGAACACACGGAAACAATTAAGAACCAATATAAAATTATGTATTTTGAAAACATAGAAATACATATATGAATTAATATAAAAATATGATTTATCAATCAATTTTAGGTTTACGTCCAAAAAAAATAAAGTATAGAATCAGTACGAATACCAACTATTTCTTCTGTATTAAATTAGTTGTATTTCTCTCTAATTAGAGATTTTCTAATACTTGCTCATAAAATTCTTATACTTGTTAATACAACAATAATTATCAACTTGGAAAAAGAAATGAATATTCCAATCAAAACTAATGAAGAAATAAGAAAAATGAGAATAGCTGGCTCTCTAGCAGCTGAAGTACTTGAAATGATTCAACCGTATGTTATCCAAGATATTAGTACTGGTGAACTAGATTCTATTTGTCACGATTATATTGTGAACAAACAGCATGCTATTGCCGCCTGCTTAGGGTATTGTGGTTTTCCAAAATCTGTATGTATCTCAGTCAATGACGTTGTTTGTCATGGTATCCCAAGTTCAGATAAAATATTACAAAATGGCGATATTGTTAATATTGATGTTACAGTACTTAAAGATGATTACCATGCAGATACCTCTACCATGTTTATAGTAGGTGACTCAACTACCAAGGCACACCATCTATGTAATATCACACAAACAAGTCTCTACCATGCAATTCAACTAGTCAGACCAGGAGTTCGCTTACAAACCTTAGGACATCACATTCAAAAATTTGTTGAGAAAAATGGATTCTCAGTAGTACGTGAATATTGTGGTCATGGTATTGGAAAAAGCTTTCATGAAGCGCCTCAAGTTCTACATTACAATGCTAATGATAGAGGGGTGGTCCTACAACCAGGTATGGTGTTCACCATTGAGCCTATGGTGAATGTCGGTAGCTCTCGAATTCGCATTATGCAAGATGGTTGGACAGTAAAAACTCATGACTGTAGTTTATCAGCACAATACGAACATACAATTTTAGTAACTCAACATGGATCTGAGATCTTAACCCTTCGTCAAAATGAATCTGTACCACTACTTGAAATAAATGATTAATGTATTTTTACATCAATAAGACTTAATTACACTACAAGAGATCACCTAGTAGTTATCCTATTAATCTCTATCTAATTATAGATACAAAGTAGAGGTTTCAATAAATCTCGCTATAACAAAGATTAAGACTGTTTCTCTTACATATTAAGGAGAAACAGAATCTTATGTACTCAATAATAGATACTATGCAATCCTAACTTTAAATCAAAGAATTAAAATATCATTATAAAATAGATTATAGCTTTCTATATGAAATTAAATATATTCTTTAATAACTTCTATATAAACCAAATAATCGATAAGACAGTTATAAAAATCACTATTTCCTCAATATCCAATCTATTAGATAGGTATCTATTTAAGATATTAAATCTTACTATATGTTTATTCTATATACTATCATATATAGATAGTATATTTTTATATAAAAACACAAAATCATATCCGAAAAAACGCTTATCTAACAAAAACACTAATATGAGTATATAGCTTTCTTATCCATAAAAAATTATTAAATTTTTATACATTTTATGTAAACAAATAGAAAGATGCAATAAAAATATGAATTATAAAACAAATGATTTTTAATCATCAAATAATCTATAAAATTAAAATGTTAAATAAATTGATCTTTTTTAAAAAATGAAAGCATAATATATAACATATTATTAAGATATATTTTATTATCATCATAATAATTAATTGTTTAATTAATTACTAAGAACTTCATAAAACTAATCCTCTCTATAAATACAAGAACTTATAAATAAATATTTATTACAGAAAAAATCCTAATAAATACGACAAGTCAATAAGCATATTGTATACAAATTTAATGTTATAATATATATAAGAACAGATAATAGATTCGAATCTACATAGCTTAAATAACGATAGGCTTTAATATTAAAGTAGATCTATTAAAAATAATCTAAACAAACTAATATTTAAAGAACTAAATTTTCTTTTTAATACCAATCTGAATAGTGATAGATATATACTCAACTAAAAATAATAATATAAATAATCATAATTCCTCTAAAGTATTAGATAGAGGAGTGCATTAGTCTAATAAAAATAACCATTTTAATCTCATTATCTATAAGATTTACCATGAATCTCTTAAAGATACGATTAGATTTTAAATGAATTTAATTATCTCTAAAAAATAGGAAACAGCACTTATAATATTTTATTATAAATCATAACAATATTATTGCTAACTTTTGAAAAATAAAAATGTATTTTTCAACAAAGCTGTCTATATCTTTATATATATTTTGATTCTATAAATCTCTATCATCCTTATATAGCTAAAATTAGTAAACAATATTCTTTCCTATATTAAACATAGGAACCAAGTAATATAAATATAACTACCTTGAATCTAAAATATACTATAAATTCAAGAAAATCAAAAATGACAAGTATGAAGCAGCTATATTAATTCTACTAAAGACCACAGTAAATCTATATAACATTCATTATGAATCACACCCTTTAACTCTATAATAAAAAGTTAAAATAAATTATTTTATATAAAATAATATTAAGAATCATTAATCGATAGTAACTGGACAAGAACCTGACCAAATAATTTCACCTGTTTTTACTAAAATTAACTGCATATTTAAATATATAGAACCTCTCTCTTTCTCTATACTACTGGATAGTAGATACTGTGCTCGAACATAACGCGCTAATCCCATTACTTTACTCA
The DNA here is from genome assembly GCF_900699015.1 of Candidatus Erwinia haradaeae. Lineage (GTDB taxonomy): Bacteria > Pseudomonadota > Gammaproteobacteria > Enterobacterales > Enterobacteriaceae > Erwinia_E > Erwinia_E haradaeae_E. The sequence goes on along the minus strand of NZ_LR217737.1, from coordinate 326,913 downwards.
TTTCAAAAAAATTATCTTCAGAGGATATCTTTAAAATTTTCTTTGTTAATGTTATTTGTTGAGGTGTAACTACAGTAAAAAAACTATTTTTTTTTATGCTTTCTTTTATTACCATTGTTACTATAGTAGTTTCTAAGTTTACATCTGTAAAGTTTTGTGCGTTCGCTATTAATAATATATTATCCGCTCTAATACCATCAATTTTTAATATTTTATTAACTAAATTTGATATAATAGGAGACCATTCTATAACCGTATTCCTTCTAGAAGGAATACTCTGGTAATCCACCAAGGATGACTGTAGTAATGAAACATTTATGCACCTAGACTGACTGTGGGTACTACAACTATTTAATATAAAAATGCACACAAAAAAATTTAAACACTGCACTCTTTTCCAATTCATATAGCTGTTCCTTAATAAAAAAGATATACAATGGTATTTTTATTATTAAAAAACTAAGCTAACATAAGTCATACCTAAAAAAATAATATTTAATTTCTATTTCTTATAGAAATTAAATTGACTAAAAATTTAAATTAATTTTTAAAATTTTCAGTACTTTTTTAAAAATAAAGAAAATGTTACATATTTCTCAAAAAATCAAAAATCATTACGATACATGATAAAAAAATCTGAACACCGCTAATAATAATGTAAATATTGTCAATACTATTGATAGAAGTTACTCCTAATACGTAAATTATATTAGTATATTTAATATACTTATTATTAATTATTATTATTTCTTCTTTTATAGATTATACTAATAATCTAAATATCAATAATTTTACAAGTTTTTATACAAATCTATGAGTTGTTAATCATTGCATCATACAAGCTGAGTGCCTTTCGTGATCTAGATCAATAGTTTTCAACTTTATTAAAAATATATTAAAGAATCATAAGAATTCCAAGTTCTTAATAAAGAATCTAACTATATGTTAGATATCTTGACATTATATTTCTCTAATATGAGATATTTATGTATCATCTTTAAGTAAATAATTAATTTATATTACTTTCCACATAAAAAGATAGAATCTAAATTTATAATTAATAAACCTGAAATCAAGACAATGATATTATATATATCATTGTTACTATAATCTCTTATCTAGAAAAATATATTAAAAAAATAAAAGTCTCTATTTATAATAATAATAGTTCTCATAGCTAGTAGAATTTAAATATATTACTGATTATAATCAATTAGATTAATAAGAATTAAAATTACTATTTTATAAAAATAAAACGACATTGATCTTTCAATCGTAATTACGCAATGATTTTTATACTACATTTATTATGAATATAATTAATATTTTTATTTTTATATATCCATAACGTCTGATTCTAATTAGAATATTTATCTAATATAATTACCAATAAATTGTAATTACTCAAATAAGATGATTATACGATATGATTATCCACAGTAAATATCTCTCTAATGAGATTTATAACATTTATTCAACTTAATTCATATTATATGATGTTTTATAAAAAGAATTAGGTTAATGATATAAAATCCATTAATTAACACGTGAATCTAATCAGATATTACTGATCTAAGATAAAAAATATTAATCCATTAAAACAACCTAACTCAAGATAAATAAAATAATATAGGCAAGCATGAGTAATGCTTAACTATCCTCACTTCTACTCTAATAAAGTCTTTTATTAAAAATATGATCATATTTTATTAATAAATATTATCTTTACAGATATATATATATTCTTTAATATACAGACAATCATAGTATTGCAATAATATAAAAATTCTTTAAAAGAACTAAAAACATAATACTATTACTGAATACAATGAACGTAATATAATAAAATTATGACCTGATTAAAAAATATGTAGTTTATCCAAACCCTTTTTACTTATTCTAATAATCAAAGAAATAAAAAATCAGTACATTTATAAATTAATAAGACTAACTACAGATTTCATTAAACAAGGTCAATAATCTTGTATATTCTCAAAATCACAAAAATATTAAAGTAAGTATAAAAATAAAATTAATCTTTTTAAGATTCTCATTTATTCTTAATAACAATACAGATAACTTATCTTATAAAAATTTAACATCAAAGTTATCTATATAATTTTCGACTCAAATGAAAAACTAAAATAAAATGATTGCAATAGCTAGTTAAATCAATATAATAACTATTGTATTGATTTAATAATAAAAATTAGTAAAGGGTGTTATCCATATAATAAAATGAACTAATCATTAGCACTTTTTCTTTTTTTTAGAAGAAGGTCCTCTAATTTTATTCAATATATTTCTTTACTCTACATTATTAACTAGTTAATAATCATAAATCAAATATCATTATAAAATATTACTAAGTAAATAACAATTTACCAATTTTTTTATTTTTTCTATAAAATATCTTAATAGATAAATCTACTAATAAATAAAATATTAATAATATTATTAATTAATAATTCACATTATAGCTTTTCTGCTGATTTAGAAAACCTCAACTTTTTTTGATAAAAAATAATACCCAATAATCCAGACATTAGACCAATATTAGTCTATATTTAACTTATTAGGATCAAAAGATTATATAATCAGACCAGTACCGCTACTGAATCAGTGATACTACCTATCTTAAATCAATATAGCTTAACTTATATAAAACCTCAAGTTTAATAATCAAACAATCCCTATTTACTAATAGGTGACAATTATTAATAAGAAATTTTATAGTAAAAGTGTTGTGATTAATCAATCATTTATCGTTAACTAAATATATCTAAAAAATAAAATTATAGAAATTATTTATACACAATATAGAATATTAAAATAAAATACATCCTTTTCAGTTATCTCTATTTTTTATAAAAATCTTCAATAACTATCTATAAAAGTTTTTATAGATTAGAAGAGGAAATATAATGCATGTCAACTATAATTTGATATTATAAATGAACAATAATGTTGAGTTAATATGAAATATTACCTACGTACTATCTATAATTTAATCAATAACAATCAGCTTTGTATCTAAAAATCAATATTTATATAGTGTTATTATACAAATAGATTAATCTAGTTTCACTAGATTATAGAATCCATATCATTATACTAATAATTATTAACAGTATAAATGTAATGACTCTTCTTAATTACTATAACATCTATAACTACTATTATCATATCTATACTATTAAAATATAGATCAGACTATGTTTAAGAGTAAATATAAAATAACCTTAATTATATAGATAAACATATAATATGATAACGTTGCAAAAATCTAAATAATAATTGTAACATCTTTATTGCTATTATTTGTTAATTACTTCTATATTGTCACTATAAAACAACAATTAGATTAGAAAATAATGAATCTAAATCAAGTACCAGCTATTTTTTTGATCGAGATGGAACAATTAATATCGATCACGGATACATCTCAGGAACAGAACATTTTGAGTTTATTGATGGCGCTATTGAAGCTATGCATGAACTAATAACGATGGGGTTTATTCTAGTTCTAATAACTAATCAATCCGGTATTGGTCGAGGTATATTTAGCCAAGATCAATTTATACAATTAACACGCTGGATGTCTTCTTTTTTAGAAAGAAACCATATTCATTTAGCAGGTGTCTATTTCTGTCCTCATCACCCTCATGCGCTAATAAAACAATTACGTAAATCATGCGATTGCCGAAAACCCAAACCAGGCATGTTTTTTGCTGCTCAAAAAAAACTACATATTAATATGTTACATTCCTATATGGTAGGAGATAAAATCGAAGATATGCAAGCAGCAAAATCTGCTGGAGTTGGAACAAAGGTTCTACTTCGCAGCACAAATCTAATCAATATAACAAAAGATAAAATGATCGCAGACTGGATTCTAAATGGTCTAAGAGATTTGCCTTCACGTATTAAACAGACTAAAAAATCTATTTAATTCTATCAAAATAAAATCATCCGTAATAATCCGATTCTTAAAATAATTACCTTGTAATAAGCTACATTACTAGTACAAAATACTTAATATCTTATATATTACACCAATAATATTGGTATATTATATCAGTCATCCGAATAGAAATAACTTTACATATGTAATATTGTATATTAAAAAATATAATCAATAGATATACTCTATATAACAGTGCTATTGATATATCCAATATTGAAAATAATAACACATACTGAATGATCTCTATCATTTTATTTTTGCTTCATATTATCAAGTGAATATTACTGATATTATGTTAACGACCTTGATATTAAAAATTTTATTTTTGTAGTATTTTATACTAATAATAAATATCATCTATACAAGATACTCTATAATCAAGATGAATGCCTATATACTTATACTCTCACTCTTATATATGGTATTGATACTATTTTATTTATAATCATTTGATGAATTTTTATAAAAATAATTAAAACTATTTAAATTATAAAATATCTATTATACCATAATATATGATCAAGCATCATATTGTTTATTTTTACAATTACATTGTAATATATAATATCTTAAAAACAGAAAAATAATATTAGATTATCAAGATCTATTATAATATGAATTATCATATAATGAATAGCATGATAAAGTCATGCAACTCTAATATATCTATAAAAAATTAATTTATAAAAAAAATACTACTAAGAAAATAGTAATACACTCCTTTCAGGATAGAATCCTATACTATGACACTCATAAAAACAGACTGTTCTAATATAAATGATACCAATCAAGCTACATAAATACATAAAATATTTATATTTCTATGGAATTTAAATGATATAATAGCTATTGATACTTTATCAAATTATTATCTATTTAAACTTATTTATTTTACAAAAAATAGATCTAGATATATACATTAAGATGTATTAAATGACCCAGAATAGTTAGCATCAGTTCTGATTCAGAGAATGAAAGACAAACATCTTTATTATCTAGTTTATGCAGTTTTTTTATACTTCCCAGTACGTCAGACAACACCATCGCTATTAAACCAACCAGATGGAAGGTTAAAAATGCTTATGACATTGATATACTAAAAGAAACGAATACCATGATTACCTGTCAACGTAAAGCATATAAAAAAATATGTATCTCTGTATCAGAAAATCTAACTAGAAAGGTTGATAAATTAATTCTTCCTCTTCTCTGCCTATGAAAAAGAAATAATACTAATATTTAATCCAGTAAACTACAACATTATCTATAATAACCTTATCTTGATATCACAACCTTTGTGGAAGTAACTTTACTATAAATTTCATATTGATCTCGCTAGAAGGTTTCTTTTCTAATGATTTAATAGAATGGGCATCCATGGCTAAATATCAAGCAGCTTCTATCGCTAGCTCCAATCATCTGCATAAATCATTTATTCAGATAGGATTCTTATATAAGGAGATTGCAGTATCAATATACAACCCATCCTCTTTTATTTTTAAGATTACACACAAAATTACAAGCATTGCGGTTAATAATATCCCTATAAATAATTTTAGAATACTACTAGAAATAAACTTAACCCTATAGGTCAATGTGCACTAGTATGTAAGCTAAAAATATGAAAATGAAAAATCAACTTTAAACTAAAAGATCTTAAAACTAAATATACTATACAATAGGTGTATATAGATACGTATTAGTTCATTACGATTTCATAATCAAACATTTACTTTAAAACTAAAAAAAGACATACCAATATAAGATATTAAACAATAATTAGCCGAACATAACTAGTGAGTCAAGGTTATGACCAATGATCAGAAATCACCCTAAATGCACTAACCATCAGAAATGATCTCTAGTACATAATACATATCGGTTGGTCATTTACGTGCACTACATGCGGGTCCAAAATAGCTAGCATTCTTTACTGTTGAGACTAGTTGTAATAGGGTGATACCGAGCGACTACGACACATGTTACGGATTCTGATATAACAGACTATATTAGAATGATTTTCTTTCAAAAATAAATACTTAAAAACGAGATTTTATTCTACATATTATTTTATTATATATAGAATATCATTGAATGAATAAACTATTAAATTATATATCTCTATCTAGATTAGATGATACTTTCATATGTAAATGATATATACAAAGATTTAACTATGATAATCTTTCTTACTTATGCCTGCTAATATTTCCATAGACTTTAATGGAAAAATTAAAAGATGTTATTAATAAATATGTTTATACATCATAAATATAGAGATAATCAGTCTAATCCAGTTAGACTGGTTTTAAATACCACCATCATATAGTAAATACTTAGCATTGATAAGATATCAAATTAAATCTATTTCAAGATAAAATTTAATGTATAGTGATAAAAGTTCTTTTCATTTATTCTTATTATATGCTCCACCATAGTATTGACTACAAAACAATCTAACTACTACTTATCTTATAAGCTCAATACAATACATATTATTTTAAAAAATTCACATAAAACAGATTTTAACATCAATAATCCTATTAATATCATATGTTCTATATCAAGATATACAATAACTCAATAATCTATGACAATATAAAATATCGAAATAGATAAAATAAATGATAATAAAGAAAAAAGAATACTGAACTCTAGAATAAAAATTACTTATCTATCTTGCTTCTATCCTATAACGTCCTTAGTATGCATTTTAATAGTCCATACTGAATAAAAAACACTTGATTCAATATCTCTATAGAATCTAAGATTATTCAAATATCTATATGTTATTTACGGAATCAATCAACTCTGCTTTATTAAATTATTATTAACAGGATCAGCATGATAGATATAAAACTCCTGCGTCATCAACCATACTTAGTTTCTAAAAAATTAGCACGAAGAGGTTACACTCTAGATGTTCAAAAACTTATCCAATACGAAGAAAAACGTAAAATATTACAAATTAAGACAGAAAAACTTCAAAAAGAACGCAATACCCAATCTCAATATATTGGACAAGCAAAGTTACATGGAAACGATGTTAGTCAATTCTGTCAAAAGATGAATCTAGTATCCATGCAGATTGAGATAACTAAAAAAGAACTCGATGATATCCTTATAGAAATTCATAACATATTAATTTCAATTCCTAATATCCCTTCTGATATGGTACCAATTGGAAAAGATAGCAATAGCAATAAGGAAATAAAACGCTGGGGCCAACCAAGGAAGTTTAATTTTCCTGTACGCGACCATGTCCAATTAGGTGAATTATCTAACGGTCTAGATTTTGATGCTGCAGTAAAATTAACTGGTTCACGTTTTATTGTAATGAAAGGTCAAGTAGCCCTTATGCATCGTGCTCTAAGTCAATTTATGCTGAATCTTCATACTCAAAAACATGGTTATCAAGAACTATATGTTCCTTATCTTATTAATGAAACCAGTCTAATTGGTACTGGTCAATTACCAAAATTTAGTTCAGATTTATTCCATATTTTACCCTTTAATATGAAAAACACTGGAAACAACTATGCACTCATTCCAACATCTGAAGTCTCAATAACCAATCTTATACGTGATGAAATTATAGACGGAGAAGATCTTCCATTAAAAATGACTGCACATACACCCTGCTTCCGATCTGAGGCAGGTTCCTATGGTCGTGATACACGCGGATTACTTCGTATGCATCAATTTGATAAAGTAGAAATAGTACAGGTTACTCGTCCAGAAGATTCCATGAATGCACTAGATGAATTAGTCCAACACGCTGAAAAAGTACTACAGCTACTAAATCTTCCATATCGTACTGTACTATTATGTACTGGAGATATGAGCTTTAGTTCACATAAAACTTATGATTTAGAAGTATGGATACCTTCTCAATCAACTTATCGCGAAATATCTTCATGTTCAAATATGGGAGATTTTCAATCCCGTCGTATTAAAGCACGCTATCGATATAAAGGACAAAAACAAACAAAATTAGTGCATACCCTCAATGGGTCTGGATTAGCAGTAGGGCGAACTTTAATGGCTGTGATAGAAAATTATCAACAAGAAGATGGTAGAATCGAAGTACCAATAGCGCTTCGCCCTTATATGCATGGTTTATCAATTATAGGCTAACACATAGATGAATAATTAAAAATCATCTAAATAATATAAAATCATACATATTTTTTAAATACATTATATTTATTACCAATAAAATAATTGATCTCAATAAATAGATAGAGGATTGAATTGTAAACTAAAAGAATATTTTACTAGAAAAATACATTGAATTACATAAAGACCTAAAATATATAAATAGATATATAATAAAATATATGTATATTATTTATATAATAAATAGAGTCGAAATAAAAAATTAATAATTAACAAAATAAATCTACATTCACATAAATTATTTTGATAAAAATACCAGTTCTAATATGTTTATCTAATGAATAAAAATATTAGACTATATGATAATCATCAATAAAAAAATAAAATATCTGCTATTATCTAGTGCTTATTTCGTACTAACTCTTTGTATTATTCAAACTAAATCATGTAAAATCTAATATTTTCTCATGATTTTCAAAAAAATAAATATTTAAGAATATTAATATCTCCTTAACTTGACATAAAATGTATATCAATTATAAATTTTTACATAATAACACAAATAATGATATAAAATATCATATTGGCAATAAAGTGTAGAAAATAGATAGAGTTCTTATAAAAAGAAATACTTCATGTATAAAGAAATTAATGATTATTATTATAACTCCCTTTTTAGTCTCAATAACTACTAGACCTACTACGCCAACTTTACAATTATAACAATAAATAATAAGTTGACATCTATTCTAAATCATTGTTGATAAAATGATCAAATCCTTGGATAGGCATATCAACTAGCTTGTTATGATCAAAAATAGTTAAACCTTCGCTTTTCGGCATAATTTTACCAATACAAGTATATGCTACCCCGCATTTTTTCATCTTAGCATCCAAATCTAATCGGTTTTTATCGGATATAGTAAAACATAACTCATAATCTTCTCCACCACTAAGAGCCCATTTCAAAGCCTTCCAATATGGAAAATGACCTCGAACCTCAGATGAAAGAGGTAAGGCATTCAAGTCAAGGCGAGCACCACAAGAACTAGCCTTAAGGATCTGACTCAGATCCGAAAGTAGACCGTCTGAAAGATCAATAGCAGAACTAGCTAAATATCGTAATAGTTTTCCCTGTAAGACTCGAGGAATAGGTCTTAAATGTCGTTTAATCAGTATATCTTGAATAATTGAATTATTAATTGACACTTTATTGTTTAATAACAATAAACCCGCCATACTATCACCTAACGTACCTGTGACATAAATCCAATCACCAATACATGCCCCGCTACGCCTAAGTGCGCTTCCATGAGGAACTGTTCCATAAATACCTAACGTTATACTTAAAGGACCTCGTGTTGTATTACCACCAATTAACTGTATATTATAAGAAGCTAAACCATCAAAAAAAGCATCACTAAAAACCTGTAACCACTGATCATTTACATACGGTAATGTTATTGATAATGTTAACCATGTAGGATCTGCACCTGTTGCAGCTAAATCGCTCAAGTTCACAGCTAATGCTTTATAAGCAAGATCACCAGGATTAATATCCTGAAGAAAATGAACACCTTCTACTAATGTATCAGTACTAATAGCTAAGCTATGATTCTCTGAAACATTAACCAATGCACAATCGTCTCCTATACCTTGTTCTACATCTTTTTTAGTATAGACAGCCCGATCAAAATAACGTAAAATTAATTGAGATTCATTAGTACCCATTTTCAACCTCCGAAATTTAAAATGAGACTAACTATGGAAATCAATAAAGATTATATAAAACTCTTACGAATATGTAAAGAAGCCTTATCTAATACTCCATTAATAAATTTATGACTATCTTGTGCACCAAATACTTTTGCTAGTTCTATGCCTTCATTGATAGCCACTTTATAAGGAACATCCGAACGATTATATAACTCAAATAATGCAATACGTAAGATAGCTTTTTCTACTAACCCTAAATCAGCTAAGTCACGAGATAAATGTGGCTCTATCAACCTATCTAGCTGAGTATCATGCATAACAATACCATTAATTAAATCACGAAAATAAATAATATCAATTTCTTTAATATTTTGTTCTTCCAGCACCTGGTATTCAATTTCTGAGATATGATTATGAGAAACTTGCCAAGCATAAAGCGCCTGAACAGCGCATTCTCGGGCACGACGTCGAGCAGAAGGATTCACTGAACGCTCTCTCCTAGATCAAGTCTTAATAGATTGTAATATATTAATCATTTCGAGAACCGTGATAGCAGCCTCGACACCTTTGTTTCCTTCTTTCATGCCAGCACGCTCTATAGCCTGTTCAATATTATCTGTTGTAAGAACACCAAAAGAAACAGGAATCTCACTACTCATTGCTACATGAGCTAATCCTGAACTAACTGTACTAGCTATAAACTCAAAATGAGAAGTACTACCCCTGATAACAGTTCCAAGTGCTATAATTGCATCATATTTTCCAGATTTAGCTAATATTTTAGCGACTAGTGGAAGTTCATAAGCGCCAGGAACCCAAACTACAGTTATATAATCGTCTGGAACTTGACCAATACGTTTTAATACATCAATAGCACCACTCAAAAGACAATCATTAATAAAATTATTAAACCGAGCAATAACTAAAACAATACGAGCACTTGGAGTAATAATAGCAGCTTCAATAAGATTCATGATCTTTCTTCCAAGGTTAATATTATATATGAAAATACAATTAGTATGTCATACTACTCACAAAAATGATTCAGTTTGAGTAGTAACAGTATGTGGCGTCAAAATTAGTTTGACATCAGGACCAACCTGACAAATATCAGTAAAATCAAAACCAGGAGCATCTTGTAATCTCTGTAGTGGATATATCTCACATAAACTACGTCCAGTCGAACCTATTAGTTTAGGAGCGAGATAAATAATTAATTCATCTACCAACTTTTCATTTAATAACGTACCAGCAAATTTTGCTCCAGCCTCTACTAAAATTACATTAATTTGTTTGGCTCCTAATTCTAAAAACATAGAATATAAATCAAGACGATCATCATGATATAATACATCTAACTGCTTGACATTACTTGGCCATTCTAGCTTATTATATATAGTTCGTACTAACCAGGTTTCTCCAGGTTCGTTAATAATTCGATACTTAGGGCTAATACGATTTTTATTATCAATAATTATACGAACTGGTTGTTTAAACATATCTAATGGATAAACTTCTATATTAGCACTATCTAGTTCCTGATGGCGGACAGTTAATGCTGGATTATCCATTATGATAGTAGTACTAGTGCTAAGAATTGCTGAACTTTGCGCCCGTAAATTTTGCACATCAAGCCTTGATTCCCTGGATGTTATCCACTTACTTTCTCCATTTGACACTGCTGTTCTTCCATCCAGTGACACCCCTAATTTTAATTGTATCCAAGGCAAACCTCTACGCATGCGCTTAAGAAAACCACGATTTATTTTTTCTGCTTCGGGTGCCATTAGTCCTTCAGAAACATGCAAGCCTGCCTGTCTCAATCGATATATTCCATGTCCTGATATTTTAGGATTTGGGTCTTTCATAGCCACAACTACCCGAGTTATCCCAGAAGAAATAAGCGCATCAGAGCATGGCGGAGTACAACCATGATAAGTACATGGCTCAAGAGTTATATAAGCAGTAGCTCCTTTCGATTTTTCACCAGCCATAATGAGCGCATGAGCTTCCGCATGTAGACCACCTCTGTACTGATGATAACCTTCTCCAACAATAGAATTGTTACGCACTAATACACATCCAACATTGGGGTTTGGCGCAGTAGTAAACCGACCGCGATAAGCTAGCTCTAAAGCACGAGCCATATAAACCTTGTCACTCATAATATTAATCCTAAATCTAGATCATTTGTTAAAAATTAATAGAAATATCTCCATCTAAAAATGCAATTAGATTATATAAATTTAGATTTATGTATAAATATTATAGTTTTATCTATAACTCACCCCCTATAATTAAACTAAAGAATAGACTTGTATCTAACTTATAAAGCTAGCCATAAATATTAAGTATGGTTTATGCTATTACCACTAAGTTTACGAACTTATAAATAAATATCTTTAATAAATTTTCTATAAAAGAAAATTTATTAAATCCTTTAATCTAAATTATTTTAACCATCTATCACTACTTGAAGTGTATAAATACTAGTATTGTTGAGCATCAATAATATGATTAAGAATACTAATATGATTAATGAAGAATCCATCTATCATCTGATTTAAATATATTACTTGATACTCTAATAGAAAAGAACATTAGATTCTTGTAATCTGTCTTATATTTTTAGTAAAAAATAAAGTTAACTTTCTTGATAAAGATCAAATAAAATCAACAATTGATATAATCACTCTGATCATATCAGAGATATATCATGTTTTTATCAAAAAATATTACTGTATTTTTAGAAATATATTTGAATGCATATAAAATTTTCAGTAATTTTAATCACGCGGTTATCTAAGAATATCCAGCTAAAATATTATAAGATAATATATTTTTAAACTAATCTTATACTAATTTTAAAAAAATTGTACCCGAATGATATCAATAAAACCTATATTTTCTAACATAGAATCTATTGAATAAAAGTAGAGTACATATTATATAAACTTATACAATCTGATTATAATTGTCTCTAATCCATAAGCATTACTATAAAATTTGTTATCTTACAAAATTTATCAAGAGAAATAAAATAGATTAAACAGTAAAGATTATGACTATTCTTTATTAAAGAAGCAAAGTGTTAAATTTAGTTGAATGCTATAAATTAAAATAACAACCTAACAAAAATTATAAAAAATTTTCCATAATGACCTACATCTCTATCTTCTATAATGTTAAGAATTCAAATAGTATCACTCATTAATAAGAATTAAGTACCATAATATATTAGGATATGATCAGTATATAATCATATGATATACTCTTAATTAACTTACAGTAAGAACTGATGTTCCATCACTATAAAGACAAGTATCTCATATTCACTAAAATATTTAATAAAATAATCTAGAAACCGATCTCTAATAAAATCGATCTCAATCAATCAACCATATTTCATATGAAAATTAGTAATCATAGAAATTACTATATCTATTTTTATGAATAATCTAACACTCAAATTTATCGATTATTATTGAATCAGATTATCTGACTTTCATCATTCATATAAAATCTGATCCGCATAGATCAAGATCTGTCAACTCTTTATACATAAAAATACATACTATTTAATTATCTTTTGGTCTAGTCATTACAAAGATTTTTTGGAAAAATTATCAAAAATCACGAATAAAATGCTAAGCTTATAATAAAGTATATATCTACCCTAACATAGGACAACAGTCTCTTCCTAATAAGAGATTACGAATATTTTAATATCATTAAAATACAGTTATTGAAGCTTATCACATAAATATAACGATAATATTAAAGATAATTAAATGAATATAAAATAAATAATATACTTAAAACTCTGATAAAAAACTAAACTTTGATTTCTATGCACATCTCTTTCTGAATAGATTAAATCCTGTCTTAAAAGACTATTAAAGATAGTATCTTCAACTCTTTATATTTTCGACGAAAAGACAATATATCATTTGAAGAAATTTTTACTAGTTATTGCCTTTATTCAATAAGTACAATTAGATATTTTTATAATGTGTCAGCTTATAAAACCTTGTTATTAAGCTTCAATATACTCATATAAACTATATCAAAAAAGCTAGATCACAATACTCTATTTTATATTGTTATAATAATTCTGATACCATGCAATAAAATGTGCCACACCCACTTCTACTGCAGTATGAGATACAGAACCAAGAACTTGAACTAATGAACTAATATCAGCATGTGTTCGAAGCATATCACCAGCCTGCATCGGCAACATATTCTTATCTGCTACCCGCCCTAATGCTTTTTCTAAAGCATGAATATAAGCAATCAAACTTATAGGTTTACTATTACCAATATTATAAATCTGATAAGGCACAGATCTATGAGAAATATCATCTTCTCTTTTAGTCACTACATCTTTGCGTTTATCTGGAATAATATTTTGTAAAGAAATAACAACACCAACTAAGTCATCAATATACGTAAAGTCACGCTGCATATTACCATAATTATAGACATTTATTTTTTCACCAGAAAGCATGGCTCTTGTAAACTTAAATAATGCCATATCCGGACGACCCCACGGTCCATATACAGTAAAAAATCGAAGACCAGTCGTAGGGACCCCATATAAATAAGAATAACTATGAGACATTAATTCATTAGATTTTTTAGTAACAGCATAAAAAGAAATCGGCTGAGTCGTATCATCATCTATTAAATATGGCATATTGTTATTAAGACCATATACTGAGCTAGACGAAGCATAAAGAAGGTGCTCTATTTTATTGTGACGACAACCTTCTAAAATATTTAGATATCCTAAAATATTAGAATTAGCGTATGAAAAAGGATCATTCAAAGACTTACGAACACCTGCGTAAGCAGCAAGATGTATAACACGCTGAAAATAATAATAGCGAAATAAATCCACTATTTCTTCTCGATTCACTATATCACATTTAATAAAAGTAAAGTTATCTTCCTTGCTAATAATGGATAATCGATCTAGTTTTAACATCATATCATTATGATAATTATTTAAATTATCGATACCAATAACCTCATGGCCTGCCTTTAAAAGGGATTGAGTAACATGCATCCCAATAAATCCAGCTACACCTGTAACCAAAAATCTCATGCTATCCCCATTTATTCTGAGTATTTAAACATATAATTTAACACCTCACTTTACAAAATTCTTAAATGAACTCTGAGTCTGTTATATATCTGATAAATTTTATAGTAAATCTTTCTAGAATTTATTCATATCCCCCTTGGTATAAGACAGCGAATATCACTATCAATGCTTTACTACATTCTCAATAATAATCCGTATATTTTCATCCACTAAATTAGAGAATAACTGATAAGCCTGTCTAGCTCTTTCTTGATTAGGACAACTTAAGTCCCTCATATATCCTTGATTGCGTAACGTTAATACTAAAGAACTAAAAACTACCTGATCAAAATACTCTAAAAGATTAATACCAGATAAAACAGATAAACGCTGTGCTATCATTTGACTCTGTTTTTTTAATACTCTACGGTCAATAATCGAAGAAATACTAAGAAGATAAAAGATGATAGTATAACGCTGTAAAATTATGCGACTTCCTTCCGATAAAATCTGTAAAGTATGAAAATTATCTGGATTTAATCTAAAACCACTGTCTTCTTCTATCAATAAACCCTGTTGCTCCATTTCAATAATTAACATCTCTAGAACTTTAGAAATATCATTAGTATCCCATCGCAAAAACAATTCATTTTTAATAAAAGGATAAATCACATATATTTGTTGAACAAGATCAAAATAGCTAACTACTCTATTAGTCATAAAAATAGACGCAATTAGTGATGGTATTACTAATATATGAGAAATATTATTCCGATAATAAGTAGCTAATATTGCTTGTTTAGGTTTTAGAATGATTACATCATCTATACTATCTTGAAATATATCAAATTTATCCATACTTAACGCATCATCCAATAATTCTTTAGATGTCATTGTTGGCAAAATTAACTCAGAGGAATAAGGAATGTTTCGTAATAAGCTTATATAACAATCAAGTTGTATAATTAACTGTTGACGAGATAAGGAATGAGTACGTGAAGCTAATAAAGCAGTTGAACATAGATTCATTGTATTCACTACTACAGCGTTGTTGATTCGTATCATAATTTGCTGTGCAATATTATCAACTATTTCTGTTAACCAGATAGGTCGTTGAGATTCTAGTGCATTAATATCATTTCGCCAATCTGGAATGCGCTCAGTTAAATAATCTTCTAATACAAATGGATCGCCAAAATTTATATAACTTTGACCAAGATTTCTTAAACAACATAACGCTCGTAAAATTGATATAACCCCCTCTGTTTTTTTAGTCGTGCCACGTAATTCATTAGCGTAAGTTTTAGATTCTACAATATGTTCATAACCAATGTAGATCGGTATAAAAACAATTGGACGATAGCCGCTACGAAGCATAGCCTGTATTGTTATAGATAAGATACCAGTTTTTGGAGTTAGTAAATAACCAGTACGTGAACGTCCTCCTTCAATAAAATATTCTACTGAAGCCCCAGAGGTAAAAAGATTAATTAAGTACTGACGAAAGACCGTAGCATAAAGCTTATTTCCCCTAAAAGTGCGGCGAATAAAAAATGCACCTAAATGCCTAAAAAGAGAACCCACTGGCCAGAAATTAAGGTTAATACCAGCAGCAATATAGGGTGGAACCAATCCCTGATTATAAAGAACATAAGAAAGAAGCAGATAATCTATATGGCTACGATGACAAGGGACATAGACAATCTCATTCCCAGCTTGTGATAAATATCGCACCCTCTCAACTCCATTAATATTGATACTTTTATAGAGTCGTTTCCATGTCCATCTCATCACTGGAGCTGTAAAATAAAGAACTATATTAGATGGATTAGAAGCAATTTCTTCCATAATATCTACAGCGTTCTTTTTTGCTTGCTCTTTGGAAATTTGCTTGCTGTAGGCCTCGTCTTCTATAGCTTTTTTAATTACTCTTGATTTCAATAATTGATTAAATAAATTCTTACGAACTGGTAAATCCGGACCTACTACGGCTAGTCTCTGACGGAAAAAATACATGCGAATCACTCTAATAAGTCCCTTAGACACTCTCTGTTCTTCTTGATGATCCATAGTAAAATCACGTAACGAATCTAACCGCGAAAAACAAATAAAGCTGTTTCGACCTAAAAAGAGTACAATTAAAAATTTATGTATACTATTTAAAATTACACGAACATACGTGTTATTATGATTCTTCTTTTCATACGCTAAAGAGCGACCAAATATGATAGAAACAAACACAACTTGAATATCAAGCCCACTGTATTTACGTTGTAACTTGAGAATGTGATGGAAAAGATTAACTACATCTAAAAACTGAAAGACATCAGGAAAAATTCTTTTTTTTTATGAATAAATACAACATGTGGAATTTTCTTATCATCAATCTCCCATGTTCCTAGTGGATCAGGAAGATTTTTCTTTCGACACTGCGCTTGCAATGTAAAGAGATCAACCTCTGATTCATTAGATAAAACGTATATCACTGGCTGAGATATACTAATCCCCAACTCAAATATTGGATTATCTGGAATGACTGTGCTGTTTACTAAAATTCTGATAAAAAATGTCCATAATTTATAGTATAAATTACGCCAATCCAACATAAATTATACACAACCTCTTTAAAAAAATTAAAAAACTATCATAATAGGTTAATCAAATATGACGTTTTTATTAAAAAACCTAATCATGACTATCGTTATATATTCATTAAGTATCTTATTATTACTAACCACACATACTAATCAAAAAACTGTAATAAATTAGAATTATATTGAATAACATCAATATCCTATAATTATATTTCCTTAACATGTTTATTGCTCTTAATAATTGAAATAATTCAACACCCTATTTATATCATCTCAGTAAGATTTGCTACCACTAAACAGGTTATAAAAATATAGATAATGATTTACTCAATAAAAACTATCCTCTTTTTTTTAAAAAAGAAAAATTTTTTATGTTTTTATAAATTAATATTAACATGCCCTGTACTTCACTCATAGCTTAATCATCCTATTATAGATTACTACTTTAATCTTCTATCTATGGTACTACTTAATCAAGTATATATAATATATCTCTATCTGTGCTTCCATATAATCTAGAATAAATCATTATATAATAATTAGAAATTATAATGAATTAATCATAATCCAGTTACAGTATGAAATATAAATATTAAAATTTAGATTTTATTCTAATAAATCGCATAAGAACTACTTTATATCCACTTTAATATCAAAAACACATCTGTAATCTATCAACAGAGACATTATGTCCAATCTCACTAAATGTTCTCTTTTATATAAAACAATTACAATACATAGAAAATTAATATTGTTCTCATCAAATCATATAACTCTGACATCAATCATAAGATTAATGAAAGGTTAAATAATCTGTATACGGATGTATATATTTTATTAAAAATAAAAAATCAAGTAGTCATTTTATTACTTTATAAAAAAGTAAAACACATCATGTGATATAAATATCATGATCCTAAGTAAAAACAGATTATCTACTAACGTAATATACAATAATGCCCTTCTTCCGAAAACTAGATATAATATGTTAAACACTTAAGCAAATACTACAAACAAACTAATAAATAGCTTGATCTATATAAAATTGTTCTACTTATCTTCACGATCTCCAATAAAATCCGATAACATTATAGTAAGATTATGTTTTAACATTGCTTCTAGAAAAAATCAAATCTATAAACATGCCTTTTAACCCCAATTCTATAAAAAAACGCGCTCTTAATCTATTATGATAGTGAGGATAAAAAAATCTATCATTATAACAACTTTATTAGGTATAGATCCTAACATGAATGAAGTTTTTAATGTAGTTATCTCTCATCTATCTCATTTATAGATAAAACAAGAAACATCATATGAAAAAGAATAATAGCTTATCTCAATAGAGATAACCCTAAGTAAAGAATTATATCTCTTACAACATGATCATTCGGTAAAGCGCTTAGTATAATCATCAATAGACCATGATCTAAAAAAATAAATATAATCTATCTGCTTAAAAATTAATAGATTTTCTTTAAACATAGAATGAAAACGATACGCTTATCTATAAATCTGAAAAAATTTTTCTTATATCAATCTAATGATTGAATCAAAAACACGAAAATTAATTTTTACCCTTCCTTTGGTAATAAAAGACAAATTTATGTCCTAAATACAGGCAATATCAAAGCAATCCTTCACATTAGTATTAGAAAAAAATTCTAAATTAATAAAAACTTATCATACATAAAAATATAAATAAAAAAATCAATTCAACCTGTTATATTTTAAACACCGTAGACAAATCACAATAAACAACTTCTTCAGTTTTTATATTACAACATAAATCTCAATCAACAAGAAATTAACATCTTGATGATGATATAAATTATCACTTATACAACATATTAACTTAAATACCATTCCTGTAAGGAGATAATAACCTATGCTATTAGTCACTGTATTATATACATTAATTTTATTGATTTATATAAACAATCTGATAATTTAATTCAAATTTATTCAGTTCATACTGAATTAAATAAAATTAAAACTCCATAATAGGAAAGAATAATATTTGTTTTTATTCGGTAAGCGTTCTTTTCAAGAACCAATCATATAATATAAACCATATAAACTAGAATTATTATAAAAATAACTAACCAACTAAAAACTAGGTTTAAATTTTTTCTGATAAAACAAAAGTAAATTTAGTAAAATCATCATTAGTACAAATGATTTATCATATAAATAATAAGAAATAGACAATATATTGTTTAAGATTATATACAAAATAACTAATTCTCATAAATAATAAATAACATCAACAATCGATAAATAATACTGGAAATAATCTCAGTATTATTCTATATAACATATAGAGCTAGAATAACTAAACACTATAATATCTAACCGTTTTAATACATAAAACATTAGTTTCTAAGAATGAATACACTTTATTCATAGAAATATAAATTATCTAATTATTTCATCTTTATTAACTCTCCTGATAAAGAGATGCGGAAAATATTTTGACAAAAAAATAGTAAAGGATCATCCATTTTACTATCACTATAACCAATTTTAATTATTAAAGGTTTACCAAGTTGCAACTCTAGTTGCAAAACTTTTTGATATCCAACACAACGAATTAACAATACTCTACCTCCACAAGATCTCACCATCTGACTAGCCAGAAGTTTAACTCTAGGTAGAAAATACGAATCACCATAAACCATCTCTACTAGATGAAGCGGTGAGCCGGTAATTAACCAAACCTCAGTATCTACAGCAGAAAGATGATCTATGAGATGTTGTCGTACTTTCGGAAAAGGTGTGAGATGTTGTCTAAACCAATTAGAAAATTCCTCTTCTCTTTTTGACAGACTTAACTCACTATGCCCAAATGTAATAGACCAAAGTAGTAGACTGGTTGACCATCGTGATGAGTAACCTTGTACTAATAAAACTAATCCAATTATCGGTAAAGTAAAAATTAGCAAAAATAGGTTATATGGATAACATCGTAGTAACCATAATACAAAAGAACAAAACATATCCTCTCGATGTAAAGTGCCATCAAGATCAAAAAAGATCACGCACTTTCCGTATCGACTCGTCACTATCCTTAAATCCCTTTTGGTTTTTATTCAAAAAGAACTAATAATGAAAGATAATAGATACCAAATTCTTACAGAAAATGACCATATATAAAACATTATTATGCAAATCTAAACTATCTCATAAACTATTAACAATATGCAATGAATCAATTATCATCGTAGTTATATGGAATTTCTCTTATAGAATGTTTTATTTATCACAATTAGTCTTTGTATTCATTCACTCTTCCATCAACAATAAGATGGAACCATTAGAATCCAGTTCACCAATCATTTTTTGAAGAAATCATATGTATTTTACATACTCATAAAATTTTTTATAAAATATGTATTAGATGACGATATTAATTATCATGACTTTTAGTAAATCTATATGAAGACTAAAATTACATTTTCTATAGAATACAATATCTTTCTAACTTTTTAGAGAAAGGCAATGATTATAAATAGCCTCTTTAATTAACTTTTGCAACTCACCATTCTCAAACATCTCTACCATAATATCAGAACCTCCATGTAATTCACCACTAATCCATAACTGAGGAAAAGTTGGCCAATTAGCATACTTTGGCATTTCAGAACGAATATCCGGATTTTTGAGTATATCAATATATGCAAAACGCTCTCCGCATGCCTCCAAAATCTGTACAGCCTGAGCCGAAAAACCACAACTTGGTAATCTAGGAGAACCTTTCATATATAAAAGAATAGGATTCTCAGCGATCTGTCGCTGAATTTTTTCAACAACACTCATTACTTTCCTCCTTAATACACTAGATCTTGATAATGGTTGAACACTCCATATTTAATCTTTGTATACTCTAATAAGTTCATAATAGGTTCTATATATATTCCATATGACACATTTAGATTTTATACGTAGAATCACTGAAATTATTCAATAATGATATTATATCTACCAAATTATTATGACAACATCTAATCCTTATAGCAAACCAAATGTTACATGATAAACACTCTACTTACTATAATTAAGTATATAAACTATATTATTCTATAGATATATTCCAAAATAAGATCATCATAACTACGTAAGACAAAGTCAATATACTGATACTATTAAATTAAAAAACGCTTAACCTAATCGACAACCTATAACAATTATAATTATAATAAAATATATATTAACCTTATGTCTATCTCCTAAAAACCAATCAAGTTTCAAGTAAGTTAAAAAGAGCAAGTTCTATGTCTCATTATAATCAAAAAAAAATCAAAGCAGTGATCCCAGTTGCTGGCTTAGGCACACGAATGCTACCTGCTACAAAAGCGATCCCAAAAGAAATGTTGCCATTAGTTGATAAACCACTGATTCAGTATATCATAAACGAGTGTGTTTCCTCTGGTATCAATGATATCGTACTCATTACAAATGCATCTAAAGTTTCTATCGAAAATCATTTCGATACTAATTCAGAATTAATAACTATTCTAGAAAAACAGATTCAAAAACAACTAATAGAAGAAATCCACTCTATTTGTCCTAAATATGTTAACATTATCCAAATTCGCCAAAGACTAATTAAAGGACTTGGACATGCTGTAAGTTGTGCTTGGCCAGTCATTGGATACAATCCAGTAGTAGTAATCCTACCCGATGTTATCCTCAATCAATATCAATCAGACTTATCAAAAGATAATCTAGCAAATATGATTCAACAATTTAAGAAAACAGGATATAGTCAAATCATGGTCGAACGAATGACTGACGTCACGTCCTATGGTGTAGTCGACTGTCAAGGCGTTCAATTATATCCAGGTGATAGAACCTGTATAGTTGATATAGTAGAAAAACCCACATCAGACCAAGCACCATCAAATCTTATAGTAGTAGGCCGTTACGTTCTATCTAAAGAAATCTGGCCTTTATTGTCTAAAACACCCATAGGCTCTCATAATGAAATTCAACTTACTGATACACTATCAATGCTAATAGAAAAAGAGACAGTGGAAGCATATCATTTAAAAGGAAATAGCTATGATTGCGGAAATAAACTAGGTTACATGAAGGCTTTTGTCGAGTATGGAATACATCATCAAACACTTGGCAATGATTTTAGAACTTGGTTAAAGAACACCATAGATATCATTAATTAATAAAATTATACTAAATATAGTAAGATCATTAGAATGTTAATTCTATTAAATATAGATACTATAATTTTTAATGACTGTACAAATATAAATTTTAATCAAACTACTATGAATATGTAATTTTATATTGTACTTAAATATTGTCTATGACAATATCAGTCTTCTGAATTCAATATACCCTACAAAAAATGAGACTCGGAAAACTATGTCAACAATTATTAAATCACTATAACATAACTAGTTTAATTATAGCTGTTACTGATGATACAGAATCATCCTGATAAAAAATAAATATTTGTAATTATTATGGATGCGTTAAAATACTCTATTAAACCTATTTATAGCATAAAAATCTATAATTTTATTGTAAGTAATTATCATATAGAATGTGTTTTGTAAAATTTAATAAACAAAAAATTTTTATAATACATTATTATTATAGCATAGCTGATTCTCTTTCATCTAAAACTAGTAATAACATCTATTGATATCTTCACATTTCGTGCATGTGTTATCTTGAAAGATATTCTTACCGACTATCTAATATCTATATTTAAAACATTTTTATTCATAAATATTATTTAAAATAATCAAGTAATGATAATTAAGTTATTTAATAATTTTATTGGTATAACGTTTCTCAAATTAAAAATCAGTTACTATCTACATAATATCCATGCTCTGAAATTAATAACTATCTTATCAATCATTTTGGCATTATTAATGAAGAATTATTAAAAATATTTCTAACCATCTGACATACTTCTTGTTCTATTTGTCTACGATGCCCCTCTCCAATAAAACTTTCACAGTAAATTTTATAAGCATCTTCAGTACCAGATGAGCGCAAAACGAACCAACCATTTTTGGTCATCACTTTAACCCCACCAATGTCCTCACCATTTCCAGGTGCAACTCTTATTCTATTAGTAATTATATCACCTGCCAAGATATTAGATTCCATCTTATCAGGTAATAACTCTGATAAAAAGAATTTTTGTATTGATGTAGCAGGAACTTGTAAACAATTATAACTAAATTTACCAAAACGATTAACTATCTCATTATAATATTGTCGTGGATTTTTACCTGTCACTGCGGTAATTTCTGCTGCTAATAAACACATAATAATACCGTCTTTATCAGTGGACCAAGGTTGTCCATCAAAACACAAAAATGAGCCACCCGAACTTTCTTCACCACAAAAACCCAAACTACCGTTAGATAAACCATCTACAAACCACTTAAATCCCACCGGCACTTCTACAAGATGACGATTGAGATCGTAAACTATGCGATCTATCAAACTACTAGACACTACCGTTTTTCCTACAGCTACCCCCTTATCCCATAATGGCCGGTGCTGAAATAAATAATGAATTGCGACTGCAAGATATTGATTAGGACTCATTAGCCCATCAGAAGTAATAATACAATGACGGTCATAATCTGGGTCATTAGAAAATAATAGATCAAACTGATTACGCAATGATAACACACCTTCCATAGCAAATTTTGATGAGCAATCCATACGAATTACTCCATCGTAATCAAGATGCATAAAGCGAAACGTCTGATCAATGGAATCATTAATAATAGTTAAATTAATCTGGTAAAAATCTGCAATATACTGCCAATATTCAATACCAGAGCCACCCAAAGGGTCAACACCAATCTTTAAATTTGCTTTCTGGATTGACGGTATATCAATAATCTTTGACAAGCCTTCTATATAAGATTGGAGTATATCCGTTTCCTTTATATAACCACTTACCAATACCTGATCAAAGGTCAGACTGCGTACTTCTTTTAATTGATTCTGAATAAGGGAATTAGAACGGGCTTCTAATATTTTTGTAAATTTACTACTAGCTGGACCACCATGCGGTAAATTATATTTAATTCCACCATCTCCTGGTGGGTTATGAGAAGGAGTGATAATGATCCCATCAGCTTGCAAACCACCCTGTTTATTATGCTCAATGATAGCATGAGAGATCGCAGGTGTAGGGGTATAGCCATTTCCCTTTTGTAAAATTATACCTATACCATTAGCAGTGAGAACCTGTAATACTGAATACATTGCTGGCTCTGAAAGAGCATGTGTATCCTTTCCTACGTAAATAGGTCCAGTTATACCTTGTTTGTTACGCTCTTCAGCAATAGCCTGTGTAATAGCTAAAATATGCGTCTCATTAAAACTATACCGCATAGCACCACCTCGATGACCCGAAGTTCCAAATTTCACTGAATGATCAACATTACCTATTTGAGGATGACATAGATAGTACTGAGAAATTAATTGTGCAATATTAATGAGATCACTCTGTCTGGCTGGTTGACCAGCTCGAAAACTATAACCCATTTCACACTACCCCAAGTATTGAAAAAATAGAGACATCAAATAAACTTATATAACCTTAATTTATTAATATTTACTATTTTCCTTCCGACTAAAAGATAATAATTAAAAATAATACACATAAAATAAACTCTGGTTTTATTTAAAAAACATATGTTATTTAAACTCTAATCTTTAACAATCTCTTATCATACTACACGTCAAACTCATATAGAGAACAAATCTGCATTGGTAATATTTCATATCTTCACAAAGAATTAAGATTTTAATCTTAAAGATATAATAAACAATTAGAAGAAAACCAAGATGTCTATATAACTATGGTTATCAATATAAATAGATATCATATTGAATAAAATTTATTTCTATCTTCCTTGTGATATTCTTATAGAAATATCAGGAATATTCATTCTATTGCATATACCAATATACTATATGAAAGACAATAAAATATAATCTCCTACCAAGATTATTGTAACGCATCCAATCTCTTAACTAATTCATCTGATTAAAATTAGATTTGTTATGTATTAATATAGTTCCAACTTCAACTGAACGTTTAGACTTGAAATAAATCAATAAACATCAAATTATCTATGAATATCATATTCATTTAAACTACTATTGATAGTAATCTAACTTTCTTCTAGGTAGAAAGTTATAATTTTAAAAAACAGTATATAATATTTACCAAACATATAGTAAATACATTAATATCTTTAGACCAAATGAAACAATTCAATTCTCTTTTTCTGTATACCTAATCAATAAACAATATGGAATCAACAAGTTATCCAATTTTTAGCTAGTCTTCCTTTCTTTATTCCAAACCTGATCAAATCTAGAAGATACTGCTAGACTTATCTATATCAAACTGACTTATACCTTGCTATACCATTTTATATGTAGTAAATAATAAAATTTAGAAAAATGAAAATAAATGTAAATTATTAATAATTTTGACTCTATCTGCATTACAAATCATCTATCATATTTTATCTAACTTTCAGTAATTATAAAAGCTAATAGACATAATCTTATTAACAATCAAAAAAGAATGTTTTCTTCTATAATTAAAAAAGAGCCTTGTTAATATGATTGAATGAACGATACTATAATAATCAATATAAACTAATAATAAAATAGATAAACAAGTATCTTCTAATACCAAGTCTGATCTATATTTATCGCAAAATAAACAAAAAGCGAATGTAATCTTAAATCACAATAAATTACTAAATTAATAAAAAGATATAGGATTTAACATCACAAATAATATCGCTGTATGATCTATAACTAATCTAAAATTTCATAATTCCCTATCAATAATTCCCAAGGAATAACTAAAATAATTACATCTATAAAATTATAATGATATTTATAGAAGATTTTATACCTTAACTTCTGTTGATACTCTGATAAATAAACCTTCTA
This sequence comes from Candidatus Erwinia haradaeae, assembly GCF_900699015.1. Classification (GTDB taxonomy): domain Bacteria; phylum Pseudomonadota; class Gammaproteobacteria; order Enterobacterales; family Enterobacteriaceae; genus Erwinia_E; species Erwinia_E haradaeae_E. Next base: position 300,452 of record NZ_LR217737.1, on the reverse strand, counting down.
AAACACGATAATTTCTTCAACACTTTTATCATCAAAAAACAACTTATATCACGCTAATTATACATTAATTATCATCTATCCCTTACAAAGTAAATAGAAAATGAATATGTTATGATTTTGTATCATAAGTAAATATCATCTCAATAAATACTCTATCTCAGTATTTATAGAGTAGTATAATAATTGCATCTATTGCTCTTATAATTAAATTTATATCAATCAACATAAAATATATTACAATCAATAAAAATTTATCTTCTTTACTTCCCTTAAATCTTTTTTATATTGACAATAATATTGAAGGAACTGTCTATAAATAGATATTCTAACAATAGAATTTATTATATAATTTTAAAAACTATATTGAATCTATGCTAATGAACACTGATTACTTCTACCTCATGCACTAAATAATATTGTATGTTATTCTTTTAAGAGAAAAATAATATTTTATATACTATAATTTTTATTTTTTCTCCTATATTATCTAAATATCCATCAAAATTACGAGGATTACCTCATTAATTAGATACCTCCAATTAATTAGATACCTCCTATCTTGCATAACCGCACTTAAACTGAAATAGAAAAATTTATTTAGAAAACTGATCTTTTTATCAGAATCTATTTTCTAGATATAGACAATAACTTATATATGACCAATATAATACATCATATTTTCCTCACGTCAAACCAATACCGTGGTAACTTGGATTAATTAACTTACGAAGAATCTTGTTGAGAAATTTAATTAATCTACCTAATCTAAAACCTATTAATTCTACAAAAAAAGCGGTATCTTAATATTACCCTTATGAAACCAATACTAAACTCCATAACTGATATGACCCTTATGAAACAGATACGATTAGCAATCGTTCGACAACAATATCGCTTTGATGGCGGCGCAGAAAATTTTATTTCTAGTATACTAGCAGCTTCAGAACTTCAAATACTAGATCTGCATTTTATTACACGACAATGGCCAAAAAAATATCTAACAAACTGGAATTTTCATCTATGTAATCCAATAAAATTAGGACGTGTTAGCCGAGAGCGAGATTTTGCAAAAGCTGCTTACAAGCTTTGGAAGAAAGAACAGATTAATCTGATTCAGAGCCATGAGCGAATTGCTGGATGTCATATATATCGTGCAGGAGATGGTGTACATCAGATCTGGTTGGAACAATGGTGTCGCATACTACCTAAGTGGAAGCAAAAGATGCTATTCAATAGTCGATACCATAATTATATAATGAAAACTGAACAGAAAATGTATCAAGCACCAGAACTAAAAGCAGTAATTTGTAATACAAAAATGATCAAACAAGAGATTATTGAAAGATTTGATGTCAATAGTGATAAAATTCACGTTATCTATAATGCGATTGACACCAGACGATTTATTCCAGCTAACGAACAACAACAAGCCAGCATTCGACGAAAACTCCATCTTCCATGCCAAGCTTATATACTTATTTATGTTGGTTCTGGTTATGAACGTAAAGGACTCAAAACTACAATCCATGCAGTAGCAATGACAAACTACTATCTTATTGTTGTGGGAAAAGATAAAAAAGAAAAAAAATACAAAATGATAGCTAATGAGCTTGGCTGCGCGAACCGAATTCTTTTTGCTGGAGCACAACTTGATACATGCCAATGGTATCAAGCTTCAGACGGGCTAATTCTTCCATCTCTATACGACCCTGGACCGAATGTTATTCTTGAAGCAATGGCGTGTGGTTTACCAATTATTACATCAACTACTTGTGGTGGTAACGAATTTGTAGAATCTGGTAAAACTGGCTATATTTGTGATGCACTCGACGTTCCTGCAATCAGAGATGCAATTATGGAACTATCACGATGGAGATGCAATAGCCATATAAGAAACCATACACGAGAAAAAGCTATGTCACTCTCTTCTAGTCGACTCGCTCAACAACTTATATCTCTTTATCAGATAGTGATGAATTAACTTATGCGAATCTTAATGATTATTGATGGTCTGCCAGGTGGCGGAGCAGAGAAGGTTGTTCTTACCCTATGTCAAGGAATGCAAATACTCGGACACGAAATTAGCTTATTGTCATTACGGAATGTCTGTCATTATCCGATTCCTGTAGGAATCGGATATGAAGTTTTAGGAAATATCAATAGGTCTTTATCTTGGCTAAGATTATTAACCAAATCTCAACAACAATCACATCAACTCAAGAAAATTATTCAACAAAAAGAAACAAAAGAAGGTCAGTTCGACCTAATTTTTTCCCATTTACACCAAACTGACCGTATAGTTACTCGTGCTAATCTGCTGTCTGAAAAAAACATATGGTACTGTGTACATAGTATATTATCTGCATCCTATCTCGAACAACGACATACCATTAGTCGCTGGATTAAAAAAACAAAAATTATAAAAATTTACCAAGGAAAAAATATCCTATCAGTCTCTAAATCTGTCGAAGAAGATTTAATATTAAATTTATCTATTCTACCAAATCAACGAGCTATAATTAACAATCCATTTAAGATTAACTATATCCTTAATCAAGCTAATCAACATTGCCGTTTACCACAAAAACCATATTTAATACATGTTGGCCGCTTTCATCCTAATAAGCGTCATGATCGATTACTTGAAGCTTATGCACAATCAAATATACCAGCCGTACTAGTTCTAGTAGGCACTGGAAATAAAAAACAAATTAATAAGATTAGAACACTCATAGAACAAATGAGTCTTTCAGAAAAAATCATACTAACTGGATTTCAGAGCAACCCTTACCCTCTAATTAAGAATGCAGCTATGCTTATTCTTAGTTCAGATAGTGAAGGATTCGGCAATGTTCTTGTAGAAGCGTTAATATGCGGTACACCTGTTGTAAGCACACGGTGTCCTGGAGGACCAGAAGAAATTTTAAAAGATGCTGGAGTAGATAGAGCGCTAGCCGACTTAAACGCTGACTCTCTAGCAAAAAAAATGATAGAAACCTACCTTTCTCCACCACCTCCACTGAATCTACAAAAATTAATACAATATGATTTTCTTCCTATTTGTAAAAAATATTTAAATTTAGCAAAACTTAAATAATAAATATATATAATATATACCAAAATACACGATAATGTTATTAAATATCTTGATATTCCATCCTGAATAATATATTTTACTCTAATTCTAATTATCAGTCTAATTATAGCTATAAAATTATTTCTTCCTAGATTATTTTAGTCTAATAGACACAATCTTTTTGATCACTTACACCATTCAACTTATGATCACTAATATTATAAATAATAATACCATCAAATTTTAGTATACAAATTAAAAATTAATATATCTATAAATAAATACATTATCCTATTCCATTCTTCTTGACAATATTCAGATTAATTACTCCAATCACTTCTCAATATCATTGTATTCAGGAATTTAACAAACTTCTGGTCTAAGTAAATAAAAAAAATAATATTGAATTATACAAATAAAATAAGATCTTTATAATATACACATTCAAGCTCTATATTACATACATACAGAATTGCTTGTTAAACAAGGTTATACCAAGATCTATTCAATTCAACTGAAATTATTAATGAACTCCTGAGCAATTATTTTGTAATCATCAGATAAGAGATACACTATAAAATACACCTAATTTAAAATGATCCATACAAACACTTAAAATGATAATTTTATATAAAATATTGCAATTTATATACTACATACAATACCAAGAAATAAAACTAATCCAACCCAATTATTATTAAGAAAAGCTCGAAAACAATCCTGTGGATGGCGATCTGCTATCAATTTGTGTTGATAAATAAATAACAAGGATGCAATAAAAATACTGTAATAAAAACTCCAAGCTAAATTAAGTTGCCATCCAATTAATATAAATATGATTAATGATAAGAATTGTAAAAACCCAATCATCAATTTATCATAATGATTAAATAAAATTGCCGAAGATTTTACACCAATTTTTAAGTCATCAGAACGATCAACCATCGCATATTGCGTGTCGTAAGCCACCACCCAAAAAATATTTGCTAAAAATAATAACCAGCAAGCTTTAGGTAAACTTTGACTAACCGCCTCCCAAGCCATAGGAATAGGCCAACTAAAAGCTACTCCTAGCACTACCTGTGGAAGATGGGTATAACGTTTCATAAATGGATAGATTAAAGTTAAGAATAAACCAATAAACGATAAAAAAATCGTTGTCTTATTCATAGTTAAAACCAAAAAACAAGATAACAAAATAAAAAATAAAAAAAATATTTTTGCCTCTTTTTTTGATATTAATCCATGAGGGATCGGACGTTTACATGTACGTTTAATATAGCCATCAATCTTCCAATCAGCAAGATCATTCACTATACATCCAGCAGAACGCATAAAAAATACACCTAATACAAAGACAAATAATACTTCAAAAGATGGAGTGGACATCTCCGATAACCATAAGGCCCATAAAGTAGGCCAAAGAAGAAGCAATAATCCAGCAGGCTTATCACCACGAATCAAGCTATAGTAAACCACTAACTTACTTATATTATAAACGTAGATCAAAAATAAAATACCTATCCCTAATAAATCCTATTTCATAGGATATGGATCCTAAAAAAATAGTAAAGTATATACATTCTGGTTAAAAACATTAGAAATATATAACAACTGTTATATAAGTCGCTTGAAAATTATATAATCAAATTTTATTTATAAATAAATTTCAGTAATATAAAAAATAGAAGACAACACTATTTTTATATATGAATCATTCATAAATTCACATACTAAAGAATTAAATAAAATTTTATCTCTTTTTGATTACTCAATGAGTATCATAAAAAATATATAAAATATTTACTTATACGTATTTCTTAAATATCAATTATTTAAAATACAGCCTTCCTTATAAAAATAAAACAGGATTTTATCAGACTCTATAAATATTCAAAAATAGACAATCTGTCCTATTTATATAGGAATTTAAAATTTTATTCCAACAATATTATAATATAATAATTATAACAAGATCAAATCTATCCCCCTCTATAATAAGATTAACTCGGATCTTGAAATACCTGAGTTAGACCCCAAATAATACTCATCTAGATGTTCAATTTCATAATTACTTACATTAAAAAGAAAACTCTAATAGAAGATTTCTAATATCATCAACATCTCTTCATATAATTATACAATAATTAATACCCAGAGTAAAATTAGGAGACAGCGATGTTACATAGTAATACACGTGCATACATTACAGATTGTATGACTTTAATACCAATGGTCGTTGAAAAAACTTCTCAAGGAGAACGTTCATACGATATTTATTCACGCCTTCTGAAAGAGCGCATTATATTTCTTACTGGACAAATTGAAGACTACATGGCCAATTTAATTGTAGCACAAATTCTATTCTTGGAAGCCGATAATCCAGAAAAAGATATTCATCTTTATATCAACTCTCCTGGAGGTGTAATTACTGCTGGTATGTCCATTTATGATACGATGCAGTTTGTGAAACCAGATATTAGAACTATTTGCATAGGACAAGCATGTTCTATGGGAGCATTTATACTAACATCTGGCACAAAAGGTAAGCGTTACTGTTTGAAAAATTCACGGATGATGATCCATCAACCCATAGGTGGATTTCAAGGACAAGCTTCTGATATTGATATTCATGCACGTGAAATTATCAAAACAAAAAAGATAATAAATCAATTGATGGCAAAACACACTGGTCAAACTATTGAAACTATTGAGAATGACACCAATCGAGATCGATTCCTATCCTCTCAAGAATCAGTTGAATACGGTTTAGTCGATGCTATTCTGTCTCAACGAAGATAATAAATTCGATTATTATAAATATAATATGTATCTATATTTCAGTACAATAAATACATCAAGATCTCACTACATGCTTCTTACTTTAAAATAAATAAAAAAATTATAAAAAGAGAAAGAACGATGACCACTAACAACCAAAACGGTTCAGATAGAACACTCTATTGCTCCTTTTGCGGAAAAAGCCAGTATACAGTACGCCGACTAATTGCAGGAGAATCAGTATATGTCTGTGATGAATGTATTAATTTATGCAATGATATTATACATAACGACAATAAGATAGATCAGCCAACAGCTAGCCCATCTAATTTATTACCTACTCCACATAAAATTCGTACCCATCTCGATAACTATGTTATTGGACAAGATAAAACTAAAAAAATACTTGCAGTAGCTCTATATAACCACTATAAACGTCTTCGTCATGATGGTGAACTAAGCCACATTGAACTAGGGAAGAGCAATATTCTTCTAATTGGCCCAACAGGTAGTGGTAAAACATTATTAGCAGAAACTATGGCGCGCTTACTTGATGTACCTTTTGTAATAGCAGATGCTACTACACTAACTGAGGCAGGCTATGTTGGTGAAGATGTAGAAAATGTTATTCAAAAGCTTCTTCAAAAATGTGATTTTAACGTACAGAAAGCTCAACATGGAATTATATATATTGATGAAATTGATAAAATTTCACGTAAATTAGATAATCCATCAATTACCCGTGATGTATCTGGTGAAGGCGTTCAACAGGCATTACTTAAGCTAATTGAAGGAACTATTGCATCAGTACCACGACAAGGCGGTCGTAAACATCCACAACAAGAATTCTTAAACGTAGACACTTCTAAGATCCTTTTTATTTGTGGGGGTGCTTTTGCAGGGCTAGAAAAAGTGATAACCAGAAGAGTGGATACTGGAATTGGAATTGGTTTTAACGCGCTAGTTACAGGGCAATCAGAAAGAATACCGGAAGATAAACTTATAGCACAGGTGGAGCCAGAAGATCTGATTAAGTTTGGGTTAATTCCAGAGTTTATTGGTCGTCTTCCAATAATAGCAACACTGCACAACCTTAATGAAGAAGCGTTAGTCGCTATTCTTAAAGAGCCTAAAAATGCACTAACTAAACAGTATCAAGTATTATTTAATATGGAAAAAGTCAAACTAGAATTCTTAGAAGAAGCTCTCTGGTCTATTGCACGGAAGGCAATACAAAGAAAAACTGGAGCAAGAGGACTCCGTTCAATAGTAGAAAACGTATTATTGAATATTATGTATGACTTGCCATCTATGAATAATATTGAAAAAGTTATTATCGACGAATCAGTAGTGGATGGAAAACAAGAACCTCTTCTCATTTATAGCGAAGAATCAAAGAAGATATCTCTAAAAAGAAAACAAGATTCATAATGGACAAGTTATTGATCCCGATTTTGATCAAAATAGATCAGAGATATATAAATATCGAAAAATATTCTTAAAATATAATATATTATCAAAAACGATCAAGCTTACTAATCTAAAAAATTAAGTAATATCATCTATCTAAATAAGAGATGATTTGATTTTAATTCAAAATACAAGAGCTTGATATTAGTTCTTCCTTAATGACATTAAAATATATTAAATCATGTATTTTCTCATTCTCTTCCAAACAACAATATTTAAATAAATCATCATACGATTCTTGTTATTTTTTTTAAAAATCGACTAAATTTATACCTAAATACATTCTAATCAAATTTACTTATATATAATATCGGAATTTTTCTATTCATCTTTTTATCTCTGTAACATAGCATTATCTTTCACATTGCTATCTCACCTCCTACAAAATAACTAATAAGCTTGATTAATAAATATTAAAAATCGAATATAAGATTAATCAATGCTGCTAGCCTAAATATTACTACTTCATCATCTTTTTATTAGGTGAAAAGAAGAATTAAAAAGTAAAAACAAAATCATACAATAATAAGAATAGCATAACTCCATTATCAGTCAATATAATTCCTAAAACCATCACTAATGGTGGTCAAATTGAGACCTAAATTAATTAAGCAACATATAAAATAACTAATAACAATTGTGATACAACTGTACTATAGTGGTTATTGGAATGAACTTAGAATTACTAAATCTAATTCAGATTATTAATACATAGATAAGTATTCATATCTTGTAGTGGAGCTAATATAACTAATGAGTATTCTAACGTCTCTTATTCAAGCCTTGTGGAAACAGGATTACGTGATTCTCGCGGACCCTACTCTTATTTGGACTCTTTATTTAGTATTATTTTTAATTCTATTTTTAGAAAATGGATTACTTCCAACATCTTTTTTACCAGGTGACAGCTTGCTAATTCTTGTCGGAATATTAATAGCCGAAGGAGCAATTAATTGCATAGTCATATTATTTATCCTTACTACTGCTGCTAGCCTTGGCTGTTGGGTTAGTTATCTTCAAGGTAAATGGCTAGGCAATACTTACACAGTACAAAGATGGTTATCATATCTTCCAATGAAGTATCATCAAAAATCTAAAAATATTTTCCATCAATATGGATTGTCTGCATTATTTTTTGGACGTTTTATTGCATTTGTACGTACTATTCTTCCTATTCTAGCCGGATTATCTGGATTAAGTCATTTACGTTTTCAATTCTTCAATTGGATTAGTTCATTTCTTTGGGTATTAATTCTTATTATGATAGGATTTATATTTGGAAAAACACCAATATTTCATAGCTATTCCAATCAGCTACTATGTGTAATGATGCTAATACCTTTAGCACTAATGTTATGCGGTTTGATTAGTTATATATATCTTTTTTTTAGAAAAAAACTGTCTAATTATAAGAAAATATAATGGAAGTATATCTCTTATAAATACATAGAAAATACTAATGAATTTTTCATACTTCATTATTACCCTACAATTCATAGTTTTTCTTAAAATTAATAAGATTATTAATGATCTATAAAAATTAGAAAGATATAAACTATTATAAATACACTAATTATAATAAAAATTTCATCTTTCGCTAGTAAACTATCTTATACCCTATAATAATAGATTATATATTTAATTTGGTTGATTATATATCAATCAATATATAAATATAATCTTATTCTGGATGTGATAAAATTTTTATCAAATATACAGTATAATCTTACATATTATCAATTGTAGTTCAGTAGTTCTATGAAATAGGGTACCACATCACTAATTTTTATAATATTTTTTTCATGTGAATAACGGCATTGATACTCAACTTCTGCATTCCGAATATGACGCTCACTGATAACTATAAAATGCGGCACACCGATTAACTCCATATCAGAAAACATCACACCTAAACTCTCTTTCCTATCATCAAGAACAACATCAAATCCTAAAGAAACTAACTGGTTATATATATCCTCAGCTATATTTTTAATACAATCTAGTTTCTGCATATTCATCGGTAGGATTGCTATCTGAAAAGGAGATAAAGCTGCTGGCCATATAATTCCTCGTTCATCATGACTCTGTTCAATTGTCGCGGCTATCAAACGGCTAATACCAATTCCATAACAACCCATGCTAACTATTTTACGTTGCCTATCTTTATCTTGTACTAATAGATCTAAAGTCCGTGAATATTTTTCACCTAATTGAAAAATATGACCTACTTCAATTCCACGTTGAATAAAAATAGTACCTTTTCCATCAGGACTTATATCCCCCTCCTCCACATTACGAATATCCTCAATACGTGGTATTGGTAGATCCCGCTCCCAATTAATACCACTAAAGTGCCATCCATCAACATTAGCACCTATGATAAAATCACTCATTAGTAAAACAGATCGATCAGCAATAATAGGTATTTTAATACCAATTGGACCTAATGACCGAGAACTAACATTTAATTTTTCACGCAGTTCCGTCTCGTTTGCAAAACTCAATGGTTTAAAAACAATATCAATATTTTCGGCTTTAATAATATTTAATTCATGATCTCCTCGAATCAAAAGAGCAACTAATTCAGAACCACTGTTGTTATTAGATTTTACTACAATTGTTTTGACTATATTTTTAAGTGGAATATCAAATTGTGTAACAAGATCAATAATATTTGTAACTGCTGGTGTTTCAAAATCAGATTTTATTTTAGTAGAAGAATTACGATTCTTCAGAGGTGATACTGCTTCAGCAATTTCGATATTAGCTGCATACTCTGACTCAGTAGATAACGCAATACTATTATCGCCACTTTCAGCTAATACGTGGAACTCATGAGAGATCTGACCTCCAATATTCCCAGAATCTGCCTGTACAACACAAAAATTCAGACCCATTCTTTTAAAGATATGACTATAAGCATGATACATAGCAAAATAAGTTTGCTGAAGAGAGCTCTGGGTTTCATGAAATGAATAACCATCTTTCATTAAAAATTCACGTGATCGCATAACTCCAAACCGAGGGCGCATTTCATCACGAAATTTAGCTTGAATTTGAAATAAATTTAACGGTAATTGTTTATATGAAACCAGTTCATAACGTATTAAATCTGCTATAACTTCCTCATTGGTTGGCCCAAGAACAAAAGAACGATTATTCCGATCAACAAATCGCAGTAATTCTAAGCCATACTGCTCCCAACGTCCGCTTTCTTTCCATAAATCAGCCGGCTGTACGATAGGCATGGAAATTTCTAATGCCCCAACACGGTTCATCTCTTCACGGATAATATTTTTAGCTTTTTTTAAGACACGCAAACCAGTAGGTAGCCAAGTATATAATCCCGATGCTAATTTCCGAATCATTCCGGAACGCAACATTAAATTATGACTAAGCGATTCAGCATCAGAAGGTTCATTTCTAAGAGTACAAAGAAGATATTGAGTAGTACGCATAAATTGTTTATTTATTATAAATAATCAAGACCAAAGAAATACAAATATACTAACATTATATAATTATAATGAAAAGATTCTATAACATTAATCTTTAGAAATATACCAAAATCTTTTTATTGAAAAATTAATCATAAATATTACTGGACTGATCTAGCACATAGATATGAATTCAATATGTAAAAATAATAAAAAAGATTATCAATCAATTCATATTAAACCCCTTCTTACCTTGCACTTAAAAAAATAAAAATATTAAAAACTAACTAATACTTTATAATATCACATATGATATATTCAATATTGATATCAAAAATATATTATAATAAGCATCCTGTAACTATATGATATTGTAATTAGTATAATATGACTTCCTCTTCCCTAACTTAAAAGAAAAATCTTAAATTTAAAAACATCTATCCTTTTGTCTTAGATATAAATAAGATGTTATAAAAATAACAATTAAAAATCAAACAAAATAACCTTTTCTCTAAAGGAATTGCTTATAATTAGTCTAACATGATCTTAATAGAGATAAATCACTAACTTTTCGTTCTTTATCTAAAAATTATGATAAAAGATCATAAAATATGTATAATAAAATTTTATAACCATTTTCTCTAGATAGAGAGATGCTAAATCTCCTCAAAAATATAATAAAATTATATATCTATAATTTTATTAGATCTATCTTTATTATGAAAGACATTATTAAAAGATATTATCGAATTTAATGTTTAAACTTATATCGATATAATATAACCAATACTTATATAGATTTTTATTTAAACGACAATCAATACTTAATAATAACATAATTTAGTCATTAAAATTATCTATAATCTTTAAATTTACATCGACTTATTTATCTAATATTTCAGATAAGATTACTCTACCTTTGATCATCGATTGTCACATCAGAAGGAAAAATAAATTTAAATTTATCAGTATCAACTAATACATTTTTTTGATTATTAAAATCATAACTACTATACATCCCGTCCTCCTCAATACTGCTAAACCAATTAATCATACCAGATTTTGTTACTTCAATAGAAAACTTGATTAAATCTTTTTCACTCCTCTTAGGATCAAGAAAGAAATGATCATCTTTTTGTACAATATTATATTTTTTCCAATCAACATTACGATTCCGTGCAATCAGAATAAATGGAGTGTAATTGAGAGCATTTTGTATACGATAAATAACAACTTGCTTAATTAATGGATGATAGAAAAATATTTCTTGACCATCTGAAATTACAATATTTTCGTCTGGAATAAATATATGCCAGTAAAATTTATTGGGTCGTCGTATCCATAACTCACCACTAGACTCTTGAACCAAAATATCATTTTTATCCATGATCTTCTGATGAAATCTTGCGTAAATACAATTCACTTGATCCAGACGGTGTTGTAGAACGCTTTGTGGATCTGCCAAAACAACTGAAGAAATAAACATATATAAAAAATAAAAACTAATTAATATTCTTTTCATGATGTAATAAAACTAGACAGTACATTAAAAAATAAGATATAAAGATCTATTCTTATTTGAAATAAGATCAAATCTTATTAATACTTGTAACAATAACAGTTTACTGATAAATAGAGAACCTAATTCTTAGAGACATAAAAAGTTAGGATTGAATCCTATTGAAAAAATAAAAATTATACAAAATAATTTCACATACACTCATTTTTTTTCAAAAATCTATAATTTTGCAATATAAATAGATACTAACATCATCAATAAATTTAATAAATTAAATTAAATAGTGATTTTATAATCATTGAATCTTCTAATATTAAAACCATATCATATAATTCTGTATAATTTCATGCTCCTAATAATGTATATCTATATTTTTATCTATCATGATCAAACATCTCTCACACATAGAAAATACTTTAAATGGATACAAAAACCCACTACTTCACATTAATCTATCTTTACATATAGTTAAATAATCACCATCATTCTATCGTAAACCTATTCAGTTATTCTTAAACCGAACGTTTACCATTATATAAAAGAAGAACATCACGCAGACGAAAACCAAGTATACCCAACGTTAAAATATATACACTAAAACCAATCAAAAATACTACCATTAATCGTGTTAATCGTTCAGTCATACCTCCACTATTCCACACAGGCATAAGATAAAGAACACCAACGAGTGAGGCAGACATAACTAGCACAGCTATTATTAATCTAAAAAAGAAACACATCCAACCCGGCTGAGGAAAAAATAAATTTTGTTTACGTAACTGTCTATAAAGCAATGAAGTATTGAGGCAAGCAGCCAATCCAATAGAAAGTGATAAACCAACATGTTCTAACGGTCCAATTAAAGCTATATTCATAATCTGTGTTACAATCAAAGTTAGTATTGAGATTTTGAGCGGAGTTTTAAGGTCCTGGCGTACAGAAAAACCTGGTACCAACACTTTCATTGTAATTAATCCTATTAATCCAACCGAATAAGCAACTAACGAATGTTGAGTCATTCCTACATCAAAATCAGTAAAATTACCATATTGAAATAACACTATAATAAGAGGCTTAGCTAGAATACCTAACGCCACCGCACTTGGGCATGCCAATAGGAAACAAAGACGTAATCCCCAATCTATAAGATATGAATACTCTGCAAGATTACCACTGCTAACACTTTTTGCTAATGAAGGAAATAAAATAGTTCCAAGCGTAACCCCTAAAATTCCAACAGGAAATTCCATTAACCGATCAGCATAATATATCCATGAAATAGAGCCTGGATTCAAAAACGAAGCAAAAATAGTATTAATAACAAGAGAAATCTGACTGACTGAAGAACTAAGTACTGCCGGACCCATTTGATTAATCAAACGCCAGACATTTATATCATGAAAAACTAAACGTGGTAGTACTAGTAAACCTATTTTTTTTAAATATGGTAACTGATAGCCCAGTTGCAAAATACCGCCCATCAATACTGACCAAGATAATACTGTAATAGGAGGATTGAAATATGGTGCAGCAAATAATGAAAAAAAAATAATACTTAAATTAAGCAATGCAGGTGAAAATGCTGGTACAGCAAAATAATTCCATGTGTTGAGAATAGAGCCAACTAATGATGATAGAGATATCAATAATATATAAGGAAATGTAATACGTAAAAGAGTTGCACTTAACTCCACTTTTTCGGCGGTATTAGCAAAACCAGGAGCTGTAGCCATGATTAACCAAGGCGAAGTAAATATCCCCAAAATCACAATGAGTCCTACTACCAGTGTTAGTAACCCAGAAACCCGAGTGATGAATATTTTTGTTACTTCTACACTCTTTTGACTCTTATATTCAGCTAGAATCGGAACAAAAGTTTGAGAAAAAGCTCCATCAGCAAAAAGACGACGCAATAAATTAGGCAATTTCCATGCAACAAAAAAAGCATCAGTCACTGCACATGAACCAAAAATTCGCGCGATGAGAACGTCTCTTACAAAACCTAATAACCGAGAAACAAAAGTCATAAAACTCACTGCTACCAATGCTTTAAAAAGATCCATCTGTTTCTTACGTACAATCTTTAAAAATCTTAAAATAACACTTATCTTAAACACAATCTGTCCTCACTATCACATTAAGGACCATCTAACTATTAAAATCACATACCTCTATTAATTATTACCTACTCCCAGCAGTCATTAATAAGTAAAATTTATTATTATATATTAGAATACAATATTTCATACAGAACTACTTCCCTGTTTTTAGTGAAAGATACAGAAAGCTATATTTTAATTACTTTAAATTTTCTATATTCCTAGTTTTTTTAAAGGATGATTCCATCTAAAATCTCGTTATTTAGTTAAATAACGGATCAAACTCTTTTTCTTCTTTGCAAGATTACTATATAGATTAGTTGTAAACTTATCTTCATAAAATAAATAATAACCTATCATAGAGTTACTATTCATGATGGATTGCTCAGTATTGCGAATTAACGACTATTCATAATCCACTGATATCATCAGATTAGGATCTGATCTAGAATAACATTCTCAATATTTTGAATTTAAAAATATGCAATAAAATACAACATTTTCTTGATTTAAATAATCATACATAGTAAATTAATTTTTAATACTCTTCTGATTCTATCTAGCAATAATATGTTATATAATATAACATATGTATTATTTCTCATATTTTATTCTATATATATAAAATATTAGCATCGTATATATGTATGAAAATAAGATAATCTTTAACAAACCTAATCTACAGTTTAAAAAAGATTATATCTATTAGAACGAATCTAGTTATGGCTAATCTAAATCACTAAGTTATATTTTTTAAAAAAAGTTTGATAAATTGTTTATGATTGATATAATTTTATAATACGCACAAGGTTAATACAATAATCACTCGCTTCTACAATCTGAAACTGTAGTGGAGGCATATCAATGACCTCACCAATTAAAGGTACACGACCTTGGAATTTAATTAATAAACCTGCTAAAGATTCATGATCATTTTCTGGTTTAATTAATTCCTTGTAATCCAATACATGTTGTAATGAATGTAAATCCGTTGCACCTTTTACTAACCAGCCGTCTCCATCTGACATAATATCAGGAGTTTCATCTTCATCAGGGAATTCACCAGCAATAGCCTCTAAAACATCTAAAGGTGTAATCAAACCTTGTACTATACCAAATTCACTAGCAACGACAACAAAACTACCTTTCGCACGACGAAGAACACCAAGAAGATTTAATGGATTAAGAGTATCTGGTACAATAATTGGTGGTGTAGTAGTTGAGAAAGAAGAAATATCCATACCATGATCTAACGCTACTAGTAATTCTTTTGCTCTTACAACACCAATAATTTTATCTAAACCACCACGACATACTGGAAACAAACTATGCGGTGTATCTAATAATTGAATTCGTACCTCATCTAAAGAACAAGTTAGATCTACCCAAGAAATTTCTCCCCGTGGCGTCATAATACTACGTATAGAGCGTGAAGCCAAAGTTAAAACAGCATTAATCATGTAACGCTCCTCATCTTTAAAAGCTTCTTGAGGCGCAATAGTTTCTACAGTAGTATTCTCTATACTGTTCGACTCGTTTTGCCGCCCCCCCCCTATCAAACACTGAATAGCCTCAGCAGTTCTTTCCCGCATCGGTCGACGCTCCTCATATCGCATAAAGTTACGGCGGGCCATTTGATTAAATAACTCAATAATAATCGAAAAACTGATTGCTGCATACAAATAACCTTTAGGTATATGAAAACCAAAACCTTCTGCAACCAGACTGAGACCAATCATCAAAAGAAAACTAAGGCATAAAACCACTACAGTTGGATGACTATTGACAAAGTTAGTCAATGGCTTAGAAGCAAGCAACATCACACCCATGGCAATTACCACTGCAGTCATCATGACAGGTAAGCTATTTACCATACCGACTGCAGTGATAACTGCATCAAGAGAAAAAAGGGCATCAAGAACAACAATCTGTATTACAACTGACCAAAAACTAGCATAACCTTTATGCCCTAAACTATTAACATCATGATTTTCTAAACGATCATGCAACTCGATCGTCGCTTTAAATAATAAGAAAACGCCTCCTATAAGCAAAATCAAATCACGTCCAGAAAAACTAATATCACCTATACTAAAGAATGGACGTCTTAATGTAACCATCCAAGAAATTAAAGAAAGAAGACCTAATCGTGTTATCATTGCGAGTGATAATCCACTCAGGCGGGCTTTATCGCGATGATTTGGAGAAAGTTTATCTGCTAATATGGCAATAAAAACTAAGTTATCAATGCCTAGGATAATTTCAAGCACAACCAGCGTAAGAAAACCCGCCCATATCGAGGGGTCTAAAAGAAATTCCATGCATAACTCCGGAAAAAGAGACGAGAAAAGACAATATTTTTTAAAAAATTACTGATTGTCTTGATAACCATATCAAGAGATATAGAAAACAATTTCAAGAGAACGGTGGCTTATGAATATCAATTATAATACGAATCCATCGATCTACCTGAGATTTTTACTCCTATATTAAAAGATCTTTACTCTATCAGGTGATATCTATAGATCAAAATTATTTCTTTACTATGCAATCCAATTTAATTAAAAATAAAGATAGATGCAAATAACACAACTAAGCAGAAAAAATTGCTGAATAAAAACATATTACGCTCTTAAATCTCTAATAAGATTATTATAGTACCAGATTAATAACATTATGATGACAGTAACTTGAGATTCCTGTTCTAATTTCTCAAATATCAACAATCTCAACAAAATATTTCATACTGTAATATATATAGATCAAAAGTAATGATTATAACGCACTGAAAGCACTTGATAAGTCTTTAATTTCTATTCTACCCCTCAGCTCATTATCATTAATATGCCATATTCTCTATATTATCTTTTTAAATAATCATATTATGATGCTCTTGAAATACTTGTGACGTAAAAGATTATAAGTCTACATATCAGGATTTTTGAAGAAATTCAATTAAATTCCAGCATAGCGTATCTACGCCAGAATGATTAATAGAAGAAATTAAGTAATATCTATAACGCCAATCTAATTCTTTCACAATCATTTGACTGCATGACCTCGCTTCTTCTTTATCTAATACATCAATCTTATTAAATACTAACCAACGAGGTTTATTAAATAGTTTTTTACTGTACTGCTCTATCTCATGTATAATAATCCGTATATCTCTTATTATATGTTCTTCCTCCATAGAGGATAAATCAATGATATGCAATAGCACACTACAACGATCAAGGTGTTTAAGAAAACGAACACCAAGACCTATACCTTTAGAAGCCCCTTGAATTAAACCAGGTATATCAGAAATTACAAAACTCTTTTCTTTACCCATAGATACAACAGCTAAGCTAGGCATGAGGGTAGTAAAAGGATAATCAGCAACTTTTAACTTAGCAGCAGAAATTTCACGAATAAAAGTGGATTTACCTGCATTAGGCAGACCAAGAACACCTACATCTGCTAACAAAATCATCTCTAACTGTAAATCACGTATTTCACCCTTAGTCCCCATAGTCCTCTGACGGGGAGAGCGGTTTACTGATGATTTGAACCGGGTATTGCCTAGACCATGATACCCGCCTTTTGCTATCATAAGTTTCTGATGATCTTCCATGTCTGCAATCAGCTCACCAGTTCCTTTATCAATAATACGTGTACCAAAAGGAACTTTAATTAAAAGATCATTCCCGCGCTTACCAGTACAATTAGAACTCTGTCCATTCTGACCGGATTCAGCTTGAAACATTTTTTCAGAATGAAAAGAAGCAAGAGTATTTAAATTCGAATCAGTTTCTATATATATATCACCACCATCACCTCCATCTCCACCATCAGGCCCACCACGTGGGATGCATTTCTCACGACGAAAACTCACGCAACCATGACCACCATTTCCAGCCGCAACCACTATAGCTGCTTCATCAATAAATTTCATTACACTTCTCTTATCAGTTACATAGCTCTCTTCTAATTTTCATACAATAGAATATATCACCCGATATAAACTAATGAATAAAATTAAAGTAATCTAAAATCATAGATAAACTATTTAATGCTAAACATCACTGTCTTTAAAACCTATCGCAGATTAATTTACAATCTTAAGACCCTTAGATACTACAAAATAATTTTTATCGTAAACTAACCATAAACCTCTGATATCTGTTTTTAGTATTCAGATCCATTACAGATATAATATGAAAAGATATGCAAACTATCGATAAACTTGTTACTTGATATCCATTATACGACTCGTGATATAGCTTCAAATACTGTGAATGTAACAAATTAAATTGTATTTCATTGCTAAAATATTTCGCAAACCATTATTTATAATAAATAATGATCCAGAGCATTTTAATAGAAAAATAACGATAACCAGCTAACTATACAGGAATAGTCTAGATGATATATCAATAAATTTTCATACATGATCACTGAATAATACATATAGAATATTTACCTACATTGTAAATATTTTTATTAGTGAGAACAAATGGTTATTAAACTTAATTAATATTAAAATAAATAGATATTTCTTCTTAATGATATAAGTAATTATCTATATCAAATCTTACAATTAAGCGCTAGTTAAAACCAATTCAAACTATTTTAAACTAACTCGTCTTAAAATAAACGATCGAAACATGCAGAACAAAGAGACTATCAAAAATAAAAAACACGAATCTTTAGTCATAGCCAGCTAATAAGTTTATTTTCTATCTATCATATCTTGTTAAAAAACAAAATATGTAATAAATTACATAATAATAATTATATTCAACAATAATAATCTATAATAAAAACGAACACAGTAGATAACAACACCAAATTCATAACACATTAATAATACAATTAACAATCAATGCATTTCAATCAACCAATTACGTGATGTATCAAGAAAAACTCTATAATATCTAAGAATTAAAAGCTTATAAATACATATGTCTATATTGACTCTAATATATAAAAATAATTGTTACCATTCTTTTCGATTAACTATAAAATTTTATCTCCATCAATTAATATTCTGATAAGCAATATATTATTTCATATATTTTGTATTCTCCTTGAAAATATTAGTATAGCAAAATATAATGATCTATTGATCTATCTATTTATGGTAGAAAATTAGATCATCTCTATTCTTCTCCTAATCTCCATAACCTAATATATTTTTTTGATATTATTGTCTCAATACAGAATCTTATTGTTACTCATCTCCTTTAAAGGGAGATGAAAATATAAAAAATTAAGCATGATTGTTAATAAAAACTACACCAATCTATCTTTATCAAGCTAATACCTTATTAAACCACTATAAATTTCTACAATATGACTACGATAAAAAAATTATACTCAATATATTTAACTTTCATGAATAAAAAATCAATAATTATGGAGAAATTATATCAATATAATTTAGACAGTAACGATACTAATATATTTTCGATTTCTAGAACCTTTGACTGAAAAATGCACCTTACCACTTATAGTAGCAAACAGAGTATGATCACGACCAGATCCTACATTCTCTCCAGCATGAAAATTAGTGCCACGTTGACGAACAATAATTGTACCAGCCAATACAGATTCGCCACCAAAACGTTTTACCCCAAGCCTCTTGGAATGAGAATCACGTCCATTACGGGTTGAACCACCTGCTTTCTTATGCGCCATTGTTTAGATCTTCTCCTCCAGAAGTAATACGAATAATTTTTACATCAGTAAAATCCTGACGATGTCCTTGTTGCTTATGATAGTGTTTACGAGCACGAAATTTAACAATTTTTATTTTTTTACCATGACCGCTAGCAAGAACTTCTGCATCAATTGAACCACCTAAAATAATTGGTGATCCAATCTTAACATCTAGACCATGAGCTACCATAAGAACTTCATTAAAAGTTATTTTCTCGCCAGAAGAATAATCAAATTTTTCTAAACGAATAATCTGACCTTCTCTCACTCGATATTGTTTCCCACCACTTTTAAAAACTGCATACATATTTAACTCCACCTATACACCTGCCTTATTCAATTTCATACCGTGTGATTAACAGTTATATTGAATTATGAATTTTACGAAACTTTATAACTAAAGACAAGCCCCTATTATCTAACCTTTAAAATAACTAAACATATAAAAGAAAAGATCACACTATATTTTTCCAGTACAATCTTTTTATATTTTCTGAATATTTCTACATAAACGAATTAAAATATATACTCTAGCCATAAACTGAGAAATCGTTAAATAGACTAATGAACTTACAGCAAATCAATCAACTTATTTCAAAAGACATGGAAGACATTAACTCAACCATACTCACCAAGCTGCACTCAGATGTTTCTCTTATCAACCAAATAATTTACTATATTATCAATAGCGGAGGCAAACGTATTCGTCCAATGATTTCTATTCTATCTGCACGAACAATAAATAATTGCTCAAATCAGAATTATATTATCATAGCAGCACTAATTGAGTGTATTCATACCGCAACGCTTCTACATGATGATGTCATTGATGAATCAAAAATACGGAGAGGTCAAGCTACTGCAAATACCACGTTTGGAAATTCAGCTAGTGTATTGGTTGGTGATTTTATTTATACCCGTGCATTTCAGATGATCACTAGTCTTGATTCAAAACGAATATTAAAAGTCATATCAGAAGCCGTAAATGTCCTTGCTGAAGGAGAGGTATTACAATTATTAAATCGAAAGAACCCTAATATGACTGAAGAAACCTATATGAAGATCATATACAGTAAAACTGCCAAACTTTTCGAAGCCTCAACGCAATCTTCGGCTATTCTAGCGGAAGCTAATAGAGAGCAAGAACAAGCTTTACAAGATTATGGCCGATATATTGGAACTTCCTTTCAATTAATAGACGATGTGCTAGATTACAGCTCTAATGGTAAAATATTAGGAAAAAATA
The DNA here is from genome assembly GCF_900699015.1 of Candidatus Erwinia haradaeae. Lineage (GTDB taxonomy): Bacteria > Pseudomonadota > Gammaproteobacteria > Enterobacterales > Enterobacteriaceae > Erwinia_E > Erwinia_E haradaeae_E. The sequence goes on along the minus strand of NZ_LR217737.1, from coordinate 279,121 downwards.
CAGGCCATGACCTTGAAGAAGGAAAACTAACCTTGCCTTTGCTCCATGCTATTAATAATGGAACCCCAGAGCAAGCTAGACTTATTCGATCAATCATTATCCAAGGTAATGGACGGCATTGTCTAGATCAAGTTCTAGAAATAATGAATCAATGTAACTCATTAACGAAAACACGTCAAGCCGCTGAGAAAGAAGCTGAAAAAGCTATAATGGCACTCAAGATACTGCCAGTATCTCCATGGCGTAATGCACTAGAAGCAATCGCAAATATATCAGTACAACGTTTTTTTTAAATCTATAATATATGTTATATAAACTACTAATTCAGACCTACCTATGATGTAGAGAGGTCTGAATATATAGAACCAACTTTAAAATACTTATTGTTATTCTTTATTTTACTAACTCTTATGTGATAATGTTTATCACATACTAAATCATATTGTTATCTCTAATATTTTTAATTAAAAAAAATAAAAGAAACATCATTTGTCATCGCCTAGATGCAAAAATAAAAAGAACCAACCTTGAATAACATACTAAATCTAATATTAATTATAGCAGATAGTGTATCTTCAAAAGAAGCTAAATACCATGTATAGTAATACATAGTCTATAAATATCATTAGATCTATTTTAAATAATAATAGATATTAACTATATTATATATTAATAATAAATCGGTGCTTAGAGATAAAGACTTCCTTGTAACTAATCATGAGTTTTTTCATTAAAATATAAAGAAAAAATACTTTTTCATCAAAACAACCTAACTACATGATCATGTCAAAAATAAAAAACTAAAAAGAAACTACCATGCTAATATCGTAATATACGATTATCATTAATAAAGATGGTTTAATATTTAATGTACTAAAAAATTCTAATATAATATTAGTAATCACACTAGATTGAAGTGTTCATTATCATAACACTTGATAATAATTTTTACAATCCTCTATCTATATCGGGTAAACCTTTATATTTCCTATACTCTTTCTTTTAAGAGTACTTCCTAATTTAACTTCGATTTCATAGTCAAAAGATAAACAATCATCCTATGTTCATCAGCATAAATATTAACATAATAATTTAATTATTAATTTATAGCTTATACTCAGAATTATGTATAATCTATAAGAATCATAAATAATTTATCTAAACATTTACTAAAATTAAATATACATTACATGATATATTGTTTTATAATAATTCTCTATCATCTGAAAATGATAGATTAATAACTTAATAAACTATCTCAAAAATCAAAAGATCATTCCTTAAAAATTCAATATATTTATCTATTTTACACACAATCATTGAGACAATTCAATGATTGTCAGTGATTATCTTATATGGCTCCTCTGACTGGGATCGAACCAGTGACATACGGATTAACAGTCCGCCGTTCTACCAACTGAACTACAGAGGATTTTACTATATTTCAGATATATTATATACTAAAAATCATAGATGTCAAAGTATGATTAAAGAATACTAGATTAAAATCTATGTTTAATAACATTAATATCTCTATACAATGAACTTGTAATAATTTAAATAATCAGAATTACAAGATTTCTATCTTATTGGATCTAACTGATGATTACTTTACCCCTGTCTAATAAAATGACTTGATTATCTTTCTTATTATTTGGCAAAACAAATTATTAATATGGAAATATATAAATATTAACATGAAAGAGTATGCAATATAGAGATTAATGATATAGTTATATGAACTCAATTCAGAACATAAATAGATGAGCTCATCTTTTATATGGTTTATTATCACGTGACTTACCATTCGATAAACTGGATTCAGAACAAAATACAACCTATCAAGTCACTATGTTAATTATAGTTAGCAATATCCAATTAACTTAACATCCTAATTCTTTGTGTGCATGAACCATATAATTAACACCCACATTAGATGTTAACTTAAAAAACTGGGTTAAAGGATTATAGCATATTCCAGTCATATGATATGAATGCAATTTCGTTGTATCAATCCAATCAAGTAATTCACTGGGTTGAATAAATTTCATCATCCTATGCGTACCTCTTGGTAAGAGTCGTAATATATATTCTGCACAAAATATAGCTACAAACCAAGATATTTTCGTTCGATTAATAGTAGAAAAAAAAACTTCCCCACCTGGTTTTACTAACTGAGAACAAGCATGAATAACAGAATAAGGATCTGGTATGTGTTCCAATAATTCCAAGCAAGTCACCACCTCATATTCTTTAGAATGCTGAACCAAATGTTCTTCCGCTGTTTGTTGGATGTAATGAACTTTTACTCCACTTTCCAGTGCATGAAGCCTAGCTACTTGTAGTATATCTTTTTCTATATCTAGACCAGTAACATTCGCGCCTTCATTTGCCATGCTTTCTGTAAAAATTCCACCACCACATCCAATATCCAATACCTTTTTACCAAATAAACCACTCGAATGCTGTATAATCCAATTAAGACGTATCGGATTCATACTATGTAATAACTTGCATTCACCTTCTAGGTCCCACCAACGTGAAGCCATTATTGCAAATTTCGCACTTTCAGTATAATCAATGTTTAAACCACCACTTTTTGGAATCTGATGCATTTAAATAAAACTCCATAAAATGATATAAAATATGTCTGTTATACATTAAATATAAATTTAAGATGATATTGAATTGTTAGAAAATCAATCTCCAATCGATAATAAGAATTACATTCTGGTACTATATACAATCATTTAACATCTAATCTATTTAAATATTTTAATTTTTTACTACACACTCTCTATATATTTCGCTTGTCTATAAAGACATCATTAAGTGATGTTTTTATTACTATACTTGCTTGATACAGCTATTTCGAGTATTAAAAAATTATGCACTCTATTAATATTATTAAAAACTACTAATTTAAATCATTGCATTTAAAATATAACCAATCTATAAAATAGTATACCAAAATAAAATATGATATTTAGCATATTAATTACACTCATAAATACAAGAGTATTGCAATATTCATATAATACTGTATTTTTTCTATTCTATAAATAAATCTTATTAAGTTGAATATACAAATAAACAATGACTTCCCTGTTAAAAGAACAAGGAAATAAAGTTCCTCAAATAATAATCTTTATTTAAAAATTTAATTAGTAAAACTAAAAATCGATTAAGACATCTAAAAAACTAGTTAAAATATGCTGATAATATGATAGAACATATATTAAATCATCTTTTTAATAAAAAACTTTAAATCTCAAAAGAAGTTAAGCTATATTAACACATCATATACTCTATAGAATATCTATTCTATAGATATCAATAATTTTAAAAAATATCAAGAACTCTGTGTTATAAAAAACCAATCAAACCTCTTTATAAACATTAAATTACATCGAGCATTCTGTATACTTTAGAGAAATATCAAACATATACTTACTCAAGTAAGCACTTTTCAATAAAAATATCCTAACTATCTTCATTTAATAATTTCATTCACTCATAAAATAAAATTACTTATGAATTTACGGTCTAATGCACTAAGCATGATAAAATATACTTTTATAATACTTCTCATAATATGATAAAAGAAACTATACTGATTGCACCACTAACAACCTAAACTAAAACACTAAATACTATTAATATTTTCAATAATTGTATATTGTGTATTAAACACCATAAAAATCTTTTAAATTCAATCTACATGGAAATATGAATCATTCATCAATTATAATAATATATGGAGAATGGAATTCTTTTATCAGAATGCAATCTATCATCATAAACATTAATTAGTATATCTAGAATGAAATTAAATCTGACAAGCTATCTAAATGTTTTAATAAATAGCTGTCAGAGAAAATTGATAATTAAAGATGATTTAATGTGTAAGATCATCAAAAAACTGTTTTACACTATCAAAAAATGTTTTAGAACGTGGACTATTTTGTTCACCAAAAGATCCGCTAAAACTTTCGCCTAGTTCACGTAGTAACATTTTCTGTTTATCATTTAAACGAACAGGCGTTTCTAAGACAACACGACATAGGAGATCACCAGATGAGGCACCACGTAATGATTTAACCCCCTTATTGCGTAAGCGAAATAATTTCCCTGTCTGTGTTTCCGCCGGAATTTTTAGGTTGACCCGACCATCTAAAGTAGGAACCTCAATTTCCCCGCCCAATGCTGCCATGACAAAGTTAATAGGTACCTCACAGTATAAGTTGTTTTCTTCGCGTTTAAAGATATGATGCTCTCTCATCTGTACTTCCACATATAGATCACCAGACGGAGCCCCCTTCTCTCCAGCTTCACCTTCACCAGCCAATCGAATACGATCACCCGTATCCACGCCTGCTGGTATTTTGACTACTAAAGTTTTTAACTTTTCAATTCGCCCTTGAGCATGACAAGTGTTACAAGGATCTTTTATGATTACTCCTCGTCCATGACAGGCAGGACAAGACTGCTGAACAGCAAAAAAACCTTGCCGAATCTGTACCTGACCAACCCCCTGACAAGTCGAACAGGTTTGTGGTTTTGTCCCTCTTTTAACTGCAGTTCCATGACAAACCCCACACTTTTCCAAAGTAGGAATACGAATCTCCCTAGATACTCCTCGCACCGCTTCCTCAAGTGATAACTCAATTTGATAACGCACATCTGCTCCACGTGTAGAGCGATTCTGACGTCGGTTACCACCAAAAATATCACCAAAAACGTCACCAAAAATATCTCCAAAATCAGCGGTAGTACTACTAAAACCACCTTGACTTCCCGTACCCATACCTCCCTGCTCAAACGCAGCATGCCCATATTGGTCATAACTCGTTCGTTTTTGAGGATTTGTTAAAACCTCATAAGCCTCTTTAATTTCTTTAAATTTACCTTCAGACTGTTTATCACCTTGATTACGATCAGGATGAAACTTCATAGCTAAACGTTTATAGGCCTTTTTAATTTCCCGTTCATCTGCTAACTTGGTAACACCTAAAATCTCGTAATAGTCTCTTTTCACCATTTCAATTAATCCTACCATTAAACGGGGGTGCACGGGAGTGGATACAATCCACACCCGTGCTAGTTATGACCGATTGCTTAACAGGCTACTATGACCTATTAAGTTCGATTATTTTTACTATCTTTTACTTCTTCAAATTCAGCGTCGACAGCATTCTCATCTTTTGTTGTACTTTCGGTAGAATCAGGTGAACCGCTGGTTCCACTCGGTTTTTTCAGACATTCAGTCAGTTTATCAGAGGACTCTAATAACGCTTTCATATTAGCTTCAATAGCCAATTTATCTTCACCTTTTAGTGATTTTTGTAAAGAATTTAAAATCAATTCAATAGCATCTCTATCATTTTTATCAAGCTTATTGCCTGCTTCATTTAACTGCTTACGCATGCTATGCGCAATTTGGTCACCCTGGTTGCGAACCTGTACCAATTCTTCAAACTTACGATCCGATTCAGCATTAGTTTCTGCATCTCGTACCATTTTTTCAATTTCATTATCATGTAGACCCGAAGAGGCCTTAATAGTAATCTTCTGCTCTTTTCCACTCTTTTTATCTTTAGCAGATACATGTAGAATACCATCAGCATCAATATCGAAAGTTACTTCAATTTGCGGCATACCACGAGGAGCATTTTGAATACCATCAAGATTAAATTGTCCAAGAGATTTATTATCTATAGCTCGTTTTCTCTCACCTTGAACCACGTGAATAGTGACTGCAGATTGATTATCTTCAGCTGTAGAAAATATTTGACTATGTTTAGTAGGGATTGTAGTATTTTTCGAAATTAGCGAAGTCATTACCCCCCCCATCGTCTCAATACCAAGTGATAATGGAGTCACATCTAAAAGTAAGACATCTTTGACTTCACCAGCAAGCACTCCACCCTGGACTGCAGCGCCCACTGCAACTGCTTCATCCGGATTCACATCCTTACGTGGCTCTTTGCCAAAGAATTTAGCTACTTTAGCCTGTACCATGGGCATGCGAGTTTGACCCCCCACTAAAATAACATCATTGATATCAGAGATAGAAAGATCAGCGTCTTTTAAAGCAACTTTTAAAGGGGAAATAGAACGAGCAATTAGATCTTCAACTAAAGATTCTAGTTTTGCACGGGTAACTTTAATATTTAAATGTTTCGGACCGGTAGCATCTGCTGTAATGTACGGTAAATTAACATCAGTTTGATGAGCTGAAGATAACTCAATCTTAGCTTTTTCAGCCGCTTCCTTTAAGCGTTGCATGGCTAATGGGTCATTATGAAGATCAATACCCTGGTCCTTTTTAAATTCAGATACAAGGTAGTTAATCATTCGACTATCAAAATCTTCACCACCTAAGTGAGTATCTCCGTTCGTAGCCAAAACTTCAAATGTTTTTTCTCCATCAACCTCATCAATTTCAATAATAGATATATCAAATGTACCACCACCTAAATCATAAACTGCAATTGTACGATTACCTTTACTTTTATCTAATCCATAAGCCAATGCTGCTGCAGTAGGTTCATTAATAATTCGCTTGACATCTAGACCAGCAATACGTCCAGCATCTTTAGTAGCCTGACGCTGCGCGTCATTAAAGTACGCTGGAACTGTAATTACGGCTTCATTGACTGTTTCACCCAAATAATCTTCCGCAGTTTTTTTCATTTTTTTTAAAACTTCTGCTGAAATCTGTGGCGGAGCGATGTGCTTCCCTTTAATATCTAACCATGCATCACCATTATCAGCAGCAACAATTTTAAATGGCATAATTTTAATATCACACTGTACTTCATCATCTTGAAATCGACGACCAATTAATCGTTTAATTGCAAATAAAGTGTTCTTTGGATTAGTTACAGCCTGACGTTTAGCAGGCTGACCGACTAAAGTTTCCCCATCCTGGGAATAAGCAATTACAGAAGGCGTAGTCCGATCCCCTTCTGCGTTTTCTAGAACACGTGCCTGTCCTCCGTCCATAATGGCAATACATGAGTTTGTCGTACCCAAGTCAATACCAATGATCTTACCCATTTAAACATCTCCACTTAAATTTATGTTAAATCAGATTATAAAGCGTAAATGCGGGCATTTTTTACAGTTTCAACTCTACATTATACGTTTTTTCTTAGCAATCAGATTACTGATACAGTCAAGTTAAGTCGAAAACAGCATCAGTAAAGTATAAGAGGTAAGTATTGTTTTATTAGAAATAATATAAATATTTTTAAAATTAACTATGATCTTAAATCATCCATAAATTAATTATAAATAATTAGATCTAATCTATTTCTTATGATTAAATTAACATTTAAAAGTAGCACATATGCTTGATATTCAACTAAATGATAAGATCATATAATATAATAATCATATCTGAACTTATATCTGTAATCATCACCTAGTCTATCGCAATTCTCTTCAATATTATTTCTATAATCAGTTTCAAAAAAAATAAATACTAAAAATTTATCATATATTAATAATAATATATTGATTTTAATAAAAATAATGATAAACAATGATCATAAAATATGAACCACTGATATATAGGAAAATTAAAGACTAAATTAATAATTAATATTAAATTTAAAACTACTACTCATTATGAAATATTTAATTATCTATATAATTCTAATCTTTACTAGTGTCACTTCTTACCAAAAAGAAGTGAACATGAATTGAATTCATCCTATACTGATGATTCTAGATCGAAATAAATATAAAAATTAAACCTTTTCAACTGATTAATATTTTATTCAGAATATACATCTAAAAATAAACTGAAATACATATTCAATACACTAAAATTTTATATTCTCTTTCTATAAATTAAAAATATTTTCTAAAAAACATTAAGCCATATATGTAAATATTATATTCTTTCCATCTTTAAAAATATAAAAATAATTTTTATACTTCAAAAATTATTTATTTACTATAGTAGTAAGAATTAAAAGTAAATTAGAAATTATATTGAAAGAAAATCTATTTATTCAATGTATTAACCAAGGAATGTTATAAAAATTTATCTATTTCTATGATAAAAACACAAATAATTAATTCATTTTAAATTTCATTAATGAATGAATGGATAGATATTTTCCAGTTTGTATTAATATCTTCCTTGCTAAATTCAGAAAACAAACTTTTTCTACGCAAGAAAAACTATCTATCAGATTCTACTTCTATATTTAAAACAGAAAATACCTAAATATTAACTTTCAAACAACAATTACTTTTATTCCATATCCTGCTACATTCCAATTTTCTCAACTATAGAAATATCATAAAAATCATAGACCGATACATGGATTCCCTATATAGTAAAATTACTTATATAAATAATGCTTCATAATTAATGATAAATTATCCGTACTAATTATAAGTTTATTTCTCTTAACAACATCTTGACTGCTTAAGAAAAGTGATTACATCAAAATCCTCTGTATTTTTTAAATATACAAATACTATACATCTAACTCTTAATATTTAAATACTTGTATTTAAATTTTTTAAGGATATAGTATATGCATACGGCACGTAGCGCAGCTTGGTAGCGCTCCGTCATGGGGTGTCGGAGGTCAGAGGTTCAAATCCTCTCGTGCCGAAAATGTTAAGAAACCACTATTTCAATATATAAGTTTATGAATGTCTTAATTATTAAAGAATTAAGAATTAATCAAAATAATTTATAAAAAAGTTATAATGATCCGTTATCATATTGCTTGAAATTACCTTAAATATATTAAATATATCTAACAAATAATATTTGACAGGACGGTAAATAAAGATAAATTGGTATTTTCTAATAGAATTTTATTGAACTATGAACTAGATAATAATTAAATTATCATTATCTTATTAAGTATTAATTTTAAAAAAAAGAAAAACACCTATAGAGTTATCATAAATAATGATCTCTAACATATTATTTTAATTTTCTTAGTATTGATTACATTGTATATTCTAGAAAAATTAATCGATAAATTAAAAGTTAATGTAGATAGACATTAAATGAATATGTTTAATAAATACTATCTTTTATTAACCTAAGTAAAAAATCAATTATACTACATTTTAAGATATCTAGAAGAATATAATAATCAGAAATACAGTTACTAAATGGCCAACCTAAAACTATAAATCACATTCCTAATATACTCAACAATATATTAAAGATTAGATATAAACAGCTAATTTTATAAAAATAAATATCTATAAAAATTTTTATTCTAAATATCACTAATAAAGATCTTATTGACATACAATTCGAAAAATAAAAAATAAAAAAGTATTAATGATTTTTATCATAGGAAAAAGCATCACTTATGCGTCTTAGTTAATTTCTACATCAATGACACATATTATCATCGTTCGGTCATAACTAAACATAATACATGCTAATCCTATGCATATTAATTACAATTTATTTAGGAAATAATTAATATCATCTAAGCTACATCTATAGATAAGTATAATATAAAAAAGTTAAAAAAAACCGTATATCTATCTGATCTTAGTATGAATAAGATAATATATTCTAATATACTCAAACCATAAAAGTTAATATAACTCAATACCAATATATTATTCTTCAAACTTAATCCATCTACACATGAAAATAATATTAAACTAATAATTAATCAAATGAATATTATACTTATATTTACTTTTTTCTCTTTAATTCACTTAAGTTTCCATATCATGCTATGGAATTTAGTCTAAAATTGACCGATCCTTACAAAGGATAACATCATGCATCTAAATTTATATCATATTTTAAATATAAAATCTTTTCTCAATAAACACATAAGTTCGATATAACTACTTATAATTAGTAGTTAATAAAAAATAAATATTAATAAAATATAGATACTGATAAATACCCTAAACGCTATGATTCTTATTCTTCCTATTTTAAATTAAATCATCAATGCCATGTGAATAAAAATAATAAATACAAGATGAAAATTCAATACTTTCTATAACCCTTATCTATAATATATAAAATTATAACGACCAAGATACGTTGATATTAATACCCTAATATTAACAGTATATTCTCGATCCACCTATCAAAATAAGATTACAATATTCAACTATTCAATCTAAAAAGAATGCTGATATATTGAAGATGTTGATAATAACAATCAACAGAAAACTTTATTTTAATAAAAAAGACAAGGAAAGATATCAAGTTAAAAAAGATAGAGCATTAGTATATCTATACTAATAAAAATATGCTATCAAACATAATACGCTTTTTATTAGACATATTCAAATTTAAATAATTCTTGTATACCTATAAAGAGAATAGTTTATTAAATATCAAGTATTAAAATCACGTATAATTATAAATTATCTGTGAATAATATAGATCATATATAAATACTAGTAAATCATTAATATGCTCTCATATCTCTAATATAAGAGATACTGATATTGATGTAGAACTAAAATACCACACCATGATCAACTAGATTAATGAAGGATATTAAAATATAATGATAACATAATCTATAGCAATGAAATGAAATGAAATCTAGACATATAAATCATTTTAAAACTCAAAGATTTAATTAATAAACTATTCTATTATTATAAAAACAATCAAAAAAAAGAACTTAATAAAAAGGAATTATTTTTATATACACTGACTCTTACAACTCATTTTGATGATATTATTTATTACATATGTTTAAAAATTTGTCATATTGAAAAATGTTATATATATTTAGGATTCCATAAACATTAAAATACATTATAGACACAGATAAATTTAATTTTGCTATGTGCTTGTTTACATCATAGAATACTTTTTATTATATTAAAAATAATATATACATTAAACTATATTTCTTTCCATAGTCATAAAATGATGCTTGTGCTTTACACAATTTTACTATATCTATTACAACCTGTAATCTGGTTTCGTCTCTGGTATCTCGGTTATACAAACCCTACATATCGACAGCGATGGACTGAACGTTATGGATTCTTTATTCAAAAAATCCAACCAAATGGAATCCATCTACATGCCGTATCAGTTGGTGAAACATTAGCCGCAATCCCTCTGATTACAGCTCTCCATTATGATTATCCAGATATTCCTATTATTTTAACTACCATGACACCAACAGGATCAGATCTTGCTAAAACTATAGTAGATCATGGTATATATCATGTCTATCTGCCATATGATCTTCCTGGATCAATGAGACGTTTTTTAAAAAAAACACGCCCAAAGTTAGTTATTATTATGGAGACAGAACTATGGCCTAATATGATAAACCTCTTACACAGCCAAAATATTCCATTAATAATAGCTAACGCTCGTCTATCAGAGCGCTCCGCTCGCTCTTATCAAAAAATTAGCATCTTTATGAAACCTTTGTTTCAAACAATCACCTTAATCGCTGCACAAAATAAAGAAGACAGTGCTCGTTTTATTAAACTTGGAGTAAAACAATCTAATATAGTAATAACTGGTAACTTAAAATTCGATATACACATTACATCAGAAATGACAAAAAATTCTAAAAAACTCCGTCGTCAATGGGCATCAAGTCGACCTATATGGATTGCAACTAGTACTCATCATGGAGAAGAAAAAATTATCTTAGAAACACATAAAAAACTATTAGAAAGTTTTCCCAACCTACTATTAATTTTAGCACCCCGTCATCCTTCACGTTGTCAAACAATATGCTGTTTGACACAAAAATATGGATTTAACTTCATATTACGAAGTAGTTGTTCTACTCCTTCTATTAAAATAAATGTAGTAATTATCGATACAATAGGAGAACTTATGTTGCTATATGGAATTGCAGACCTAGCGTTTGTTGGTGGAAGCCTAGTCAAACATGGGGGTCATAACCCATTAGAACCCGCATTACATGCTATTCCAGTACTCATGGGGCCTCATACTTTTAACTTCAAAAATATTTGTGAACGCATTAAACAAGATAACGGACTTATTACTGTAACTAATTCTAATTCATTAACTAAATCAATCACTATGTTACTTCTCCATAAAGATTTACGGATCTATTATGGTGCCCAAGCAAAAAACGTGTTACAAAATAACCAGGGCGCACGAAATCGACTATTGCATATCCTTGAATCATTTCTCCCACCAAAAAAAAATTACTATGAAAATACGACAAAAACTATCTGTAGTCATAATTACAAAAAATTCAGCTGAGTTTCTGGTCGAATGCCTAGAATCAGTTAATTGGGCAGATGAGATTGTGATATTTGATTCTAACAGTACCGATAAAACTCAAAGTATCGCTTATCAATATGGGGCTATCGTTTATAAAACTAACAGATGGGATGGTTATGGTAAACAGAGACAAATAGCACAAAGTTATGCACAGCATTCTATGATTCTAATGATTGATAGCGATGAGCGCGTAACACCTTCATTAAAAAATTCCATCAAAGGTGTCCTACAACAACCAGCTACAGACACAGTCTATCGTATGTCACGTTCTAACCTTTTTCTAGGAAAATTTATGCGGCATGGAGGTTGGTATCCAGACCGTGTGATACGTCTATATCCACGTCATTTTCAATATAATAATAATGTAGTACATGAATCCTTACACGCACCAAAAACTAAAATAAAACTACTATACGGAGATCTTTTGCATCTCACTTGTAGTGATTTTATATCCTTTCAATCCAAACAATTGTCCTACGCCAAAGCATGGGCTATACAGAGCCATAAAAATGGGCAAAATAGTAATATCATATGTATTTTTTTACATACAATTTGGACTTTTATACAAACATTATTAATACGTACAAGCTTTCTAGATGGCAAGCAAGGCTGGCTGTTAGCAATAGTAACTTCTCAATATACTTTTAATAAGTATACTACCTTATGGACTCTAAAAAATGATATCAATAAACGCACATTATGAGCACTAAAGCCATCTATCCTGGAACCTTTGATCCAATAACTAATGGACACATCAACATTCTCACACGTTCAACACTGATATTTAGCAAAATAATACTCGCGATTTCCATTAACCCCAATAAAAATCCGATGTTTTCTATTGAAAAACGCGTAGAATTTGCAAAAGAAGCAGTTGCACATTTAAAAAATGTAACAATAATTGGATTTAGTGGTTTATTGATACACCTCGCTCAAGAACAAAAAACAAACGTACTCATTCGCGGTCTACGAAATATAACTGACTTTGAAAATGAAAATAAAAGATATCAGATGAATGCAAAATTAGACCCTAGCTTAGAAACTATATTCCTTCTTGCTTCACAAGAATCTTCCTGCCTCTCTTCTTCACTAATCAAAGAAGTGGCGCAGAATGGTGGTAATGTTGAGCCATTCCTTCCAAAGACCGTATTTCAAGCATTTACTAGTATATACCCATAATAATTGTTTAATATGTAAAAAGCAAATATAAAAAATAAATAGACCTCAATAAAACAATCATATTATTACTGTTATAATAAAAACTAAAACTCATATCTATAATCGATAATGACTTATAGATCGCTCTCAAATAAACCAAGTCATCTTATTAATAAACCCATTAAAAGTATTTACCTCCTTGCAGGACTCTAAATATCAATAAAATTAAAAAATATCTAGAATGAACTTAACTTATAAACTAATTATTTATTGATCAAATGATTTACCACTATATTAGTCCAATATAAATTATAAAAATTATTTCTAATACTAGTTAGATCTATAAACATCAGATTAAATAAAAAAACTAAACGACTAATAAGATATACTAAACTGCTATCTGGAACGACTGATAATCAACCTGACATCAATATTTATCGTACCTTTTACCTTGCTCTATTCTTTATTATCTACTTTCCATTATTAAGGTAATTTATTTAGTATTATATATTCAATAATTTATATTGTGTTTATAGCTCTTGTTAAAATAAGAATATATTATATCCAAATTTAGTAAAAATTATCAATGTTAGTATCATATCCTTTCTTTCTCGTGAATTTCTTGTCAAAATACTAAATATTAATAAGCACCGAAATAAACTATATCTATTAGAACTCGTCTGGATGAAACCTCAACCGATATCATTTAATCTATTTCTACTTACCATAATGCCAGATGATATAATCTTGCCATTCATAAAGATCAATATTAGAAACTAGTTTTACAAACATTATCTATGATAACCTAAAACGTTAGATATCTTTAGATATTAAAGAAAGATATGTACAAACACCGCTCCTTATGAACCATCACCACTAGATCATGGCCTTGGATACAAAACAATTCTCTTAAATTGTCTCTCAAAAAAATGATGCAAAATGATAATAAAATATGATTCATCTTAAATATGATATTAATAGTACTATAGAAAACTATTTCATCCAGAAATAAATAATTTTGATCATATATTTCATAATATAATGTTAAGCACTCCATATATTTCAATCATGTCATCTTTTTATAATAGGAAGAATAAAACAATTTACTGAAAACATAATAAATATTTATCTATATCATCAAATATTGACAGAACAATAATGTCTAACTCCATTGACATTAAGAATGATTGATACCAAAAACCATATATATAATGTAACATATATCATATACTATATTGGATATCATGATAATAGTATAAATTCATCTACAATCATATGATCAGAAATAAAACAAACTTGTTATTAAATTTAAATGAATCAAAATATAAAGAAACCATTACAAATAACTATTAAAATATAATTTAAAATTATCATCTATAATCTTAATAGAAAATTATCATCCTATTTTAACTACAATAGGTCTAGATAGATTTCTTTAAAATCTAAAGTAATATAGAGCTTTATAGATGGAAATTACTATAACCTAACATCTTAATGCTAAAATATCATAAATAGCTACCCTGATGTTATGGTACTAAATTTATCACACGAAATATTCGTTTATACGTTTACATCCGAGACATCCAGTCCCAAAATCATTGTGTTTAGAGGAAAATAGAATGCCAAAGCAAGAAATCGGTATTGTAGGTATGGCTGTAATGGGACGCAATCTAGCTCTAAATCTAGAAAACCGAGGTTATTCAGTATCTATATTCAATCGAACTTCTGAAAAAACCGATGAAGTTATGATAGAACATCCTAACAGAAATCTAATTCCATATTATAAAATTAAAGAATTTGTTAGTTCACTAGAAAAACCCCGTCGTATTTTACTAATGGTCAAATCTGGTCAAGCAACCGATGACACAATATCTAGAATTACGAAATATCTTGAACATGGTGACATATTAATTGATGGTGGAAACGCTTACTATAAAGATACCATGCGCCGAAATAGAGAGCTATCTAGTCAGGGATTTAATTTTATCGGAACTGGTATTTCTGGTGGTGAAGAAGGAGCCCTCAAAGGTCCATCTTTTATGCCTGGAGGTCAAAAAGACGCCTATCAACTCATTGCCCCAATACTTAGTAATATCGCAGCAGTATCTCATGGTGAAGCCTGTATCACTTATATTGGTCCAAACGGTTCTGGACATTATGTTAAGATGATTCATAATGGTATTGAATATGGTGATATGCAACTAATTTCTGAAGCCTATTTCCTTTTAAAACATGCTTTAAAACTAAAAAATGAAAATATAGCTCAAATTTTTAACAAATGGAATCAAGGAGAATTAAATAGTTATTTAATTGATATAACAGCCACAATCTTTACTAAAAAAAATCAAGAAGGAAACTATCTTATTGACTTAATCTTAGATAAAGCTGAACATAAAGGTACTGGACAGTGGGCCAGCCAAAGCGCCTTAGATCTTAATGAACCACTTTCATTAATTACCGCATCAGTATTCGCCCGCTATATGTCATCACTTAAAGCTTATCGAATAGAAGCATCCAAGATACTATCTGGACCTAAATTAAAAATATTGGGGGGTAATACAAAAAAATGTATTGAACAAATACGTCGTGCATTATATCTTGGTAAGATTATTTCTTATTCTCAAGGCTTTTCGCAGTTAAAAACTGCATCTAAAAAATATCAATGGAACCTAAAATATGGAGAAATTTCTAAAATCTTTCGTGCTGGCTGTATCATTCGTTCGCAATTTCTAGAACAAATCACTCAATCTTATACATTAGATCCAAATCTTACAAATTTATTATTAACACCTTACTTTAGCAAGATCACCGCTCAATATCAAACCGCTCTAAGGAGTATCATCTCTTATTCAGTAGAAAACGGAATTCCAGTACCAGCATTCTCTTCTGCTATTTCCTATTATGATAGTTATCGTTCAGCAAATCTTCCTGCAAATTTAATCCAGGCACAGCGCGACTATTTTGGATCACATACTTATAGACGCATAGATAAAGAAGGTCTCTTTCATACCAAATGGATTTAATAATAATCAATTATATCTTCTTAAGTCTTCTTATTAAGAAGACTTAAGTATAAAGCAATTATAATACATATAGACAATTAAGTGTTCTTATTCACTATATTTCAAAATAAGAATAATAAAATAAATAAATGATAAGATCAAGTTTTATCAATTATATAAAGAGTCTAAGCATATAAAAGTACATAACTTATGGTAAGTTTTGATACTAAAAATCTCAGTATGACTTAAAATATACAATATCTTTAAATATTATTCATGTAATAATACTTATTATTATTCATCAGATGTAGTGTAGTTTCCATAAACTTGTACTCATAGAAAAATAAATACCACCATCAATGTTATTAATTGCTATTATGAAAATTTTTTTAAAAAAAACAAACTCTACTATGCAATACCTTTATTCAATTTATTTATGAATTATAATAGATATCTGGACCAATTTATATTATTAAATAATTAGAAATTTCTAACCACTTATTACTAAATAACAATTTGAGTATTGAATCCATAATCATCAAGCTCTGAATTGGTATAAGAATTATTGTGATTTCAACAACTTTCTTGATTCCTTGTTAGAAAAGAATCGTTAACACACTCTATATAATTTTAATAAAATACTAGACCTAGTTCAATCAATATAACATAAAATTTTACTATAAAACTAGAATAGACTCTGATTCAATCTCTTACAAGTTCACGTCATCTTTACAAATCTAATGAGAACATAATAATTAACACACTCCCTCTATGTATACAGACATAGGTGGTTATGAATAGCTACATCACCATTAATCAGATACTTATATCAAATATGATACTATACATTTTCTTTCTATTAAACAGTCTAGCCTTACTATCATACTTAAATCATTGATATGATTATTAAAACATCAATTCTTATCTATAAATAAGTCAAATATAATTCTAAAATATAAAATTATATAAAAACATATTATAATCTTAAAAAATAAAAATCATTATAATATCTAACATAGATGCTATCTAAAAATACAAATATATAACTTATAAAATAATACCTAACAACTGATGCCAAAAATCTTACTACTAACATAGAATTATCTTAATTTGATATACTAGTCTATTCGGATTACCAATACACTCTACCAACAAACGATAAAATATATATTGATTGTTATACGTCCTAGTTAAGAATAAAAATGATATCTCTCTATCTTCTATAAAGATAGATCTATATGTTGCTATATTGTATATATATGTCACAACGCAATTTTAATAAAAAGATATAAAATTGCAGAAATACAAGGATCGAATAACATAAAAAAATAATAAATTCTATGAACTGGAAACAGATTAATGACCATTCTTCCAACTATAACTAAGATGATAAAAAACCTATAATTATCTTGTTCTTATTATGTTCAAGAAACTTAAAAGCATATAAAATAACTAATAAAAAATCAATTTATTTATTAGCCTATTTTAAATAAAACTTAATCATATCAATAGTATGCAACACTATTTTATAGTAATCACATAGTTAATAAATGCTAATTCAATTAACAACAATCCCCTTTAATCTGAATAAAGACACCCGAATGAAAAATCAAATAAATAATGATTCACTGTATCACATCACTACAAAAAGGAAAAATTGATCTTAGCAATAAGTATATTATTTACTCTGTACTGTGACTCGAAATAACAATGTGCTACCCAGGTAAAAACTAGTAAAATTATAAACATACCATTAAAATTAATCCTACCCCTAAATTTGTTTTGATATACAGAGCTATGTACAACAATATATCTGTAAATAAACACGGGGATGATTTATTAAGAACAGGTAAAAAATCGACATGAATCATAGTCTATTTGTCACTAAACGCGATGGCCGTACTGAATATATCGATCTCGATAAAATCCACCGTGTTCTCAACTGGGCCGCGAAGGGTCTAGAAAATATCTCCGTTTCCCAAGTTGAGCTTTGTTCTCATATCCAATTCTATGAAGGTATTCGAACATTTGACATTCATGAAACCATTATCAAATCAGCTGCCGATCTAATTTCAAAAGATGCACCTGATTATCAATATATGGCTGCACGATTAGCCATTTTCCATTTAAGAAAAAAAGCCTACGGACAATTTGAACCCCCTACACTCATTCATCAGGTCACACGCATGGTAGCTATGGGAAAATATGATAAGCATCTATTAACAGATTATAGCACTGAAGAATTTGAAAAAATGGATGGCTTTATAGATCACTGGAGAGATATGAACTTCTCTTACGCGGCAGTAAAACAACTAGAAGGCAAATATCTAGTTCAAAACCGTGTGACTGGTGATGTCTACGAAAGTGCTCAGTTTTTATATATCTTAGTATCTGCATGTCTATTTTCCAATTACCCAATAAAAACTCGTTTGAGCTATATCAAACGCTTTTATGATGCAATTTCAACTTTTAAGATCTCTTTACCTACACCTATTATGTCAGGAGTTCGGACACCAACACGTCAATTTAGTTCCTGCGTATTAATTGAGTGTGGTGATAGTCTTGATTCAATTAACGCTACCTCTAGCGCGATTATTAAGTATGTCTCTCAACGTGCTGGTATTGGCATTAATGCTGGCCGTATTCGTGCTTTAGGAAGTCCTATTCGTGGCGGTGAAGCCTTTCATACTGGTTGTATCCCCTTCTATAAACTTTTTCAAAGTGCAGTAAAATCCTGCTCTCAAGGGGGGGTTCGAGGAGGAGCGGCTACACTATTCTTTCCTCTATGGCATAGAGAAGTCGAAAGCCTTCTAGTGTTAAAAAATAACCGTGGTGTTGAAGGTAATCGTGTCCGACATATGGACTATGGCGTCCAATTAAATAAAACAATGTATCAACGTTTACTTCAAGGAGAAGATATCACTCTATTTAGTACATCAGATGTACCGGGTCTATACGATGCATTTTTTGCAAATCAAGAAGAGTTTGAACGATTGTATACACAATACGAACAAGACCCCAATATCTGCAAACAAAGAGTGAAAGCCATTAATTTGTTCTCATTAATGATGCAGGAGCGTGCCTCAACTGGTCGAATCTATATTCAAAATGTTGATCACTGCAATACTCATAGCCCGTTTAATCCAACTCTTGCCCCTATTCGTCAATCTAATCTATGTCTTGAAATTACTCTTCCTACTAAACCAATGCAAAATATTAACGATGAGGATGGAGAAATTGCGCTTTGTACTCTTTCTGCATTTAATCTTGGAATGATTGAAAGCCTCGATGACCTACAAGAACTATCAAGATTAGCTGTACGTGCACTTGATGCACTAATTGACTATCAAGATTACCCTATTCTAGCAGCTAAAAAAGGGGCTATGGGAAGACGAACCTTAGGTATTGGTGTAATTAACTACGCATATTACTTAGCAAAACACAGTGTTCGCTATTCTGATAATAGTGCTAATATATTAACACATCAGGTCTTTGAAGCCATACAATACTGGCTTCTCAAGGCGTCTAACGAACTGGCAATTGAGCAAGGTGCATGCCCATGGTTTTCCGAAACAACCTATTCTCAAGGAGTTATGCCAATTGATACATATAAAAAAGATTTAGATACATTATGCAATACCCCTCTCCTACTTAACTGGGAAGAACTCCGAGAATCTGTAAAAAAATACGGACTACGTAACTCTACTCTATCAGCACTGATGCCAACCGAAACATCCTCTCAAATTTCTAATGCCTCTAATGGGATTGAACCACCTCGAGGTTATATCAGTATTAAAGCCTCAAAAGATGGTATACTTCGTCAAGTGGTACCAGAATATACACGCCTTAAAGATCAGTACGAACTGCTATGGGACATACCAAATAATGACGGATATTTACAACTAGTTGGCCTCATGCAGAAATTCATTGACCAGGCTATTTCTTTGAATACACATTACGACCCAAAACGCTTTACAGATGGAAAAATTCCAATGAAACAACTTCTTAAAGACTTAGTAACTGCTTATAAATTTGGAATTAAAACCCTTTATTATCATAATACTCGTGACGGATCAGATAATTCACAGGAGTCAAGTTTCCCAATTCTTCCAGATGAAGGGTGCGAAAGTGGATCCTGTAAAATTTAACTTTTACTCGTAACTCCTTACAAGAGAACACCTTCCTTCATTTCTTGGAATATAACATGGCCTATACAATTTTTTCACAAAAAAATAATAATCAACTTTTAGAACCGATGTTTTTTGGTCAATCAGTCAACATTTCACGATTTGACCAACAAAAATATAATATTTTTGAAAAACTAATAGAAAAACAACTCTCTTTCTTCTGGAGACCAGAAGAAATTGACATATCACGTGACCGTATTGACTATCAGTCACTGCCTCAACATGAAAAACATATATTTATTAGTAACTTAAAATATCAGACATTATTGGATTCTATTCAGGGACGTAGCCCAAATATCGCTCTATTACCACTCATATCTATTCCCGAACTAGAAACATGGGTAGAAACCTGGTCATTTTCAGAAACCATTCATTCTCGTTCATATACACATATTATTCGTAATATTGTTAATAATCCTTCAGTTATTTTCGAAGATATTGTTACACATAAAGAAATTCTATCTCGTACTAAGGACATATCTAGTTATTATGATAATCTGATTTCTATGACTCATTCTTGGCTACTTTTAGGAGAAGGAGTCCATCAATTAAAGAATAGCGATACTATTACGGTAAATCTAAAAACACTGAAAAAACAACTATATCTGTGTTTAATGAACGTAAATGTACTTGAGGCTATTCGATTCTATGTCAGCTTTGCTTGCTCCTTTGCTTTTGCTGAGCGTCAACTTATGGAAGGAAATGCAAAAATCATCAAACTTATTGCCCGTGATGAAGCACTACACGTCACTGGTACTCAACATATTCTAAACCTTCTACATAACGGTCTAGATGATCCAGATATGGCAGAAATAGCAGCAGAATCTAAACAAGAATGCTATAATCTCTTTCTGCTCGCTGTAAGGCAAGAAAAAAAGTGGGCCGAATATCTATTTAAAAACGGTTCAATGATTGGTTTAAATAAAGAGATTCTCTGGCAATATATTGAATATATTACTAATATTCGCATGAACGCAGTAGGACTAAAACAACCATTTCAAATACGATCTAATCCTATTCCATGGATTAATTCCTGGCTAGTTTCAGATAACGTACAGGTCGCACCTCAAGAGGCAGAAGTCAGTTCTTACCTAGTTGGTCAAATTGACTCTGAAGTCAATGTAGATGATTTTATTGATTTCCGTTTGTAAAACATAACATATTTTATGATTATAATTCGTCCTTCTGGTAAGACACTTCAATACTATAATTTATATGACACACTTCTAACCATCATAGAATCATATCAAATATATATTGAATATCAGTGTCGCGCAGGATATTGCGGTTGTTGTCGTGCTCGTCTTTTAAAGGGGGTAGTCAGTTATAATATACTACCCTTAACTTGTATTAAGCCAGGTGAAATTGTACCTTGTTTGTGTCATGTTCATGGTAATATCGAAATCGAATTATATAGTTAATTCTCAAAATACATGTAAATCTAATTAATATACATATTAATCATATAGATTTTAATTTAGATAAAAGAAAATCCTATTTAAATTTTAATAAAGCTTTAAAAAAAGATTTGATAGTAAAGTTGATAATATTTACTTCATCATTATTATTTTTTAGTAATATTAACTAATTTAATAAACTCAAATCTGTTATATATATCTATAATATGCTAAAGAATGAAAGTAACCTGAAACATCCAATAAGATCATACTTAAGATTTCTCCTGATCTATAATGACGATCATCAGAATAGATTATATGAGTATTATCATAGAATCAAAATACTTATAGATATGAATATATATTGAAATAATTGCATATGTATGCAATCTTTTTATGAAAAAGATATGTTCACCTATGTTAGATCTAACATCTAAGCCTGAAATCATATATAAAATAGAATTATCTATCTAAAATAGCTTTATGTTTTAAAATACTATTTTTACACTCAGTTACAGAACAACAATATAAGCATCTTTGAGTACAAAAAAATACTTGATTACATTAAATACATACCAAATATAATTTTTTCTCTCTTTTATTATCATAATATTTTCAGCAATACACTCAATCTTAAAATATAGAGCCCTTCTATCCATCCACTACTAATATATCAAAAAATAACAATAGAAATAAGCCAATCAAAGATTCATATTATCTATAATATAATATCAGATCATCATATAATAATATTTCATTATATGAATTTATAAAACATTCGATACTACTTATTAAAATTTATATAGAAGACTCTAAATAATGACTAAAAGATTCAATCTGAATTAATAAAATTAATAAGTTAATTTTATCTATAATTTATTAAAGACAACTAAATGTACATTCAAATAATTGAACTAATATTCAATGAACATTTAAATGATTATTTTAAATCAATAATTATCATTAATTCCTAACTTTCTTTTACAGTAATAACTATGTCTTATAAATAATAATCTACATTTAGTATAGTAAAACTACCTGCTGAAGAAGAAAAATAAAAAAAATTAACAATAAAAAACTCATAATAGTAGAGAATATAGATTTTTCCATGTCATGGAAGGTAAGATTGTTGCCTTAAGAATCAGTTCCTAAGGTTTTCCAGACGATCTCATGAAAATACATAGAAAGTTAATCCTTATCTCATTTAAGTAACACCAAATAATATAGATGAACCTTGTGAGGTTAGCAGGTAGAAAATAAAATCTTGAACCTCTTTCTATATGTTGATGTAATTTCTGATAATTAGACTCCGGTTTCTCTAATTAATTGATACTCTTTGCTCAATGATTACAATATCTCTCTTGAAAATTTATTGATGTGTTTCGGCTTTTTCATTTCCACTATAGAGTTGTTTGATAATGTCTCTTCTGATTACCAAATATATTATCAAAAGTGCGATTATTACTCCAATTTCTAATCTAGAAAATACTAACTCCCAGATTATGATAATCATCATAATCCATTAATCCTTGTTCTAATGTCTTTATTTATGTGAATACTCTGTTTTCAAAAAATGTGCATTCCTTTTATCACAGATAAACTAATTATCTTAGATAATACTTAAATTTTAATACAGATTCTTATACGTAAATACAATAGATTAAGAAAACATATAATTCATGCAATCTACTACAACCAACATAGCACTAATTGTTTTCACTTATTTCATGCAATTCTTTGTTATTAAATAGATAAAAGATTACTATTTATATAACATGGAATTTAGAAAATTTATATTATTAAAATCATTGATGGATAATCAAATCCATATGAACTAAGAATAGCACAGTACGTTACTTATCTACTCCTGTCTAACTAAAAATTGAAATTAATTAATATAAATATACGTACCTTTCTTTCTTGTAAGGAAGAGGATTTTTTATTCCATATACTCTTATATCTACTATGAATCTAATCAAACAGAATTATCTCAATACAATTGACTCATATCTTTTATGATCTTAAAAGATTCTATCGTATGTACTCCAAGTACAATCTGATTTTTTAATAAATACAACTATCTGGTTCTTACTACCAAATATAATTAATAAAATCTATATTCTATGCTATGATAAAAAGAATCTTGTTGATCATGATCATAATCAATTAAAAAATTAATTATCCTTCTATCTCTTCATTAGACTTAACTTGAATATCATATTGGAGATTATTAAAATATAAGTTAGTAAGTAAAATTACTTTAATTCATTGATTATAGTTAGATTTCAATAATTTTTAACTAATTTTTTTCCTGAAAAACAAGTAAAATATAAAAACTCTTTGATTCTTAACAAAATTGACTGAATCAAACTAAATCTTTATTGATACAGCATCTAAGAAATGTTCCGTTAGATAACGCACAACTCACTAATTTATATATAACATAACACGAAATCACATTCATTGAAATCTGTCTCTTATACCGACTCATAAAAATAAAGCATCCTACAAAGATCTTGTGCTTTATTATGTAAATTGGTATTCATAAATTGAAGATAAGGATGTATCCTTTCTTAGTGCTAAATGTATAAATCTAGACATATTTCCTGGCTATCAAAATAGCATTTTTACTAACTATTCAGATAAAATAAAATATCAACCTCCAAGATCTCTTAGAAAATAATTATTATCTAAATACATTAAAACATAACTAATATTACTATAATGATAGCATCCATATATAAAAATATCTTTTGATGCAATACCTAGATCGAACAACTTTCAATATATATTTTTAAGGAATATCACTATACCACATCTATAACATCTCTTTTAGAATTAGATAAATAAATACTAAATCATAATCACTATCGTTCTAATACCTCAGAGAAATACTTCTACAAGTATTTATTTAAATAATATTTATCACACTTAAACCAATAAAAATTCATTAAATACTTCGATTTAAAAAACTACACTTAAATAACTAAAAAGTACAATCAAAAAAAATACATCTCTACCAATAAATAGCTAGTAGATGTGGAGTAAAACCGGAAACGGAAATATGTAGCTGATAGATATCTTCTTTCAAAAAACCGAAGTCAGCACAACAAGCGAATACATTGTCATTATTTTATACTATAAATATATCAAAACTCATAGTAATCATGGGGTTCTATTCATTCAATACAACTTATTGACAACTGGTTTCAAACCGAAATAAACTCACTTTGTTTCGATAAATTGTTATCTTGGATATTTCCAATTCCATCGGATAAATCGGATTAATGAAAATACTATTTCAACGTCAGATGACATTGGTAATAACATCCAACAATTCTCCACATTATGTTATACCATAATCATGAAGATTATATTAAATCGAACGAAATAATCGAAATAATTCAGAAAAC
Source organism: Candidatus Erwinia haradaeae (assembly GCF_900699015.1). Lineage (GTDB taxonomy): Bacteria > Pseudomonadota > Gammaproteobacteria > Enterobacterales > Enterobacteriaceae > Erwinia_E > Erwinia_E haradaeae_E. The sequence goes on along the minus strand of NZ_LR217737.1, from coordinate 253,705 downwards.
TATGAAATTATCAACATAGATAGAGAGATATATTATCGTAGAGATCGATTACCGCGCGCTCCTTTCTCAATAACCCCCTTAAATACTGCAACATTATATCAAATAACAACAATATTTATTGAAACATAGGGAAACCATCCTGAACAAGATAGATCTATAAAAATCTATAATCGCTAGATATGAATAAAAGATATCACTGAAAGGATACAAGAATAAGTCATTATATCTGATGTTTTAGAAGGATAAAGTCACAAATGACTATATTAAACTAATACGTTATTTCATACTTTATTGCTATATAAAGTCACAATCACAACTCATAATACTTAAGACTAAGTTCGATTTTTTCTATCTCTCATTGATGGGCGATGTAATAAAATAATTATAGCTGATAACTTCATCTAAAACTTAATTATAAGCAATGTATTAAGGTAAAAACTAAAGTTTGAATATTAACATTGTACTTACCAGGTTCAGGCAGTACAACATGAAAGCTATTGCACTAATGAAACATGATATTATATAACTAAGCTATTCTAAGATATAGTGATTAAGTGAAAGAAAAGATTCGATTTTTATAATCGAATTCTTTATAATATATTATCTATCTAAAAAATAAGATTTATATGATCAGGTAAGCATATGCTAACCCGCACCTACATTTCAGGTGTGATATTCTAGTAAAACCATATTGTCAATTCCAACCGATTTATCAATGCTTTCGGATCACATTAACGTAAAAAATTAATTTAGGTGTATGTTAAAATGAGAACTTTTACCGCTAAACCTGTATCGGTACACCAAAACTGGTATGTGGTGGATGCAACACATCAAACCTTAGGTCGCCTAGCTACTGAACTAGCTAGGCGACTGAGAGGAAAACATAAAGCAGAATATACTCCGCACGTTGATACAGGTGATTACCTTATTGTATTAAATGCTAAAAATATATCTGTAACTGGTAACAAGAGGAAAAATAAAATTTATTATCATCATACTGGCTATGTTGGTGGAATTAAAAAAATTTCTTTTGAAGAAATGATTAACCGTCGACCTGAACGAGTTATTGAAATCGCAGTAAAAGGCATGCTACCGAGAGGACCATTAGGTCGAGAGATGTACCGAAAACTAAAAGTTTATGCAGGAAATACGCACAACCATGCAGCACAGAAACCGAAAGCTCTTGACATTTAATTAGGATGACACACAATGGTTGAGTATAAAAAATACGGAACTGGTCGTCGAAAAAGCTCTTCCGCCCGTGTCTTTTTACAGACAGGTAGCGGTCATATTGTTATTAACCAGCGTTCTCTAGAACAATATTTCGGTCGAGATACATCTCAGATGGTAGTATGTCAACCTCTAAAGTTGCTTGATATGAGGCATCAATTTGACCTATTTATCACTGTCAAAGGTGGGGGTGTTTCTGGGCAAGCTGGTGCAATCCGTCATGGTATTACACGTGCCTTGATAGCACATGATGAATCACTACGAAGTGAACTTCGTAAGGCAGGATTTGTTACACGAGACGCTCGTCAAGTGGAGCGAAAAAAAATCGGTCTTCGTAAAGCACGACGTCGTCCACAATTTTCTAAACGATGATATTGCTTTATACCTAAAAATAAAAACCCGGTGATCCGGGTTTTTATTTTAAATTGATAGAACGTAGACTAAAGATCATATACCTAATCCATTAACTCTTTGTCTCTACGATCAAGACTAGAACTATCAACTATGGTTCTTTCTTTACAAATATTTGTCTACTCATACAAGAATCTTTATTATTAAGTAGAATAATGTTCACTATTCCAAATATTGGCATAAATAAGCAGCAAGAAAATCGAGAGAACTATAGTAATAGTTTGTATTAACGCTGAATATTTCATAACTATTACTAATAATAAACGTTCAATAATAATACTATTTTCTGGACCTACTGACATTGTTAGTTATCAAGTTCAAAAAATCTTCGTAATAACAGTATCAATATAAAAATTAAACCAATTGAAAAGTCTTTAAAAAAACCCTGCTCCATTTACCTCTTATTGCTTTATGCCTACACATATTAATGAGAGTAAATTCTCATCAATCTCAGATGAGTAGGGAATACTTAGATTCATAATTCCCATATACACACCAGTTCTTCCGATATATCCAATAAAACGAACTAAAACCAGACTGATCATATATCGTATTTAGCATAAATGGTATGCATAAATGCATACAGTACAAAACAATGTAGATCTCAAGCAGAAACTGCACGACAAAAACTCTAGAAAGAACTACAATTAATTGAGAAAATCTTTTTACGTTCATTTTTGTTTATGAACAAAAATATAGTCTTCTAGATTACTATCTAGCTCTACTATTTTTACGTTTACTTCAAATAGGTATTCATATATCAGAACCTGATGCATAAGATCTACAAGATTATATACACCGTGTCTTTACGTATTCTTCTTTCTCTTCTTCACTAAGACAGAAAAAGCATAACATGAACATTCATACTACTAAGGTAACATCATCATGATTAAATCTCAATTTACAGATCAACGACCCTATTTGTTGCGCGCTTGGTATCAATGGTTCATTGATAACAACCTAACACCTTGTATACTAGTCAATATTAATTTCCCTTCTATTATAGTTCCAATCTCTTATACAAGTAATGGGCAAATAATACTAAATATTTCACCAAGATCAGTAGAAAACTTAGAAATCAAGAATGACAAAGTTTCTTTTCATACCTGTTTTAATGGAATTGTTCATGCAATTTCATTACCTCCAATCTCTATTCAAGCAATTTATTCTGTTGAAAACGGTATTGGAACTAATTTTATGAATCACAGAGAAGATGCAGATCGAACTGTAAGTCAATCGCAGAAAGGATGTAAAATTTCACCTGTCACAATCGAATCAGATGTTGATAACGTTTCTTCGTTTAAAAATAAACATACAAATCAGAATCTAGATAAAAAAAAGACAGTTTCAGATGTAAAAAACCCCTCTATTCTACGTCTAATAAAATAAATCTTCTATATTATGATAACTAATATTCTTCCAAGCCTCAAAATTGAATGATATTTATTTAGTATTAATTAAATACACCTTTATTCTAATATGATATTCTATTTCATAAGAGAAATCCTTACTGAAACAAGTAAGAATAGTAAAAAATTATTTTTTCTAACTTATAAAAGGTATAAATAAATTATTTCATAAAAAATAAAATTTTATAATAAATAAAAAGTTATTAAAAACTATATTTCTCATTCACAAACTAAAATAGAAAACTGTACAATTATAAATCACCTAACAATAAAAAATAAAATGATTAGATTATAGATAACACAACTCATCATTCCATACGACTAAACATTTAGTTACCATTAGAAAATATTATTTATTAGTATTTACTAATATGCTCAACCAAAAATATTAGAACCAACGTATTGAGCCATATTATGAATGTTACCATTAATCACTACAAATATAGTGATGTTTAATACTTTATTATATCGTATATAATATTAATATGACACAGATTGATAATCATACCTTCCAAGAACTAATTGTAATTTTACAGAACTACTGGTCTGATCAAGGATGTAGTATCATACAGCCACTCGATATGGAAGTAGGTGCAGGCACATGTCATCCCATGACATGCCTGCACGCAGTTGGACCAGAACCAACCGCAGTAGCTTATGTGCAACCATCACGACGCCCAACAGACGGTCGTTATGGAGATAACCCAAATCGTTTACAACAATACTATCAATTTCAATTGATCATCAAACCTACGCCACAAAATATACAAGATATGTATATCAATTCTTTAAGAACATTAGGCATTGATTTAGCAACACATGATCTTCGATTTGTAGAAGATAACTGGGAGAATCCAACTTTAGGGGCCTGGGGTCTTGGATGGGAAGTATGGCTTAATGGAATGGAAATAACACAGTTTACTTACTTTCAACAAGTTGGTGGCCTAGACTGTAAACCTGTTACCGGAGAGATTACCTATGGTTTAGAACGCCTAGCCATGCATATTCAATCTGTTGATAATATTTATGATCTAGTATGGAGCACTAACACACTTGGTACGACTACCTATGGCGATTTATTTCACCAAAACGAAATAGAGCAATCAACCTATAATTTTGAATACGCTGATGTTAATTTTCTCTTTATGACTTTTGAAGAATATGAAAAGGAAGCGAAAAAGCTACTACAACTAAAAACCCCTCTCCCACTAGCAGCCTATGAACGGATACTAAAAGCAATACATAGCTTTAACTTATTGGATGCACGAAAAGTCATCTCATCTACTGAACGTCAACACTACATTTTACGCATTCGATCTTTAACTAAATCCGTAGCTGAAGCCTATCTAGCCTCCCGAAAACAACTAGGATTTCCACGGTGCAAAAAAAAATAAAACATGGTGTACTATGAATGACCAAACTTTTCTAGTTGAAATTGGCACTGAAGAATTACCTCCAAAAACACTACGAAGTTTGGTGGAAGCCTTTGCAGACAACTTTACTAAGAAACTAGATAAAGAAGGCCTTATTCATGGAAAAGTTCATTGGTTTGCTACACCGCGTCGCTTAGCCTTACAAGTAGAAAAACTTAGCACAATACAACAAAATCACATAATAAAAAAACGTGGACCCACAATTCAATCTTCTTTTGATTCTAAAGGGAAGCCAACCCAAGCCGCAAAAAGCTGGGCACAAAGCTGTGGCATTCAAGTTGAGCAGGCAGACCGACTGATTACTGATCATGGTAGCTGGCTGATATACTACTTAAAAAAAACCAAACCACACGTTAACACACTGCTTCCAACAATTGTTGAAGAATCTCTATTTCAGCTTCCTGTTCATAAAATTATGAGATGGGGTGCATCAAAAATTTATTTCATACGGCCAATACACAGCGTAATTTTACTTCTTGGAGATATGCTGATCGAAAGTAATATTCTAGGAGTTGTCTCTAGGCGTATAACTTATGGTCATCGGTTTATGGGCATGCCATACTTTAGCATCAATCATGCTAACCAGTATCCTCAGATACTGCTCACACAAGGTAAGGTACAAGCAAACTATCATTCACGCAAAGCATTGATAAAAAAAGAAATTCAAAAAGCCGCTACAGCTATCGGAGGAACAGTCATTATCAGTGACCAACTTCTTGAAGAAGTGACTGCATTAGTAGAATGGCCAGTAATTCTAACAGGACAGTTTAAAAAAAAGTTTCTATGTATACCTACTGAAGCACTTATGCAGACTATGCAATGCCATCAAAAATATTTTCCAGTACATGATAAATCAGGAAAGCTTTTATCTTATTTTATCTTTGTTACTAATATTGAATCCAAAGATCCACAGAAAATTATTTCTGGTAATGAAACAGTTCTGCACTCACGCCTAACAGATGCATTATTTTTCTTTAAAAAGGATCGTGATCATCGTTTAGAAGACTATCTTCTACATCTAAAAAACGTGCTATTTCAGAAAGATCTAGGTACTTTGTATGATAAAACACAACGTGTTAAGAAATTAGCAAACTGGATTACAATAGCAATTGGAGGAAGTGTTAAAAAAACTAAGCGAGCTGCTCTGTTATCTAAATGTGACCTAATGACTAAAATGGTATTCGAATTTACAGAAATACAAGGATTTATTGGGATGCATTATGCTCGTCAAGATGGTGAATGTGAAGAAGTTGCAATCGCGCTCAATGAGCAATATCAACCAAGATTTTCTGGTGACTGCCTACCTTCCAACCTAACATCATATGCGCTTGCAATTGCAGACAAAATGGACACAATAGTAGGCATATTTGGCGTTGGTCTTTATCCAAAGAATGATAAAGATCCCTATGCCCTCCGTCGTGCAACAGTTGGTGTTTTACGTATTATTATTGAGAAAAAGCTACCTCTTGATCTATATTCACTAACTCAAGAGACAGTGAGACTGTATAAAAACCAACTCATTAACTCTAATACAATAGATGATGTAATTCGCTTTGTATTAGGTCGATTAAAATCATGGTACCAAGAGAAAGGACATAAAATTGATACTCTGCAAGCAGTATTAACATGTCGTCCAACAACATTAGTAGATCTAGACTCACGAATCAATGCAGTCACATATTTTCGTACGCTAAAAGAAGCAACAAGTCTTTCCGCAATCAACAAACGTATCTCGAATATTTTAGCAAAAACAACAGATTTATTAAATAAAAAAGTAAATAAAGATTTGTTAATAGAACCAGCAGAAATTCAGTTAGCAGAGAACGTTTCCACTCTATATGATATATTACCGCTATACTATGCAGATTTTCGTTATCAAGACGCATTAATTAGAATAGCTTCTCTACATGAGATCATTGATAACTTTTTTAATAAGGTTATGATTAATTCTCTAGATAACGAATTACGTATTAATCGTCTAACATTGTTATCTAAGCTGCACTCTCTGTTTCTAAATATAGCTGATTTTTCGATACTTCAGGACTCTTCTGTCATTAGTCAACGAAAATAATTTTTCATAGGAATAAAAAGCTAGTAATATAGATATTCTATGTTCTATATTATAAATATAATTAAATAAAATAATTAAATAATTTAAAATATGTCATAAAACTCATGATGAAAATAGATAAATTTAATTAATTTAAGTTCTGAATAAACTAGATCTATCTAGTTAGGATATGTTTTATTATAAATAATGTTTTCATAAAAAATATAATTTATAAAGAAATATAACACTTTTAGGAAATAGAATTCCAGTTTTCTTATTCATCTTTTTATTAAATATTAAGTTTTAAGTTTGTTAACATCAGTTATAATATGAATTGATATATATCTGTTAGTAAAATTTATCATCGTATATAAATAAATTTTAACTTACAAATTAAAAATGAATCTTTATTAGCAACTTGTCTATAATAGGTATATAATCATTACATCTATCATTATATGTCATTGTTTTATATATTATATTATCATTATATTACACTTTTAAAAACTAAAAGACCAGAATGGTATAATCTTCTATTATCTATATTGATCTAATATCATATATGTTGTTTTTATCAAAATTAAATCTTTAATATCAATTACAATCTATTTTCTCATAAATTAAAGGCTTATTACATACTACTGCATCATATCTAAAAATATACTAGAAATTAATTCTACAATCATTAAATATGGTAACCAAAATAGAATAAATTAATCTTCATCTAGATATGAAGCAAGTGACTCGATTCACATAGATGTTAAGATAAGGTTTTAATCTTTCAATATCAACAAATTCTATAAAAATAAATCATCTATCTTTAATGAATTTGATAGTTTGATAAATCAAAAATACTGATTTTCAACAAAGAAATAATAGCACCATGTTTATCAAACATAATAATACCTTATTTTAGGAATAAATAGATGCAATTAAATATAACAATTAGATAATAATGTCACTGCTTCATCTGAATCATTAATAAGATCATCTAGTTTAACTATTAAATAACTATTAGAACTAAACCATAAAATATCAATAAAAATAGATAACTATATACTTATCTAGATTGAAAATAAAAAATTCAAGATATAGATCTTTGAGATAAGAAAAATCTAATACATCAGTTATAAAACCAATTTTATTAATAAACATAATGATTATAAAAATAAAACCCTCAATTAATATTAAAATAAAAAATCATGTATACACCTGTATTCAAGATATTCTAATAAATCAAGAGTATAATATTTACTTATCAACTTGCAAATAATACGTTTTTTCACAAAATAATGAATTTTATAATTCATCGAAAAAACTATGAACGCATGATAATTCTGAAAGAATTGTATATTATTTTTCTTAACTTATCAAAATAATCAGAGACAATACAGAAAATTTTTATACTACTTCTATATAAAAATAATAGATCAAAATATGATATCTACAATAGATCATTACATAATAGTCATGATTGTAAGATGATTAACAAATAAATATCAATAAATACAAAAAATATTATCAATAATTGTTTTAAACAATAAAAACATTTGACATTTATCTGTTTGTTTCAATTAAAAAATTTATCAATTATAGTATTGCTGATTAATTCATCTCTAATTCTTTAAATAAAAACATCATCAAATATAATACTAATTATGATTCTTCTCATATAGAAGAATACAAACATTAGAGAATACCATATTTATTCCAACTTTAAACCTATATATATCTTTTAACTATATATATAAAAATTTCTAAATCAAGCTCATAAAATCATTCATTTTGATATTTATAAAAACTATCAGAAAAACCATCCTTAAATAATAATAATCACATAACAAATAAAAAAGGATAAATAATTTATATTATAGCTTTTTTAATAAAAATTAATTATTTCATATAAAACTATATTTAGAGCCTTTTTTAAAAATCCTATTATAAATAATTATATAACAAAATATCGATTTGATAAAATAATACTAAGTGACCTATTAAGTGTTCTACTACATACATTATCTATACGTTATATTATATAGAAATGAAATTTATTTAATAATTAATATTATTTATGTACTTAATTAAAGTATCTATAAAAAAACAAAACGTGAATAGAATTGATTCCAATCACTTTACTATATTATTTTATAAAGTTAAAAACCTACTACGTGATGTTATATATTTCATACTAAATATCACTAATACTATATAAAATACCGACATACCTCTTATCACGTTTTATAAAAGATCTAACAGTGTTAACATATGTTTTAAAATAATAATCTGGATTATTGCAGATGGATCCTGAGATTTAGACCTAATAAACTAAATTAATGATTATAAATTTATATCATAAAATAAGATATTGTATGATATATAAAATTCACTTAAAATAATTAAAATAGACATTTATTAAAATCATTAGGATCCTTCAAATCTAATATATATTTAACATAATTTACTATTACTCTAGAATAATACTAACAGTTTGTATCTCCCCTATTTTTAGTTCCTACATCAAAACATTAAATAAAAAAATTAAATTACTAAATTTAATTAAATAAACATTATTCCTTTAGAAAAAAGGAGAATGCATGTTAATGCAAGACAGATTTCTTTTAGATATTATCTATATAATAATAGAATATTTTCTAGATACCTCTGATATTTATCTTAAATGATTGAATAAAAAATTAAAATATCAATCAACATCATATTTTATCTATATCAATAAAAGACTTATTTATTATAGAAATATAAAATTATAACTAATATATTACTTATTCATTTATTCAAGACTGACTATATATTATTTTTACAAGCATGTTCTAAATTTTTATTTAATTAAATTACATTCTAATTATTTAATTTATAAAAATATGATAAAACTTAATCATGTCAAATAAACATGTTACTAGTCTCGTTCCTTTTCATAATTGATACTAACACATCTAATTATATTATTGTTCTTTTCTAGAACTAATGCAGTAATTCATCAAAAATAATAATAATAAAGAAAAAGTACACAGATCATATCTCATATCTTATATTATAAAACTATAACATGCGTAATAAACTACATTAAACTAAATCGTTTCTAACATCACTTAAGTCATTCTTCAATATTAATAGTGTAATGCTTTTACATCTACTCTAACTTTCAACCTCTTTTCTATTATCTGTAAACTAAAATAATTGTAGGATCTGCATGTTAACGTATAGATAGAGGTATATGAACTTTCTTCTTCTCTAGCTCTTGGATATAATACCAACGCTCTTCTGGTTTTGGAGGTAAACTTATCTGATTTTCATGATGAGCGGGTATTGTCGATATGACACATGATTGTTGTGGAATAATAAAAAAGAATACACCTATAAAAATAGATTGAATAAGAATAATCATCGATAATGCGATTATTAATATCTTACTATTACGTTTTTTTCGGAAACTAACAGTATTTTTATACCTTAATCCTATCGTTCGTTCACAGTTTACATAATCTTTATGTATCACTTTTTCTCCGCATAATATCCAATAACGTACACTTATCCAGATAAAAGTGCTATATTAACTATTAAGTTTCAACCGACTCTTATTGATCGAATAGCTACATAAATAACAATTATCTTATTTTAAACATATAAAAAATAAACTATAATAAATTGAATCTTTGATCTAAAAAATAGAATACAAAGTTAACATATAAGTATTATTTCTGCATAATAAGTTATACAACATCTATTCTCAATACTATCAATCATATCTAATTAATATACTAATTGTATATACATATACAATCCTATATTTTAACTAAAAAGATAAAACATGTACCATCATTAATAAGACAATAAGATCATGACGAAAAAAAAAATAAGTATTATTGGTGGGCAATGGCGAGGAAGAAAACTATTTGTCCCCAATAGCATTGGATTACATCCTACTACCCATCGTATTCGTGAAATGCTTTTTAATTGGTTAAGGTCCGATATCTATCAAGCCAAATGTCTTGACTGTTTTTCTGGAAGCGGTTCGCTGGGATTTGAAGCTCTTTCACGCAACGCTTCTAGCGTAACGCTGTTAGAAATACAACAAACAGTAGTGCGTCAATTATTAAAAAATCGCGAGATCCTGGGAGCGAACAGTGGACATATTGTTCATACAAATTCACTACATTACATATCTAAAAAAGGAACACCGTATCACATTGTCTTTATTGACCCACCATTTCATCATAATCTAATCATAAAAACAATCACTCTTTTAGAAAAAAATTCCTGGTTAGAAAATGAATCACTCATTTACATAGAAAGTGAAATAAACAAGATAGAGCTTGCAGTTCCAAAGAATTGGAAACTCTATCGACAAAAAACGACCGGACAAGTAGAATCTCTATTATATCAACGTCTTCAAAATAAGTAATTAATCATACAAAATTACTATTTCATAAATAGATTTATTTAACTATTCTATAATTTTTACGTTATATGAAAAGTAATATGCCAATTAGAGTCTTATAAATATTATTAATATTTTTATCTTCTTTCTTATCATAGTTTTTTAAAAAACATATTTATCTTCTTCTATTAAACAGAATAGACTTAATTCAAAAAAATCAATAAAATTAGATAAAATTAATAATTTTGATTTATAATTCATTGATTTTAATTAAATCCCTATACACTGAGATTTGAGTAATCACGCCTAATAATAGAAATAAAGTTTAAAGCTAATATTTGTTAATTTAATCAAATATTCTGATAACTTCTTTATCGAAGATTTATCGTATACATAATATAATTAAAAATTATTTTAAAATAAACTCATTAATCTAAAATAGAGTAATACTACATATCCATCTTACAACATCTGACTTATTAGAAAATTGCACTAAATAAAGATTGCTAAATCTCAAGGTTAATCTCCAATAAAATAAGGATTCAAACTATATTAATCCTAATTTTTGATAAAAAGATTTATATATATAAATATTAAAGTCTTATTATCTATTTGGATAATAAGTATAATTTAACATGAAAATTAATTTTTATATTGATAACCTATGATATAAATCATTTCTATAATTCATGAGATAATTGATTCTTATTTATTGAAATAATAAAGATTTAATCATATTATAGATATCCATGTTCTAATACCTTCTTTAAACGATAACAATCGTAAAACTATTAAGAATAAAAGTTATAAATCAGTGGATTGACTTTATGTTGCTACAGATCTAGTAGTTTAAAGATTAAACATACAAAAACTACTATAATTATCATTTCATAGCTTAAAAATAATACTATTATTTTCTAATAAAATATACTCATCTTCACATAACTAAGAAAAATTCTAGAACTTATAAAATAATACTAGAATACCTAATTAAATCTATAATAAATTAATCATTAAAACATTAAAAATAAAGATTTTATGATTAATAGAAAAAATAATTGATACGACCTAATCCAAATGATTTGATATAGATCTATCTTATTAAGATTACAAATTTAACCTTCATACCTCTACATTCCTAATGAATAACATGGAGAAAATTACATTATTATACAAAATAATCTAAAAAATTAAATTTCAATTCTTTACTTTCTATAAAATTATATGTCATTCTAATTATACTCAAAGTAGTATGTTTCGAATTATACCATCTAATTCTACTCAATCTACTTTTCTAATAACTAAACTAGACAAAGTTTAAAAATAATCACTAGTGTCAACCAGGAAAAGTTATTTCCTTACGATAAATATATATTTTGAAGAAATTATAAATTATCATTTTTATCTTTTATGAATAGAAATAAATTACTAGATAAATAAATATGTACAGACACACTGAACATCCAAACTATATAAAACTCTGTATTTTAAAATAGCACTAGACCATCTCTACTAAAATATGAAATCCTAAGTCCATCAACTATATACTCAACACCATGTTCACTCTTTTATTATTTAAATAAAATACAATAACCATCTTTATCTACTAATAAAATCCTTTATTTGAAATAATTTAAAATTTTCAGATAGACCGTTCTATTTAGCAGTACATATGATAATAATATACATTTATAATAATATGATCATCTTTATTCAATATCTTTCAAATATTAAATAAATGACTTAAAAAATAATAAAATGATTTTTAATATTCATCACCAAAATATGTAATACAGAATTATGTCAAGATACGTTATTAATAATAAATATTATTTAATAGATATGCTCAATGATTAGTAATCATCAATGAAAAGATATAGCTTTACAAGCAAATATTTATTTAAATATTTTTAGAATATTTTTAGAATATTTTTAATCAATATAGTAGATAGTTTGCAATCTAAACCCCCTTCATTTTAACTAGATAAATAGTAATTCTCTAGTAATTATTAATATGCTTGAAGAAATATATATCACTATCATAATAGATCTATTTCTACAAAACTACTACAATATAAAATATCTATGCTAATAGCTATCTCTAATTATATCAAGATACAGCGACCTGTTACTAAATCTAGATAAAATATGGAAGAATTTATCATATAAAAATAAACATAACAGCATGATGAGGATCCTCATCCTGTATTTATGTCATACGATAAAATTAAAAAATGAAAGATGGACAAAAAATAAAAATACTAAAACTATAACAAATGATCTAATAGATAGAAACTATAATAATTAATACAATCCAATGCGATCCAAAAAACACTAACTATAAAAATTTTCTCCTGATTCAAATTTTATATAAGTCCATCTTATTTATTATCATTATCATTAATAAGTAAATGTAGATATTATGATTATACTCCTAATGCTTCAGTTAAAATGCTGTCAAAACACATATCTCGACATCTCTTATTCTCTTATTCTCTTATTCTCTTATTCTCTTATTCTAATAGACCTAATTTTTCTATGTCACAAATTCTATACTTATTACCTAAAGATTTAATAGAGGAGTCAATGAAAATAGGAAAACTACTATTTAAACTAAATCCTATATTAGTAATTGTAGTACTAGGATTTGGTCTTATAGGTTGTTCTAGTGCTATTAATACTACATTGGCTATTAATCTAGTTAAAAAAAATACATCATATATACTACGTAATTATTTTGATAAAGTTAAAAAGATTACTAATATCGATATTGCTCACCCTACACGAAGAAAATCACTATCTAAATTAAATATAGGAATACATCTTCACCCCTCTAAGTTACTAAAGATAAAAAAATTAACACAAAAATATAATGAAACAATTAAAAAGAAAAAAAATAAAAATCTAAACAAAACAAGGTATAACCAAGCAAATTATACAGTGAAACAAGGCGACACTTTATTCCATATTGCATCAGTTACCAATAATACAGTCTATTATCTAGCAAAGAATAATCATATCCCTATGCCATATCTTCTCACTGTAGGACAAAAATTAAATTTTCTTAGTAGAAAAAATTCTACTAAAAAATCTAAAAATACAGAAATAAGCGTACAACAAAAAAATAAACATAAAAAACCTGTTTCCGATACTAAAACAAAAATTAAAAAAGACAATATTAGACATAAATCAAATATTTTTTATCCTAAAACATTAAATCCAATCCATAACATTAACTCTTTTCCTACATCTAATAACAGAATATTAAAAAAACCAGAATTAATTACGACCCATGTTACCCGAAATTTTACTAAAAAAACTATTCCTATTATAATACATTGGCGATGGCCTATATATGGAAAAATCATCGATAATTTTTCTTCGGAAGAAGGAGGTAATAAAGGCATTGATATTGCAGGAGCATATGGTCATGCAATTGTATCGACTGCATCCGGACGCGTAGTGTACGCTGGAAACGAGCTACGAGGGTACGGTAACTTAATTATAATTAAACATAACGATGACTATCTAAGTGCTTATGCACATAATGCAACAATTTTTGTAGCAGAACAACAAACTGTAAAAGGTGGTCAAAAAATCGCTACAATGGGAAATAGTGGTACTAACTCAGTAAGATTACATTTTGAACTTCGTTACAAAGGAAAATCTGTCAATCCTTTATATTATTTGCCAAAACGATAATTAGAATTATATTCTATATTGTTAAAAACAATATACTCTGTAGTTTATTAAAAATAAAAAGCAAAAGATAAAATAATACTAATCCATAAGTCAACAATTAAAACCATAAAAACCAACAATATACACTGTATAAATAATATATATGTATATATTTAAAAATAAATAAATATTATTAGTAGTACATCTACTATTTTGAACAACATTAGTGTCTCTAAGATTATAGATATATTTGATTACACAATATTTATAATTTTTTACTAGACAATATATTTAAATATTAAATATATTTAATTTATATTTTTTAATAAATTTAACCAGAAAAATAAAATATCTATTTAATATATTTTATATTCTTTTATTCATTGAAATTAACAGGATTTCATCAAGTAATCTACTTAGTAATAATATACTCTTTGTGTTCCAAAATTAATATATAAATACACGTTACACCCTTGCCTCTTAACTATAAAACAATATGTAACAGATTTTTGTTCTGAAATCACAGAAATATACCGCATATGATTAAATCATCATTTATATTGATAGAATATAGAATAATGATATAGAAGATTATTCTCGTACATACATAAAATGTATCATATGACTAGTATTTTTAGAATTTAATATATTCACTATATTAGTAAATATATATTTTCTAAAAATATCCAAAATAAATAAAACATTAATATAAATAGGATATACTATTTGATACTATAATACATCTACATTACCGTTTATTTTATAATCTATACTCATTAATAATAGAATCAAACATACTTATTATGTTAAATATCTAAAAGAAATTATCAAAAATATAAAATAAATTAAACTTTTATATAATTATCAATTTATGTTTATATAATAGAGCTTCAGAAATAAAAATTCATACAATTATATTTCTTACTTTATAAAAGCAATCTATTTTACACTTTAAAATCAAAATCATACCATAATACTTACTTATTATCATACTGTTTTGGCCAAGCATAATTATCAAAACGTGACCATTGTCCATTAAATGTTAATCTTACAGTACCAATTGGTCCATTACGTTGCTTACCAAGAATAATCTCTGCTACACCTTTTAAGGTACTATGTTCATTATAAACTTCATCACGATAAATAAACATGATTAAATCAGCATCCTGTTCAATAGAACCAGATTCACGGAGATCAGAGTTAACAGGTCTCTTATCAGATCGTTGCTCCAATGATCGATTTAGTTGTGATAATGCTATAACAGGCACTTTTAGTTCTTTTGCTAATGCTTTCAGAGATCGGGAAATCTCAGCTATTTCTAGTGTACGATTATCAGATAAAGCAGGAACACGCATCAACTGCAAATAATCAATCATAATCAAATCGAGACCACCATGTTCTCGAAATATACGACGAGAACGTGACCTTACTTCGGTTGGAGTAAGACCAGATGAATCATCAATAAACATGTTTTTCTTTTTTAAAAGCAAACCCATAGTACTAGAAATCCGTGCCCAATCTTCATCATCCAGTTGACCTGTACGAATACGAGTCTGGTCAACCCGTGATAACGATGCTAAGATTCGCATCATAATCTGCTCTCCAGGCATTTCAAGACTAAAAATAAGAACTGGTTTATCTTGTAACATCGCTACATTTTCACATAAATTCATAGCAAAAGTAGTTTTTCCCATTGATGGACGTGCAGCAACAATAATTAAATCAGAACGTTGTAAACCAGCAGTTTTTTTATTTAAATCTTGATAACCAGTATCAACTCCAGTGACACCATCATTAGGAGCTTGATATAAAGATTCAATACGTGATACGGTAGACTCAAGAATCTCATCAATACTTTTTGGTCCTGTATCCTTTTTAGCCCGATTTTCAGCAATCCTAAATATACGTGATTCTGCAAGATCAAGAAGCACTTCACTACTACGACCCTGTGGATTATAGCCTGAATCAGCAATTTCATGTGCCGCAGCAATCATCTCACGTACCACTGCACGCTCACGTACTATATCTGCATAAGCACAAATATTTGCCGTACTTGGTGTATTTTTCGATAACTCTGCTAAATAAGCAAAACCCCCTGCTATACTTAATTTACCTTGTACCTCCATCCATTCAGATAATGTAATCAAATCAATTGGTTTTCCTTGGTCAAGTAAAAGTTGCATTTCTTTAAAAATAATCCGATGAGAGCGACTAAAAAAATCCTGCATAACCACACGCTCTGAGATATTTTCCCAACGCTCATTGTCAAGCATTAAACCACCTAATACTGATTGCTCTGCTTCTATTGATCGAGGAGGTAGCTTTATCCCCTCTATCTGACGGTCAAATGGTTCACCATTTGTATAAAATTTATGTATGGATTTCTTTGCTGTCATAAGTATTTTATACCAAAATCTTTTAAGTGAAATAATAATAAATAGCAGCAAATTTTCTATAAATCTACTCTTCTACGAAAGATTAGAACTCATCCTAATAATACAATAGATCAACATAAATAGATTGCTTCATTATAGAGGTACATCATAACTATCTAATGAGTTAAACGTTTACCTATATAAATTTAAGGATTAGAACTAAATATTTTTAACCCAAATTGTAATCGTGATTAGTAATCAATGAAAATAATTAAGACTAGACTATTATAGAATCTATGCTTGTACTTACCTACTGTTAACATACTACTCAAGACTTGTGCATCTAACTAGAAACTAATGATGAAAGGAAGGTGATAACATTGTGAGGAATCCCATGAAAATAGTTAGTTGATATTATGTAATGATTGATTTCAGATCTTGATATTTTGATATACAACTTACAGTAAATAATACAATCTTGATATATCAAAATAACTCTCTTATTTTACAAGAAACATATCTCATATTAATAACCTTTATCCTCTCCTAAATTACAATCAGTCAGCTTACTTATTTATAAAATAATATTAGAAATTAATTAACTATCATAATCATTGTACTTTTATCAAATAACATTGAATAATTACAAGTTCATAACCTAATTTATATCCTTTTCTATCTTTGCTATCATAGCTCTTGATTTTATTTAGAAGTACCGATAGATCTTATGACTCAACTATGGATAACAATCAAATAAATTAAGTTATAGGGTTATAGAAACACTATCTTTCTATTCGCCAAAATAGAATATCATCTCTATTCTAGAGAGCACCATAATTTATATCTTAAAAAAATCTAATGATGGACTTTTCTGTCATACTTTCAAGGAAAGTATTTCATTTTATCATAATTTTCTCTACAAAAAATTAATCTACAATTTGCATAATAGAGCATTGATTTTAAGACTAAATAATAATAAAAAATATAATCAACCAATAAATTTTTATATTTGTAAACTAATTTAAATTAAATATGTTTTACATTTATTCACTTAATCTAGTTTCTAAACACCACTGATTTCTGAAATATTCAGATTTATTTTTTATTTTCCATGTATATAAAATAAGATCATTGAGATAATATCTATCAAATAAAACACTTATAGCTCTCTTAGTATTTTCTAGACCTATAACATCGTATCATTATTTCTAGAAGAATTCTTAAGGATAAAACTATAAATATTTTATGATAGACATAAAAATCTATTTACTTCAATAGTACTAAATCTCTCTAATATACCATATCTGCTAATTAAAAATTAATTTATTCTTATAAGCGATATTAATAATAGAGATAATCCAATAAACAGGATCTTATTATTTTTATTCTAATAATCTATATAAATACTGATATTACAATAGCTTCTTCATACCTTGACAACTATATGAAATTACTGATGTAAGTTGCTAAATCCAGCACCTTATGAGAATATCCTGTTTCATTATCATACCATGCAACTAATTTCACGAAATTTCTATTTAACGCAATCCCTGCTTTTTCATCAAAAATACATGTCAAAGTGGTACCATTAAAATCTGTAGAAACAACTTGATCTGATGTGTAACCCATTATACCTTTCATTTCACCTTCAGAAGCCACTCGAATCGCTTCACATATTTCTTTATAAGATGCAGACTGAACTAAACGTGCCGTTAAATCTACAACAGAAACATTAGGAGTGGAAACGCGAAACGACATACCAGTTAATTTACCATTTAATTCAGGTAAAATCTGTCCTACGGCTTGCGCTGCACCAGTAGAAGAAGGAATAATATTCTGACCAGAACCTCGACCACTACGCCAATCTTTATAGGATGGACTATCAACAGTTTTTTGAGTTGCAGTCACAGAATGAATAGTGGTCATTAAGGCCTCTTCAATCCCAAATTTATCATGAATGACTTTAGATAATGGAGCTAAACAATTTGTAGTACAAGATGCATTAGAAACAATGTCCTCACCTTGATAAACATTATGATTTACCCCCATAACAAACATAGGTGTAGCATCTTTAGAAGGTCCAGTCAAAATAACCTTCTTTGCACCAGCTTTAATGTGCTGTCGAGCAGTTTGATCGGTTAAAAATATTCCAGTCGACTCTACTACCACATCAACAGCGACCTCATTCCACTTTAAGTTCTCTGGATTCAATTCAGAGGTAACACGAATAGCATTCCCATTCACTAATAACAAGCCATTTATTGCACTTACTGTACCATTAAAGCGACCATGAGTTGAATCATACTGAAGCATATATGCCATATAATCAGCATCAAATACATCATTAATCGCTACTACTTCTATATTATCACGCTGTTGAGCAGCTCTCATTATAAGACGACCAATTCGACCAAAACCATTAATACCAATTTTAATAATCATATATTCACCAAAATACTTAAAATTCATGGAACCCATTATGATAAAAATCATTATAAAAAATTAGAGAAAATACTAGCCATTTGCTACAGGATAACTGACCACTATTATCACCTTAAATAATATATATTATATATCCAATCCCTTATTTCTCTTTTAGAGAAATTCTTAATATTTAACTAATGAATCTATAATAATCACCTTATCTATAAATACGACCAATTCTAGAAAATATAAATTCTAGTTATATTAACAACTATTAATATAATATGCATTTCTTCAAATTTATATTTCATTAATTAAAATTTCTAACAGAACCTATCACATTCAACCATAGTTTTTCTACTACTAAACATACTAATCAGGTTAAATAAATTCTAGATTCTTTCTTAAATATATAAAATAATTACATATTTATCACTCTGATCTAAATAAGAGAATTCTTTGACTAAAACTGCTCTTACTAAAAAGATTTAATTAACTGAATAAAAATAAATATTTTTATATTATATTAAAATATTGATATAATTCAATTTTCTAATTTCTACATATCTTATTCAACCTTATATATCCTTAGCTAAATAGCATCTAATTCATAATTCAGTTGAATCAATAAATGACAAAATATCATATTATAAAATATATAAAGAAAAACTATAAAAATATAAAATAATCCTCTTTAAATTTATATACTATCTAAATATATTAAAAATTGTATTAATCAACTTATTACCCAATCTAATAAAAATATTTATTAATAATAACTTATTAATAGTTCATAGATTAATTATCTTATTAATTAACAATTATAAAAAATAAAAAAATTTAATATAACGTTATAAATAAAATCTATAAAATACTTATTATCTATAGTCTTTATGGTCATAATTAAAATTATTTATTGATAAAAAATACATATAAAAGTCAATATCAAGTATATATTATTTTTTATAAATCAATAAAAAGTAGATCTTTCAAAAATTGATTATTTTACTAAGCGCTAGAACTGTTTGAACTATAGATCAAAATACATCCTATATATCTTACTGTTAAACGATAAACAAAAACATATTCGTCAATATCCGTGTGTTCTAAAAAACTAATCTAAAATAGAGATCCTATTTTACTTTTAATATCTCATAAGTCTATATCTTCTAGATTCAAGATTGATGTTCAGTCAGAACTACACCTATACCAATGAGCAATACATCCTATTTAATAGCATCAAATAAAAATTTATAATCATCATAAAAAATAATTTTTTAATAAAAACTTATGAAGTTCTTCCTTGTATTAACAACAACGATAAGAAATAATCTAATACACATTCAAAATAAACTAATAATACCATTCGTTATAATAAATATAGAAAAAAATGATGATTCAAAAACATACTTAATTTTTCATGAACTAAAAAATCTTTTTTATTTATGATAATATCACTAATCATCCTTTATTTAATTTTGCATTTAAAATGCATAATTGAAAAATAAATCAATATTATAATACTCTATATATCAATTCAGATGATATTGCTATCCCTCTATTGTATTTCTAATCAATCTATAAATATTACAAATCAAATAATAATAATTTGATTTTATATAATCAATCAAATACTTAGATATCTTCATAAGATATCTTCTAATACCAAACACCCTGATTTTAAAGAATCAAAACATAAAATCTCATAATTTACTAATAAATAAAAAACTACATATCCTAAAGATTCTATAATACATATAACACTATATCATATCATATTAACAATATATATGAAATCAAGAAGATGTAGCTATATCTAATATTATAGATATAACAAATTATAAGATCTAAACCTATAATCAAGAATTCAAGATAACAGCTTGTCTTAGAAATCAAAAGATAAATCCCATTTAGTACTTATCTAATATCATCCCATCTATAATACGTAAATATTATCTATATAATGATAAAATTAGCATTAAATATACCAAAAATAATATCAACCATAAAATATCTTAGAAACTAAGAAATTACTAAATTTATACTGATTGTATACAAATATACTGATTATAAAATAACTATTAGTTTTGTAATATAACTAATGTTTATCTATTTCTAGAACTTTTTACTATACAACGATTAAATTCTTCTCTTTTTCAGAAAAGAGGATATAGATCAAAAAAACTCTTTTCTAAATAAAATAGAAGAATTTAATATAATTTCAAACGGAACAATATAAAATCATAATCTAATTATATTAATTTTTATAAAATGGTACTCAAATATGTCCCTATAAATCTCCATTAAAACCTTCTTCTTTTCTATAAGAAAAAGCTTTGACAAGCTCAAATGGAAAAGAAACCTTAGTTACAGGTGCAAAAGCATGCGTACGATATAAAACAGATTTATCTACAGACTCTAAAACAGAAACCGATGTCAATTGCGTAGGATCTGAAGACAAAATAGTAACAAGATTTTGTACTTGAACTGATGTGATTATGCGTTGATTTTCTACAAGTTTATTAGAAATCTGAACAGATTTTACTTGTTGATTCACTGAATCAAGCTTGATCTTTGAAGGAAGAAGGCGTTGAGAGTCTGTAGATCTAGAACTAGAACAAATATCTACGGGCACTGTAAAAATATCGACAGAAGGAACAACTTTTTTAAATGAAAATTCATTACTATGAAGAGATGTTACAATAGTTGTATGATCATTATCTTTCTGAGAGGAGGTCTGTTTATTGACCTGTACTGCTGGGTAAAAAATCCATACTTTACCCAATGCAACCTCAGGAGACGCTACTGCATAAGATAATGGCATAGGCGAGCACTTCGGATACCGCTGGTGAACATACCGTCGACGACGGTGACTAGTAACCCGTAAATGTCTTGGTGATCGACGTGAACGACGAATAACGTTGTTATTACTGCGAAAACAATCAGGATTATCCCATTTTAATCCTGTCATCATTTTTCTAGTTTCTTCTGTAACTATATTAGACTGACCTACGTGTATAGTGTCAGAATGAGTCTTTTCCGAAATAGTCATATTTCTTGGTGTCTTAAGATTATTCTCATCAAGATCACTCTGTACTAAATGTAAATTCTCTTCTATATTTGTGATCTGTTTAATATTTTCTAAGATAAAATCAGAACTTTGTTCATTCTCAATTGGAATAGGCTTATAATCTTTATTATTATCAGAATAACGATGTTTTCGTATTTGTTTAAACTGATTAACACCCCTAAGACTAGATTCTTCTAGAATCTTTTTATCAGAACAATCAATCAGTGGTTCTGAACCAAAATTACATCCAGTCAAATTGCTACTTACTTCTTTTTGTGATATTTTATTTTCAATTTTACGCGCATCAAGCGCATAATCACGAATACTACTTTTATGATCATCACTAATTCGATTATAGCGATAATTATTTAATCGACGATTATGACGACGCGGAGAATGAACCACTGCTTCTTCTAAATTTTTTTTACAACCTAACGATTTGTTTTCTCGTATAAGAGATGTTTTTATCCTATAAAATAATGTCTGAAATAAGTGAATTATACAGGTCATTAATTTATGAAATCTTAAATAAGAAGATATAACAATTTTAACGTATTCACAAAAATCAATCCACTTTTTTTTCACCCCTTTTTTTTGTACTAATGACGGTTCTAATATTCCCGAGGTAGTTAATTCAGGACGATCTAGACGCTTGCGTTCAGCATTTCTCTCATCAAGAGAAAGACTAATTTCATATTGATGTAATTTCGAAAGATGATAACTTAGGGTTTGAGTTTCTTCTCCACTTCGAATACGCACTACTGAATAATACGGAGTCTGTATATTATCATTAGGCACAATAATAGCACGAATTCCTTCAGCACGTTTCTCAATTGCACTGACAGCATCACGTTTCTCATTTAATAAATAAGATGCAACCTGAACGGGTACAATAGCGTGAACCTCCTTAGTATTCTCTTTTAAAACTTCCTCCTCTATTAATCGTAAAATAGAAAGTGATAGCGATTCATTATCACGAATAGTTCCAGTACCGCTGCAACGAGGACAGACATGATGACTAGATTCACCTAGTGATGAACTAAGACGCTGACGTGACATTTCCAATAAACCAAATCGTGAAATATGACTTATCTGAATACGAGCACGATCCTGTCGCACCTCTTCACGTAATCGATTTTCTACTGCACGCTGATTCTGTATAGGGCTCATGTCGATAAAATCAATAACAATCAAACCTCCAACATCACGTAGACGCAACTGTCTAGCAATTTCATTAGCTGCTTCAAGATTGGTATTGAATGCTGTTTCTTCAATGTCTCCACCACGAGTAGAACGAGCGGAGTTAATATCAATAGCAGTTAGAGCCTCAGTAGTATCAATTACAATAGAACCCCCTGATGGTAAACGAACTTCACGCTGGAAAGCAGATTCAATTTGTGATTCAATTTGATAATGGCTAAATAATGGAATTTCACCTGTATATAACTTAATTTTACTTCTAAAATCTGGACGACCCAATGCAGAAATATGCTGGCAAGCTAAATGAAAAATCTTGGGATTATCTATTAAAATCTCACCAATATCTTGACGCAAATAATCACGAAACGCACGTACAATGAGATTGCTTTCTTGGTGAATCAAGAATGGAGCTGATCGATCACCAGCGGCTTTCTTGATTGCTTCCCAATGCTTAATACGAGAACTTAAATCCCATTGCAATCCCTCGACAGATTTACCTACTCCGGCAGTTCGAACAATTAAACCCATTCCATCTGGTAAATTTAATAACGCTAATGTAGATTTGAGAATAACACGATCATTACCCTCAATCCGACGGGAGATACCACCAGCACGAGGATTATTTGGCATTAGAACTAAATAACTACCAGCTAAACTAATAAATGTTGTTAAAGCAGCCCCCTTATTACCACGCTCTTCTTTATCAATTTGAACAATAACTTCTTGTCCTTCACGCAATACATCTTTTATATTTAGTCGACTATGTATATTAGAATTCTTCAAGAAATATTCACAAGAAACCTCTTTAAGAGGTAGAAAACCATGTCTTTCTACACCATAATCTACGAATGCAGCCTCAAGACTAGGTTCAATACGAATAATCTTACCTTTATAAATATTAGACTTTTTTTGTTCATATCCGGAGCTTTCAATATCTAAATCATATAGACATTGCCCATCAACAAGTGCAACACGCCACTCTTCTTTCTGAGTTGCGTTTATCAGCATTCTTTTCATCATAACTTACTCATTATTATTACATTTTTGATAAAACTATGATCATAATCACATCAATACCATAGCTCTATAATCTATATGTAATCGTGCAACTGATAACCAAAAGTGATCGCTAACGTAAGAGAAAGCGCCAATACTTAATAATTTATGTATCTATGAAATCACAACCTTCTTCTGAAATAAGCAGTCATATTTTAAGGCATATATTCTAATAAATCTTATATAGTAAATAAAAAAACAACTAATCCTCTTCTCTTATTTAAACTACTAGGACAGAATAGACCCTGATGTAAATAAAAGTATATAATATGGCTTATCTCATTACTATAATATGAGAAATATCCAAATAAATTTTAATTTTTTATGTACAATTTATCCTTGTACATATTCAATATTAGTTAAATCAGTTCTAAGTAATTTGTACAAACTAGTAGGCTTATTGTTATAATTAAATCTTAAACATTATTCCATTGCTTAACAGGTGATAGCAAGGTAACTTTTTATAACGATCTAAGTTTTATATGATTTTAATCCGAGATTACATGACCATCTAATGATATACAATATATTAAAGCATGCCTTCTAAGTAGATATTAACTAATCTTATAATAATAAAATAAAGAAAAGCTATACGATATCTAGAGATTGCATCTCATTTAATAGTCTAATCCTGCTAGATCATTTTACACCCCCTGTATTTGAAAATAAAATAGAATTTTTTTAACTATTACTAACATCTCATCTTATTATCATTAAATATATATATTTTTAGTAGATTGATTTTAACCAAGATATAAATTTAGAACTAAAGTATATAATATAACATTTAAAAGAAGAGTTTTTCTTTTAAAATATATATATATTGGAACACTAATAAATATATTTGCAATCATAACTAATATCTAACTATCCAACATAAACCTATAATTAAGCATCGCTCAATCATTCTATATAAGGCGTAATACTACAATTCTATGTAATAAACAATCAATACAAGATCAGAGAATATTCTGATAAACCTGATTAAATCAATCATAAAATTCTATATTATCTACGTATAATACGTTCTAAAAACCAATACAAAATAAAAAAAAGTGAATATAAAACGATATAATTTCAATTATTTAATAGAAAAGAAAACCATTTCCTACGAAATATACTTAACAATATTTATAGATAAGATCTACATTAGCTATATATATTCACATATATCAAAAATACTAATGATCTTATATAAGTTATATCTACATATATCCTTATAGCAATACTATTCTTATTTAAAATAATACCATATAATTATAATCAACAATAAATTTAGAAAAGTAACACTAGAAAAACTAAAAAATAATAGAATTTTTCTAGTATATTAAAATATATACACATAGAGACACCCAGATTATATCTGGGTGTCTCTATCAACTATAAAAAATTAATAAGAGATGTAAAAATATATATTATTATAGCTACAAACTGACTGTCAGGATATATTGAAAAAATTACAAGTAACTGAATAATAATATAAAATAAAAAAAATAAGAATCGTAAAAATCTCCATCATTCTGTTAATCTAGACTATAAATTTATAGATATCAATAAACCATTCATTTATATTTTATCATCTAATGATACATGAATAAAATTATCATAGTATATAACGATAATAAATAAGTATCAAGAAACTATAATAAATAATTATAGGAATCTACATCCCTCTCCAATCTAATAAATAGATTCTAAATGAAATCAGATTTGTATTGTAATAATCATACATATACAAAATCTATTATATCCCCATTGAGTGAATGAATCGAACACTACTAATTCTATTAATCCGCTTAGATCAAACCATTTAAAGAAGAAAATCTTCTAGATTTTTTCCTTTTTGTTCCATGGCATATCGAATAATTGTTGGAGTACGTCCTTGTCCAGTCCAAGTTTTTTTTTCTCCATTCTTATCTACATAATAATACTTTGCTGGACGAGCAGCACGCCTAGTTTTACTAGGCGATTGAGAAAAAGACGAATTAGACAACAATTCACTAGGATTAATACCATCAGTAATTAGCATATCTCGATACTGCTGAAGTTTACGGAGACGCTCTTCCGATTCTAATCGCGCTTGGCTTTCTTCTGCACGACGTTCATTAACAACCATTTCAAACTTCATTAGCATATCTTCTAGTGTCTCTAAAGTAAATTCTCTTGCCTGTACACGTAGTGTACGAATTTTATTCAGAATATTAAGCGAAGTACCCATAGTTAAATTCTCTAAATTATATAATCTGGACCATAATATATAATAATAGTAATAGTAAGCATGAACTGCAATAGTTCATTTTTTATTACTAATAAATCTGATTTGAACAGTTTAGAACATGTTTTCTTAAAAAGAAGAATAAAAAAACATAACATATATATTTTTAGTAAATATTTCTTAAACTTAAGACAATAAACAATTTAGATCTTTATGAGTTTTACCAATGAAGCATTTTACTCTTTTATCATTATAAAATTATTCAATAATCAAAACTAATAGATTTTATATATTCTTTATACTCATTAGATCAATGATAACTCTACATCTAGTAATATCAATAAAAGATATCTATATACAATACTTACTTCACAGTATAAATCTGAAATAACAATTCAGTTAACCTAAAATCGTTCTATTGTTCAATAAACTGCAGAATCAAATATCTACTTTATTTTATATCTAAATTTTATACTCTTAGTAACATAAACACATGTAGTTTCTAATTAAACAGAAAGATAACCATTAATTCTCATATAGAAATTAATTGTTAAAACAATATTACATCTAAACTAAATCTTCATTAAAAACATTTAATATATAGAGAAAAGTTCATTCTATACTAAATAAAAAACGTGAAGCTATGATATAAAACGAATCACTATTAAAAATAAATACACTGAACTTATAGAATATCTGCTTACATTAAAAGAAAATCTTTCGTTTCTTTTAATATATTTATTTTCCTTAATACTGCTATTATAATTAAAGATACATCTTTCCTCTACTCTAGTGTTGCTAAGAAATTAAAAAAGTAAAATTATAAAATATAATAACTATTATATATAGTTTAAGCAATTTTTATATTAGAAATATATATGAACTGTATCCCAATATAGCTATATTATAACTAATTTTATTAATCTATTTTAATTATTCTTATAAATATATATCATTCTTTTATCTCACAAATATAGATTTATTTTATACAAATTCTATCCAATTTAAATATTTCTATAACTAATCTAAAATTATCTATTCCAACACTATAAATATTATCTTATAAATTAAATAACATTTTATGAATATTAATGATAATTATCCATACTTAATCCTTATTAAGCTTAGTTGGAAATAACTCACACATACAATCCTCAACAATCTCAAGAAATCATAATCTCAATCCTAATTTATACTCATTAATAATATTATCTACCTAACCCACTAAAACCTATTCAAACATCTCATAACAAAACCATAAAAATATAATACTAATATAGATAAAAAATTGTAAAACATTGATTATCCTAATTAATAATTTCTCAGTAATTCATGACTAACTTATCACAATTTATACTTATGGAATTAGAGTTAAAAATCCTAGTTAGATAAACAGCCTGCTATACATCTAAATATCCTAATAAATCAAAATATATGTTTTCACTAAGAGTGAACAAGGCTTATATTAAAAATAAGAAATTATCAAAACCTATTTTCTTCATCCAATTTGCTATGTTATGTTTCCTTCCGAAAATAATGGATATATAATCCTATTTATTGTATAAATTTAAAAATTTTTATATTACTAGGAAGAAAACAATGGCTCAACTTTATTTCTATTATTCAGCAATGAATGCCGGTAAATCAACATCCTTATTACAATCCGCTTATAATTATTACGAAAAAGGAATGAGAACTATAATATATACTTCTGAAATGGATCATCGTTTCAATATGCCTAAAATCAGTTCACGAATTGGAGCATCCTCTCCTGCTAAATTATATAACAGCAATACACTACTTTTTGAAGAAATTAGTACTGAGAAAAAAAATAGTCCAGTAGATTGCGTTTTAGTCGATGAAAGTCAATTTCTTACGCGTAATCAAGTTAAATCTTTAACTAATGTAGTGGATATACTACATATTCCTGTATTATGTTATGGGTTACGTACAGATTTTCGAGGTGAGTTATTTCCTGGAAGTCAGTATTTATTAGCCTGGTCAGATAAACTAGTCGAATTAAAAACTGTCTGCTCTTGTGGACGCAAGGCTACCATGGTCATACGTTTTGATGGCATTGAAACACCTTATAAAGAAGGAAATCAAGTACAAATAGGTGGAA
Organism: Candidatus Erwinia haradaeae; assembly: GCF_900699015.1. Taxonomy (GTDB): domain Bacteria; phylum Pseudomonadota; class Gammaproteobacteria; order Enterobacterales; family Enterobacteriaceae; genus Erwinia_E; species Erwinia_E haradaeae_E. The sequence goes on along the minus strand of NZ_LR217737.1, from coordinate 224,633 downwards.
ATGATATGTACATATCTGTCTGTCGCAAACATTATTCGCAAGCGTTAAATGATAACTTCATAAAAGTTTCTTAATAACCTAGAGCATAGAAGTAATAGTAATGTCTTTTAAAATTCATAAAATAACTTTTAGATACTTGTAAAAATAACTTTTAGATAGTTATATATGATCTTATCATGAGCTTATTAACATAACGATAATCGTTAAGATTACTTACCTAACTCACAATCAACTATTCTAAATTTATTTAAAAATATATCGTATCTACTGAAAATATAGTTTTTTATATCTAAAAACTAAAGAATAAATTTAAATATAAATTGAACTCTCTAAAACAATAGATTGCAGTTTATTAACTAGAGCATATAGTAAGATAGGCATCTTCTAAATCAAAAATTTTTATAAAATAAATTACTACTCTTAACTAAAGGATAGTTTATCTCATAAATGTGAATCACATATGACAAATTCATAACATCTGTAAAATATTTGATATATAAATTAAAAGATCACACATTAACATTTAACTATGCATGCGATTTACAGTCAGTATTAGTCTTTTCTTTAATACTTCGAGACTAATGATAGTCACATGCATTACGGACAAATATTATCAGAAAAATCTTATCATATGAATATATAACATTATAAGTAAATTATTATACCTTAAAAGGTAATACTATTGATTCTACTTCTTAGGATATTAGATCCTACATATAAGATAAATCACAGCTATTCCAACTATTACTTATGAAAAAATCTAATTTAATAGAACATAAATTGTAACAATATCTACTATTTTCAAACTCTTGAAATATATTTTTATATCCCCATCTATAATTTTATACAAACTAAGTAATTATATTTTATTGAGGTAAGAATAAAATGAAAGGGAAAGAGACATTTGACTTTCAATCAGAAGTTAAACAACTTATGCAATTAATGATTCACTCGCTCTATTCGCATAAAGAAATCTTTCTAAGAGAATTAATCTCTAATGCTGCTGATGCTACAGAGAAACTACGATTTCAATCTCTTTCTACACCAGGTTTGTATTCAGGTAATCTACGTTTACAAATCTCAATTGATAAAGAGAAACGGATCCTTAAACTTAATGATAATGGTATTGGAATGAAACGCGATGAAGTCATCAAAAACTTAGGCACTATTGCTAAGTCAGGAACTAAATCGTTTATTGATTCTATGGGATCCGATCAAGCTAAAAATAATCAATTAATCGGTCAGTTTGGTGTAGGTTTTTATTCAGCATTCATGGTAGCAGATGTAGTTTCTGTACGTACTCGCGCAGCAGATATTGATTCTAATCAAGGAGTTTGTTGGCAATCCTCTGGAGATGGAGAATATACTGTTTCTGATATCGAAAAAGATGATCACGGTACAGAAGTAATACTGCATTTACGTGAAGGTGAAGACGAATTCTTAGATGAATGGCATATTCGAAGAATTGTTAGCAAATATTCAGATTATATGGCACTTACCATTGAGATTCAAACACATGATAAGAAAGATAATAGTACAGTGTGGGAAAAAATTAACAAATCTCAAGCATTATGGACACGAAATAAATCTGACATTAAGGAAGACGAATATAAAGAATTTTATAAACATATTTCTAGTGATTTTAGCGATCCACTCACCTGGAGCCATAATCGGGTAGAAGGAAAACAAACATATATAAACTTACTATACATCCCCTCTCAAGCTCCTTGGGACATGTGGAACCATGATCATAAAAATGGTCTTAAACTCTATATCCAACGTGTCTTTGTTATGGATAATGCTGAACAATTTATTCCAAATTATTTACGTTTCATAAAAGGATTAATTGACTCTAATGACCTACCACTGAACGTCTCACGTGAAATTCTTCAAAACAGTCATATTATAAACATACTACGTGGAGCCATCATTAAACGTTCACTAAATATGTTAGAAAAACTATCTAAAAACGATAAAGAAAAATATCAAAAATTTTGGAAACATTTTGGACGCGTTCTTAAAGAAGGTCCTGCAGAAGATAAATCCAATATCGAAACTATTGCCAAATTACTACGTTTTTCCTCTACTAAATTTGAAGACATATCTCAGACTATCTCTTTGGATGATTACATCAGTCGCATGCCACCAGAACAGGAAAAAATCTATTATATTACAGCCGATAGTCATACCGCTGCGAAAAGCAGCCCTTATCTCGAGATGTTTCGCAATAAAAATATCGAAGTTCTACTGTTGTTCGATCGTATTGATGAGTGGATGATGAGTCATCTTTCGGAATTTAATAACAAAAAATTCCAATCAGCAAGCACATCTGATGACGTGCTTAATAAGTTAGCAGATAACGAAAACAAAGAAAAAAGCAACATTGATCAATCTCTAGAACCATTTATCAAACGAATTAAATCGATACTCGGTCCACGAATTAAAGAAGTGTCACTGACACACCGTCTTTCAGAGACACCTGCTATCGTTACTACTGATATCAATGATATGACACCTCAAATGGCTAAATTACTATCTGCTGCTGGCCAAGAAGCACCAGATATCAAGTATCGTTTTGAGATCAACCCTCAACACCCGTTAGTACAGAAAGCTTCTAATATACACAATGATGAGCAATTTTCTGAGTGGATTGAGCTTTTTCTAGATCAGGCTCTTTTTACCGCAACTGGTACATTAGAAGACCCTAACAAATTTATTCGCCGGGTCAATCAATTGTTGTTACAATAAAACCTAATAACAACTATTTTTTTAATAAACCGGCCTAGCTCATATCAATTGAACTTGGTCGGATCTAAATAAACCATCAAACATAATTCATTCTGAATTGTTTAAAACAGATAAGAATCTAATTTAAAAATAAATATAAAAGATATATTTATTTTAAGAAACTTTTATGTAATATTAAACTATCTTTTTTGTTGCTTCCAATCATGCTAATTTGACAACGAATATAACTTGAATCACAAACCTTATATTTAAAATTAATTTATTTAAATAATAAATAAATAATTAATAATTCTATTACTGATCTATTACAATTCTAATTACATTGCCAATATTTAAGTACATGAATGCAAATAGATCCTGATAAACTGAATAATATTTAATATTCAATATTAGATAGATATTTTAACTATTAACATAAATACAAACAGTCTTATCAAAGACCATTATTAAATCAATACTATCTAATGTTTTCTCGTCTGAGCTAATCTAGACAACTAGATGCTTAAACACTATATGGAATACTAAATAAAACATATTACACCATAATTATTTTCTTAGATAGAATAATTAAATTCTTTAACAAATCTAATACTAGCTGCACGAGATAATAAAAAAGATTGCATAATGATAAAATTAGTTAAAAATCATTTTATTTGTGATAATTTTATATAAAAATAAAATACAATACATAAAGATTATTTATGAAAGTTAATAAATTAAAATCTATTCATAACTTACTCTTATCTTCTTATTGAAAATATAATATAAAAAATCTAGTTTGACTGAACTAAAATTTAATTCGTTCAAATAGTATTTAGAAGAGTCCATAAAATTTCTAATTTTACTTTCATTTTAAAAAAATGTAAAAAATAATAAAACATTACTATTGACATTAGTTATGAGCATAGCAATAGTAATCAATCATGAATATATCTTCTCTGAATATTTGATAACATAATTTTTACAAACTATTTCTAACATAATAACTGAACACATAGTCTCATATCAAGATATGACAATATTACTGTGCTTTTAATATAATTAAAAAATTACTATTTTCAAAATTACCACTGAGAAAGAGAACTACACTCTTATATTTAAAGAATTTTTAATATCTATAATGCATAAAAAATAAGTATAATATAGAAATATTAACCTATAAAATAAAAGTAAAAAATAACAATATTTATAGTAAATATTATAAAGTATTTTTTAATCACGTTTTACGGTGCATTCCATAATTAATTTTATATTACTGAAATCTCAGTAGATCTCGGTATAATATTCTTATAATATAAGAACCGTATACTATTCTTATAGATAGACCTTCTTATATTTTTATACTTTCAAAATACTTTACTATATAATGTTTTGTATTCAACTAACTGGGATCATAACTTTTTAAGAAAATTATTGAGATATAACAATAAATTATAAAGGTTGAATGCTCTCTTCCTCTATTATAGCATCAAAAAAGTCACATAAACTCTTAATGTATTTATCTTTTAAAATCAACTTACGTGCTTTTATCAATCGCTCATGATAAATCTTATTTTGCCATTCTAGAGGAGTTAACATTAATTTATTATCATCATCTTCGACGATTCTTAGATCTATTATATATCCCGCATCTTGATTAAGAGCTTCATGTAATTCTTTATTTGCTTCTAAAGTACTTAGATGACGATTACCAGAACGCAAATGCAAGCAAATACCATATTCTTTTTTTTCTTTCCATGTATGAAGAGCTAGGTTTTTACCTAATTTTGATATAGTCAGAATAGCAAGCTTCGATGACCACGGATCTCGAGCAGATGCTTCTTCTATGACTTTCATCATCAATAATTGGTATGATTGATGATTCCGTTTATTATAAGGAAAATCAGATTTTTGAAATACATCATGTAATTGTTCTTCTAACAAAGAAAGATTACATCCTGCTGACAACACAGTCTCTTTTTTGAATACATCCTTAAAAACTGTACTATTATAACTCAATAGATCTCCCTTATTTATTTTTAATGGTTTTTCTAGATCTCTATTTAATGATCTATCTATCTTAGACATCATCTTATTATTTTTTAATTGACTTATACCCGATTTATGAAGTCTTAACTGATTTTGTGAATCTATAAGTTGAGTAGCCGTTTCGGATAAACATTGTAACCGCTCATCAGAATCAAGTTCTAAAGTATCTATAACATCTGGTACAGATGAACAAGATGAGACGCCTTTTCTATCCTTGCTAGAAGACATAATCGAGCTAGATATGACTTCTCCGGGATGAAAAACTAAAGCACGAAATAGTGTCATTTCCACCCCCATACGATGACTTGGCGCCAATGGTAATTCCTTCCTCCCTATTAGAACTATCTGATAATAAAGCTGCACATCCTCTGGAGAAATTAAACGAGCTACCTTCCGCAATCGGAGGCCAAAAGAAACCATATCTTCACGAAAAGAAGAAGGAAGGAACTGTAATATTGCTATATAATGCAGAATTTCTAAGATTTTTTCTAAAAACGAATCCCAATTATTACCATATACAGCCACTTCGTTAATAATATTCATGACTAATTCACCATTAGAATTAACCAGTGCCTCAATCAATGATAAAATCTTGTCATCATCAAACATACCAAGCATATCATGTACACTATTAACAGTAATCACACCCTTTCCCATAACGATAGCCTGATCAGTTAAACTCAACGCATCACGCATACTACCCTCTGCTGCATGCGCTATAAGCCTCACTCCTCTATCCTCTGCGCTAATATTTTCAGATTTTAGTATAGATTGAAGTTGAACTCTAATTAAATCCTCATCAATCAATTTCAAATGAAATTGTAAACAACGTGACAAAATCGTAACTGGGAGCTTTTGTGGATCAGTGGTGGCGAGTATAAATTTAACATGCCCTGGCGGTTCTTCTAACGTCTTTAGCAGTGCATTAAAACTATGACGTGACAGCATATGTACTTCGTCAATTAAATAAATCTTAAAACGACCTTGAGCAGGATAATATTGTATATTATCAAGAAGATCACGAGTATCTTCAACTTTAGTTCGAGAAGCTGCATCAATTTCAATTAGATCAACAAAACAACCCTCAACAATATCACGACAATGATGACAACTCCCACAGGGTGTTGCAGTAATTCTAACTTTACAGCTTAACCCCTTAGCAAAAAGACGGGCAATAGTTGTTTTTCCAACACCTCGAGTACCAGAGAATAAGTAAGCATGATGTATACGATCCAGAGATAAAGTATTAGACAATGCAGATACAATGTGTTTCTGACCTATAACCTCACTAAATTCTTGCGGTCTCCATTTTCTAGCTAATACCTGATAATTCATATAGATTTGATAACCATCTAAGGCAGAATCTGCACAATATAATAAATCAAATAGTAAAAATAGAATAATAACTCATCAACATTTATTGTATCTAAAGATTAACTTATAAACCACATTATATACCATATATCAACAATATATATACCATACAAATCCTTCATTTCTTGTTATTTCATTAATAAATATTTAATTCTAATAATTAATATTAAGGAATCATCTTCCTAGATGAATAAGAAAAATTATAATCTCCACTTCTATTCTAAGAAACAGGAACACTTTATAAACAATTCACGGAAATAAAGTATACATAAACTTATAGATACTAGAATTTCATTAATTTATTGAATCAATCAATCTAGTAAGAATAGTAGATGATAATTTCTTGTTATAATAATAATATTATAATAATAAGACTGATCTACTAATATTCTATCTAGAATATTAGATTAAAGATCCCCGTCCTTTATTAGATATTATTTATGTATTTCATATGGTTAAGTTACATAGATTATATTATTAACTAATTTATCTTTATTACTCATGATTTACTATTATTATCCTAAATCATTAACTTAATTTTCTAGAAAAAAATAAAAAATAACCGTAATCACTACTATCTGGAAATAGATAAAACAGAAAAAGATTGCACACCCAAAATAAAAACATTATTTAACCATTAATTTAGAAACTTTTATATAAAAAGAAAATCCTTTTTACTAAAATAATAAAAACATCAAGATATATTATTATCATTATAATTCTTATGATTTTTTAACAGCTAATAAAATTATAATAAAATCTAGTAAAGATCTTTTAAAGAATTACACTAAATAGTTAATCCTTATCATATAGAAGACTTGCCAGGAAACTTCAAAAGAGAGTAACTCTTAACGCCATAAGATTGTAAAAGCGCTTCGCCTCCTAAATCAAAGAGATTTATAATAAAAGCAGCATCTGTAATACAACCACCAGCACGGTGAATAAGCTTGACTGTTGCTTCGATAGTACCACCAGTGGCTAATACATCATCTACTACAAGGACTATATCGCCAGGATGGATTGCATCACAATGCACCTCTAACACACCAGAACCATATTCCAGTGAATAATACTCAGAAAAAGTTTTTCGAGGAAGCTTGCCAAATTTTCGAACTGGTAAAAAACCAACCCCGAGCTCTAAAGCTATAGGTGCACCAAACAAAAAACCACGAGCCTCAGGCCCTACAACTTTACTAATTTTAGTATTACGATAGCGTTGAGCTACTAGTTCGACACTAAGTGCAAAAGCTTGAGGATCTGCCAATAAACTAGTAATATCTCGAAATATTATTCCAGGTTTTGGGTAATCCGGAATGCTTTTGATGCTATTTTTTAGAAATTCAAGCTGAATCGTAGTGTTAATCATTATATTTAGCCTAGTAAAGTCATATCTAAATGGCGCATTTATATCATTCCTTTTATTCAAAAATTATATAATAAAAGAAAAAAGATATATAGTTCTTCCTCAATATAGTTAATAACACAGCGAAATCGTTCAACTAATATCTCAAAGATGAGATAAAATACACAGAAAAATTTACACAAATCTCTACAACCAATATAATGATTTGCACATAATAGACAAATCATAGATAATGTACTAGATAGTTTTTCTTTTTATACAACTTATCTTTATCAAAAAATTATATTTTCATACAATTTTTTGATAAACTAAAAAAATTACTATAGAATAATTAAATACTTCATGATAGATAAATAATCGTTATTTTGTACATCATAAATAAAACTTGATAAAGTAATAAAAACTCAATCATCTAAATTCCAAATTTATAATATAAAGATTTTAGGTTTATTGAATTATTAAGATCATGTGATTTGTTTACTACATCATAGGTAACATAAAATTTTATCACTCATGTCGAACTTTTTAAAAAGAAAATAGTATCAATATATTTTTATATTATATACATAAAACATTGATCGATATTCATTCTCTGAAATCTTTACAAATATTCTGACCAACTCCAAATAAATAATATTTTTATATTCTAGATTATTGAATTACTTGATCCTTTGATTCTAATTCAAATTTATTTTGAAATATCAATTGTAAATATGTTAAATATCTTTACATTCTCTAATATTTTAAAATAAACAATTAGATTCATGTCACTTATGATCATTTTTATTCCAGATTATATGTGTTTTTCCAGACCACATATTACCATGAACATAAATGCAATATTTATGCCTTCTTAACCTTTATGCAATAAAAATTTTTAATAAAATAATATCTCTTTCAATTAAGAAGACTCAATTGAAGATTCTTTCAAGCTAAATAGAAAACACAGCGACTACTTCTATCTAAACATAGAAAAAAATCAAACAAATAAAAAACCATAGTATCCTCATCTTTTAAGGAAGATGCATATATTAAGATATTCTTACACAACTCCTACTCTATAAAAGAATCAATCATACCAAAAATATAATTAAACTTCTTATTATCCGTTATTGAGTGGCTATCATAAAGAATATTCCCATTAGTTTTTATAAATTCAAATTATTAAATATTTAAATATATTTTCTATCAAAAACGAGATAAGAAAAATGTTTAATTTACTTATAGTTTTAAAAAAACCAACTAGATTTTGACCTTTCTCAGCGCACCCATATGAACCCCGTATAACATCATTAACATCTATACTAAGATAAAACTTTAAATAAAACAAATCAAAAACTATACTGATGCACAAAATAATTGTTAAAAGTCTATTAAACCAACAGCAGATCAAATAGCTCCGTAGAAAACTAGAACCCTCATACAATAAGATCAAGATAATTTTTAGAAAAACTAATAATTTCTTATATCTATATCTGATTTCTATTACTATTTTAATCAAACTAACATCGGCTTATTACAACGTACCATATCTATCTTTTATAATAACATAATAGAGAAGTAATAATGAACTATACCATTAATAATGGTAATATTAATTACATGGTATAACTACACTTTTTATAAAGAACTAATCAATTATAGTTACTCTAAATAATATATTGAATCTAATGATCAGTTCACATCACTTAGAGAATGTTAATTTATCTAATAATTAATTAATCACATTTAAAACTCTTATACATAATCTTAAAATATAAAATATTTCTATATTTCTCTCAACTACTCGTGTACGCCAGATACCAGATAAAATAAAATTTTCACATACAATATATATCATTCTATCTCAAGACCTAACTCCCCATAAAATAGGAAACTAATTATGCTTTTCTTATTAAGCCTAAAAAATGATAATAACTTGATATATTAAACATATTATTGTTAATAGTTTACGATAAAATATACCATTCGATAACACCTGCTTCTAAACAACTTCAAAGAGCACTAAAAACATAGATTTTGTTTTCTTTAACATTTATAAAACATAGATATTCATTTAAAAATATTCCTGTACTCTCTAATATTTAGAGAGAATATAAAAAATAACAAATACTAAAATTCTATTTATTCAATATTCTATAGAATATTTATTCTAAACAGTAATGAATAATATGTATACTACCAATAATTAAAATATAAATAAACCACTTCATTCTTATATAACATCAAGACATATATATTGCATAATACTCTAATCTCAAGTCTATTGAGACTATGTGTATAAAACAATATATCAAAATTGATAATTAATCAGATAAATTCTACTTAAAAATATCAAAAATAATAGATATATGATAAATATAATCAAGATAAATATGAGTTATAATTAAAAATGATGGAGGCAATAGGTTACAGCCTGTATAATATTGCTGCAATATTTTATATCTTTTGATTTACTTTCACATTGAGATATTGCCATGCTAAGAATTACAAAAGAAACCCTAACATTTGACGACGTCCTTCTTGTTCCAGCCCACTCAAAAGTGCTACCACATACAGCTGATCTAACCACTTGGCTAACTAAAACTATCCATCTAAATATTCCGATGATCTCTGCAGCTATGGATACTGTCACTGAATCTAACCTAGCTATCGCTATCGCCAAAGAGGGAGGTATAGGATTTATTCATAAAAATATGTCTACCTTGCACCAGGTAGAAGAAGTTCGACGAGTAAAAAAATATGAAAGTGGAGTGGTCACTAACCCTCAAACTGTTTTACCAACCACATTACTAGAAGAAGTGAAGGTTCTAACTGAAATTAATGGCTTTGCTGGATATCCAGTCGTTAATAACAATAACCAGCTTAACGGAATCATTACCAGACGTGATGTACGCTTTGTTACAAACCTTCAACTCTCAGTTTCTGCAGTTATGACTCCAAAAGAGCATCTAGTCACCGTTAAAGAAGGCGAAACACGTCAAGTAGTTCTACAAAAAATGCATGAAAAACGCGTAGAAAAAGCATTAGTAGTCAATGATCATTTTCAATTATTAGGTATGATTACAGTTAAAGACTTTCAAAAAGCAGAACAGAAACCCTATGCTTGTAAAGATGAACAAGGTCGTCTACGTGTTGGAGCGGCTGTTGGTATTGATAAAAATAATGAAGAACGTATTGATGCTTTAATTTCTGCAGGAATTGATATCTTATTGATTGATTCTTCACATGGACACTCCGAAAACGTACTGCAACAAATCCGGTCAATACGCGCAAATTATCCTAATTTACAAATTATTGGTGGTAATGTAGCGACAGGAGATGGTGCACTCGCACTAGCTAAAGCAGGTGTCAATGCTGTTAAAGTTGGTGTTGGTCCAGGTTCTATTTGTACTACTCGTGTCGTAACTGGTGTAGGAATACCACAAATTACTGCAATATCAGATGCTACAGCCGCTCTTCAAGGAATGGATATCCCAATAGTAGCCGATGGAGGTATTCGCTTCTCCGGTGATATAGCTAAAGCTATTGCCGCTGGAGCAGCAGTGGTTATGGTTGGTGCAATGCTCGCTGGTACTGAAGAGTCACCAGGAAATATTGAATTATACCAAGGTCGTTCATTTAAATCTTACCGTGGCATGGGTTCAATCAGTGCAATGCGTCAAGGATCTTCTGATCGCTATTTCCAAGCTCAAGGTCAAATCAATAAATTTGTTCCAGAAGGTATCGAAGGACGAGTTCCATACAAAGGACTTTTAAAAGAAATCATATATCAACAAATGGGCGGACTACGATCCTGTATGGGATTAACCGGTTGCGGTACAATTGAAGAACTGCGAACAATAGCAGAGTTTGTTCGTGTTAGCAGAGCAGGAATTTCGGAAAGTCATGTCCATGATGTAACCATTACTAAAGAATCTCCAAATTATCGGATGGACATCTGATTATTTATTCTGAATATTTCGTCTAAGCTGAAATATTATTCATATGACATATGATAGGCTATATCAAAATAGCTTATCTTTAGGATAACTAAATGAAAATAAAAAATATGCATAAAGATCGCATTCTCATAATAGATTTTGGCTCACAATATACTGCTCTTGTTGCTCGCCGTATACGAGAACTCGGAGTATATTGTGAGTTATGGACCTATAATGTCACTAAAAAACAGATTAAAGAATTCAACCCAAATGGAATAATCCTGTCAGGTGGGCCAGAAAGCAGTATCTCTCATAAAAGCCCTCGAGCACCAGATCATATATTTGATATCGGTATTCCTATTCTAGGTATCTGTTACGGTATGCAAATTATGACAATACAACTTGGTGGCCAAGTCTCAACTACTAATAAGCGTGAGTTTGGTTATACTCAGGTTGAAATTGTAAAGCAAAATCAATTAATATTTGATCTTCAAGATATAACTAATCTCAGTAATAAAAAAATACTAAATGTATGGATGAGTCATTGTGATATCATCACAGAAATCCCAGAAGATTTCATTGCTATAGCTAAAACTGAACATTGTCCATTTACTATCATAGCAAATGACAAAAAACGTTTCTACGGTGTTCAATTTCATCCAGAAGTTACACAGACTACTCAAGGACAAAACTTATTAAAAAACTTTGTTCATAATATTTGTGCATGCAAAGCCCTATGGACTCCAATCAATATTCTTGATAATACTATAGAATCTCTAAAACAAACATTAGGTACCGATAAAGTAATCCTTGGCCTCTCTGGTGGCATTGACTCTGCAGTTACAGCATTATTACTGCATCGTGCTATTGGTGATAACCTAACGTGTGTTTTTATCGACAATGGTCTTCTTCGTCTAGATGAAGCCAATCAGGTCATGAAAATGTTTTCTGACCACTTTGGTCTTAATGTACTTCATATAGACGCAGAAAAACGTTTTCTTAATGCTCTCGATAATATTGAGGAACCAGAAGAAAAACGAAAAATCATTGGACAAATATTTATTGAAATCTTCGATGAAGAAGCATCCAAACTCTGCAATGTACAATGGTTAGCACAGGGAACCATCTATCCTGATATCATTGAATCCGCGATTTCTATAAATAATCCAACATGTGTAATTAAATCACACCATAATGTTGGCGGTCTTCCAAAGAACATGCAACTTCGTCTCGTGGAACCGGTGAAAACGCTCTTTAAAGATGAAATTAAGAAGATCGGACTAAAGCTTGGTTTACCTGATTCTATAGTTTTTCGTCATCCTTTTCCAGGACCAGGCCTTGCTGTACGCATTTTAGGTAATGTTAAAAAAGAATATTGTGATATTCTGCGCTATGCGGACTCAATATTTATAGAAGAATTACATCATGCTAAATTATATAATAATGTAAGCCAAGCTTTTACTGTTTTTCTTCCAATTCGCTCCGTTGGAGTTATGGGTGATCAGAGAAAGTATGACTGGGTTATCGCTCTACGAGCTGTTGAAACTATTGATTTTATGACTGCTCGATGGGCTTATTTAACACACGATTTTCTCGCCCATGTATCAAACCGTATAATAAACGAAATACAAGGTATTTCTCGCGTTGTTTATGATATATCGAACAAACCACCAGCTACCATTGAATGGGAATAATCCTCATAAACAAACGTAACTAAATCAAAATATAAAATATACAATATATATATTATATATACTATCCAATAGTATTGACTCAATCTTTTTACTAACATAATCACTTAACATTCAGTCATCTAATAAATTTTCTAAATAAGTAGTTCACTGTATGCACTACTTAAAAACACCTTTATATTACATCAATATGTATAAATATAGACCTATAAATATTTATTTATTAGATACTCAGACTCATGTCTATAAATAATCAAAATACTATATGACTCATAATATAAATAAAAAGCTTATAAGCTTAACCTTTAAATAATTACTATACAACTCAAACGCTTTTATTGATCTATTGAAAATTTCATGCGTTAGCTAAATCACTAATACAACGAATTAATCATAATTATCTATTTAAAATCAATTAATATGAATTTTCCATCCTATCCGATCATGAATACATATAACAATCTAAACAAAACTAAAAAACTAAGAAAAATTATAAGATGAATCTATAGAACGTTATCATTAAGATAACATCTTACCAATATGTATAAAATTTATAAAATAGATCCAAAACTCTAATAACCATGTTAGTAAAGATGAAAAATCAATATTATTGATAAAATCTATCACACAACTCAGAGATAATATCTCAAACAATTACCTATATCTTAAAATCATATCAAGACTATAAAACTTATAGCCTAAGTAAGACATTATTAAATTATAAATATCATCTAATAATTAACTTTTACTGAATAAAGTAGCCTTACAACGGTATGATTGAAAGGCTATAGATGATCATGTTAAGATTAAATCATATTAATTTCATATTGAGAGCCTAGTATCAGCACCTAGCTTGTCAATACTAGTAATTTGATCTAAATTTTCTGTAGATACTGGTTCAGCAACTCGCTGTAATCCTACCACCTTTTCACCTGTAGCAGTACGAATTAAAATCACACCCTGCGTATTTCGACCAATCAAACTCACTTCATCTACACGTGTACGAACTAAATTACCCGTATTAGTAATCATCATAATTTGATCCCTATCAGTAATCTGTACGGCACCAACTACTAACCCATTACGTTTAGTAACTTTGATAGAAATGACACCTTGTGTCCCACGTGATTTAGTAGGGTAAGCTAAATTTTGTGTACGCTTTCCATAACCATTCTGCGTAATAGTCATAATTGCACTATTATCACGCGGAATGATTAACGAAACAACCCTATCACCCTTTGCTAGCTTAATACCACGAACTCCAGAAGTCATTCGCCCCATGGTTCGAACTGAATTTTCAGAAAAACGGACCACTTTCCCAGCAGCAGAAAAAAGCATAGCCTCATCAGTACCATTAGTAAGTGATACACCAATGAGCTCATCCTCATCCCGAAGCTTAACGGCAATAATACCGGAATGACGTGGACGCTTAAATTCCTCTAATGCTGTTTTCTTGACCATGCCACTCGCGGTAGCCATAAAGATCTTCCAACCTTCAGCATACTCACGAACTGGCAAAAGAGCAGTAATGCGTTCATGATCAACTAATGGTAATAAATTGACGATTGGACGACCGCGTGCACCACGACTTGCCTCCGGTAATTCATAAACTCGTATCCAATATAAGCGACCTAAACTTGAAAAACATAAAATTGTATCATGTGTATTAGCTACTAGTAATTGATTAATAAAATCTTCTTCTTTAATACGAGCAGCTGACTTTCCCTTGCCGCCACGTCGTTGAGCTTCGTAGACACCTAAAGGTTGATACTTAATATACCCTTGATAAGATAATGTCACTACTACGTCTTCCTGACGGATAAGATCTTCAATATTAATACTAGTACTAAACGAAGTGATTTCAGTACGACGCTTGTCACCAAACTGAGAACGAATTAATTCTAGTTCCTCACGAATCACTTCCAATAAACGCACTGAACTATCAAGAATACATCGAAGTCTCGTCATCTTCTGTAATAAAGATGTATACTCTTCAAGTAATTTTTCATGTTCTAGTCCGGTAATTTTTTGTAGCTTTAAGTCTAAAATTGCTTGAGCCTGTTGATCTGTAAAATAATACTGATCAGAATCTATAGAACATGAAACATCTATCCGTCGTAAGTGAACTATGTGAGAGATTTCAGGATCCAGCATCGCAGAAACACCACCTATTGTCCATGAACGTGTGAGTAAACCTAATTTTGCCTCTGCTGGTGTAGAAGAAAAACGAATTAACTTAATCACAGAATCAATATTAACCAAAGCTAATGCTAACCCTTCAAGAATATGAGCTCGACCTCCTGCTTGACGTAGTTCAAATAGTGTACGTCGAGTAATAACTTCACGACGATGACGAACAAACGCTTTAAGTATATCCTTTAATGACATGATTTTTGGTTGGCCTTGATGTAAGGCCACCATATTGATACAAAATGAGGTCTGTAATTGCGTTAATGAATAAAGATTATTTAGTATTACCTCCGCTACCGCATCACGCTTTACTTCTATAACAATCCGCATGCCTTCTTTATCAGATTCATCCCTCAACGCGGTAATACCATTAAGACGCTTATCTCTTACTAATTCAGCAATTTTCTCAATTAAATGAGATTTATTTACCTGATATGGAATCTCATTTACAATGATAGTTTCTCGTTTTGTTTTAACATCTACTTCAATAACCGTACGAGCACGAATATAAATTTTCCCACGTCCAGTCCGATAAGCTTCATTAATGCCATCCTGCCCATGAATTAAAGCAGCGGTAGGAAAATCAGGACCTGGAATATACTTCATTAAACCTTCAACAGTAATATTTTCTGTTTTTAGATACGCTAAACAAGCATTAATAACTTCGGTAAGATTATGTGGAGGAATATTTGTAGCCATACCAACAGCAATCCCAGAAGAACCATTAATAAGAAGATTTGGAATACGAGTTGGCATCACAGATGGAATCTTTTCTGTATTATCATAATTTAATACAAAATCAACAGTATCTTTATCTAAATCTGATAATAATTCATGAGCAATTTTAGACATACGAACTTCAGTATAGCGCATGGCTGCAGCAGAATCTCCATCAACAGAACCAAAATTACCTTGTCCGTCAACTAATCTATAACGTAGTGAAAATGGCTGCGCCATACGAACAATTGTCTCATATACAGCAACATCACCGTGTGGATGGTATTTACCAATTACATCACCAACAACACGAGCTGATTTTTTATAAGCTTTATTCCATTCATTACCAAGAATGCTCATCGCATAAAGAACACGACGGTGAACTGGTTTTAAACCATCACGCACATCTGGTAGAGCACGACCAACAATCACCGACATTGCATAATCCAGATAAGAGTGCTTTAATTCTTCTTCGATGTTAACCGGTTTAATTTTACGAATGAGATCATTCATAGACAAACTTTCCTTTCTGTTTGAATCCTAAATTTAAAGATATGATAAGATATTGAACTACATCTCCGAAAGTGGGAAATGTTACCCTAATGAGTTTTACTTCTTACTATACACAAAGAACTCAATCTACATTATTGTATATGAAGTACAAACTCTCAGTCTGATAATTTAATTTCAATTCAAGTTCTTATTTCATATAATCATCATAATCTTAAGAATCTATGATTCTTGGAAAATTTATAGATTTTATGAAAATAAAAATCAAAACATAAAATAAATATCTAATTATTATATTATATGTATTTTAATAGACCTATTGATACGGTAAAATATATCTAGATCCTATTTGATAACTACATTCTATTAAAAATACAAAATTTTATTTTTTAATAAACGCTATGTAAATAACCTACAAGATCCTAATAAAGAAAGTAGTTTAGAAAAGACATATTTCCATTTAGATTGACATGACTTGTAAAATTGTTTTATTGATTGGAAATAATATTGCTTTGATGAAATTCTATAAGTCATTGAACAGGAAATTATACTAAAATAATATGGCTTTTAATAATACATTGCATATTAGAAGAATCACCTTTATTATCACAGATGAGATGGTTTATAATTTGATTTTTGATAATTTATAAATACCAACACATTCATATTAGTTATAAAAAATAAAGGAAAAAAGAAAATTTGTCTTACTGATTACTGAGATAGGCCTTTCCTTAATAAGCATAATTTATATATGATTAATTGACATCAACTGAAACACTGTCTGATATTAATCACATGTAGTATCTCTGATCCAGTCAGAGAACATCAGATAAACCTACTATTTGTTGTTATAAAATACCTAGTATGTGAAAAATTCAAATACATTATTTAAGAAATAGTGAATATTTAATACGGTATTCTACACTAGAGTGATTGAGAAATTTGCTAAAAATATCACTATAATTCTTATAATAATAATAAATAATCTTTTCACAAATACTGTGATTATAGCAGTCTATACAATACCAAAATGAAAACAAAATGAGATATCATTAAGACAATATAGTTAATTATATATATTTAAAACATATTAAACCCTAAATTATTAAGAGCAAAGATATAACATTAGTAAATAAGATTACAGTACCACCTGTAGTAGAAAAAAGAATGATAACTAGATATTATGTAATATATAATATTATTCAACCTATTAAAAATAATGTAGAATTTATTCTAAATATTCTAATAATCAAATATTAATTTATGAACATTAAAACCCGTTTTGCTCCAAGCCCTACAGGCTGTTTACATATCGGTGGTGCTCGAACCGCATTATATTCATGGCTATTCGCTCGAAAAAATAATGGTCAGTTTGTATTACGTATTGAAGATACTGATTTTGAGCGATCTACTCAAGAAGCTAACACTGACATTATAAATAGTATAAAATGGCTAAATTTAGATTGGGATGAAGGCCCTTACTATCAAACAAAACGCTTCGATCGTTATAACTTAGTTATTAACCAAATGCTCGAAACACATAATGCATATAAATGTTTTTGTACTAAACAACGATTAGATGGATTACGTGAATATCAAAGAATTAATGGAGAAAAACCACACTATGATGGGCATTGCCGAAATCAATGTAATAATCAAGATGATAATCAAATACATGTCGTACGTTTTCGCAATCCACAGAAAGGATTAGTAATTTTTGATGATCAAATACGCGGACCAATTCAATATCATAATACAGAGCTAGATGATTTAATTATTCGTCGGTCAGACGGAACCCCTACCTATAATTTTTGTGTAGTTATTGATGACTGGGACATGAAAATTACTCATGTTATTCGCGGAACAGATCATATCAATAACACTCCACGCCAAATTAATATTCTGAAATCAATTGGAGCCCCTATTCCTCATTATGCCCATTTACCCATGATTCTTGACTCTGATGGCAAAAAACTATCGAAACGACATGGAGCGGCTAAAGTATCATGGTATCGCGATCAAGGCTATTTACCTGAAGCATTACTAAATTATTTACTACGATTAGGATGGTCTTATGGTAATAAAGAAATATTTAATATAGAAGAAATGAAACAATACTTTTCACTAAACACAGTAAACAAATCTGCTAGCACTATAAATAGCAAAAAACTAAAATGGCTCAATCAACATTATATTAATAATCTACCTGTCGAATATGTTTCTTCTCATCTGCAAAAACATCTTGATAATAAAAAGATTAATATCCATCTTGGCCCAAGATTAGATGACTTGATAAAATTACTTGGTAAACGTTGTACAACTTTAACAGATATCACAGATTCCTGCCGTTATTTTTATGAAGAGTTTAATGAATTTGATTCTCACGCAGCCACAACATATTTATCCTCAGCATCTGAAGAAACTAGACTCCTTTTAGGAAGCATATATATTAAACTATCTATTCTACATAATTGGACAGAAGAGGCAATTAAAAACATAATTAAATCATGCGCTGATAGACTGTTAGTCAGTATAGAAAAAGTAGCAATGCCACTTCGAGTTGCTGTTACTGGTCAAATAAAATCACCTGCTCTCCATGTCACTATTCATGCTATTGGTCAAGCACGAACCTTATCTCGTATTGAAAAGGCACTCATTTATATCGTTAATAGTCAAAATCAAAAAGAGTATCAGTAATTTTATTATCTATCACATCAAATTATATTGGTTACTCCTCTTGATAAAGAAATAACAACTATTATATGAACTAAAACTCTAAATTATACACTAGTCTTCATGTGATTTAAAATCTATAACAATGTATTTTAAATATAAGAAATAAACGCCTTTCTTCACTACTACACCGGATTCATGATCGATTTATACCAGATACGAACTTATTGACCATCAAGATAAATTTCAAACTTTTTATATACGTAAGTGATCATAGAAGAATATATAGCTAAAAACTAATAATAATTAGAACATATGAGTTTCTTCAGTCTAATTTTGGTATGATGTTTTTAACACGACTTTTTAATCTTTGACCTGCACGAAACATAACAACCCGACGAGCCTTAATAGGAATACTTGCACCTGTTTTAGGATTACGACCTGGTCGTTCTTTTTTACAACGAAGATAAAAATTACCAAATCCTGATAGTTTTACTTTTTCACCATTTTCTAAAGAACATCGTACTTCTTCAAAAAATAATTCAACAAGTTCTTTAGCAAAGCGCTTTCGTAAACCAATACATTTTACAAACAAATATTCTGATATTTTAGCTTTTGTTAGAGCCATATCTTTCATCCCTTAATAATGCCTCAAACCGTTTCTCAAGAGCTGCTATACATTTACCTATAATAACGTTAATATCCTTTTCCTGTAGTGTTCGATGGATATCTTGTAAAATAATACTAATCGCAAGGCTTTTAAAACCATCAACAATACCCTTACCACGATAAATATCAAATAAATTCACGTAAACTACTTTCTCTCCTCCAACATTCCTACACTCTTTTAATACATCTGATACTAGTACATGTTCTGGAACAATCACAGAGATATCCCGTCGATTCGAAGGGAAAGGGGAAAAAGATCGAGCATAAGGCAAAGCTCGTTCCAAAACTTTATCCCATAGAATTTCAAACATAATGGTACAACTCTTTAATCCAAGTTGATCCCCTACAATTGGATTAATTACTCCAATACAACCGATATATTCTTGAAGACTATAAATTCCAGCACATTGACCAGGATGAAATGCAGAATTAACAACTGGAATAAACTCAATCTTTTGAATCTGACTAATTAACTCAAATAGAGATTCTAAATCACCTTTTACATCATAAAAATCTGCTAAACTATTTGGTAAATCCCAGTGCTCTACATAACGATAACCACTTACAGCACCTGCTAATATTAATTCCTGTCGAACTCCGAGCTTAGCCTTTATATCTGGTATAAAGCGTAAACCAGTTTCAAAAAAACGTATATGAAATTGTTGACGATTCTGATTATATAGAACCGCTCCTAATAAACCAGTCCATAATGACAAACGCATGACTGACATTTCAACTGAAACAGGATTAAGTAATGCTAGGCTCTGATCTCCAGGATGTAATAGTTTTTGTAATTTTGGATTGACAAAGCTATACGTAATAGCTTCCTGATAACCTCTATCCACTAATAAAGTTTTAGCACGTTTTAAAGACAAATCTTTCGTATTTCTTCTAGAAATCATTACATTAGTTTTTATTGAAATATTAGAAATATTGTTATAACCATAAATTCGAATAATTTCTTCTATTAGATCTTCTTCAAGAACAAGATCAAACCTCCAACTCGGAGCTCTTACTACCCAATAATCCAGTTCTTTAGTAATCCTACACCCAAGCTGTTGTAGAATATCACTGACTACAGTATCCTTTATTATATTTCCAATCAAACGATCTAGATTCACGCGATAAAGAGTAATAGAGCCATGATGGGGCAATTGTCTCTGAGTAGTAATATCAATCACTGAACCTGCAGCTCCTCCACAAATTGTTAATAAAAGACTTGTTGCTCGTTCAATAGCTTTATTTTGTAACTCTGAATCCACTCCTCTCTCAAAACGATTGGAGGCCTCCGTAAATAAACCATATTTCCGTGCTCGTCCAGAAATTGCTAGTGGACTAAAAAAAGCACATTCTAGAAGTATGCTATTTGTATCTAATGTAATAGCGACATCCTGACCACCAGAAATTCCAGCCATAGCTAATATTTTTTTTTCATCAGCCACTACTAACGTATCAGTACTCAATCTAATTTCATTACCATCGAATAATTTAAATATTTCACCTTCTTTAGCGTAACGAACTACAATCACACCAACAATTCGATCACGATCGAAAGCATGCATCGGCTGACCTAGCTCGAATAAAATATAGTTAGTAACATCTACTACTGGATTTAAAGAACGTATACCACATCGACGTAATTTTTCCTGCATCCAGAACGGCGTCTTAGCTCTTAAATTATCTAATTTTATGACTCTAGCTAAATAACGTGGGCAAGCTTCGATATCATTAATATTAATCTGAATTAAATCTCGTAGAGTAGAAGTTATAGGAAAAATATCTACTTCATTTAAAGCAATACGATTTATAACAGAAATCTCACGCGCAATCCCAAGAATACTCAGACAATCCCCTCTATTGGGTGTTATGCTCACATCAATAATATTATCATTTATCCGTAAATACTGACAAATATTAGCACCAAGAATAGCATTAGAAGATAGTTCTATGATACCATCTTTATTTAGAATAAGACCTAACTGAGAAAATGTACATAACATCCAATGGGAAGATTGGCTAGATAAACGAGATACCTTAAATTTAATATCAGAAGATAACATATCATCTAATCTACCCACAGCAACTTTTAAACCTTGACGACAGTTGGATGCGCTACAAGGAATGTCTAATAATCTATCAATACCTATATTTACTTTTGTCATATAGATAAATTCAGCATGTGGATTCCAGAAGCATTGCTCTATCTGGCCAACTATTATTTCAGAAAAGGAATGAGATAATACTTCTTCTATACGATTTACCGCTAGACCGGCCATAGATAGTTGAGTGCAAAGAGATGAAGTGTCTATTTCAGGATTAACCCATTCTCTTAACCAAAGCTCACTGAATTTCATTAATCGTATCCATCCTTACTAAAACTGTTTAAGAAAACGCAAATCGTTTTCAAAAAAATCACGCGAATCAGTTACACCATGACGCAACATAGTTAGACGCTCCATACCCATACCAAAAGCAAATCCAGAATAGATCATTGGATCAATACCAACAGTATTCATTACATTAGGATGAACCATTCCACAACCAAGCACCTCTAACCATTGTCCATTTTCACCCATTACATCAACTTCAGCAGATGGCTCTGTAAAAGGAAAATAAGATGGGCGAAAACGTATCTTCATCTCATTTTCAAAAAATTTTTTTAAAAAATCAAATAACATCCCCTTTAGATGAGCAAAACTAATATTCTTATCAACTAGAAGCCCCTCCATCTGATGAAACATTGGAGTATGAGTTCGATCATAATCATTTCGATAAACACGTCCAGACGAGATTATACGAATAGGAGGTTGTTGTTGTTTCATGATATGAATTTGAATTCCAGAGGTCTGAGTACGTAATAAACGAGTAGAATCAAACCAAAAAGTATCATGCTCTGATCTAGAAGCATGATTACAAGGAATGTTCAAAGCATCAAAATTATGATAATAATCTTCAATTTCTGGCGAATCTGTTACTGTAAAACCAATCTCGCTAAAAAAATTTTCGATAAGATGAATAGTGCAAGTAACAGGATGTAAGCCCCCGTTAGCTATCCGACGACCTGGTAATGAAACATCAATATATTCTTGATCTAACTTAACTTTTCTTTCTAAAGCCTCTAGAATACCTTGGCGTACAGTTAAAGAGTGCTTTATGGATTTTTTTGCTTGATTAATTTTAGAACCAATAATAAGACGATCTTTTGTGTTACAGGTACGTAAACCTGCTATCTGCAGTGTGATATGACCATTTTTACCAAAATACTCAAGACGTACCTTCTCTAGTCTTATAATATTATCGGAATTATTAATATCTATTTTCGCTTTCTTTACTAAATCATCAATATATGACATTCTTTCTTTTTTTCTCCAACATGCTAAATCAACTATTTCATAATATAGTCAATATAAAAACATCTCTTCAGTAATTATAATCCAATCAAGTTCGGCTCCTTTTAGTCAACTCAAAATACTTCAGAAAATAAAATATATTTTTTACTTCACATAGGAGAAATCAACCTATATCAGGAAAATATATCTCATTTTTATCTCTAAAAATTAAAATATATTTTAATCACTCTTAATTTATGGTATAGATGGATCTATGAATTATACATGATCTTCTATTTTAGATATGTTTAAGTATGCTAATCTAAAGTTTATCCAGTAACTATAAGATTGGTGCTCATCCTATAAATACCTTAACCGTACTTAACAAATCATACTTGTAGACTGAGGCCCTTTAATAAGAAAATTCTTTAATACTCATAATGGAAAGCATTTAACTTATAGGTGCATACATACTATGATCCTATTTCTTTATGAGATATAACTCTCTATAGATATAGATGTAATAATCAATCAATTATAAATAAAGATTTATTTTTAACCTCATTCATACTAGTGAATTATTAGATAATAAAATTAGCCATCTTACAAAACCAATCAGATACTCCAAATCTGAATCTGAATATAAATAATTGTATACATTAGCAACATCATATTATTTAATCTCCTATTTGTACCTCATGAAAGCCTGATCAAACTTTGATAAAATCTTACTCAAATAAAAATATATTATGTTATTTTGATGTTATCAATCGATAAATATCGATCAAATTCTATAATCTAATCAGTCAATCAATCATAAAAATTTTTAATATTATTTTAACAATATGAATCTCTATATTTTCTTAGATGAAGCTATAAATTTTACCCAATACAATCTCTATCTAATATAAAATAATTTAAGATCAACATAAGAACTAATGAATATCTATAGAAAATAACATTATAAAATTCAATAAATTCAATTCAGAGTACATAGAAAAAACATGTATATTTGATCTACGATCAAACGTAAATCGATAGAATCAACTAAAAACCTCACTAATGAAAAATAAAAAAATAAATATTAGAGATCTTATTCAACATTATAAGATAGATAATCTATTCTTAATGATTATTAAGAATTTTTTAATCTTTAAAAAATAAATAGACATCTTATTTTAATGAGAAAATACTACAAAAAAACAAATTATACAGTATATAATTATCAGTAATCATATTTTTAGAAACTTTTTAAAAAATAACTAAAATTTCTTTCCTATACGATTATCATATAAAATCTATCTTTATTTTACTAAAAAAACCATTCTTGATAGTTATGAAAGATTATAGAGCCATATAAAACAGATATACTCTTTAATACTTCAGAATATTAAGATTATAAAATCTTATTGAATTTTATTATTTATAGTATTAATTATACTAATGTTAATTTCGCTCTTTCTACTAGTTCAGAAAACACTTTTTTATCAAATATAGCTATATCAGCTAGGATTTTACGATCAATTTCTATTGAAGCCTTTTTCAATCCATGCATGAAAACACTGTAAGAAATTCCGTTATCACGAGAAGCTGCATTAATTCGTGCGATCCATAGTTTACGAAATTGACGTTTACGCTGTCGTCGATCACGATAAGCATACTGACCAGCTTTAATAACTGCTTGTAGGGCAACACGATAAACTCGTGAACGAGCACCATAGTAACCCTTAGCTTGCTTTAGAATTTTCTTATGACGTGCACGAGCAATTACACCACGTTTGACACGGGCCATTTAGCTCTCCTAGTTAATGTTCTATAATACTTATCTTATTCTTAAATACTTATGTCTTAATAAGTAAATCAATAAATCACAGAAGTCATTTTACTTATAAGGCAAGCAAGCGATAACTAAACCGACATCACTCTTAGAAACCATGGTCCCAGGACGTAAATGACGTTTACGCTTAGTAGATTTTTTGGTTAGAATATGACGAAGGTTAGCATGCTTATGCTTAAATCCACCCGATGCAGTCTTCTTAAAACGTTTGATGGCACTACGTACAGTTTTAATCTTCGGCATATCAGCCATCTACCTTTGATGATTAGTTAAAAAGAGAGATAAAGTGCTTTTGTATCATACAAATACCAACTACTTCTTTTTTGGTGCAAGAATCATAATCATTTGACGACCTTCAATTTTATTAGGAAAGGATTCAACAATAGCTAAGTTTAGTTCTTCACATAGATCCTTACGAACACGATTAATTACTGCCATGCCTATTTGTTGATGAGCCATTTCACGACCACGAAAACATAGCGTAATTTTAGCTTTATCACCGTCCTCTAAAAAACGAATTAAATTCCGCAATTTTACTTGATAATCCCCATCGTCAGTGCCAGGACGAAATTTAATTTCCTTGACTTGAATAACTTTTTGCTTTTTTTTCTGTTCCTTATATGATTTATTTTTTTCATAAAGAAACTTCCCATAGTCCATAATACGACAAACGGTAGGGTCAGCGTTAGGGCTAATTTCAACAAGATCAACACCAGCTATCTTAGCTTTTTCTAAAGCTTCATTTAAACTAACGATACCAAGCTGTTCACCGTCAAAATCTGTTAGACGCACCTTGGAGGCACGAATATCCTCATTTATACGATTTGGACGAACTGGTTGAACTCTCTTTCCGACTTTAATACTTTACTCCTCCAGCTATTAATCTATTAATCTAAATTACGATTGAATATTTCATCCTGTAATTTTACCAACCACTCAGAAAAATTTATACATCCTAAATCTCTTCCATCTCGTGTTCTAACAGATACCAATCCTTGCTGCATCTCTCTGTCACCACAAACCAATAGATAAGGTACATGCCGCAAAGTATGTTCACGAATTTTAAATCCAATCTTTTCATTTCGTAAATCTGCTTGAACTCGGATCCCTATATTTTGCAACGTCTGTACTAATTCTGCAACATATTTAGAGTGCATCTTAGTAATATTCATGACTACAACTTGTAACGGGGCCAACCAAGTAGGGAAACATCCAGCATACTCTTCAATTAAGATTCCAATGAAACGCTCCATTGACCCTAATATAGCACGATGAATCATTACTGGAACCTGACGCTTATTATCTCTGTCCACATAAAAAGCATTTAAACGGGAAGGTAATATAAAATCTAATTGGATTGTACCACATTGCCAAGCCCTATCAAGACAATCATATAAAGTAAATTCAATTTTCGGACCATAAAAAGCAGCTTCACCCGGCTGATACTCAAAAGGAATTTTATTAATTTTTAATGAAGTCACTAAATCAGATTCCGCACGATCCCAAATCGGATCGTCAGCCATAGGTGTTAGAGGACGCGTAGAGAGTTTTACTAAAATCTTTTTAAAACCAAATGATCTATACATATCATAGAGCATATTAATACAACTATTTACTTCATCAAGTACCTGATCTTGTGTGCAAAAAATATGAGCATCATCTTGCGTAAAATTACGTACACGCATTAAACCGTGCAATGAACCAGACAATTCATTACGATGACAACTTCCAAATTCAGCCATACGCAATGGGAGATCTCTATATGATTTAACCCCCTGATTAAATATAAGAATATGTCCTGGACAGTTCATTGGTTTAATACAATATTCACGGTTTTCAGAGGATGTAATAAATATTGCCTCTTTATAGTTATCCCAGTGACCAGTCTTCTCCCAAAGACTTAGATCCATCATAAACGGACTTTTTACCTCCTGATATTCATATGCTTTAAGCCTATTACGCACAAAACTTTCTAATTCACGAAAAATACTCCAACCATCGTTATGCCAAAATACCATACCTGGAGCTTCTTCCTGCATATGATATAAGTTAAGCTTTTTACCAATTTGGCGGTGATCACGCTTTGCTGCTTGTTCTAGATTGACTAAATATGATATTAGCTTTCTTTGACTCGGCCATGCTGTACCATAAATACGCTGCAACATCTTATTATTTTGATTACCACGCCAGTAAGCACCAGCAATCTTCTGAAGTTTAAAATGATGACAAAACCGCATATTAGGCACATGCGGACCTCGACACATATCAATATATTCCTGATGATAATAAAGACTGAGGTGCGCATCCGGATTAATATCTTCATCTAAAATAGCTATTTTATAGACTTCACCACGTGAAATAAAAATCTCACGTGCCTCTTGCCAGCTAACTATCTTCTTATGTACGTCATAATTTGTTTTTGCCAGTTGGTTCATGCGTCGTTCAAGCAGCTCTATATCGTCCTTAGTTAATTTATGATCAAGATCAATATCATAATAAAAACCATCATGAATAACGGGACCAATCGCCATCTTAGTTAATGGCCAAATCTGTTTTATTGCATGACCTAAAAGGTGCGCGCATGAATGTCGTATAATATCTATACCTATATTATCTTCTGCAGTTATGACTACGACTGAGGCATCTGATTCAATTTTCTGACATGCATCGACTATCTGATTATTTACATATCCAGCAACACAGGCTTTTGCTAATTTATGAGAAATATCTTTAGCAACATCCATTACACTAATAGGCTGATTAAATAACTTCTTTCTACCATCAGAGAAGGTAATGAAGGGCATGCAAAATCCTTAAATATACGTAAAACTATTTATGATACAATCATTTGTTATTAAAGTTGAAATTTAATTATTCTATATATAATACAATAAAATATTAAAAAAAACAACATAGCTATTAATATTAAAACAATAGCATACCATACATAATCTCAGTAATAATGCTCTGAATTTAATTAAAATCATTTGAGAAAGCAATTATACAAGATGTATCTTAGATGATCGCTGAACCAATGCTAATTAGCATTCATAAAAATTTTATACTAGTAAAAATGAAATAATCAATTTAAATAAAAATATACGATATTTTTATTGAATTTTCTTAAACATTAAATCCCATATATCATGACCTAATTGTTGACCTCTTCTCTCAAATTTTGTGATCGGTCTCGATACTGGACGTGTAATCCATTTACCACTAGTTGATTGATTTTGATAACCCTTAATACTATTCATTACCTGTAATACGTGTTCAGCATAATCTTTCCAATCTGTAGCTAAATGAAAAATACC
This sequence comes from Candidatus Erwinia haradaeae, assembly GCF_900699015.1. Lineage (GTDB taxonomy): Bacteria > Pseudomonadota > Gammaproteobacteria > Enterobacterales > Enterobacteriaceae > Erwinia_E > Erwinia_E haradaeae_E. Next base: position 196,267 of record NZ_LR217737.1, on the reverse strand, counting down.
GTTTAATTCTAACTTAGAAAGAACTAATTTAGCGAATAAAACCTGTACAAGACGACGTTTATTGTGACGCACCTTATGCCATGGATCTGGAAAAAAAATTTGTACCATATATAGTGAATCTATCGGAATCATAGTCTCTATAACTTCTACTGCATCATGACATATAATACGAATATTCTTGATTCCAAGTGATCTTACCATGGATAAACAAGCACCTATACCCGGTTTATGTACCTCAATACCCAAGAAGTTATACTGTGGATTTTGAGAAGCCATAGCCACTAAAGAAGAACCCATTCCAAATCCAACTTCTAAAATCACCGGAGCTGTACGATTAAATAAATTAGTAAAATTTATTACCTCTGTCTTATACTTAATACCTAGTTCTGGCCATAATTCCTCTAATGCCCTTTTTTGTCCCTTAGTAAAATGACTTTGACGATGCACAAAACTAAAGATTTTACCTCTAGTAGGTTTCTGTGTTCTAGCCTCTAATAAACAAGAACTAATTTTCATGATAGAACCTATAACACTTTTCTATATCAAATAACATTTTCTCTGATATTCTCCTATAAAACAACACAGAACACTAAAGAAGTATTAATTTAACTGTCATACTAACATCTATTTATTATTTGATACAACCAAACCACCAGTGGACTATAACTATTTTATTACATATATATACATTATTATTCTTAATATCATAACCAAATATATATTAAAACATAATACAACATATACATAAAAATATATCATTTAAACTTTCTATATAAACTGAAAAGCTCTATTTTAACATTAATAAAAAGTGCATAATATACTAATAATCATAACATACTTTAATACCTTATAATAATCTCTATCTATAGAATATTTTATTAAAAAATTAATAAACAATCTATTATTTATTAATTTATGTACAGTAAATGATCATATTAGTTATAGAATTCTATTCTAGCTGACCCTTCCTGTTGAAGGTATTATCCAATCATTCTTGTAACTTAAGAAGAAATGTTTTATAAAACTATATAATTAGAAAATATTAGAAAAACATATTCTCTAATTACAACATTTATTTTAAAACATTTAATTTCTATGTTATAGTTCTACTAATAACACCTTGTGATAGATGAAAATAACTTAATTCTTTCAGAGAAATATTAGAAATAATTTAATATATAAATAATGATATTAAAAATACTTTATATGATGGTTATTACTTAACATATTAAATAAACAATCTAGATTCATACAAATAATTAATAGCAGATAAAAAAGAAATATTACTGTCATCAGTGTGTTAATTTTTTTTAAAAAAATGATAAGATAAAATTATTAAAATTATTTCTGATTAGATGTAAGACGAAACATCTGAAATAATCCACAAAGAACTATAAAAAAATAAATATAATTTTGTGAAATATAAAATTGAAAACTCTCTAAGACTAATTTACAACCAATAAAAAATAGAAAAGAAAGTGCTAATATTTTTATTGATGGATAGCGATCGATATAAGTACTAAGCATTTCAGAACTAAACATCATTACTAGAACTGAAATTATTACGGCCACCATCATAATAATTAAATTATTAGATATACCAATTGCCGTAATAAGAGAATCCACACTAAATATAATATCTAAAAAGATAATCTTTAGCATAGCTTTCCAAAAAGACAACATGTTGATTTCCTCTTGATACTGAAAATCTGTAACATTTCTATATAGCTCTATGCTTACATTATAAAGAAGGACTATTCCACCAAACAATAATATTAAATCATGCAGAGAAAAAACATGACCCATAAAAGTAATGAATGGTGCTCTTAGATTTGTTAGCCATGCCAGAGATGTTAATAATACGAGCCTTATTACCATTGCACAAGATAAACCTAGAAACCGAGCAATATGCTGCTGGTGAATAGGAAGCCTACCTACTATTAGTAATAAAAATAAAATATTATCAATACCAAGAATGATTTCAAGAATAGTGAGTGTACTGAGGGCTAACCAATTTTCTAAATGAGAAATCCATTCATACATGATGTTGCATTACCTTCAGATAGTGATACAAACTAATTGTAAAAATAATTAAATAGAAATTGAACTCTAATTTATTTTTATTCAATAGCTCTACTGTATAAATTTCTCATTAATTTTAGAGAAAACAGCTTATTATTTCAATATTATTAAAGAGAATATATCTCATACTATAGAATACATACCTATGTGATTTTCTAAAATAAAAATCCATTTTAAAATCATCTACTATCTTATAAACCTATCTTAGTGATAAATTATGATTTCTAATGTTTGATCTTATAGAGGAATAAATGTTTTTATTTAGGAATTGTATCTTTTATAAAGTATGACTATGATCCATATCATAGATTAAATATTTTATGTACATTTACTAAATAACCAGGATACATCTTAGTATGATTAAAATATAAATTAAGTAAAGAACCCTATCTAACATCAATAAATAGAACATAAAAAACATGAGTAATATAAATGGTTCTTTATAATATAGAGATGGAATGATCAAACTTATACTAAATATAGTTTAATAATTATATTTTTTAATATCTGATGAAACTTTATTTATAATACATTAATAGATTATCTATAATTCAGTATATGATAAAATTACATTAGAAATTTTATCTATGATTGTAAATCAAATATAACCTCTGTCACATAATGAATCCTCCACTATTTAAAGTTATTAAATAAAAAAATAATTATAAGTCAACCTTCATGTATCTTCATCAGATAACAATATAAATACGATGTTAATTCTATATTAGAATAATAAATATATATTGTTATTTAAAATAAACTGACATGATAAATTTATATCAAAATGAAATACAAAATTCCTACCAATAACACATTAAATAGAATTAAATCATGCAAGAAAAATATAATTTTCAAATTATAAAATTATAAGAATATAAAAATTAATTTTAGATAAAAATAAGATGATCTTAAAATCTTAGCATAATAACAATGGTTACCTCTTATTTAAATTCCTCTAAAATATATCAAAATAAGCTATATTTTCTAATAAAAAATAAAAAAATACTCATAAATCCATACAAATATTGAATTAGATAATAATTTTTAAAAAATTCTATCATTACCAGTAAGCTATTAATTCTATCCAATATTATCTTTTTAATAATCAGATAATTAAAAAATACATGATATTTTAATCTAAAGTGCTATTAATTAGTAATAAAATAATTGATTTAGAATAATAAGTAATATATTAAAAAACTTAACTATAATACAAAATCTATTTTTTACAATTCTTTATCTACAGTGACCTAGTCAGTCACTACTTAATTTTTAATTATAAAAAGACTATATTAAAATTTATACATCTCCATATATAAATATTGTATGTTATTTCACTGAATTCTTGGTAAAGATTATTACCTTATTCACGATCAACTAATGGCCAACCACCGAGACGCTTCCATCGATTTACAAGTTCACAAAATAGATCTGCAGTCTGAATTGTATCATACAATGCTGAGTGTGCCTGTGCGTTATCAAATGGTATACCGGCTGTCAGACATGCCTTAGCTAATACCGTTTGACCTAAAACTAGACCACTTAAGGCAGCAGTATCAAATGTTACAAAAGGGTGAAATGGATTGCGTTTAAGGCTAGCTCGCTCTACAGCAGCTTGCATAAAGTTTAAATCAAATGTAGCATTATGCGCTACCATGATTGCTCGGTTACAGCCATTAACCTGTACTCCTTGACGTACTAATTGAAAAATTTCATGCAAAGCTTCTGACTCACAGACTGCACCACGTAGAGGATTACATGGATCAATACCATTAAATGCTAAAGCATCAGGATGAAGAAGTAATCCAGGAAAAGGCTTGACGTGAAAATGTAATATTTTATCCTTTCCTAACCAACCATGGTTATCCATTTTTAGCGTGACTGCCGCAATTTCCAATAATGCATTAGTTCTGGGATCAAAACCAGCGGTCTCAATATCAATAACTACAGGATAAAAACCACGAAAACGGCTGCTTAAGGTATTCAGCTCATTTAAATCATGCATTGGGTATCTCATTCTCAAAAAACTCATGTATATTATAATAACTATTATTATAGAGTCTATTTATAGCAACCTATTGCAACTTAGTTTCTAATATTTGATCTTATTCTTGTTATTAATGTACTTAATGTAATATACGTTATAGATTTCATAAATATAAGAAAATAAAAAAAATCCCTATTTACTATCTTTAAAAATAAACTATCAATTCTATTATAACGTTATAGTTAAATCGAAACTAAAATAATTAATATAAAAAATAAAATTAATACTATATTCCTATAATTATAATTATAATTAAAATTAATACTATAGTCACTTATTCATAGTATAATTCAGACCATATTATTTCTCTTAAAAAGAGATATAACAATATTTTTTTTAAAAAACTAGTTTCCATAAACAATAAAGTTCTTTACATAAATAAAAAACTCATCAATAAAAACATAATTCAAATAATTACATAATTAGTAAATGAAATATGATTCTAATAATATTGAATAAAGATATCTGTGTGTTCACATAACGACTAAGGCATAAAAGATATAATCTTCTATTATAAGAATATGCTGTTTAAAATGCATATATTAAATAAAAAAAATTATCTAACATATTTAATGTAATTAAGATAACGTTATAACCATATATTAAATAATTTAATTACTTATTATGACTAGACCTATTAATTTTCAAAAAAAATATTTTTATAAAAACCTATTTAATAAATATTTATTTAAAATAAAACATACAGAGTCAATAGTAAAATGATGTAAAAAAATTCCTTCTTCTTTATTTAGAAAAATAGACATCATAGCATAGATTTAATTTAATCTTGTTTTATTAACATACTACGTAATCCTTACATCTACTATAATATACCCCCCTAACTTTATCTTCAGGAACTAAATAGTCTCAATCAGTGAGACCTATCTACTTAAGATAGTCATAAAATATTACCAAACCAACTTTAAATACACCTTATTAAGGTCAGTGAAAAATGATTTTTATCAATATTCATTTACTGAGTTTCAATTACTTATGAGATTATTTGTACAATAGACTGTACTATCAAAACTTTTAAAGTTTAATAAATATAAAAACAATCAATTCCAATTGATCACTTAAAAAATAAATATTAAAATATAGTGATTGTTATGAATATCGGTAGTAGTATTTTTGTGCATCATTTACTTTATATAAATATCGACGTGACTCAGAGGCAGGATGCTGATACCTTAGTATATAATAAACTTCAGAAGACGAAAGTTGATTAATAATACGAAAAGCACAATTTTTATCACTAGAAAATACACGTAGTACACTGCCTGCACCACTATGATATGCAGCAATAACAGCATATCTCCGTGAAATTGGATTAATAATATTAGATAAATAATTACTTTGTAATATAGAAAGGTAAGCTACTCCAGTATCAATATTATTTTCTGGATCCAATAAATACCTGCGACTTGGTTTGCCCCATTTACCTTTCATCCGAAAAACATCAATCGCAGCAGTTTTTCGCATAACCTGCATTAATCCAAGTGCATCAGAATCACTAACTGCATACTGATTAAAACTAGATTCAATCTGCATGATAGCTAGGATAAGAGATTGAGAGACCCCGTATCGCTCAGATACTTTATGTACTATAGGTAAATATTTTTGGATACGTGTATCAAGATGATTAGAAACCATTGGAATGGTCACAGACCAGATAAGATGTAAACCTGAATGACGACATTTCTGTTGTGTCTTAATTAAGTAATCAGCATAACTTGCAGCATGTTCTTTGTTACAAATTGGATGTCCAGTATTATCTAGTACCTGTCCATATAAAAGAGGTTTTTGATGATTTAAAGTAACATTGGTATCAGAATAAATATTAAGATTATCTGGGTCACCACTAGTCAAGAGGGTATTAATAATAGCTTTACGCAAACTAGCTGCCGGATTTTTACTCATTATAGTTGCAAGAGTAATCCAACCCGATTCAAAATTAATATGACTACGCGTATAATATTGATCACTATACCTCACATAATCTTTTGGACCAGCAATCAACACCTCTTTAATGCCCCAAATCTTATCAATATTATTAGCAAATTGCCCAATTAAGATATCAAAAGAATTAGTGTCTTTACTCCGAATATTATGAAAAGAATCATCTTGCCCTCTAGAACAAGAGACCAATAATGTCGAAAAAGTTAACAAATAAATTAAATTTTTATGCATATTTTAAATGTAGACCAGCATTAAAAGCATGTACTAAATAATCAACAATGCTTATTCTTTGAATAAGTGTAATACCTTAATGTAATCCTGAATCTCTATTGAATAAGAACTGAACCATTTCTTTCTCTAATACCTCTCGATCATGCTTCTTAAAAAGATTTAATTTATTTTCATTAATCAGAATTGTTTGTTTACTAACCCATCTGAACCAGACCTCTTTAGAAATCTCAGTAAAAATACGTTTCCCTATATCACCAGGGTATATCTTAGAATCTAATCCTATAGCCCTACGTTGTAAAAATGTACAAAAAATGATTCGACTCATAATGTATTCTCTTTTTAATAAATGATTAAATAATCTATAGTTCAGTAACGTAAAATATTAATAAGACGAACTATGGGTGCAGATAGTCCAACTGAAGGAGGGTCTAATAGGTTGTACCATACACCAACACCATAATGATGTACGTTACAAATAGTAGATAATTCTACCCGAATAGGTATGATGTCTAAATAAAAATGACTAAAAGTATGACGAATTAAATCCATTTGATATATTTTATGATTACTCAATAAATACTGTTTTATCGATAAACGCAAATCGACTTCACTTTTATATTCAGGAAAACAAAACAGACCAGCCCACACCCCATTTAACGGACGCCTCTGAAGCCAAATTTTTTTTCCTACCTGGATCAATAGAAACCAAGTTTTTTTATGTGGCAAAGTAAAACCAGGTTTCTTTCCTGGATATTGCATCCAAGAACTATGAATACGAGAACTACATCCTGTGTACAATGGACAAATAAAACATCTTGGGTTGGAGTTAGTGCAAACAAGAGAACCTAAATCCATCATAGCCTGATTATATTCTCCAGTTTCAGAAGAAGGAGTAACTTCCCTGCTAACTGCCCATAATTTTTTTTCTATACTTTTCCGTCCAGGCCAACCAGATATAGAAAAATAACGAGTAAGAACACGCTTTACATTTCCATCAAGAATAGGGAAATTCTTACCCAATGTAAGAGATAAAATAGCCCCAGCAGTCGAACGACCTATTCCAGGAAGGGCTAACACCTCTTCTAGACTTGTTGGAAATATCCCATCATACTTATTAAGAATAAGTTCTGCTGATTTATGTAGATTCCTCGCACGAATATAATAACCCAATCCAGTCCATAGATACAAGATATCATCTAGTGGTGATATCGCGAGAGACTTAATATCAGGAAATCGTATTATAAAACGCTCAAAATAAGGAACAACAGTAGCTACTAATGTCTGTTGCAACATTACTTCCGAAACCCAAACTGTATACAAAGTTTTATTTTGTTGCCATGGAAGAGATGTTCGTCCATGAGTATTGGACCAAATTAAAATTCTTTTTGAGAATCCTTTTACTTGCATTGATTATATTTTACCTATAATAACAACATAGTAAATAAAGATGGATGCCAGCATCTCAATACAAAATATTGAATTATTTACTTCTAATATATCATAAAATTTAAAAAATAAGATTTTATGTGTACTATAATATATATTAATATAATTACTTCAATATATTAAAAATTTATATCTACTAAAATATTTAGTATAAATAACATAGATATTAGATGTCTAATTTCTACTAATAGTAGCAACTAAATCTTATTAATTATATTCCTCTAAAAATTACAATGACAAATAAAGTAATTGTTTCTAAAATCTTATAGATAAAGTTGATAAGATACATTTCAATTTGATCATCAAATAATAAATAACTCATCTCTTCAAGGACTACACTTGTTATCCTCAAACTGATAATTCATGATTCCTAAAAATTATTTCATACTATTAAAACTACATACCAAGATTCCATCTAAATAAAATATATGACTATCTAATCTAATAAAAATAATATATCAGTCTAATTATTAATTTAATTACCGCACATCTAAATTATCCTCATACAAAAGATTTATTAAATAATCTAATTAATATCTATCTCTTTCATAATAATCTTACTATAAAATTTACGATTTATTTAAATCCATCTTTATTAAAGACAGAATATAGATTCTACCCAAACCATACTTTAATATATACACTTACCTATTCAATCTTACCTACTATTTAAACACTTATTAATCCTGTTATAAAAACTTTATAGATATATTGAACATGATATGAATCATATGAATACAATTTTATCTATCTTCCACATGATATTACTAATTACTTGTAGAAAATGTCTCCAATAAACAACAATAAAAAACTACATATAGTTCTCATTTCTAACATATTGTATGATAAAAATATGAACAAAAAACTCAATACCTCTAACATTATCAATATAAGTCAACCAAATATATTGAATAATTAATTTGAATACTATAAAAAATTGATAAAAAATACCTTTAGGGACTATAATTCAACAAGAGTAAAATACGAATAATTATATTATTATCTGTATGTATTATACAGACATACAATGACTATCTAAAATATGATAAATCAATCCATTATATGGAATCAACAAAGTGATTGATCCTAAAACCAAAATTTTATTTTATAAATGAAAATTATATCAATAAAGATAAAATAAATTAATCTAGTCAATTTAAAAACAATTAAACTTATACTAATATGATTAACATAAGAATACTAAAAACATTAATTACCATAGGATTCTATGAAAATGTACAGTTATGTTTTTAATTAATTAAAAAAAGAAATATATTAATATTACTAAAAATAATAGTATAATCATACTTTATGATATTTTTTTATATGTTTATAGTACGTTTTTATAATGATAAGTACGATCTTATACTGCATATTATAACTAAATCTACGTATATATAGTGTACTATTGATATACTAATACAAAATCTTTAATGTTTTTCTCATATCTTCAGAGTAAAATCATTTATGTCAAACAATCTTATACTAGTTTTAAACTGCGGAAGTTCTTCCTTAAAATTTGCTATTATTGATCCTACAAATAATAAGCAATATTTATCTGGTTTAGCTGAATTCTTCCATTCACCAAAAACTCGTATGAGGTGGATGATGGATGGAGTGAGAACACAAACAAATCTAGAAACCGGTTCTACACATAGAGAAGCACTAACATTTATAGTCAAACACATTAAAGAAAAAAAACCAAAACTTTTAGATCAAATTTCAGCGATCGGCCATCGCATTGTTCACGGTGGACCTAAACTTACTCAATCTATAATTATAGATGAAGCGGGCATTAAAGAAATTCAAAATTCCTCTATATTTGCCCCTCTTCATATTCCAGCTCACCTAATCGGCATTCAAGAAGCGTTAAGAATATTCCCATTTTTATCTAAGAAAAACGTTGCGGTGTTCGACACAACGTTTCATCAAACCATGCCAGAATCCTCTTATCTTTATGCGCTTCCCTACCAACTTTATCAAAAATACGGTCTCCGACGTTATGGAGCTCATGGTATTAGTCATTCTTATATCACTCAAGAAGCAGTTAAATTTCTTAATAAACCTAGTTCAGAACTAAATATTATTACCTGTCATCTTGGAAACGGCGGATCCATTGCAGCTATTCGCAATGGACGATGCCTGGACACATCTATGGGACTAACACCTCTTGAAGGCCTGGTGATGGGAACGCGTAGTGGTGATATTGATCCAGCCATTATTTTTTTTCTTTATGACATACTACGTATGAGTATGGATTCTATTAAATCACTTCTTACTAAACAATCTGGTCTTCTTGGACTAACTGAAGTAACAAGTGATTGTCGTTATCTAGAAGAAAACTACATATATAAAGATCACGCAAAACGCGCTATGGATGTTTATTGCCATCGATTAGCAAAATATATTGCATCTTATACCACGTTAATGGACGGTCATTTAGATGCAGTTATTTTTACTGGAGGTATTGGAGAAAACTCATCTATGGTCCGTCAACTAACACTAAACAAACTGGCACTTCTAAACATTAGAATCGATGAAGACAAAAATCGTTCTATCTATTCTGGTAAATCTGGTTATATCAATAAAAAAGGTCACTTACCAATTATTGTATTACCAACTAATGAAGAATTGGTAATTGCCCAGGAAACCAACCGATTAACTAGTTAGTAACATTTATTTCATAAGATATCGATCTCATAAAAACCATGAAAAATATTTAAATAAGAAGACATTATCTAATTAATACGTTCTTTATACAACATCATCTGTATGTTCTATAACATAGATTATCAATCATGATCAAATAAGAATAAACCAATCAATAACTAATAAAATTATTTATGATTGATATCAGACGAAACCTAATTACATTTATTTTTATACTAGTGAATACCTAATCCATATAACAGTATATTAAAATATTTTATTCTTCTATCTAGAATAAATATCTAGGAGAAACTACGATGTCACGTCCTATTATACTAATTCCTACCGATACCTGCATTAGATTGATCGGAATTATTTTAGGAATTCTATATAAAATAAAACATACAAATATAAAACTAAGTGTCTTTGCACCATTTAACACCCTAGAAAATGAAAAAAATTCTCACCACTATCATAGTTCTATGCATTATCAAGACTATAAGAATATTTTAATACCTCAGGATATTCCAATCAATCATATAACATCTCTCCTAAAATCTGGTCAAATTGAGACCCTCATAGAGGAAATTGTTATTTCATACTATCAACATAAAAAATATCAATATACAACAAAAAATCATATCATACTGATTGCTGGACTACAAGAAACAGACAAAAATCCATATTCTTTAGCCATAAACTATAAAATTGCCAACGCTCTCGACGCTGAAATTATATTTGTTACAGAAGTTGATTATCATTCTCACCAGACACTTCAAGAACGTATTGCAATGATACACTCGAGTTTTAACAATAAAAAAACCATAAAAATTACTGGCGTAATTATCAATGCAATGAATACCCCACCCGAACATATAAATCATGACAACAAGGACTTAACACAGAGTCAACAATCCTCTAATTCGACTTTACAAAATAATATAGATATGAAAAAACTATGTTCTAATGGGCCCTTTCCAATACTAGGATATATACCATGGAGCATTGAAATTCTCTCACCATGCGCTATAGATATCTGTCATTATTTGAAAGCTCATATTATTAATCAAGGTGCTATTTCTACCCGTCAAATCAAATCAATCCAACTCTGTTCAGGTACTGTACTTAGTACACTATCATTATTACATCTTGAATCACTGCTAGTTATATCTGCAAACCGTCTAGATTTACTTATTACCTTCTGCCTCGCATCAATCAGCAATATAAACATATCTGCTATCCTCTTAACAGGTCATGATATTATCAATGAATCTGTCAAAAAGATATGTAAAAACGCTTTCCAAGCTGGATTACCAGTTTTTCAAATTAAAAACCACAGGTGGGATGCATCACTAGATATCAACATGCTCACTCTAGAAACCCTAAGCAATAATATCCGAATCATGAAAAATATGCAGAAGTATGTAGCTGATAATTTAACTTCTCAATGGATTTCTAATATTAAGCTGACAGATTACAAAAATTACCGTATCTCTCCATCAGAATTCTGTAATCAACTAGAGAATCTTGCACGCCAATCCAATAAGAGAATCATCTTACCAGAAGGCGAAGAACCACGTATTATTCAAGCAGCTTCTATATCAGCGCAACGCGGTCTTGCAACCTGTATACTTTTAGGTAGCCCTAATAAAATTAAAAGTATTGCGGAAGAAAACAATATAACGATTAACGAAAAGATTGAAATTGTTAATCCAAAAAATATACGTATAAATTATATCAATCGTCTCGTAGAGCTTCGACATAAAAAGGGAATGGATACAAATATTGCAAAAAAACAATTGATGAATAACATTATGCTTGGCACTATGATGCTAGAGTGTGGTGAAGTTGATGGACTGGTTGCTGGAGCATTGCATACTACTGCAGATACTATTCGTCCAGCACTTCAAATTATTCAAAACAAAATAGACAGTGTGTTAATTTCATCAATCTTTTTTATGCTTCTCCCGGACCAAGTTTTAATATATGGAGATTGCGCCATTAACACAAACCCAGATCCAGAACAACTAGCTGAAATTGCTATCCAATCCGCAAATTCAGCTTTAATATTTGGAATTGAGCCTCGAGTAGCTATGATTTCCTACTCTACTGGTTTGTCAGGATCTGGACCAGATGTTGAAAAAGTGCGAGAAGCTACTCGTATTGCAAAAAATAAATGTCCGAATCTAATTATAGATGGACCACTACAATATGACGCTGCTATTATGACCGATATAGCTCAAGCTAAGGCTCCAAATTCAACAGTAGCAGGTCAGGCAACTGTCTTAATCTTCCCAGATCTAAATACAGGCAATACTACTTATAAAGCAGTACAACGTACAGCTCATATCAACTCTATTGGACCAATGTTGCAAGGTATGCAGAAACCAGTTAATGACTTATCACGCGGAGCACTGATCAGAGATATTATCTATACTATAGCCCTTACATCTATTCAATCCTCGATGACATGTAAATCACTTTATTAAATAAATAAAATTATAAATTCAAGCATCATTTATATGAATTAGAATCTTTAATATTAATCACCCATTTTTATTTCTTTTATAAAGTTTTTAAAATTATATCATCTAAACATCTTAATTATCTTAAAACTGTATTTATAATAACTATATAAACTCTATCATACTTTAATCATCTATACTAATTAAGTGTAGATATAAGAAAGTTTTTAATTTTTTAAACTATTCCACCATTCATGATATCAGAATTACCCTAGATTATATAAATACAATAGGTCCATAAAACAATTACAAATACTCAATACTAATCATCTTATTAATCAAATCATAAATTAACAATAAAACTACAACGATCGAAAATCTAGTTATACATTAACAGATCCTCCATCAATAAATCCATCACACCCTTACGCAATCTACATCTACTATGCCTTAAAACCTTCAATAAAACAGATATATTAATTTTTTATAGTCCAATAAGAGTTATATAGCAAAGAAAGCAATCCTATAAAAATGCATCGTAGCATTATTCATGCTATAATAAATATTATTAATATAATAAATATTATTCCTAATATTTTTATCTGTCTAATATCGCTCCTAAAGGACGACCACCTAGTAAATGAAGATGAATATGATATACCTCCTGACCACCATCTTTGTTACAATTCATAATTAAACGATACCCACTTTCTGCAATACCCTCATTTTTTGCAATAGATATCGCTGTCATAACCATCCGACCTAGCATATAGGTGTCACTTTTAAGAACATCATTTAATGTTGAAATTTGAATATTAGGTACAATCAATATATGTATAGGAGCCTTGGGTGAAACATCACGAAATGCAGTAATATATTGATCTTGATATAATATATCCGCTAAAATCTCACCTCGGATGATTTGACTAAAAACAGTTGTCTTTAACATCTATAACTCCTAAATATCTATGAAAAACGATATTATATAGGAATAAGCCAATCAACCCTAGAATTATCATTCTATCTTTTATTATATTAAAGGGATCGCTCTACTTTTAATCTAATTAATAATCCTATGATACACCTAATAATCGAGCATCCTGATAAATTAGATGAATATGGTAAGGTCACATCATCCTCCTATATCAAATTAGAACATATATCGTCAAAGTTAGTAAATATATTTCTAGATTATGGATATCAAGAATTAGGCTAATTTTAAAATTAATATAAAACTTAGATAAAATTATTCCAAAAACCAAAATAAAAACTTATAGATAATACGATCTAGAAACCTAGTATTTTAAGAAATAATTAATAATTAATCATAAATTATATTACATATATTATTGATTTATTAAAAATATTAATATATTTACTCTAAACTCGAATCTACCCTAAGTCATAAAATGAATATTTATCTTAATAAATAAATTAACCAGTAAAATTATACATTACAGTTTATAGAACAATACAAACAGAATAATAAGTATTATAAATTATAAATCTTATTTTAGATAATTTTTAAAAACGACTCATTCTTATATCTAGCTTTGTAAAAGCTAGCCCCCCTTACTCTATCACATTTATAGATAAAATATGTATCATACAGCTACTACTTTGATGGTATTTAATGAATAATTAAATTAAAAAATAAATCTAGAATTAATGTATGAAATAGCCACTTTTATTCTATAAATACCTTATAATAACAACTATTAATTTTTATTAATTCTATATTCACTCTTATACGACTTAGCATAAACATGCTAATATACATTATTAACATACAACTATTAAGATTATTATATAAATAGAAATCGATAATACTTAATAAATTTTGACTTTTTATAGTAAAATACAATAACACATACTTACTCTACAATACTAACTCAAAAGTAATGTTCTCAATCATATCAGCGTACATAATCTAATCAATCTTTTCACTTACCTTTATAAATATCTAAATAGAAACTGTATTATAAATAATACAGTTTCTAAAAAACCTAATAAAAAAGCCACTTATAATGATTGATCTATCTTGGATAAATTACATATAGCGATATCATGATCAAACTAATATCATCACCTATACTTTTATTATTTATTCTTTCAAATACCATTATCTGTAATAAGAAAATTAGATTCTTGGTCTAAATTAAAGCCTATCAGATGACTGGTAAACACCATGTAATACTTATAGCGCTTATTTATTTTAAATAATGTGTAAAAACATTAATAGATTATCATACTTATAAAAATTAAAAATCCCATGATCCAATAATCATAATTACACATGTACTGCTTGATATAGCATTGCATACAGAATATCAATGTTTACTTTAATTGTTTATAAAAATCCAATGAAATGGGACATTAAAAAATTTTAATAACAATTAATATTTCAATCTATTTATATCTGAAACAAACTTATCTCATCGAGATAGATTCTTAATGTCATAAAAATATCTATGCTATAGCCATAGAGAAATGTTTCTTCTATCTATTAGTCTTTAATAAAAAATTAAAACTAATCAATATATCACAATAAATCTAATCTAATCCTATCCCATTATCCATATATAATTATGACCGAATTAATTAACTAAACTTCAGCAATATACTAGTATAGATCTCCGATTCTAACTTTATAAAAAATATGAATACTATCAGTGTATAATACTAAGTACTAAAAAATCACCTAATTAATCATTATGAAGATAATCACATAATAATCATGGTATATTGCTAGCAATGTTCTCTATACGACATAAGCTATGATGTGAATACGAACCAATAATTATAACCATAATATTATAAATAGTATATTTAAAGTAAATTACTCTAATAAATAATATTTGAATAATAATTTTATGCTAAAAACTATAATTTATATATTGATATCGATAATCAAATATCTTCTATTTATGCGAAAAAATCTGATTTAACATATTATAAATCTATAATAATAAAATTACTAAGTGATGCTTTCTTATTTTATTTGCATTCAATTAATTATATATATACATATTAAACAATATATCAAGATATTATCACTAATATCATACTGAATTAAATTCTTTATTAATCTTTATGAAAACAAATAGTATTATATTAACACATTTAATCTATTATTTTGTAAAAATCATTAATCAAAAAAACAATCATCTTTAATATACTACACTTAGAATTGATTACTCTTAGACCGTAATATTTAATACTATGATTCTTCTTAAAAGAATAAAACAATATATGTATTAACTAATTAAATCTTGATCTAAATCAATATAACAATTAATTTAAAAAGTTATAGATATAATTATAAAAAAATAAAAAATATCAATCCTTCAACCTAACTAAAGCTTCATATATTTTGAATAATCAATCACTGCATCAATTATACTTATATACATCTAAAACGACTATGGTAATTTATAATAAATAAATTCATTTATCTATTATAATTCAATATATAGATATTATTTAATAAAAATTTATTAAAAAATGACATCCATAAATGAATAATAAATTACTATACTTAACCACTATTTCTCAGATATAGATATTGTATAATATATCGAGCAAGATTTATATAAAATAACAACATGAATAAAAATTTTTTTCTAACTGATCTCATTCTTAATAGTTTTAACACTCAATGAAATTTTGATAATTCATTTATATGAATTGCATGATAATTAGAGAAAGTATAATGATAATATATCATTGTACTTAAGTACTTTTTTGACTATGAAAACGCTGATGACAAGAAACAAGTTCATCTTTTGCAGAAATAACACCCTCCCAACCATCAATCTTAACCCATTTCCCTTCTTCTAGTGCTTTATAGTGCTCGAAGAAGTGTGCAATCTGTCTTCGAAGCAAATCTGATAGATCACTTATATTTTCTATATGATTATACTCTTTACTTAACTGATGAACTGGAACAACGATAACTTTCGAATCCTGACCGCATTCATCACTCATCTTCAAAAGACCAATCGGCCGAGAGCGAATAACAGAACCTATCTGAAGTGGATAAGGAGTGGGAACCAAGATATCAACTGGATCACCATCTGTAGCAAGTGTATTATTAATATATCCATAATTACATGGATAAAACATAGCAGTAGGTATAAATCGATCTACAAATACCACACCAGTCTCTTTATCAACTTCATATTTTATTGGATAAGAATATGCAGGAATTTCAATAATCACATAGATGTCATGTGGAAAATTTTTTCCAGAAGGTATGGAAGTTAAATTCATAGTTAAATCCTTATAAAGTAATGAAACAGATTGTACACCAATCCGGTCACTAACAGATATTACTCATTCTATAATAACAAATTTAAGTTTGATAAAATCATTAAACCTATAAACTTAAATTATAATAAAATAACTTAAAAAACTAGAATTATCTAGAACTCAGTAGTTTATGTAATAAACATATCAAGTGTGACAGATAGATCATGATCTATCAATATTATTCATATCTTAACCACAGCAATGAATCAAAAAAGTTATATCTTATTACGATAGACTGAACATACTATGTTAGTATATAAAATATACTTATATATACAATACTTCTAAACTAATGATTACTAATTACCTTCCCTGTTCACAAAAATTAGTTGAAATAAAACTAACAATAATATTAATAAATCAAATACATACTTGTAAATTACCAAATCCTGATAACTTCTTGTACTCAAAAATAAAATAAAGTATGTGCTTTGTATTCTTACTTATCAAAACAAAAAATCCTATTTTATAATATATGCAAATAATAGCCTAAGAACTAATACATTATCTAAAATCAAGATTTTATTATAACAATAATCTTATTGATTAGAGATAATCATTAAATTGATAGATAAATATACTATTCTTAATCTAATTATAAAATTATTCACTTTTAAAAATAATTCAAAAACTAGATTATGAATCATAATATTCATGTAATCTTATAAATTAATCAAAACAAGTTTGATAATAAAAGCTCCTCTTGTTAAAATTTAATATAAAAATTTATAGCTCGATCTTCGTAATCACAGTGATAAATACTCATTACATCACTTAATACTACTTATAGCTACTTACCGATAAGAAAACTAATCTTGCATAGACCCCTCCCCAGTAAAAAAATAATGAATCATCAAAAGAAATCTCTATCTATAAAATACTACTATTACTATTCCTATGAAAATATGCCTAATTATAGTGATAAATAACCTAAACATAAAAAAATATATAATTATTTGCAAAATAATGTAATAGGATGTTCATATAAAATCAATTTAGTATAGACTATCTAGTACTGATCTGCATTTTATTTATAAGATATGTCATTGTAATATTTTCCATGATCTATGTCTTGATAATCAATAACTATAATCGTTTCTTAATTTTAGTGGAAATAAAAATATGAGCTATGTACTACCATCTCTCCCTTATGAATATGATCAATTAGAACCATATTTCGATCAAAAAACAATGATTATACATCATACTAAACACCATCAAAATTATGTAAATAATGCTAATACCGCACTAGAAGATACAGATTTCTCTGATCTACCAGTTGAAGATTTAATGTCTAATATTGATCAACTCCCCGATCATAAAAAAGATTTTATAAGGAATAATGCAGGTGGACATGCTAATCATAGCTTTTTCTGGAAAAACTTAAAAACTAATACATGTTTACATGGTTATTTAAAAAAAGCCATTGAAACACATTTTGGCAGTGTTAAAACTTTTCAAGCTAAATTTGAAGAAACAGCTACCACACGGTTTGGTTCTGGATGGGCTTGGCTTGTTAAAAAAGATAATCAATTGCTAATTGTTTCTACAGCAAATCAAGATAATCCTCTAATGGGAGAAAGAATCTCTGGTGTCTCTGGAATACCTATTATATGCCTAGATGTCTGGGAGCATGCCTACTATCTTCAATATCAAAACAAACGACATGATTATATACAGGCTTTTTGGAATGTAGTTAATTGGGATGAAGCTGAATCAATTTTTATATCTAATATATAGCCTATTCTATCTGTAATTCAGAATCATTTGATTATGTTTATGTTATTTCCTACCTGGAATTAGCATAAACTAATCAGCATGAATACTATAGTCACAATAAAATAAACTTTTTTATCTTATTCAAAATAACTACTATATTTATCTATATGAATTTCATTTTCTCAATTGACAATCTCATATAAATGAGAACTTCAATCTTATAAACCGATATCACACAAAATCTTTATGATTCTAATTAATATCATATTAACAATCAATCTATCTATATACAAAATATCAAATACTGTAAATAAAATATCCACAGTAAAAAGAAATATTACATCTAATTTATATAAAAATTTGTTATGAAACTTAATTAAATACAACTAATCTTGAATATATAGAGATCTATAAGTTATACAATCCCCTTAGAACAAATGAGGTAAGTCATGATATTACATAAATTACTCATAACAGACCTGATATTAATTGCGCTAGTCAGCGGATGTTCATGGAGCAGCAAGACTGATGAAATTAGAAATGCATCACCATTACTCACTATTGAAAATCAATTCAAAACCATAAAACTCTGGAGTTCTTCTATTAAAGAAGAAGCAGGAAATATTAACTCAAAATTACACCCCACATCTTTAAACAAAACTATTTATGCTGCTAATCGTTACGGTATAATAAAAGCATTATATTCCACTAATGGAAAAGAAAAATGGATAACTAATCTCTCAGAAAATAAAAATCTATTCTCTAAAAATATCCCAGCATTATTATCTGGTGGCCTAACAGTAAGTAATAATCATATTTATGTTGGTACTGAACGCGCAAAAATATTTTCTATTAACACTATGGATGGTTCAGTTGATTGGACACAAAATGTAGCTGGTGAAGTATTATCTGCCCCAGTAATAAGTGATTACATCGTACTAGTTCATACTAGCAACGGTATGCTTCAAGGATTAGATCAAAATAATGGCTCTATTAAATGGTCTATTAATCTTGATACACCTACATTAAGTCTACGTGGTCAATCTGAACCGACGATCACACTCGGTACTGTTGTTATAGGAAGCGATAATGGTTATATTAGCGCTATTAACATCAATGATGGCCAAATCATATGGCAAAAAAAAATTACAAGAACTCATGGAGCATCAGCAATAGATCGGCTTACAGATGTCGACGTTTCTCCATTGATTGTCAACGGTATAATCTATTCTTTAGCATATAATGGAAACCTAACAGCACTAACTCTAGAATCAGGTCAGATACTATGGCAACATGACATTGGTTCAGCACATGATCTCATTAGTGATGATCATCGCATCTTTCTTGTGGACAAAAATGATTGCTTAATAGCACTAACTGCTGAAAAAGGTCTTAAAATTTGGAAACAAAGTAATCTACTATATAGAAAACTAACATCACCTATCCTGTATAATGGATACTTAGTAGTAGGCGATCAACAGGGTTATTTATATTGGATTAATACTAATACTGGACAAATCGTATCTCAACAAAAAATAGATAACACTGGTTTTGTCACTAAACCAGTAATTTCTAATGATAACCTCTTAGTTTTGCAATCCACAACCGGTAAAATTAGTGTAATTACAAATTAATCCTTATTCATTAAAAAGACAATACATTAAAATCACTTCTTTAACATTACTACATATATAAAAACTACATGATAGCTCTACGTATCTTCTAACTATTTTTACTAGATTTGAGCCCATATTGAAAGATCCCCAGTTTTATATTAAGATCTGTTTCACGGGCTCAATCAGAATACTAGAATCTAGTTAAAAATAACTAAGTTTTATTTAATTAAATAAAACTTGCCAATCTATAAAAATAAGGATTCATCCAATGAATTAATTATTCTATATAATTATATTATAATATAACAGCGTCTCTATGTTTTCAGTTTAACTAAAATTGAAAATTTAGAATACAAGATAAAGCATTAAGTTCTGAATAAAAAATCTATCTTTTGATACAAGCTGTTCATAATTAAAACTAAATAGATGAAATTAAATCAAACTATTTAAATCCTACCGTTCTAAAAATCAATATTTTATTATACAAAACAACATTATTTCATACATATATAATTTATATTAATAAGGTTGCTACCTTTAACTTATCATTTTTAAAACAATAAATCCATAAAAACGTCTAATATACATTGAATTTTCATGATATTGTACCGATAGATACAAACTTTTATCAGACAATAATATCTCATATACTAATAACTTTATAAGAAGCAACCATACCAAAAGATCACTAGATTGCTATAAAGATAGTAATTAGAGCAGTAAATCTTCAATTAAAAAATCCACATTTTATATAAAATAATTAGATATATCCTAATTGCATCCATCAACTTTATCTAAAGTAAACTAAGTACTCTCTAATAGACTAAACCCATTCAATCTATCTAAATTATAAAAATAACGCCTTGATAAAATCCTCAGATTGAAACTCACGTAAATCTTCTATACCCTCTCCTATTCCTATATAACGAATAGGAATATTAAATTGATCTGCTAATGTAAAGATCACACCACCTTTTGCTGTGCTATCCAACTTAGTTAATGTAATCCCTGTGACACCTAAATGTTTGTTAAATAATTTAGTTTGATTAATAGCATTCTGACCAGTACTCGCATCAATGATTAACATAATCTCATGAGGAGCACTAATATCAACTTTCTTAATTACACGAATAATTTTTTTTACTTCTTCTATTAAAGGGGTTTTGTTCTGTAGACGACCAGCTGTATCTGCAATAAGAATATCTGTTTGACGAGCTTTTGAAGCATGCATTGCATCAAAAATAACAGAGGCAGAATCTGATCCAACATGATTGGAAACTACTGAAATATTGTTGCGTTCTCCCCATACCTCTAGTTGGTCAATAGCCCCAGCACGAAATGTATCACCAGCGGCCAATATAACTGATTGCCCTCTCATCTGAAATTTCTGTGCTAACTTACCTATAGTAGTAGTTTTTCCTGCACCATTAACACCTATCATTAGAATAACAAAAGGCATTTTTTTTATTATATTTAAAGGCTCTTCAACCTTGGAAAGAATTTCTCTCATACTACTTTTAAGATACAGATACAATTCTTCTGCATTAGTACACTTCTTATCTCTTATTCCAATCTCTAAAGTACTGATCAAACGTTGTGTGGTATCTACTCCAACGTCTGATAATAAAAGTTTTTCTTCTAACTTTTCAAAAAAACTCCTATCTATTTTAGATTCACGAAAAAGATGCCGAAATCCGATACCTAAATGTACTCGAGTCCTATTTAATCGAGATTTTAAACGATTAAAAAAACCAACTTTATAAAAATACTCTGTTTTCTTAATTTGATCTGATTCTAATCCAGTAATTAAACTATCCTTAATGGAGTGTTTTTCTTTAAACTCAACATCAGAACTATTGTGCAATGCATATTTCTCTATAGTAGAGGTAGTAGATTCTTTAATATTATTTTGAGAAAAAGATGAATGATCCGTGTCTATTGTGGTTTTAATACACGCATCTAAAGTATTGAATTGAGGTGTCTGTATACTCTGATTCTCTACTAAATACTGTAAATCAGAATATACTCTTTGATCTTTTAATTCTATGACTTCAGTGCTTATAACACTAGACTCTTTTTCTTTATGTTTAGAAAAATTATCTAACCTATTATCCTGATTTTGTTCTTCACACAAAACCTTAAAAGATGAGATATTCTCACTTTTATCTTTGTCTAGATTAATAGATTTTTTCTTTCCTAATCCTATCCACTTTAAAAGTGTACTCTGTTTATTCTTAAACACAATCCAATATACTCCAAGCAGGTATCATTATTTTACTAAGAAATTTCAAGATATATCTATATTCTCCTTTACGAATACTTCTATTATCTAAACAACAATCTATGTTAATTAAAACATTCTTTTTCTCTAAAACATTCAGATTTTCTCAAGAGCCCATATCTTATAGACAGGAAAGCTTATCATAAATACTATCTATATAAATCACCATTTACTGAATACAAACAGATAAAGATTTATCTCAGTAATAATACTAATTAATATATTGACTCTGAACCGTATCCTAGAAAAATTAAACCTCATTATATCTGTTTTTTATCAATCAATAATCAACGGTTCACTATTAAATTAAAACAAATAAAAATAAACTACATGAATTATGCTGAAAGTAAAATGCTATAATAAAATTATAGATAGCATTAAAAATATTCTTTATTAAGTAATCTATAATACATTATTATTTTTTATTCCAATCCTAAAAATACAATAGACAACAAGAATATACAACTAGAAAACACTCTATATAAAAAATAACCAATAAATATATCAACTCTTTTTCTAATTAAAAATCACATACAGAGATATAATTACAGAAACGAATAGTTCGTATCACAAGAACTTTGCATATCAAATCTTCCTATTAATTTGAATTATTAATTAATTTAATAACCATTAAAAATCAACTGATATATGAATTACACTAGATATTATTTACTAGTTACTACTAATAAAAATTAGTACACTACATTAATATTTATTATCCAATCATGCTAAAACATATACAAAACCTACATAGTTTTCACATAAGTACAAGATATCTATATCACAGTAATTACGTTTGATAAAAGTGTAAATTAAAATACACTATTCAATAATCTGTTTTTCATTCTCCATTATTGAGATAGATATAAAATACATAGATAAATCGCTCAGTAAAGAAATTAAGTACAATAAAGAAGAATAACCATATTATATAATATTTTATATTCTCTACCAAACTGGATACACTCAATTCCATTACATATATCTATAATTATTATAGATCATATTCATTCAAATTAATATTTTATGTAAATGATAGACACCAAAGACCAGGTCCATCATCATAGATGACCTTATAGATTCCCACCTTCTTTCATATAGATGTTAACTAAGAATTATTCTCTTTTTTAAATCATTTTATACTGAATATATGTAAAGAAATAAAATTATTAAAATTTCCTAAAATTATTCTCAAAAATTATTGTACTGATAATCGAGCGTAAACAGCAACTAACCATTTTACATCCTGATTCTTAAAGACCACCTGAACTCGCCTATCTTTACCAATACCACTAATATTAATGACAGTTCCCAGACCAAATTTTTTATGATTTACACGTTGACCAATAGAAAAATAAGTCTCTTTATCTATCAACGAAGACGCCATTGCTTCTTTATTCAAATGTTGATCCATACCTGTATTAAAAACAATTTTCTTAACACAATGATCTGGAAGCTCACTAATAAAACGAGATGGCATATAAGATACTTCTTGACCATATAAACGACGTTTTTTTGCATAAGTTAACGTTAGCCTTTGCATTGCACGCGTAATACCAACATAAGCGAGGCGTCGCTCTTCCTCTAGTTCACCTCCCTTTTTCAGTGAAATCTGACTCGGAAATATACCTTCTTCCATGCCTACAATAAAAACTTGAAGAAACTCAAGTCCTTTTGATCCATGAACTGTCATGAGCTTTACCGAATCTTTTCTCTTATTTCTATCATTTTCTACTCCTAAATCAATCATAGTATAAGACAAAAAATCTTGTAAAGGAGTCATTTCCGAATATGTATGCTGAAAGCTAGCATACTTCCGAGAAAGAGTGACTAACTCTTCAAGATTACCTATACGTGATTGATCTATCTCTTTTTTCGAATCTCTATACATGATCCAAAGACCCGAATTATGTAAAACCTGTTGTGTCTGTACATCAAGTGGAAATTCTTTTGTAGATTGATCTAGCTCATCCACTAATACAATAAAACTCTTGAGAGAAGAAGCAACCATGCTCCCTAGTAATCCTTTTCTCTTTAAGAGCTCCTGAGAGCTTTGCCATAAAGTCAACTTATAATCACGAGATATTTGACGAATACGCTCAAGAGTTTGAGTTCCAATGCGTCGTAAAGGAGTATTAATGACCCTCTCAAATGCCGTATCATCATTACGATTAACAATTAAACGTAAATAAGCTAGAAGGTCTTTAATTTCCTTTCTTTGAAAAAAATGAGTACCGCTATAAAGCTGATATGGTATATTATTTTCTAATAAAATCTCTTCTAATATTCGTGCCTGTGCGTTAGTGCGGTACAAAATTGCACATTGATCCAAGGATCGCTCTTCTCTCACCCATTCTTTTAAAGAAGAAACTATAAATCGCGCCTCATCTAAATCATCTAAGGCATGGTAAATAATAATTTGATCACCATTTCCTTCTTCTGTCCATAATTTTTTACCTAAACGAACATTATTATATGAAATCAAAGAATTAGCAGCTACAAGAATATTATTTTGTGAACGATAATTCTGCTCTAAACGAATAGTCACTGCTCCTGAAAAATCTTGAATAAAACGCTGAATATTTTCTACCTGTGCGCCTCTCCATCCATAAATAGATTGATCATCGTCACCAACAATCACTACTTTACTAGAGACACCAGATAATATACGAATCCATTCATACTGAATATGATTAGTATCTTGAAATTCATCCACTAAAATATTAGTGAATCTTGTTTGATAATAGTCACGAATCTGAGGTTGATCACGTAATAATTCATAAGATCGTAATAGTAATTCAGAAAAATCTACTAAACCAGAGCGTTCACAAGAATCTTGGTAAGTCTTATAGATACGTATCCATGTGCTCTCCGTAAAAGAATCATAGTTGTTAATATCTTGTGGCCGTAAACCTTTTTCTTTTTTATTATTAATATAACAAGCGCTTTTACTAGCCGACCATTTCTTTGAATCAAGATTCATAGATTTAATCAATCGTTCAAGTAAACGAGATTGATCTTCAGAATCTAATATCTGAAAATTACTGGGAAGATGAGCTTGAAGATAATGAGAACATAACAGGCGATACGATAAAGAATGAAAAGTACCAATCCACATATCTTCTTTCGCAATACCAATCAGCTTATCAAGACGATCTTTCATTTCTTTCGCTGCTTTAGTAGTAAAGGTCACTGCCATGATCGAAGTCTCAGAACATTTTTCTACTTCTAATAACCAAGCAATACGATGAACCAATACACGTGTTTTTCCACTACCAGCACCAGCTAAAACAAGAAAATGACTGCGCGGGGCTGAAACAGCTACACGCTGTGGTTCATTTAAACCACTAAGCAACTTAAAAGCGTCCATAAATACCATAATTAATTTAACAGAGGCACATACTCCAAAAAATAACAATATTCTATATTAGAATGAAATTCTATAGAACGAGATTCTCTTCCATCCAAAAACCAATCAAGATATTAATCTCAGAAGGTCTTTATTTTATTTCTAGTATAGTTATCTTATTATTGAATAAGCTAATTTCGTAAACAACTACTCCTTTTAAAAATTAGGAAAAATTGTGTATCTTACCACCTAATCTTTTAATTAAATAAATTTCTATTCAAAGAATGAAATTAAAATGTAACTATTCACAGCTATATTAAATTATGAGAAGAGTCTTCGTTTTAAACTTATCGTAAGCTTATTACATTTTATGTAACAGTGGATTATAATATAAGAATATTTCCATAGTAGATGTAATTCACTAAAAACAATATGATCTACAAATCCTAATTTATAAACACATAACCTAATGAAATTATATATTAAATTGATATACATCGTATGATTTTTATAATATTACAAGCAATTAAGTGAATAAGAAATTAAAGAATGGATATTAATTAAAAAATATGATTGAATAGATATTTTCTATAAAATATAGAATAAAATTCAATTTTATTCTAAAACTTTACTTCTTCATGTACAGGTACACCTCATTCTATAAACATAATTAAAAATACATTGATGAGATAACCTCACTATATGAATATTAAAACAAGATTAAATTCTTTTCTATGCTTCTGAATCTTAAATATAATACTTGAATATAGTAATATAAGATATGAGATTCTTATTTAAGAACATTAATAATATTAAAAATCTAATGCTTCTCCAAAAAATAACCATCCATAATATAACTTCACCAACCATACAATCAGTCATCTTTTTTCTTCAAAATAGAAACCACTTATCACTAAATATTTGATTAATGATCATGTTGAATATTCAAATCTTTACCTCAAGTTCATATTCAAAACATCTACTACAATAAATAAATTTAGATACATGCGTGGTTTATAGTCTAATGTACAATCCAGTATTGATTATAAAATAACAGATCGATTAAATCACAATCCACCATCAAATAATCATCTAAAACTAATACATCCGTAATCAAGGATAAGATGATTTTAGCAAGATATCTTTTTAAATAAAAAAATTAGATATAATACCACTCTTTCTTGTCTTATATTTTAAAAAACTTAAAATAGATAAATAATAAGACACTTATCCACTAAAATGTTGTTTCAGATCTGCCAGTCAAACGGATCACCTTCGGTAGCGAGCTTTCCTTCTTCATACAAGAAGGACTACAAAAACTGTTAAACCGAACGGAGCACTCATAACATTGAATAAATAACTTATGACACATATTATTATGACAATTAATATGAGTATCACAAGACTGACCACATTGGTAACAGTTTGCTATAATATCATTAGAAACACGCTCATACATTCGTTTATCGAATACAAAATTCTTACCTTTAAAACGAATCGGTAATCCTAGTGCCCTAGCACTCCTTACATACTGAATAATCCCCCCATCAATATGATAAACATTTTTAAATCCATTATGACGCATCCAGGCACTAGCTTTTTCACATCGAATGCCACCTGTACAATATAGAACGATTTTTTTCTGTTTATCTTTTTTCAACATCTCAAGAACTATTGGAAGTTTCTGGCGAAAGGTCGATCCTGGAGTGATTAAAGTATTATCAAAATGCCCTACCTCATATTCATAATCATTACGCATATCTATAAAAATGACATCCGGATCATTTTGAAAGGAATTCACTTCACTTGCTGTTAAATAAATTCCAACATCGCTAGCATTAAAACTAGAATCACTAATGCCATCTGCTATAATACGCTGACGAACTTTCAAACGCAAAACCCAAAAAGACTGCCTATTATTATCAAGAGATATATTCATTCGAATATTAACAAGGTCAACGTGTATAGAAGCCAACACACTTAACATAGACGAATAAAAATGAGATGGTACACTTACTTGAGCATTAATACCTTCATTAGCTACATAGATTCTACCAAACACCTTTAACTGAGATAAAGCTAAATAAAGACTATTACGAAAGCTCAATGGATCATCAATAGTAAAATATTTATAGAACGATAATGTAGTTCGTTGGATAGTTTCTGTTAGAAACTGTTCTTTTAACTCTTTATTCTTAATTTTATTAAATAACACTGTCATGAAATTGACTTATACCCTATTCGTAACATTTAAATAAAGATACTTTAAACAAGTATATTATGTATACTGAAGTGACTATGAAAACTTTACAATATGCAATATATTTCATATTACCTTAAACTTGTTATGATAGTTATCATTTTTTAAAAAAACAAAAAACTACAAATTAAGATGCTATACTATTGAGATCAATATTAAATATTAAAAATTAAATTAATAATATTATATGAAAAAATTCAGCTACACACCAGATAGATCGCCCTTTATCTTTCTGCATGATCACTTCTAATTACATATTAGAAATGATAGCTTCTCCAAACTCAGAACAAGTGAGTAACTGAGCACCATCCATTAAACGCGCTAAATCATAAGTTACTTTTTTAGAGGCAATCGCACCCCTAATACCTACATCAATACAATTAGCTGCTTCACACCATCCAATATAACGTAACATCATTTCAGCTGAAAGAATGATTGAACTTGGATTGACCTTATCTTGGCCTGCATACTTTGGTGCGGTACCATGAGTGGCTTCAAAAATTGCACACCGATCTCCAATATTAGCACCTGGAGAAATACCAATACCTCCAACTTGAGCAGCTACTGCATCTGAAATATAATCGCCATTTAAATTCATACAAGCAATAACATCATATTCAGATGGACGCAATAACACTTGTTGAAGAAAAGCGTCAGCAATCACATCTTTAATTATAATTTTTTTGTTACTATAAGGATTTGATATAGTTAACCACTGATCCCACTTAGCTGAAACACCATTAAACTCCTCCATCGCTACTTGATAACCCCAGTCTCGAAAAGCGCCCTCAGTAAATTTCATAATATTTCCTTTATGAACAAGGGTGACTGAATTACGGTTATGGTCAATAGCATACTGGATAGCAGATCGAACTAAACGTTTAGCCCCATTCTCTGAGCAAAACTTAACTCCAATCCCACATTTTTCTGAAAATCGAATATTTTTTACATCCATTTCATTACAAAAAAAATTAATAACTTTATCTGCCTCTAACGTACCTGCTTCCCACTCAATTCCTGTATAAATATCTTCAGAATTCTCACGAAAAATTACCATATCAATATTTTCTGGCTGTTTAACTGGACTTGGCGTTCCAGTGTAATATCGGATTGGTCGAAGGCAAATATATAAATCTAAAAGCTGGCGCAAAGATACATTTAATGAACGAATGCCTCCACCTATCGGAGTTGTTAATGGACCTTTAATAGCCACACAGTATTCTTGAATAAAAGATAACGTTTCTTCTGGTAACCAGATTCCTTTACCATAAATCTCAACTGCTTTTTCACCTGTATAGATCTCTGTCCAAGCTACTTGACGATCATTACCATATGCTTTTTTAACAGCAGAATTAACAACCTTAATCATTACCGGAGATATATCAACACCAATTCCATCACCCTCAATAAATGGAATAACAGGATAATCTGGTACTCTCATCTGATTATTATGAAACGTAATCCTCTGAGCTCCTAGAGGAACATGTACTTTTCTTATCATAACCTCTCCTAACTTACTTCTAATAAGTACTTATTAAATGATACTAATCTAGTTTATTCTTATGTGCCCTACCTTATAATAACTTATCATTTGATGATACCTCCTAATGTCTAAATCCACTACCATAACTGTTTTATCTTAGATAATAATAAATCAGTCAGTATCTAGTTTGATTAGATTTTATGACAATCTTATGCTGTTAATCTCTTATCTGATTAAATCACTCAAAATATTGAAACACAAAAAACATAAATACTCTATAAATATTACCCTTATAATATCAAAATTATTCTTTTAAAAAAGCATATATCAATGATCACTACACCATATAAAATTAGATAACCATATATAATAAATACTATTGGGAATCAATAATGATTACAAATTTAACAAAAAGATTAATTAATCTAACACTCAAAAATCAAAATGAATAAAAACTATTATTATATCCTAACTCAGAAAATATCACGATTTATACTATAAAAATATAACTCTTATAACCTACATAAACACGATCTATCTAAATTTCATAGCAAAGATGAAGAAAAGATTATATGTATCTATTTTTCAAAAAAATTAAACAATTCTTTTTTATAAATCATTCTCTCTTTCTTTAGAAAAGATGATGCAATAACCTTGATATAAAATCATAGATAATTAAGTGTATTTAAACCTTAAACTTACTCCAATATACAATCAGAACAACCTTATAAATCTTTAAAAAAATAAAAACAATCATAAACCATAACTTACAACTATTTTAAAATAGAAATGAAGACTCATAAAGATATAGTAAGATTTATTTAAGAGTCGAAGGAATTCAAAGAGAAATTTTAACCATGAGTTGATAATAACTACATTAAATCATTCTATATTAAACTAAATATTTTATACAACATATAGAATATCTATTAACACAATTTTTATAGAGATGCTTGTAATAATGATACTATATTATAATATGTTTATTATCATTAATACATTTTTACAAAATACACATACAATATTCACTATGCCTAACCATACTAATTATGATAAATTCATATGCTAAATATCTTATAATAGTAAGGGTATATATGAAATCCATATCATCATATTTAAGATTAAAATCTTATAAAAAAACACTAACCCTTCAAAAGATTCTAGTTTTTTATAAAAACCAACCTCACTGATATTTCAAGTAAACAATTTACTAATTTTTTCCTGTATTTTGAGTAAAAGATTTTAATAATTAACACTACCTGACTATGTATATCATCATCATGGATTTCAAGTATGTTTGAACTAATCAGAAAAGCACCTATTGACCCTATTCTTGACTTAGAGAGTGAGTTTCAAAAAGATAATCGTATAGATAAAATCAATTTAGGAATCGGGATATATCAAGATGAAACTGGAAACACACCGATATTATCTAGTATAAAAAAAGCTGAACAACACCTTTTAGAAAAAGAAGAAAATAAAAACTATCTAAATATCGACGGTATTACTGATTTTGGACATTATACGCAAACTCTGCTTTTTGGTTTTTCCAGCCCTATTATCAATCATCGACGAGCACGTACTGCTCAAACACCGGGCGGCACTAGTGCGCTACGTATCACAGCCGATTTTCTTGCTATGTACACAAAAACAAAACGCATCTGGATTAGTAATCCTAGCTGGCCTAATCATAAAAAGATATTCTCTGCAGCCGGATTAATAGTAAATGAATACAAATACTATGATGCTAAACACCATATTTTAGACTTCCATAACATGAAAAAAAGTCTATGTTGCGCTCAATCTGGCGATATTGTTCTATTTCATGGATGTTGTCATAACCCAACTGGGATAGATCCTTCTCAATTACAATGGAAAGAACTTGCTGAAATGTCCCGTTGTCATGGCTGGCTTCCATTATTTGACTGCGCTTATCAAGGGTTTTCCTATGGATTAGAGGAAGATATGAGCAGTGTTCGTTTATTTGCATCTAATCATCAAGAATTCATAGTATGCAGCTCATACTCCAAGAATTTTGGCCTGTATAACGAACGCGTTGGAGCACTTACCTTAGTCGCTAAAAATCACTCAATTGTAAATACTACTTTTAGCCAAATCAAATCAATGATCCGCACTAACTATTCAAGTCCTCCGGCTCATGGAGCTGCGATTGTAACCACTATCCTAAGTGATATTAATTTACGAAAACAATGGGAAGAAGAACTTACTAAAATGAGAGAGCGTACTAAACAGATACGTTGTCTATTTGTAAAATTACTCAAAGAAAAAAAAACAAAAAATAATTTTGACTTTATTTCCTTGCAAAATGGCATGTTTTCTCTTACTGGGCTTACAGAAAAACAGATCATTCATCTCCGTGATACATTTGGTATCTATATCGTTAGTTCAGGCCGAATAAATATAACTGGCATAAATTCACGTAATATCGAACCTCTTTGTAAAGCGATCATCACGGTACTTTAATGAATTATTCATATAAATAACTATTATGATATCATATAAATCTATATGATCTTAAAAAGATAATATAAAAACAATAAAAAACTAAATAATAATTACACTATAGTTCCCATAATCAGAACTAAAACTTTAATTAGCAATATCAACTCGTAACCAATAATGACATCACTATGTCTGTAACTATGAGTTAATATAAGTCTTCTTATTATATGAGATCATATAACATTTTAACTATCTATATAACAAATCTACTTAGTCTGCTAATAATCATTTTAGTAATGACTAGTAACCATATCTTTTTGCATGATTATTATCAAATAATACTATAACTTAAATATTCTTGTGACTTTATAAAAATATAGCATCCATGAACTCTAAACATAAACATTATATTCAACCATAGACACATTATTTTTATAATTAAATATATCTCTATATTATATCTATAATACTGTGAACTAATTCAATAATCCAATTAATTGGATAAACAATATTATGTTTAAAACACATATCATTGACTAACAATATATATAAAAGAAATTAAAAATAATTAATAAAAATACACAATTTAAATCAAGTATTATGTGTGTCCGAAAACTAATGCAAGTCAAATAATGATCATGAAATATTTTTAAAAAATCGGTGATTGAATAAAATGAAAAAAAATATCGTAGTACTCGGTGCTCAATGGGGTGATGAAGGAAAAGGTAAAATTATTGACATTCTTACTGAACGTGCGAAATACGTAGTACGCTATCAAGGTGGTCATAATGCAGGACACACATTAGTCATTGATGGTGAAGAAACTGTTCTTCACTTAATTCCTTCAGGAATCTTGCGTAAAAATGTAATTAGCATAATTGGACATGGAGTAGTATTATCTCCTTTTGCGCTGTTAAAAGAAATCAAAAATCTAGAACAACGTGGTATCTCAGTTAAAAACACTCTATTTATCTCTGACGCATGCCCACTTATCCTTGATTATCACATAGCTTTAGATATAGCACGTGAAACAGTTCGGGGTCTTAAAGCAATAGGCACAACTCAACGTGGCATTGGACCAGCCTATGAAGATAAAGTTGCCAGACGAGGGCTACGTGTAAGCGACTTGTTTCACAAAGCAACTTTATCATCCAAGCTAAAAGATATAATGGAATACCATAACTTTCAGTTAGTCCACTACTATAAAGTTAAAGCAGTAGATTATCACCAAGTTCTCCAAAACCTTATTACTACTGCTGATTTTATCACTAATATGGTTATTGACGTCGCCGATATACTAAAATGTGCACAACAACGCGGCGATATAATCATTTTTGAGGGAGCCCAAGGCGCGCTACTAGATATTGATTATGGTACCTATCCGTATGTTACTTCTTCTAGCACCACTTTAGGTGGCGTGGCATCTGGATCAGGCATAAACCCATGTTATCTTGATTGTGCTCTAGGAGTTATTAAATCCTATTCTACTCGTGTAGGTGCAGGCCCATTTCCAACTGAATTATTTGATGAAACTGGTGACTTTTTGTGTAAACGAGGTAATGAGTTTGGCGCAACAACTGGGCGACGCCGTCGTACTGGATGGCTGGATGCGGTTGCAATTCGCAAAGCAGTTCAGATTAATTCACTATCAAGCTGTTGTATGACAAAGATAGACGTCTTAGATAACTTGCCGGAAGTCAAAATATGCGTAGCATATCATATGCCAGATGGACGAATAGTAGAAACCACACCATTAACTACTGAAGATTGGGAAGGGATCGAACCAGTTTATGAAACCATGCCTGGATGGCAAAATGTAACATTTGGGGCAAAATATTTAAAATCGCTTCCACGTGAAGCATTAAATTATATTAAGCGTGTAGAAGAAATCACTGGAGTACTAATAGATATAATTTCTACCGGACCAGATCGTAGCCAAACAATAATTGTGCGACATCCTCTTGATATCTAAATTCATGAATGCATTTCAAAATCACTGATATCCAGTTTCACTTTAATACTAATGCCAAATATTGTTTTATTCTGTCTTGGTTTATTGTTAATTGATAAATAAATATTATGTATAAAACTCCTCAACTTAAATCAATTAAATACATGAATTTAAATATAAATAAATCTCTTGCACACATTAAAACAATAACAAAATTACCGATAATTAAATCATCAATCCTCAAATACCACAAATCTCCTTTGGCCTAAGATAATTTATAAACAAGAAATGAGTATACTAAGGTTCATGCATCAATACTTATTATCTAGTCATATCACCCTAGGCTTTTTCTTGTAATCAAATGATACTAAAATAATAAAAATATTTCTAAAATAGGAAACGCCATGTTCTTTAATTTTATAGTGCAAAATAAGCGTCTACTTTTCCGTATTATACTAAAACAATACATGACCATAACTTATCAAAAAATATCGGAGAAACCCTAAATGCCACACGACCCTTTTCAGAAACGAGAAGCGCAAAAATATGAAAATCCTATTCCTAGCCGTGAATGCATTCTCACTAACATCAAACAACGAACAAAACCAACCCGACGTGAGGAATTAGCACAAGACTTAGGAATTAGCGGAGAAGAGAAAACTGAAGCACTACGAAGACGATTAAGAGCAATGGAACGTGATGGTCAGCTAATGTTTACTCCTAGGAGCGGTTATGCTATACCAAAACGAAGCCATCTTTTAATCACAGGAAAAGTAATTGGACATCGAGATGGTTTTGGTTTCTTGCGTGTTTTAGGAAGAAAAGATGATTTATATCTATCTAGCGAACAAATGAAAATGTGTCTACATGGGGACGTTATTCTTGCACAAGCAATGGGTGTAGATCGAAAAGGACGTTGCGAAGCATGTGTAGTGCGTATTATTGAACCTCGAAATAGCCATATTGTAGGACGTTGCTTAAATAATACTACAGGAAATTTTGTGATACCTAGCGATAATCGATTAAACTTCCATATTCTAATTCAAGAAAAAAGAAAAATAGGAACAGATATCGGCTCAGTGGTAGTAGTACAGCTAATAGAACGCCCTACTCGTCGCAATCCAGCTATTGGGAAAATAGTTGAGATACTTGGCCGCAAAATGGATACTAACATGGCTATTAACATTGCACTTCGAGCGCATTATCTTCCACATCAGTGGTCTAGTGAAATCAAAAAAGTAATAGAAAAAATAAATACAATAATACCGATAGAAGACAAACATGGACGTGTTGATCTTCGAAAACTACCATTAGTTACCATCGATGGAGAAGATTCTTCTGATTTTGATGATGCAGTATTCTGTGAACCTCAAAAAGAAGGAGGATGGCGTTTATGGGTTGCTATTGCTGATGTTAGTTATTATGTACGACCTGGTACTCTTCTAGACAGGGAGGCAATTAATCGTGGAACCTCAGTCTATTTCCCATCACAAGTAGTACCCATGTTACCAGAAATACTTTCTAATAATTTATGCTCACTAAATCCAGAAGTTGACCGTCTTTGTATAGTATGCGAAATGATAATTTCCTCACATGGAAAATTAATCAGTTATAAGCATTACGAAGCAATTATGAATTCTTTTGCCCAATTAACCTATAATACAGTCTGGAAAATTTTGCAGGGTGACCAACAATTAAGAAAAAAATATAAACCAATCATAAACAATTTAGAAACACTGCACAATCTATATCTAAAATTAGATCAATCGAGGGAACAGCGTGGAGGCATTTCATTTGAAATGGAGGAAGCAAAATTTATTTTTAATATTAATCATAGAATTGAACGTGTTGAAAAGATTGTGCGTAATGATGCACACAAGCTCATTGAAGAGTGCATGATTCTTGCAAACATTGCATCCGCGCTATTCGTAGAAAAATATAATGAACCGGCATTATTTCGAGATCATGATCGCCCAATAGACGATAGCATTAAAAGTTTTCGATCCATCTTAAATGAATTAGGATTAACTTTACTTGGTGGTGAAAAACCAGAACCATTAGACTATGCAGATCTACTTAAAAAAATCAGCGGACGCCCAGATCATGAAATGATTCAGAGCTTGCTTTTACGATCCATGAAGCAAGCAGTATACGACTCAGAAAATCGGGGGCATTTTGGTTTAGCACTAGCATCTTACGCTCATTTTACATCACCAATCCGACGCTATCCTGATCTGCTACTACATCGTGCTATTAAATATCTATTAGCAAAAAACATGGGTAACTTAAAGAATCAATGTACGCCAACTGGCGGATTTCATTACACCATACCGCAAATGCTACAATTTGGTCAG
Organism: Candidatus Erwinia haradaeae; assembly: GCF_900699015.1. Taxonomy (GTDB): domain Bacteria; phylum Pseudomonadota; class Gammaproteobacteria; order Enterobacterales; family Enterobacteriaceae; genus Erwinia_E; species Erwinia_E haradaeae_E. The sequence continues at coordinate 159,601 of NZ_LR217737.1, read as the reverse complement.
CATTGCTCTATGACAGAAAGAAGAGCTGATGAAGCTACACGTGATGTAATAGATTGGCTTAAATGTGATTTTATTAAAGATCGAGTAGGAGAGGCATTTAGTGGGGTAATCTCCACGGTAACCAATTTTGGATTCTTTGTCCGTCTTAGCAACCTCTTTATTGATGGATTAGTGCACATCTCGACACTGAATAATGATCGATACCGTTTTGATTCAGTTGGACAACGCTTAATCGGAGCGTATAGTAACATAATTTATCGTCTAGGAGATCAAGTAGAAGTACGTATTGATTCTGTACATCTAGAAGAACGAAAGATTAACCTTACTCTTATCTATAACCAAAAAACACCATCTTTAATAGATTCTAAATCTACTAAACCTAAAAGTAGAAAAATAATAAAAACTAAAAAACGATGTCGTCGACCCTTATTTATAAAAGAGATACATGTTAAAAAAATAACAAAAGCATTGGATTAATAATATAGACTAGTATCTAATATTATAGATTATTAATAAATGCAAACCAGCTAGAAAAATGATGGACAATAAAATCCTTTAAACAATCACTAAAGATCCATCTATCATTGTACTTGTTCCTTCAAAACAATTAACTGAATTTCTTATAACCTATATTAAAGAGCAATAACATCAAAAACACTCAATAAACTATAACAATATATATCTTTCTAATCAAGATTACTTCTATTAAGATAAGATCTTAATATTTTAATTATCTTTCATGTCTTTGATAAAGGTATAAATATGAGTCCAATTGTTTTTGGTATTCACGCCATTAATGCCCTGATTGAAATCAAACCAAAACATATTGAGAAAGTATTGATTAGCCTAACACGTGAGGATCATCGTGTTAAAACTTTAATTAAAAAACTCCAATATCATAATATTATCATTATAAAAGTTCATAAATATCAATTAGATGCACAATCAGGAGGAGGGGTTCATCAAGGAATAATTGCATATACACGAACAGAATCTCTGTATAAAGAAAATGACCTCTTAGATTTAATAAAGAATCTAGATAATCCGTTTTTTCTGATCTTAGATGGTGTTACTGATCCACATAATCTTGGCGCCTGTATACGCAGTGCCAATGCTTCTGGTATCCATGCTGTCATTACCGCCAAAGACCGAACTGCACCATTAAATGCTATAGCAAAAAAATCTGCAAGCGGTGCAACGGAATACATACCTTTAATTCGTGTTACCAATTTAGTACGGATAATTCGAGTATTAAAGGAAGAAAATATTTGGATTATCGGTGCAACTGAAAAAGCTAATAAAACTTTATATCAAACTAAAATGACTGGACGATTATCTCTAGTTGTAGGTGGCGAGGAGAAGGGAATGCGCCGTCTAACACTTGAACACTGTAACGAATTAGTTAGTATTCCTATGATAGGTAAAGTTTCCTCCCTAAATTTATCAGTAGCAACCGGAATTTGTCTCTATGAAGCCGTCAGACAACGTATACTTCAAAACACGTGCAAACATCAGAAATAGAATAAACTCAATATTAAGCATTCAATGACAACTACCATTGTAGATTAGTTAGTATCCATTATAAAAAAATCTAATATAATTATTCTTTGATAATGTGCTAACTACATCTTTTATATAGAATCAACTCAATTATAAATACAAATTACATATAAAAAGAAAATTATTTATTTTAAATAAATCTTACTTGTTGTTTTAAAACATACCTATAATAGTATTATTAATATCATGAAAAATTTTATTGAATAATAAAAAATTAAACTAAAATTATAAAATTTGATATTATCTGATATCAATAGATTGAAGTAAGAAAAAATAAAAATAGATAATTAACTTTGATGGAAATATCATAATACAAGTGAAATAAACTTTATAACCGCTGCTTCAATTACCCTAATATCTCGATAAATGACTTAATCTCTATAATTGAAACTCTTAATGACTATCTAAACTAATTATCAAAAACATAATTTTTACTCTCATTGAAAATAATAAAGATGTTGTTACAAAATAAAATCCAACTTTTACATCCAATCTTTCTAACCTATGGTCTTTTCTTTATGTTAAGCTGATTCAGCGACATAATTATATTTTATGAACATTAATATAATATTTTTATCTATAAATATTATATTTACTAAGGTAACCTTGAATAAAGTCATCTAATGCTATTAGATAGCATCTTATATTTCTCAACTAAATATCTAAACAATAGAATAAAACAAATTTTTCCTATTAACTAGTCGCACAAAGATAACATAAAATATAGACTAATTCATCTTATATTAGAAGAAATATTTAGAGGTTCATATGAATGTGATGTCTATAGCTAATCTTATAGAAGGACAGCTTTCTATAGAAAAGGAAGTAACTATACGAGGCTGGGTTCGTACTCGAAGAAAATCAAAAACCGGTGTTTCCTTTATTTCTGTTTATGATGGATCCTGTTTTAATCCAATCCAAGTTGTTGTAGATAAAAACCAATCTGAAATACCGTATCTTACCACTGGTTGTTCATTAGAGGTAACAGGAAAGGTTATAGAATCACAAGGTAAAGGCCAGTTTATTGAAATTAAAGCAACAAATATCAAGGTAATAGGATCGGTAGAAAATCCAGATAGCTACCCAATGGCAGCAAAACCTCATAGTTTTGAATATTTACGTGAAATGGCACACCTTCGACCACGTACCAACTTAATTGGTGCAATAGCACGTATACGACATACCGCAGCTTATACTCTACATAAATTCTTCAATGAACAGGGATTTTTCTGGGTATCTACACCATTGATTACTTCTTCAAACAGTGAAGGAGCTGGAGATATGTTTCGCGTATCGACATTAGATATGGAAAACCTACCCCGAACAAAAACTGGAAAAGTTAATTTCAACACAGACTTTTTTGGTCAAGAAGCGTTTTTAACTGTATCTGGACAATTAAATGCTGAGGCCTATGCAAGTGCTATCTCAAAAATTTATACTTTCGGCCCCACTTTTAGAGCAGAAAAATCAAACACTAGCCGTCATCTAGCAGAATTCTGGATGTTAGAACCTGAAATTGCTTTTTTTAATCTAGAGGAGACAGCCAAGATTGCTGAATCCATGATGAAAGACGTTTGTACTAATATACTTTCTGAACGATCTGAAGACTTATATTTCCTGTCTAAACATGCAAAAAAAAACCTAATACTCCAGTTAAATAATTTACTTATCAATGATTTTATACACATTGATTATTCTGAAGCTATAAAGATTTTACTCGCCTCGGAAAAAAACTTTAGCCACTCTATTCAATGGGGTTTGGATCTGTCATCAGAGCATGAGCGCTATCTCACTGAAAAATATTGTCAATCTCTAGTAGTCATCAAAAACTATCCAAAAGATATTAAAGCTTTTTATATGCGACTCAATCAAGACGAGCTTACCGTAGCAGCGATGGATATTCTTGCCCCCGGTATCGGAGAAATTATTGGTGGTTCGCAACGGGAAGAACGTCTTGAAATTTTAGATAAACGATTACTAGAAATGAATATGAATAAAGAAGATTATTGGTGGTATCGCGACCTACGACGTTATGGAACAGTGCCACACTCTGGATTTGGATTAGGTTTTGAACGATTAATTTCTTATGTTTCTGGTATTAATAATGTTAGAGATGTCATTGCCTTTCCGCGAACACCACGTAATATAGCCTTCTAATGAATCATCAGACAAGATATAAAGATCTGCTTATATATATAACTCCTTTCAATACTTAATAATTTTTTAAAATTTTCAATTTACTTTAAAAACTGAAACATAATTATGATACATAATAGATTTATTCTTATCTGGTTATATTAATAAAATAAAAGATTAGTGTTATTTTCAGACTAGATTAATCTAGATACCAATGATAAGATCTCTATGGATGGAAAAAAGAAAGCGCTAAACTTTCTGAAAATTGTATAAAGAATTATTATCGGCAGGGTTAGCTCTCGGGTGTCCAGACAATCACTCCAATGAGGTTCATAAAATGATCAAGCACAAAATTCTTGCAGTAGTGATACCAGCGCTGATTGCAGCGGGGGCCGCTAACGCTGAAGAAATCTATAACAAAGATGGTAATAAAATCAATCTATATGGTACGATTAATCTACATAATCGATTCTCTAAAAACCAAAATAATGAAGATGATAAATCTTATCTTCGTTTTGGATTGAAAGCAGAAAGTCAAATAACTGATTTATTAACTAGTTATGGACAATGGGAATATAATATTCAAACTAACCTTCCTGAAATAGGCGATACATCAGGTTCTCAAACGCGTCTTGGTTTTGCTGGTATCAAATTTTCTGATTATGGAACAATTGACTATGGTCGTAACTATGGAATAGGTTATGATCCAATCTCATGGACCAATATTCTACCAGCATCTGGTGGCAATGCTGCTTATTCTGATAACGGAATGGTCGGTCGTTCTAATGATCTTGTCACCTATCGAAACAGCAATCTTTTTGGTTTACTTGATGGTTTTGATTTTGCTCTTCAATATCAAAGAAAACATAGTAGCAACACTACCCCTCACAACATTCGTACAGAAAACGGAAGCGGTATAGGCAGTTCTATAACCTATAAAAATCCAGTTGGAGTTGCAGTATCTGCAGCTTATACCCATGCAGATCGAACCAAACATCAGGAGGACGCATTTTTTTCTAAAGGTAAAAAAACTGCTGAAACTTGGACTACTGCAATGAAATATGACGCAAATAATGTTTATATAGCAGCAATGTATGGTGAAACTAGAAATAACACTTATATTAAAACTATAAGTGGTTCTACAACACATGAAGGTATGGTTGCAAAAGAGCAAAAATTTGAAGCAGTTGCACAATACCAGTCCGACTGTGGACTTCGCCCATCCTTAGCCTATCTTCAATCTATCGGAAAACACATTCAAACACATGGAAAGCAAGATTTATATAAATATATTGATTTAGCTACCTATTATAATTTTAATTCTAAACTATTGACCTACGTAGATTATAAAATCAATCTATTAGATAAAAATGAGTTTACTAGCCAAGCATCTATCACTACTGATGATACTGTAGGCGTTGGTTTAATCTATCAATTCTAATATCCAATATACAAGCGGGTCAGTATTCGATCCTAATAAATATTCAACGGGGCCCTGTCCCCGTTGTCTTAATTTTACTAATTGTGTTCTAATAATAGATACAATATCCAGTGAAAAATCATTCTCATCTTCACATAAATAATTATGACATATTTTATAATAAAATACCTTTCAGATTGAATCTAATTTGAAATACTTGAAAGTTATACAAATCATCATTTTGATGTGACATCTATATTATCACAGATAAATTCAATTGTTTACAAATTGAATACTTAGATTCTCAAATCTACAATAGACTGTTGTATAAAATTATTATACTTTATGTGACTGATATAAATTTTAATGATCTATGTATCAAAAAAATAAATTATCATTCTCTATGCAATAATGGCTAAAACATTATGAATCACGAAAGTCTAATTTTATCTGATATAATCTGAATAGAGTCCTATCAATAATATGTAGATACTACAGTATAATATAAAAAATCAACATATCTTTAACTTATCATCATTTTAATGATAAACAGTAGAGATAGTCTCCATAAGAAACGCAACCCACTAATTTTGCATAATCAAAGAAAACTTGTTTTAAAAAAATTTATATATCACTTCTTTGAATTTAAGAAAAGTCAAGTAATCCAAAAATGGATATCTTTTACTACATATATATATCTAAATATTTTAGGATTATACTTTTAATCTATTTAAACCGTCATATAAGGTAAAACCACCGTTCAAAAAGACAACACGAAACGATGAATAAACTATATATTCTTATTAAATTCAATTAATATCCTTAAAATCAACTATAATATATTAGTCTATGTTAAATTAGTTTCCTATCAAAACTTTTGTAAAAAATAATGCATAACATAACAGAATGATCTATGATAAAATAATCATTTTTTAAAAAAAAATAAAAAAATATTTTGTTCTTCTTATTCACCAATTATAATATGCTTACATCCTATATCTGATAAACTTCCAGTTATACAAATACATGTAAAACCAATATTTCATCATCATAATATAATGATGATAACGATATAAAGATTTAAGAAACTAGACTAGTTGTTTCAACCTAAAAATTATAAACTAAGAAGAAATAAGTAGAACTCTTATTTCATAGACTCTAATTATACTTACCATTTACTTTTCACTATCATCCTAGATGAACTAGCAACATTAATTCCATACTAATATTCTAATACTTTTTAATCTATGGATATTAATATATTGGCAAGGATTGCTGTTATACAATAAATTGAAATTATTAAATACATACTTAAGTTTTTTTTCTATGAGAAATCAACTTAAGTATGTATTAAAAGAAACAAGATCCTCCTTTTGAATAATTAAAGTAACCGTAATTACGATATTGATGAGAATACTAGTATATCACTAATACTAAGAATTAAATAAATCAATGAGATCTAGCATGAAAATATGTAAATATGAGAAACATACTATTTAAAAGTAGTTATAAACTATAATAAATGTAGTAATTGAATAAGGTTCTTTCTGACAAAATACTAAATTAATCAAAATAATTAATAATATTGCAGTATCTACAAAGAAGAAAACTATAAAATACATACATCATTATTTTAATATATTTTATTGTTTACTGTAATCACTATTCTGATCATAACTAAACTCTTTGAACTCTATTGATCTACACGTAATATATACCGATTTTAAAAATATTACTATTAATATAAATATACTCTAATAACTCAGTATCTTAGCATAATATCTATGAATATGGTTATCTATACTTGTATTTTAAACGAAATTTCATTAAAAATACTTTATATATCTATATGACTACCTAACTCTCTTTTTCTTAGCGTTACTGGATAAAACTACTACATTCCTTTTACACTCATCGAAAGATAGACGCTCTGCGCGCTATAATATATATATAACGATGTCAATAGAAATAGTTTATTATTACCTTAATTTATACTCATTAAACTATATCATTTAGTTACTATCTAAAATTAAGAGAGAGTCAATTTATTTATTATCTGAAATCTTTATTGTTATTAGCAATGATCTTCTTTGTCAAGTTCATATAGTTTAGAATAAGCAACTAAAATAGCTACCTTATTAATCAAATTTACTGCCAATCAGACTAATCGACTTTATATTGTTCATGATTGATTAATCATCATATTATCAATCATTTATTTAAATAAAAATTAACTGACATGTAGTAATTGCAACCTATTTGAATCGATATTTTCAGATAACTTAAATCATCTAAATCAAAATATCAACCAAATTTTCTAAAATAGAATAACATCACATGCGCCATTATTCAGAACAAATCATCATCTCATTATAAAAAGATTATATATAAAATATCGATTAATTATAAAATTAACAATTTTCAAAAATTCCATGCATTTGAATGATAAGAAAATAAGAATCTTTAGTTAATATAATTTTAATCCATTAAGACATCAAAAATTTATAACTGATTCAGTTAAGCTATAATGCTACACATCAAGAACCAATCTTTAAATATATGACTATTAAACTTTATATTCTTAATCCAAGGTCTTGGTATTCTATGATAACAAAGATGAAATGACTAAAAATACCGGAAAAATCCTAGATTTAATAATAAAATCAAATGCCATGTTTTTATAACATATCAATAAACAACTATTATCAAATATATTACAAAGAACTAGAAAATATATATCACATCTAAATACAAATTGACGATCTTTGTATATACTCTATATAGTCTATTATTTTGATAAACAAACTTAATTTAATTATTTAATACTCCTCTTATCTAAAACAAAGTGTTAAACTTACGTTAAAACTAGATTTTTTCTAACTTAATACAAATAATAGAAGTATATTATATTCAACACACTCTATACTATCAAAATTAATATTAATTAATAAACCACGATCTTCCATCTTTAGCTATAAAAAGATATTTATAAATAATGAAATTAGATCTGTCTAAAACAATATAATTAGTATCAACATACGATTTTAAAATAATATATTCTGTAGTTCACGCTATCTCTTATATTTTATATAAGATTTGTACTCTTTTAAAAACATAAAATTAGACATAGAAGAATAATTAAATTGAATAAAGGATAGAATGTCCACATAAAATATAAGACTATTCAATAGATATATTTTAGTATTAATTCATGATGCTTCCAGGAATAAAAAAATTATAACGAGAGTTAAGCAAGTCCTGAGTTGTTACGATCTTTTTACCAGCTATTTGCAATTCTTCTAAATTAAGTATACCATCAGAAGTTACAACTTGAATACCATGTTTATCCGCTCTTATAATCTGACCTATTAAGTAACCACTGACAGGTGGGAAAACAGAAGCCTTCCATACTTTTATTAATGTATTGTTAATAAAAAAGTAACTACCAGGCCAAGGATTAAAAGCACGAATAAAACGTTCTAACTGTATAGCAGATAATGACCAATTAATACGAGCCTCTTCTACAGTTAATTTATGTGCATAACTAACTTCTTGTTCATTTTGTCTCCAAGACTTATCAGTTTTACTTCCTAACATATCAAGTGTCTTTAGTAAACTGGTCACACCTAGATTAGCTAATTTATTATACAATGTTGCACTAGTATCAAAAGACTCAATTGGACATGTTGCTTGATATAAAATATCCCCAGCATCTAATCTAGAATTCATCCGAATAATTGTAACTCCGGTCTCTCTATCACCAGCACATAACGCACGTTGAATAGGAGCAGCTCCGCGCCAGCGTGGTAACAACGAACCATGTACATTAATGCACCCAAGAATGGGTATATCTAAAATATTTTGAGGTAACATCAGACCATACGCTACAACAACCATAATATCGATATTAAATGTAGAAATTAATTCCTTAATCTCTTTACTATGTAGAGATTCTGGTTGTAAAATAGGAATTTTATTTTTATCTGCTAACTTTTTAACTGAATTAGCAGTCATCTTGTGTCCTCGACCTACTGGCCGATCCGGTTTAGTTAAAACACAGACAACTCGTTTTCCAGCAGACAAAAGTGCATAAAAATGACGTAAAGCAAAATCAGGGGTACCAGCAAACATTATACTGAGCATAATAGAAACAGCCGTTTGTTGAAATAAAAGACTAAACACGTAAATTTTGACGATATATTTTTTCCAATTTCTGACGAATACGATAACGTTTTATAGGAGATAAATAATCAATAAACAATCTCCCTATAAGATGATCTAATTCATGTTGAATACAGATGGACAATAAATTATTTGCCTCTAACTCATAACTTTGACCATTACGATCTAACGCCCTAATTTTAACCTTATCAAAACGCAATATCCGAGCTCTTTGATCTGGAATAGATAGACAACCTTCTTCTGTCATTATCTGAGAGCTCTTTTCTAAAATCTTTGGATTAATCAATACCAGTGGTGAACTTCGGTTTTCAGATATATCGATTACAATAATACATTGATGAATATTAACCTGCGTCCCAGCAAGTCCAATACCCATATTGGCATACATAGTATCAAACATATCATCAATAATACGATTAGTATCATCATTTACGCTTTGTACGGTTTTCGCCAAATAGCGCAGCCGATCGTCAGGAAAATGCAATATCTTTAAAATTGACATAACTTTTTATACCAATATGAATCAGTAATACTTTTGCATTATGCAAAAGTAATCATATCCAATGATAATAAAACTATTAAAAAATTTGACCTTTTAATAGATAAAAACACTTATTCATGAGATACAAAGAAACAATACTAATTGATAAATTCAATCAAGTTGAACTAATTATATTCGCTGAATATAAAAGAAAAAGAAAACTTCTATCCTAACGAGTAGGAACTATATCAATATCTATAATTTATCTTAATATAATCCTCATATCGAAGATTCGATCTTATTTATAATATTCTACTATAAAATTGCTTTACTAATATTAGAAATACACGAAAAATGAATACCAATTTTAATTATAAAAATAGATAATTCTGAATTAAATAAAAATCAAAAAAAATAATTTTAATATAGATAGCATTTATTTTACAGTATAATTGATTTTTAAATAATCTAGCATCTATAGAAATGTGAATTACATAGAATCCAATCAAATATAAACATACTTCTATATGCATGAATTATATAAAATAATACAAAATCTCTACCTATTACATGGATTAAGCTAAATCTTAATAATAATTAACTAAATCAGATCTTTTTACTTTATATAAAATAAGATCTTGATCTTCTAAAAAAATTATTATCATTGAATGATGGAGGAGCAGAGATTCGAACTCTGGAACGGTCACCCATTTCCGGTTTTCAAGACCGGTGCCTTCAGCCACTCGGCCACTCCTCCAAATCAACATTACTATAAACATCAAAAACCAACATGTAAAGAAACTTTTAGAATTGTAAAAAAATAAATAAATGACGAGAACCTAAACCTATATTTTTATTCTATACATTAAATTAATTTATAATTTATACTTTATAAAAATTAGTATTTTAACATATAAATCATTATGATATATCATATATAAATATTTTTACTTTTCCAGATTCCACTACATTATTATCTAAATGTGATAATCAAGCATTAATTATTCTCTATAAAAAATAGATATATTTATCTATACACATGATATTGAGAACAGATAATGCATGTTATGTTCATGTAAATCTATACCACTAATTACGTTTTATTTTCCAATAACCTACAATAGTAGGTTCTTAAAAATCTAAAATTGTTCTTCTTCAAAGCAGAATTTATTTATAAATCTAACTATCAACTATTATGTTTCACTATAGAACATTAAGACACATCCAATATATTCACTTAATGTTTCTCAATACACATACTTCTTCTCTTAGTAATTATCATAATTATTTGATGATCAGAATTACACTAAAATTTTATGTATATTTGCCTAATCGTATTAAGTATGTATCCTCTGTTATAGCAGCTAAGGCTATAACCAAATTTTATTTTTTATATTTCTTTATCATAAATAAGTGTTATTCATAATAAACCTAAAACTTACAGATCAGATTATATAATTACGAACTATATTCCGATATATTAATCAAAAATCATATTATAATATTTAGGTTGTATGAAGATAATTTAATCACCTTTCTACTCTATCTAAAAATTAGACTTTATTGATAATATATATAAAAATAAAAAGACTCTAAATTATTTTTTCATTGCTCTATTTCTTTTTCAGAGCTATGATTATTTTATAATACTTAAATGTTCTTTATAAAAAATAAAATCTTATTAATAATCAAGAATATCTGATCTCCTTTCTAAAATAAAATTATTTTTAACATATATGATCATTAAAAATCAGCTTAGATTGATATAATCATACCAAATATCTCAATATATCGTATTACTTTTACCTTATAATCATCCATAATAACCCTAACTTAAGTCGTCTAAATGTCCATAAAGGTTTTATCATGATTCAATTACTACTTTCTAAATTTGGTACACCTGCACAGCGTGTACACCAAGCCATTCAGGCAGTACACTCAGGTCAAGGTGTAATGGTATTAGATGATGAACTTCGTGAAAATGAAGGGGATATGATCTTCGCTGCAGAAAAAATGACTGTAGAACAAATGGCAATGATTATTCGATATGGAAGTGGCATCGTCTGTTTATGCCTAAATGAGAAACGACTAAAACAACTTGATCTTCCTATGATGGTAGAGAATAATACTAGTGCTTACAGAACTGGTTTTACAATTAGCATTGAAGCAGCAGATGGTGTAACTACTGGAGTATCTGCTTCCGATCGTTTAACTACTATTCGAGCAGCTATTGCCGATAACGCAAAACCGAGTGACCTAAATCGACCTGGACATGTTTTTCCTCTACGAGCCCAATCCGGTGGTGTCTTAACTCGATGCGGACATACTGAAGCAACCATGGACTTAATGAGACTAGCAGGTTGTAAACCAGCAGGTGTATTATGCGAACTCACGAATGATGACGGCTCTATGGCACGATCTATGGAAGTAATTTTATTTGCTCATCAAAAAAATATGCCAGTAATGACTATTCAAGATTTAATAGCGTATCACCGTAGCATTAAAGCCTAATCAAGATAAAAAATTAAAACTTTAACCTCTATTAATTTATATAACTTGATTAAATATTATTGAAACAAAAGGAATAATAATAACCGAATCTATTAATATAATTTCATCTATTAATTTAATAAACTGTACCTATTACACATTACTTTATAATTATTAAACATAATAATCCATATTATTATGTTTAATAATTATTAATATAAAATTTTTTATCAACTATCATTCTGTTTTTTAACTTAATATACTATGTCTAATTTATACTTTAAACATACAGAAAGATTAGTATTGAATACTAAATATTCAATTATCCTACTTTTCTACCAAAAATAAACAAATGTATAAAAATATAATCTAAAACTAAATCCTCATATTGATTAACAATCAATACATTGACAATTATAATTATATTATATAAATTAAAACAATTCAAATCTAAAAAATAATAGAAAGTCCTTTCTACAAGAAGGACTATTACTTTATTAAAGTAAAACTAATTAATATCAATTATTCATCAACCATTTTTTATACACTTATCTAATATTCATTGGATCAATAAGCTACCTAATGATAAAGATCATATACTCATAATACTTATATATAAACTATCAAACATGTACATAATCAATTAAATCCATAATCATCTCTTTTCTAGCAACTAGAATATTTCATTCTATATAAATATTCTATTGAGATCAAGTGTAAACAACTAATCTAAATTACTACACTCTGCAATGCTACATAGTAATTGAAAACATTAACTAATTATTTAAATCAACTATCTACCTTCTATTACAGATCATTTGGTCATCAACCCTGTAAAATCATGAATACATCTCTTACTTTGATCAGAGGTTTATTTATTATAGAATTCAGATAATTTATCTTGTCGCTCTGGCATTATAAAATATAATTAACAATATTTTATTTATACAATAGCTAATAAAAAATTAATAATTATTCTTTACAATGATCAACTTGTCTAATTAGCACCACGAACCGATTTATTAAACCATCAGTCATTCAACAACTGATAAAAAATATATACAAAATTAGAACTAAACTCAAATAATTTATGCCATCCTATGGATGGCTATTCAAACACTTAAATAAACCCTAATCTAAAGACTAGAAACAGAACAATTACCCATACCTTAAAATTACTATATTTATAGTAACTGTGAAATACACTTAAAATACTACCTTGATTGTAATCACATTAATAAGCTCATTCTAGCGATTGCTTTTATAATATTGTTTACTAAAATCGTTTTTAAAAAATTTCACTTCAATCGTTTTTTCTCAAACTCCATTTTATTAAAAAATGAATTAAAAGTTCTTTCAATATACATCTTCTTATTAAGCGATAAATACAACAAATGATATTTTAATTACTCTTCTATTATCTAATATCATTAAATATTATGACTTAATTAATGTACGACTAGTTTGCCCTGTCTTTATTATTTATTCCTTTTCACTAGTTTCTATTCTATAGATAAGAATACTTGATTATATCAATCTTATACTGAAACATAAAAACTACCAAAATATATCTAAAAAATATATGATGTATTATTCTAGAAAGAATAGGAAACCAATGGTCTGATCTATTAATCAATAAACTTATAATATTATAACAAGGACCTATACGTTAATTATATAACACACCTCAAAAGATTTATTTTATAAATATTCAATAATAAAACAATCCATCAATATTCTATAAAATTAATCAAATAAATAACTAACCTACTCAAAAAAATGACATGCTACAACGTAATTACCATATTCTATATGATTCTATTCTACTAGATGAAAATAATAAATATTAATCCTGATCTGTCTGAATTCTAAATTATGATCTAAAATTACTCAGCAATGAAAAGTAATTATAACATCTTTTTGTACATCTTTTATTATGTTAGTAAACTAATAACTTAATTTAATAAAAATATTTTTAGAATATATAATCATTCTTATATATTATCAGAATCTTCTTAGAACAGTGAACAGATCGTAATATAGAGATTATACCTATAATAACCATAATAGATATAATCGGATTTATCATCTAGATACGATTAAAATAAAATAATATCTCTCTATAGAAATCTATTAATCCATAAAATTATTCTACAAATCATAAAATATTCAATTTATAAAAATAAAGAAGGTATAACAAAAAGACAATAATCTTTGAAGAAAGAATACAAATTCTATAACTTATACAATTCTTTATTAGAATAAATTAATTGGTAACTTGTAGATAACACATCAAAGAAAATTTTTATTCGTCTCTTGATTATAAATATTGATTTTAATTAAATTAATTAAATGATCTATGCAATACTATGTATAGTTATTAAAATATTTTAGAATCAACACCATCTGCCTTATTACTTACTATTTGATTAATATAGTTTTTAAAAAAATAGAACCAACATGTTCAACTATAAATGCATAAATTTCAAAAATAATACCTAATGCACTGAAAAATCATGAATTGAAAACTTGATCTGCATTACATACAAGTCACCTAAATGACTATGTATTTTCAAATCTTCATTATTAGATATAATCATCTATGATTTTATGAATTTAGAGACCATAATTATGCCTTATTGTCATTATAACCTTACGTCTTTTCTAACCAGTGCTCCTAATATAAATTACTTGCCAAATGATCTAGGTATAGAAATCGCCTTTATCGGTCGCTCAAATTCTGGTAAATCTAGTGCACTTAATGCACTAACGAATCAAAAAAAACTTGCACGAACAAGTAAAACACCTGGTTGTACGCAATTAATAAATCTCTTTCAAATTACTGAAGACTATCGACTAGTCGACTTGCCAGGTTATGGTTACACAAGCATTTCAAAAAACCTAAGGGTTACATGGGAGTATACTTTAAAACAATACCTAAGAAATCGTCACTGCTTACAAGGGTTATTAATCCTAATGGATATCCGTCATCCTTTAAAAAACCTTGATAAACAAATGATATTATGGGCAGAAAAAAGCAACTTAAAGATACTTGTCCTTCTTACTAAAGCAGATAAACTAACCGATAAAGCGAGTTACAAGCAACTGATTACAGTACGTCAAGAAATGAAACAATTTCAACAAATTATAGAAGTTGAGATTTTTTCTGCAAAAAAAAATATAGGAATCAATCTGTTACGACATAAGTTAGATAGATGGTTTTATATATCCTCTCAACTAAAAACTGATTAATTAATAACCATGTAACTAATAAAAAAAATACTAAAAAATATTTTAGTCTTCTTCGTAAGAAATTTTTATTTTTTAACATAATTTTTTAAAACAATCTAATTCTAGTCATTATAAACTAAAATACTTACTTTAATAAAATTGAGATTTTAGCATCTATCAAAAATAAAAAAATTCTTATAAATTCCTACTCTGATGTCAACAGAAAATAAAAAATATTATTTACAAAAAATGACCACCTCAAACAAAAGACAATAAATGAACGTTAAATCTAAAATTTCAACTACGTCCAGTTTTTCCATTTTAATCTCAATGTGCACAAGCATGCAATGCAATCAATATTGATTGTACTTTTATCTCCATTTAAATGAACAGATAATCTTAATAATTAGTTATTGCAGATTGTAAACAATACATATCTGTTTCAAAAATAATCAAGAACATAATAACTAGAACTAAATCGTAAAATTAGATAAGAAGGCTTGCTTTCTAAGCAAAAAACTAATGTTTTCTAAAAAATCTAGATATTTTTATATCAAAATATAAAAATAAAAAAATTACTAAAAATATTAAATTAGTCATAGATTTTAATATAGAAAATTCTTGCTTCTAAGAAAGAATTAATTATTCAGTCAAGATTTAGTAATCTATCATCAAAAATATCTATTTTATCTATTAAGATAGATATATAGGTAAAATAATTTTTAATCACAAAGATTAAAATAAAAATAAATATCTCACCATCATTAACAATGATACTAATAAACAATAATTTTACTGTTTCTGAAAATATATTTTAATATCAAAAATAATAAACACTATTAAGCAGTTAGATAAATAACTATACTATACTGATCAAATAAAAGAGTAAGTATTAAAACATAAAGTACTAAAACACATGATCTATTAAAATATTATACATTACTAATAAAATCTGTTATATATTAAAACAATCACCTCTATTCTCTAATTAAATTTATTAAATATTAAATAAAAATTAATTTTATTTAACATCATAAAATTAACTATACTCAAAGATAACTCATTATATGACATCTAATCAATTTTATTTCTTATTTAATAATAAATATTAAACCCTTATAATATTCAGGGGTATAACTAAAAAATAAATAAAAAATTACTTTCTAAAAAAAATTTATTTCATTAAATATCTTTTATCCATATAAAAAAACCATATTCATGGTATTATAAAATATAAATAAAACTAATTACATACTATATTACTAATAATCAAAAGGATACATTTTGTTTTTATAAACACAATATATTTTCTATCATAATTACTCGATGAGTATAGAATATTAAGCATTATTTAAAAATGCTTAGATAAATATCTAAAAACAAATAACCTAGTAATATATGTATATTTATGATATCTATCATTACTTATACGAGATCACATTAATTAATATTAAAAATGATTTTAATAATCTAATACCAAAGTTATCATCATTCATTATATTTACACAATACTAATGATTATATATGCTTCAATACGTATAATAAAAAAATATTAGAACAAACAAACCACACCGTTAGTCGACTTTTCCCTCATAAACTGATAAATGATTAAGATCATTGTATAAATAAATTATAAAACTATCAGTAGCTAATTGATATAAGTTTACTTTTTTACAAATAAAAATGTTCTATGATCTAAGATCATAGAAAGGCTGTGTATAAAATTACAACTAATTCAAAGCGTAGTTTAAGAGATACTATAAAAACATCCAAATATCAACATCTATTAGCAATACAAAATATAGTAACCTAGAACAACTTATTCTTCACCCTTAATGTTAGATCGGATAACAACTATATTAATACCAACATCCATGATCTTTTCACCTGATTACTATTCTATACAGAATATTATAATAAAGCATCATCACATATTATACATACTTACAATCTAAAAACCTTACTCTACATTTAATATAATATTTTTGACTTCTGGATATCTATTTCTTTTTATAAAAATCCACTATGCAATCCGATATACTTATAAATTCAATCTTATACGATTTTAGTAATTATAATTACACTATATTTTATTGAAAATATGGAATAAGATCCCTTACTGTAAAGTAAAATCAATATCATATCTGTCTATACAGATATAATAGAACTACGTAATACCACTCAAAAAACCTGAAATCAAGATTAAGAATTGACAAATAAATATGGAGTCCATTCTAAATATTAATGGACTTCATTACTCAAACAACTAGATAATAGTCTAATAATAATTAAGATACTAACCTTAAACATATAATCGATCTTTTAGACAAAGATATTGAAAAACTTTCAATATAAATAAATAAAATAAAATTTACACAAAATAACTTAATAATTATGAGTCAGATATACATGATCCAATTAATAGTAATAGATTCCTATATTTACTCATTCATATAGTCTATAAAATATCAAATATATATATCGTATAAAAAATTAATACACCACTTCTATCTAATAATATTATTATAAATATATCAATAATATAATATATAACTAAAAAGTTTATAAAAATTCTACAAACAATTATACATAATAATAATTATACACTTATTTTTCAAAAAATAAAATCAAGACATTACAACTAAGATAAATTACAGTCCATATTTCTATAATATAGAATATAGTCATTAAAAAATAAAAACACAAACTACTCTCTATTTAATATTTTTAAAAACGAAATTACTAAAATTAATTATTCATTAAAAAATATATTCACGCAATATTATAAATAAAATATAGATCCTCTATTATAGGATCTTCTAAAAAATTTACCACTACACAGATAAGAAGTTTTATAAAAATAAAAATAACGATTTTTCACTAAATAAAAATAATAACAAAATCTTAAAATCAGATAAAATAACTTAATAAAAAATAAAGATTTAATCATCGTATTAATCATTATGTAAATAATTCAATAATTAATAAATTATAAATATAATATCAGTATAAAATCCAATGATAATAAATAAAATAATATATAGATAAGCTATCGATACCAATCGACTACTTCAATTAATACCAATAAAGCAGCATTACCACCAAACTGTTTAGGTGCTTGATGGAATGCCATCACCAATGGATGCTGTGCTAACCATAGAGGAGTCCTTGTTTTAAGTACATTTTTACCATGACCATGTATGATATTTGTACAATTAAAGTTCTCCCGATGACACATTGTAATTAAAGAACCTAGTTCATATTTTGCTTGAACTTTCGTTAATCCATGCAGATCCAAAAAAATATCTGGAATATAATCTCCACGACATAATTTTTTTAACTCATAACAATTTACATCATTACGCACATAACGTAATGCGCCTTCAGTGGAAATAAGAGGATAAAATTCATCAGAAAAGTAATAAGTAGAATCTACTTTTTCTGACTGAGAATCTTTACCTCCTCTATAATAAACTTTATTCCGTGGAGATGTATGAGCTATCGTATCCTGAACAAGTTGACGTGTATCACACATCAAACTACGAAATAACATATATTCTGATTCAGGATTTATCTTATCTTTTTGACTCATTAATAAACCACTCTTATTAAAATAACAACTTTAAGATAAAATCACACCTATAAATCTAAATTTATCAATATAGATGAATTCAATCCAAATTAGCTGTATATATAAATCAATATTTATTAAAATCGTAAAAACAATAGTCCTATACTCAATATAGAGATATTACGTGTTTTTATATTAATAAAGTATAAAAATTAAATTGACTAAACTAAAACATCAATGTTGATTACAAATATATTGATGCTTTTATTGTCTCTAAAATAATTGAATATAAAGATATAATCTTCCTTCTATTTAAAATACCTAGCATTGCTCAAAACAAAACAACTACAATAAATAACATATATTTAATATCGTTTTATATACAAGATCTTCTATAAAAAGTTATCTATACTAATTTATAAATTTAGTAATTATTGTTATGTTATTGTTTAAAATATATAAATTATATCCCTCTCTTTATTAATAAATCATCCTATTGCATCCAAAAAGATGTACCTTAAGTATCCAAACATACCTAATTCTTCTTATTAAACTTCAGAATAAAGATAAAAAACAACTCTAATGATTATTATAAACAATTATATAATAATTAAAATGATTATACTAAATCCCAATTCTAAAATAAAAATAGAAAAATAACCTACTGCAGACATAATCAGTGATCCTTCTATCTCCAGGAGATTAGTTATTTTATATATAACAAACACTAGCCTCTACTATATAAATAGACTCATGATAATCCCAATCTACTATAATATCTACTATAATGAAAACTATATTCCCTGAATCATAGAATAAATATCAATTCATTCTAAAAAATCAGATATGATTAAAAATATAATTTCTAATTCCCTGAAGGCCCTAGATTATCTTATCTCTTCTTGATATTAAGAAAAAACAACTTATAACGCTCATCCTACTGACTAAAATATAAATTTTTATCTAATTAAAAATTTTACTAACCAAATAGATTAACATAGAATTTAATGTTATTAAAACCTTAACTTTTTTCACATAAGTTGATATATTGGTATATTATAAATATTAATAAATATCTATCAAGAACACTACATACCAGCCTATCAAGGCTCTGGTAATAGATAAGTAATGGTATTTTGATTTATAACTTTTATTAAGTTATTCCTATAAATTATATATAGATTATTAATCTATATTTTTATGTTCGATACATGATTACTATAGGTGATCTTCAATCACATATGGTAAATAAGAAATATACAATTTTCCAATACAGAACCATTATAAACTTTATGTCTAGCACATATTTAATTCACTTAAATTCTAATAACTTCTACTCAAAGCATATTAATCACTTAGATAACATATCTATTAGAAAGATCTCAGACCAAATAAAACTTAACATTGTTATTTAAAGATACAAAATGAATTTCTTTTACATAACGAAACACTGAATTACCAAAATATATTCAATCCCAATATAATTAAATATAATTATCATATTTTTGATAATAATGTTACTAGTGAAACTAAAATAATAACAAATTTATCTACTATAAATGATATACATACCGAAAAACATATTCTTAAATGATAAAGTCAAATTAAAAAATTAATCTTAATACAACACTGAATAAAAAATCATTTAAAATCATATAAAATATACAATCTATCATTATTTTGATAATTTCTTATAAAATATGATTACAATAAGCACAATTATATATAACATATAAGCCAATCATTCTTATGTAACTAAATATAGATAATATTAAATAAACATGTAGACCTAGATAAAAACTAAATAAAATATCACTTAGTATCTCTATTCATCAATAGCAATACTGTTAAATCTAGATTAACTACTAAATTACTTTCTTATATTAATAAGCTAATCTAATTATTATTAATTTTAATTCAGAATTATCTCTTATAACAGTAGTTGTCTCTGATTAAATTATCAATCTATATATTTATGTTAATAAATGATCACTAGACACCCTATATAATTACATATAATATATCAACTATTTTCTTGTAAAGCTTAGATATACCTAAAAACTAAGACTGATGAAATATTAGTCCTTATAATTGACGAAGTATCATCAAAAAATCTTCTAACTTCCTATCAATTGGCGCTTCTATACGCATTACTTTTCTAGTATTAGGATGAGTAAAGTATAAGGTAGAAGCATGTAAAAATAGTCGTTTTAATCCCAATCCTTTTACGTATTCGTTGAATACGGAATCACCATAAAGATTATCTAAAGCAACGGGATGACCAATATGACACGCATGCACACGAATCTGATGCATCCGACCGGTAATAGGACGAACTTGAATTAAAGTCGCCTTTTGTGCATAAAACTCTTGTACTTTGAATAAAGTTTTAGATATTTTTCCTTCTTTACATACTCTTGAAGTTCGCTGACCCTCTCGTCGAAAATTATTCAAAAGAGGACCATTTACCATTGTAGCACCTAGAGGCCACTGACCTTTTACTAATGCTAAATAATATTTTTTTATCCTCTTTTCGCGTAATTGTTCATGTAAATCACGTAGTGATGAACGTTTTTTTGCTACTAATAAAAGACCAGATGTACATCGATCAAGACGATGAACTAACTCAAGAAAATACTCTTTTGGCCTAGATGCACGTAAAATTTCAATAAGACCAAAACTTAAACCACTTCCACCATGTACAGCTATACCTGCCGGTTTATTAAGTATCAATATATACTCATCTTCATAAATAATAGATTTCTCTACTAGAAGTATCTTAACTTGATCTATCTTATCTGAAGATAATCCTCTATCCTTTGGTTCCATCCGAATGCGAGGAACTCGTATACTATCTCTATTTATTAATTTATATTTTGGTCTAACGCGTTTTTTATTAACTCGTACCAATCCCTGACGTAGGATTCGATAAATCATACTTTTAGGCACACCCTTTAACTGGGTGAATAAAAAATTATCTATACGCTGTCCTGCTATATCCAGCGATACAATAATAAGTTGTACAGAATAAATCTGATTAGACATGATAGAAAACTATGAATAATATTCAGTAATATAATTTTATTATAGATAACAAAACACGAATTCACTTAACTGATCTTTACGATCATTCTTTTAAAACTGAAAATCTTATAAACGGAGAGCTATGAAATAATAGTAAACTATCAACTTCTTTCATTTTTATGAAAACAAATTATACAGAATCCAACTTCTGTTATCTGCTCAATAATTTAAATATCTTTCAATACTATCATGTTTAATGAGCATACTATTTATATCAAACTATAAGTTTGATAGAATATAATTCTATATAACTATTTATTATCATTCTCTTATAAATAAATAATAACAATTACTTTAATATCAAAAATAAAAAATGCTATTAAAGCATAATCACATATTTATAAACTAAAAATACAACTCATATTTTAAATAGATGATCATCTTATGATTTTTAACTACTTCAAATTATATATTTTTTAAATTTAGATGCTTTGACATGACAGGGAATAACGAATCCCATTCATATATACAATATATATTGTATACTTCTTATTAGAGTGATATAAGTATATTTTCTTTAAAAATAAAAATTTATGAAAAATAAATTATTAGAAAGATTGTTCCATAACAATATATATTTTGTATGATGTTACTACTTTTCCTCATGAATAAATCTACTTTTTCTTCTATTTATCTTAAAATAGCATATTAAAAATAAAATATCTATCCTTTCTATTTTTTGTATTATTATCGACAATAAAACTTAAAAATGAATTTTTCATCTTCTTTATAGATAGCAGTTAAGTCATTCTATATTTTACTATAAAGTGTATGATTGTAATCTGATACAAATAAATGACTCTATTTATTTAGATGACTATTTTGCTACATATCAATCATCTGATTTAATTTTCACCAAAAATATTGTTTAGATTACTCATTTTAAGATCACTATCCATCACTTAAAATTACTATTACTTCAATTTTACAAAAACACTAATTTTATCGTCACTCTATATGTTATTTTATAGAAAATGTAAATAGTATTATCAAATTATAATAAATATTTTATTTTCTAAACGAAGATTTTAGATATATTATTTTTCAATAGCTCCTCGTAGTTTTTTCATAGCGTTCTTTTCAATTTGACGAACCCGTTCAGCAGAAACACCATACTGATTAGCTAAATCCTGTAAAGTAGTCTTATTATTATCATCCAGCCATCGAGAACAAATAATATGCTGACTACGATTATCTAATCCCTTTATTGCTAAACCAAGTTTATCAGCCGCATAATCACCCCAGTTATCTTCCTCGATATCATTAGCAAAATCAGAGGACCTATCCTGTAAATAACCAATTGGAGAAATGAATCCAACCTCTGTTTCATCATCTGGTCGTGGATCAAAGGTTAAGTCTTGAGCAGCCATACGAGATTCCATTTCACGAACATCTTTACTACTAACGCCTAATTCTCGTGCAACCATTTCAACCTCATCTTGATTAAACCAACCTAATCTCTTTTTAGTTTTTCGTAAGTTAAAAAACAACTTACGCTGTGCTTTAGTAGTAGCAACCTTAACGATACGCCAATTTCTCAATACGTATTCATGAATTTCAGCTTTAATCCAGTGAACTGCAAAAGAAACTAATCTAACTCCTATTTCTGGATTAAAACGACGCACAGCTTTCATGAGACCAATGTTACCTTCCTGAATTAAATCTGCTTTCGGGAGACCATAACCAGAATAGTTACATGCTATATGAACTACAAAACGAAGATGAGATAAAATTAACGTTTTAGCTGCTACTAAGTCACCCTTATAATACAGTTGTTCAGCTAACACTTTTTCCTCTTCTGAGGTCAACATTGGCCAAGTATTAGTTACCCGGATATATGAATCCAAGTTACCCAAAGGATAAATAGTGAAAGTTTGTATTTCTTTAGTCATTCAAACCCTCTCTGTGTCTTACACAATACAAGACGATTCTATAGATAGAATATCTACAATTTTATACGAATAAAAACTCATTATACACTCTTTACTTCACATTCTCGTATATTAACCAAACTGATTTTGTTACAACCTTCTAAGAGATAAACCAAATATTTCTCTGTTATAAAATTCACTATCTATACAAATATTGTATAGATTGAAAAAAAATCAGAACATGATCTGTAATACTTATTGAATAAAACCAAAAACATCACAAAGTTGTTGTAACATCTAAATCTACTAACTTAAATTTTATTTTTATCGCGGCTATGTAATCCACGTTTTTCTAAGTCACGATAAATAATATGTTGTTGTAATATTGTAACTAAATTACTGACGATGTAATATAAAACTAAACCAGAAGGGAAATATAAAAAAAAGAGAGTGAATATAGCCGGCATAAAAGTTATAATTTGTTTCTGCATCTGGTCAGTGACAGTGGTCGGTGACATCTTCTGAATACAAAACATCGTAACACCCATTAATACCGGTAGTATATAATAGGGATCTTGCGCAGACAAATCCTTAATCCATAAATAAAATGACGCATGACGAAGTTCTACCGAAGCCATAAGCATATAATAGAGACCCAAAAAAATAGGCATCTGAATAAATAATGGCAAACATCCACCCAATGGATTAACTTTCTCTACTTTATAAAGCTCCATCATATCTTGACTTAAACGCTGTTTATCATTACCACAACGCTCACGCATAGCCTGAATCTTTGGCTGTAAAATACGCATTTTTGCCATAGAAGTATACTGAGCTTTAGTCAAAGGATACGTGATACCACGTACAATAAAAGTAATAGCAATAATTGAAACACCCCAATTATTTATAAAACTATTTAAAAACTTTAGAAGTTTAAATAATGGCTGAGAAATGAACCATAACCAACCGTAATCAACAGTAAGATCTAAATACAAGGCAGTCCTTGCCATGCTTTCCTGAATTTCTGGACCAATCCATAATGTCGCGACTAGGTTCTTAGTTCCACCTGGGTTAACAATAACCGGTTCAGAAGTATAACCTATAGCTGCTATGCCATGACCTAAATTACTTGTATATAACGTATTCCTTCCGATAGTCTGTGGAATCCAGGTTACAGAAAAATACTGTTGAAGCATAGAGACCCAACCATTCATAGTAGTTATATTAAGATTTTTATTATCTCTAATCTTATCAAATGAATATTTCTCATACTTTGTCTGTGTACTAGAATAGGCCGCACCACGAAAAGTCTGTAAAGCAAAATTGTTGCTAGTTTTATCACGATCCTCTGGTAAATCTATACTTTGTTTTATTTGACCAAACATTGATAGTTCTAAAGGATTTTTAGTTGCATTATTGACTTGATATTCAATCCTAATGGCATATTGACCACGATGTAAAATGAATATTTTAGTATATGTAACACCATTGTCTGTCATAAATGTCAACGGAACACGCAACTCATCCTGACCATCACCTATCTTAAAATAGTGATCTGCACTAATATACAGAGGCCGCACTCTACGACTCAGGCTATCTGGCCCATTACGACCAATTAACCCACTTTGCACCTGATATACGAAATCCGGTCTAGATTCTAAAAGTAAAAAGGGACATGTTGACCCCAATTTATCCGGATAAGATAGTAATGCCGCCTGGTTAATATCCCCTCCACGCGTATTAATTTTTAATGATAATACATCTGTTTCAACAGTAATGATTGGATCCAATCCAATGCTAATCAGGTCATCATTGACACTATAATCAACCTTTTTATTAACGATGTCTACAGGACTAGATTCCCATTGTTTTGGAACATGATTCCTATCCCATATTTGCCAAATCATAAATAATACAAACAAAAAAACGATAAAAAAAAGATTGCGTTGAAAATACATCATTAATATTCTCTAGTATCAATTCTTTGGTGGAGAGACTGGATCATGGTTACTACAATTATAAGGATGACATTTTAAGATCCGCTTTATTGCTAACCAACTTCCTTTTATCACTCCAAACCTTCGTAATACTTCAATAGTATATTGCGAACAAGTAGGATGAAAACGACAGCACGGACCTGTTAATGGGCTAATTAGGAATTGATATAGGCGTATTAAAAAAATCAGGATCTTTGATCCAAACGATAATGATAGCACCATAATCTCTCCAAGATCCCAGTTAATGTATTGTTGTCAATCTTATTAATACCACTCTTCGCTATAACTATAAAATCCATCTCCAGCAAATGATATTGATGTATACGAAAGCTATCTCTCATTAATCTCTTAATTCGGTTACGCTCATAGGAATGCTTTATATGTTTCTTAGAAATGGTTAATCCGATTCTTGGGTGAGCTAACTCATTGAAACGACTTAAAATAGTTATATATCTAGTACTTATCCGCTTTGGATGCTCAAAAACAAAATTAAAGTGCCTAGCGGTCAAGAGTCTTAAGTCCCTTGAAAATCTAAATCGCATCATAGAGTCATTATCGTGTACTGTTCACGATAGTAAGACGTGATCGACCTTTAGCTCGTCGACGAGATAAGATATCACGACCATTTTTATGTTCCATGCGCATACGGAAACCATGTGTACGATTTCTCTTTAGTATCGATGGTTGGAAAGTTCGTTTCATTCAAATTGCTGCCTAAATTTAAGTGGAACAGAGATTCTATCCTTAACAAATAGTAAATATGTAGCATATTAACTTTGATGCATCTTATTTATTATAATCAAAATCTAGCATGGAGTCAATCTACTTCAAGTTTTACCCAAGATAGGGTAAAACTTTATACCTAATTAATTTATCAATGTAGATATTTATACAGAAATAGATCATATCTAATCTTAATCTAACATCCCCCTATAATAGATCTACATAAGTATTAATTTAGAATTTAATTCCAAGATTCAAAATCTTTATTTAATACCAACAGTATTATCTATCAATCTATATTCTAACAAGATAGCAATATGTTTTATCTATATGAATATAAGAAGAAAATCTCTAATTACCTAAACATCATAGTATTAATATTCTATCTTTCTATTGAAGATAATAACTATACCTCTTACTATCGAAAATATGATATCAAACTAAAAGTAGTAGTCGCTCTTATTGTCTGAATCATAAAACTTACAACAATTACTTTATCTAATAAATTTCTAGATCTAATGTATCTATATACAATACAATCAATCTATATCAACTATCTTTTATCTATGAAACATCTCATTATCATACAAAATTTTAATAATCTTAATATTAAATCTTTACTCTCTTACTAGAGAGAGTAAAGAAATAGAAATTAACATAGAAAAAGATACAATCAAACAAAAATATTAAATATTTATTAATGAAGAAATCTATAAAAAATCCTCAATAACCCTAGCTACACCATCTTCTTGATTGCTTTTAGTCACAATCTGTGCCACTTTTTTGACTTTTTTAATACTATTACCCATCGCAACACTGATGCCTGCATACTCTAACATAGATAAATCATTTTCCTGATCACCAATAGCCATTACCTCTTCTCTAATGAATCCCATTCTCTTAGCTAAGAAACAAAGACTAAGTCCTTTATTTGCTTGTTTATTCAAAATCTCAAGATAACAAGGCGCACTTTTCATTATATTAAAACGTTCAACTGCAACCTGAGGTAAACTAGAAACTACAGAATCCAAACGTTCTGAAGAACCAATCATCATTAACTTAGGGAAAGTTAAATTAGAATTCATATCATTTACTGCACAATAACTAAGAGGAATACCAGTCATCCAAGCTTCACGAATAGTAAATTTACTAATATTTTTATTGGAGGTAAACATCTCTATCTTACTAAATGCTTGGAAATGAATATCCAATAGGCGGGATAATCGTTCAAAATAAAGATAATCATCAAAAGTCAATAATACCTCTAACAGGCATTTTCCATTAATTGTTGTCTGAACTAGTGCGCCATTATTAGTGATGCAATACTGACCTTCCCTATTTAATTCCAACTCTTTTAAATAACGCTCTATACCAATAAATGGGCGTCCAGTAGCTAAAACCACAGCCACTCCTTTTTTATGCGCTGTTTGAATAGCCTGCTGTACTCGTGGTGTAATCTCACATTTTGGATTTAAAAGTGTGCCATCCATATCAATTGCAATCAACCTAATCGCCATACTATCCTCAAAATAAGATGATATTTATATATATTCATACTATACTCTGAATCATCACTAACTCAGTACTGCTTAATATAACAATAGCACCACTAGTCTTTACTGTTGATAAAGACTATGGAAACATATACCTATCTCTAATATATATGATTCTTAGTATACCGATCTTACTATTGACAAAATAACTCAATGAGGAATATAAACACACCGAATCTCTTCAGTAACCCATTCTGTTCAAATATCAAGATTAGATACCTTTAGTGCATTTTCTTCAATAAACACACGACGCGGTTCTACTATATCACCCATTAAAGTAGTAAAAATCTGATCAGTAGCAACCACATCATCAATAGTAATCAATAACATCCGTCGCTTCTCTGGATTCATCGTAGTTTCCCATAATTGATCTGGATTCATTTCTCCCAAACCCTTATATCTTTGAATAACAAGACCACGATGTGACTCATTTTCTAACCAATTGACAGCTTGCTCAAAACTAAAAATATATTGATACCGATCACCACGTCTAATATATGCTTCCTTTCCCAGCAAACCGCGAACCTGTTCACCAAAAAAACAAATTCTACGATACTCATCACTAAAAATAAATTTCTGATCAAAAAAATAATCTATATCAATACCATATATACGTCCACGTATTATAGGTATAAATACATTCGATGTATGATCTTCAGATATAATCCCTCTATATTTACTACCATCTTGATCATGAGAATTCAGATACTTTACCAAAGTCTCTAACCAATGATATACTGTTTCTTTATCTATCAAATTATGTAAGGTGGAATGATAAATAAGTGCATTCAAAATCGATAAAGGATAGAGATACTCCAATTTTTCTATTATTTTCCGTGTACGATAAAAAGAAGAAACTAAATTTTCTAATTTTTCGCCAGTGAATGATAACCCTTCCCTTCCAACATAAAGGATAGCAGATTCAAGAGCTGTGGCCATTTGATACCGCTCCATCTCCTCATCATCCTTAATATACTGCTCTTTTTTACCTCTCTTTACCTTATAAAGTGGAGGCTGTGCTATATAAAGATGCCCACGTTCAATAATTTCTGGCATTTGTCGATAAAAAAAAGTTAATAGTAGTGTGCGAATATGAGCTCCATCTATATCGGCATCAGTCATAATTATAATATTGTGATATCGTAACTTATCTGGATTATATTCATCTTGACCGATCCCACAACCTAAAGCAGTAATCAAAGTAGCCACTTCCTGAGAAGCTAACATCTTATGAAAACGCGCCTTTTCTACATTAAGAATCTTCCCCTTTAAGGGAAGAATAGCTTGAGTTTTACGATTACGTCCTTGCTTAGCAGAACCTCCAGCGGAATCCCCTTCTACTAAGTAGATTTCAGAAAAAGCTGGATTTCTCTCTTGGCAATCTGCTAGCTTACCAGATAAACTAGAAAAATCGAGCATACCCTTACGACGTGTTATTTCACGTACTCGTCGAGCCGCTTCGCGTGCTCGTGCGGCATCAATGATTTTCCCCACTATAATTTTTGCATCAGATGGATGCTCTAGAAGGTACGCAAAGAGAAGTTCATTCATTTGCTGCTCAACTACTACTTTAACTTCAGAAGATACAAGTTTATCTTTTGTTTGTGATGAAAATTTTGGATCTGGTGCTTGAATGGATACCACTGCAATTAAACCTTCTCGAGCATCATCCCCTGTAGTGTTCACTTTAGCTTTCTTTGTATATCCTTCTTTATCCATATATAAATTAAGAGTACGGGTCATAGAAGTACGAAAGCCAGCAAGGTGAGTTCCACCTTCACGCTGTGGAATATTGTTGGTAAAACAATAAATACTCTCCTGAAAACCATTATTCCACTGCAATGCTATTTCTATACCAATATTGTTTTTCTTGGTAGAAAAATAAAATATATTAGGATGAATTGGCGTTTTATTCTGATTGAGATGCTGAACAAATGCTTGAATACCTCCTTTATAATGATAAAGATTCTTTTTCCCATCACGAAGATCTTCTAATTTAATAATCACCCCAGAATTAAGAAATGATAATTCTTGTAATCGTCTTTCTAAAATTTGATATTCAATATCAAGTATATTGGTAAATGTTTTATGACTTGGCCAAAATCGTACACAGGTTCCTGTTAACTCTGAGTCTCCTATAACATCTAACGGAGCTTGTGGAACACCATGCATATAAATCTGATGATACACCTTACCTTCACGCCAAATTGTTAGCTCTAATTTTTTAGATAGAGCATTGACTACAGAAATACCTACACCATGTAACCCACCAGAAACTTTATAAGAGTTATCATCAAATTTACCACCAGCATGAAGAATGGTCATAATTACTTCAGCAGCAGAAATTCCTTCTTCCTCATGTAATCCAGTAGGAATTCCTCGCCCATTATCTTGTACAGATACAGAATAATCAGGATAAATTGTAACAACAATACTTGAGCAATAGCCGGCAAGAACTTCATCAATAGCATTATCTACGACCTCAAATACCATGTGATGCAGACCGGTACCATCATCTGTATCACCAATATACATACCAGGACGTTTTCGTACTGCATCTAACCCCTTTAAAACCCTAATACTAGAGGAATTATAAATATTCGGCATCAAATTTTCTCGCATTTTTATCTTCCGGTGAAATCACCGTTTCATTGCCTGTATCTTAAACAGATACTGTTTAACAGTATAGTAAATAACTTACAATCGCATTGGCATAATAATATAGCTAGCAGATGGGCTCATTGTATCTTCAATTTTAACACCAGAAATAGAATCAGTTAGCAGGAGACAAACATTCTGACACTTTAAAACATTGAGAGCATCTAAAACATAACTAACATTCAAACCTATTTCAAGATCAATACCACTGTATAGCACATCTAACATTTCTTCTACTTCCTCCTGTTCAGGATTGTTAGCTGTGATCTTCATGTGATTCAGACTAATATATATCCGAACCGCACGCGATTTCTCATTGGAAAGAATTGCTGCTCTAGATAAAGATTGTTTCAGTAAATTACAATCAGCATACAAAATTTTATCAGGATCATTTGGTAATACACGCCTATAATCTGGAAATTTACCATCAACGAGTTTAGAAGTAAAAACAAAATGACCGACATGAACACGAATATTGTTCCTACCCATTTGAATTCTAATAAGACCTTTTCTGCTATCTAAAAGACGTGCAAGCTCTATTACACCTTTGCGTGGAACAATCACTGAGTAATTTGGTAATGACTCTTCAACTAACATAGAACATATTGCCAACCGATGTCCATCGGTAGCAACGGTCCGTAATACTTCACCTCCAGTTTCAAATAACATACCGTTTAAATAATAACGGACATCTTGATGAGCCATAGAAAATTGTGTTGCGTCAATTAAGCGTTTTATAATAACTTGTTGCACTGAAAATTCAACCTCACTCCTCAAGTCCTCTAAATTTGGAAAAGAACTAGATGGCAAAGTTGAAAGAGAAAATCGACTACGCCCAGACCGTACTAATATTCTTATATCTTCCAGTATCACTGTAATATTAACACCTTCCGGAAGACTACGACAAATATCAAAAAATTTACGACCTGGAATGGTAATCGATCCTATTTGGTGTTCTTCCTTCAAAGCAAGTCGTGCTACCATTTCCATTTCTAAATCAGTACCAGTAAGAACCAAGCTACCTTCTACAACTTCTAGTAACAAATTATTAAGAATAGGTAGTATAGGACGTCCACTTAAGAGACTGATGACTTGTTGCAAAGGTTTTAGTAACAAGTCACGTTCAATAATAAATTTCATAATTTAAGCAACTATCTTCTAAATCAAGAGGATAAAGTTCTAATAAGATTTGAGAAATCTTCTTGAATATCTAAACTTTCTTCATTCAACTGCTCAATTTTTCGACATGCATGTAGAACAGTTGTATGGTCACGACCCCCAAAGGCATCACCAATTTCCGGTAAACTGTGATTTGTCAACTCCTTAGCCATGGCCATTGCCATCTGGCGAGGACGTGCTACCGAACGCGATCGACGTTTTGACAAGAGATCACCTACTTGAATTTGATAATACTGAGCTACCGTCTTTTGAATTGTATCAATAGTTACTAGTTTGTCTTCTAAGGCTAGTAAATCACGAAGAGCTTCACGTACAAAATCAATGGTTATTGAACGCTGCATCAATCTAGCGTTAGCAATCACACGATTAAGTGCTCCTTCTAGTTCTCGTACATTAGACCGTAGCTTTTTAGCAATAAAACATGCAACTTCTACTGGCAAAGAGATATTATTTTCATTAGCTTTCTTCATCAAAATTGCTATCCGTGTTTCAAGTTCTGGTGGGTCAATAGCTACTGTTAACCCCCATCCAAAACGTGATGTCAAGCGATCCTCAACTCCATTAATGTCTTTTGGATAACGATCAGAAGTTAAAATCACCTGTTGATTACCTTCAAGTAGCGCATTAAATGTATGAAAAAACTCTTCTTGAGATCGTTCTTTATTAGCAAAGAATTGAATATCATCAATTAATAGTGCCTTTACTGAACGATAATAACGTTTAAACTCTTCAATTTCATTATTTTGTAGCGCCTTCACCATATTTTGAACAAAACGCTCAGAATGCATATAGACTACTTCGGAATTAGATTTACTAGAAATAATACTGTTGCCTACCGCATGTAAGAGATGAGTTTTACCAAGCCCTGTCCCACCATAAAGAAACAAAGGATTATATAATCCACCAGGATTAGAAGCAACCTGATAAGCTGCAGCACGCGCTAGTTGATTTGATTTGCCCTCAACAAAGTTATCGAAATTATGCTTCATGTTCAAATTAGAACGATT
The DNA here is from genome assembly GCF_900699015.1 of Candidatus Erwinia haradaeae. Taxonomy (GTDB): domain Bacteria; phylum Pseudomonadota; class Gammaproteobacteria; order Enterobacterales; family Enterobacteriaceae; genus Erwinia_E; species Erwinia_E haradaeae_E. Next base: position 126,458 of record NZ_LR217737.1, on the reverse strand, counting down.
AAAACAACGAGATAACGTGGCACAAGTATCCCAACTACTACAGCTTGATATCAGAAACTTACCTGTCTTAGCTCTTATCATCTCTCTATCAGAAATACTCGATTCTCTAATTATTTTAGGGGTAGGTTTTCTCCCTACTTCAAAACGTATAAAAGGAACATTCACACCACCAAAATTATTTAGAAGAGCATTGATGTTAGATAGATACTTATCCCTAACCCAATCGAGTACAAAACGATTTGGTGCATATAAAGCTAATGTATTATCATTGAGCTCAGCCTGCAAGGGTCGTATCCACATACTAAACTCAGTGGCAGGTAATTCATCCTGCAGACAGGTAAGACACTGTTGCCAAAGTATAAGTGACACGGCGGGCCCCATTGAAAAATGCAAAAAAATAAAAAACTAACATAAAAATTCATTATTATTTACGTATTTTCAAGAAATACACATAAAATTTTTATCCTATTCTACCCATTTCTAGAATCTGTAATGTTTATAACAATAAATCTCCTTTTGTAACTGTTTAACGAGAAAATACTAACGTAAAATACATTAGAGATCATAAATTTATCCAAAAATTATCCTATAGATAAATGACTATAAGAATACAGATCAGTATAGGTTCAACTGTTGTATCAATAATTCTAATAAATTCATCATTGATTCTGAATCATCTAAGTATAAATAATATAAATATACTCCAATCTATTAGAAACTAATTCTAGTTCTATATGTTTAAAAAATAATTTTCAGTATCTAGAAACAGAGTGAATCTATTAATTATTATGAATAATAGATTTAAATAATTAGATTCTATGTATAATATTTAATCAATACTGCTCTTTAAATAACTAATTCATATGTATCTATATACATAAATTACAATATTTAACATAACGCTATCTATTCAAAATGATATTAAATTGTAGACATATCACTATATTAATTTACTCTAAAAAGGAAACTTTATGCCTCGTCCTATTATAGCTACGATTAGTCACAATGCATTAAAAAATAATCTTGCTATAACGCGCCATTTGGCCCCTACTTCACGTATTTGGGCAGTAATAAAAGCTAATGCCTATGGACACGGTATTAAGAATGTCTTGAAAAGTTTAATCAAAGCAGATGGTTTTGCCTTACTCAACTTAGATGAAGCAATTTTAATACGTCACCATGGCTGGGATAAACCAATCCTACTATTAGAAGGTTTCTTTGAACCAGATGATCTAAAAATTATTAATCAATATTCCTTAACCACTACTATACATAGTCAGTGGCAGATTAAAATATTAGAACAATCTAAACTCTCATCTCCAGTTGATATTTATCTTAAAATTAACTGCGGCATGAATCGTCTTGGTTTTCATCCTCATGAAATCAATAAGACCTGGCATCAACTACAGTCATTCAAAAATATTGGCAAACTGACTCTCATGTCACATTTCCCTACAGCTGAGAGCCTTTATGGCGTTACTGAATCTATGCAAAAAATAAAAAAAGCAGCGATCGGATTAAAATGCCAACAGTCACTAGCTAACTCTGCTGCAACTCTATGGCATCCTAACACACATTATGATTGGATTCGCCCTGGAATTATGCTGTATGGCGCCTCTCCAGGAGGTTCCTGGAATCATATTGCTCATACTGGTTTAAAACCTGTTATGAACCTAACAAGCAAAGTTATTGCCATACAAGAAATTCCAACAGGAGCAACTATAGGTTACACCCATCACTATCGTGCACCATATAAACAGCGTATTGGGATAGTTGCATGCGGCTATGCTGATGGCTATCCACGCCATGCTCCGTCTGGAACACCAATTAGAGTAGGTGAAGAGATTACACATACTATTGGATCAGTGATGATGGATATGTTAGCTGTTGATCTAACTCACTGTCCTCAAACTGGTCTTGGTAGCCCAGTGGAATTATGGGGAGACAATATAAAAATAGATGATATTGCCTCAAAAGCGGGGACCGTAGGATATGAGATTATGTGCTCATTATCCCAACGAGTGCCAATCAAAATACATTAAACTTATATCATATTATTTCATTCCTAATTAATTAAAATTATTTATTATAAGGAATTATACCAAGATCCATTAGAGTTTATAAAATCTATATTTTAGATACTATTAGTATAGATAATAACGACAATAAACATTATTTCTTGCATCGCTGCTTAATAAGATTATTTTTATTTTTTCAAAAACAATAATCCTTATCATATTTCTAAGATATATCGATAGATATAACTTATAACATCTATATTCTCAGACTAATATACATGCGCTACTAATTATTTACTTCAAACAGTGCAATAAATAAAATACTTGATTAAATATGACTAATTGCTACTTTATCACTATACACTCTATATTTATTAGCAATGTACTAAGATTTATTTAACCATAATTAATTTTATGTTTATATAGGTTCTAGTAAGAATGTATAACGATACCATCGTTGTTGTATAGAACTGTATATTAAACATTATATTTCATGCATTCATTAAATATTGTAATCTTAAAACTAATATAAATAAGCACAAAATATAACATTAATCATTCAACTTTATTCCACTTGCGATCTTATCTTAAAATTAATATGTTTAACTTATAATAAAAACAATAAGATTATGGAATCTATCTCTATCCTAAAGATAGAGTATATTTATTTAATAAATGACAGAGTAATCTATATAACCATATAAATATAGAGTTTTTCTAAAATAGAAAATTGAAAACTTTTAAAAAAGAAAAACATATATATAACCTTCGTTATGCTATAAAGGATAACCTCACACAAAATAATTATATATTTATCAACATAACTCACTCAGAACTATTTAAATAGTTATATCACTTTATTTTATCGTGAAAAACCATTCTTTATTCCTATTATCATAGAATAAACTATTTAACTAAAGTATTATCAGTAATATATTCTGACTCTTTAAAATTGAAAATAAATAAAATGACTTTCATCTTAACAAAGATTAAATAAGATAAAAGTTTATTCTTATATTAAGATATAAAAATTTAATACACAAAAAATTTAATAAACAGTGAATATCCGCTCTATTATCTCATTGGATTAGATTAAAATTCAAATTTAATTCCATTCAATCAATTCAATAAGGATTACATAATAAATTGTATAAATAAATAAAGTAAATATCTTTAGATATTATTAAAATAATTAAATATTCACTCTTATATATAAATAACTAAATTTTTATTACACGATTTTATCATTCATTTCACAAATATTTAAAGTATTTTGAATTAAAATAGCCACTGTCATAGGACCTACTCCTCCTGGAACTGGCGTAATCCATCCTGCTATCTTCGAAGCCTCTTCAAAATCAACATCACCAACTATATTACCGTTTTTTAAACGATTAATGCCAACATCAATAACAATAGCCCCTGATTTAATCCATTGACCAGAAATAAAATGAGGCTTCCCAACAGCTACTATAAGTAAATCAGCATCTTTAACATAACGATATAAATTTTTTGTAAATCGATGTGTCACAGTAGTTGTACAACCAGCAAGCAAAAGCTCCATACTCATTGGGCGCCCAACAATATTAGAAGCACCAACAACCACAGCATGCAAACTACAGAGATCAATGTTACAGCGATCTAACAAGGTGATAATACCTAGCGGGGTACAAGGTCTTAACATTGCTGGTGAGCGCGTGCATAAACGACCTACATTATAGGGATGAAAACCATCAACATCCTTTAAAGGAGAGACTGCCTGTATAACATGCAGCGTATTAATAGAAGGAGGTAATGGCAGCTGTATTAGAATCCCATCAATGTCTTTATTATCATTTAATTCTTTAATTAAACTTAATATTTGTGTCTCACTAGTAGTAATAGGCAAAAAATATGAATATGAGAGAAAACCAACTTCTTCACAAGCATGACATTTATTCGTAACATAAATTTTAGAGACAGGATTTGAACCTAGTAAAATCACTGCAAGAGCAGGAACACGCTTACCACATTGAATACGACGCTGAACACGCTCTGCTACCTCTTGACGAACTTGTTTTGCAATTGCTTTACCATCAATAATTTTTGCAAACATCGGACAAACTATTCCTCTATAATCATATTAAGTTAAGCTACCTTAAATGAAACAAAATAAACATACTGGAAATCAGAAGCTTCCAGACTGATTAATAGCATTCAAAATTGCAAAACTATAAAATATTACTCAGTAACACCTTCCAAGGTAATACTACACACTTAATATAATTTAATACACTTCTATATAGTTACTTCATTAACTAATAAAAACTCTTAATCAAGAGACAAATACAAAAAATAAAAATATATCTACTGATAATATTGTAATAATATAGTTATTCATTACTAAATCTAGTTTATACTATCAGAACAATTATAGATATAAGATATTAGATCTATGATAAAAATCAAAAAATCATAGAATATTATCTGATTATTTTGTAGCATAGAAATCAAGTTTTCTGTCTCTTTCTAGAAACTTTTTCTGTAAAGACTTCTCTCCTAAGTCATTTCAAGTCATTAGTATATATCTTTTTCTACTCTAACTTCCTCTACTATATTACGACAATACTTAGATTATCTTTCGTAATTATCAAGAAAATAAGCATATAAAAATAATAATCATATTAGTTAATATAATTTTATAAATTAGTATTAAGAATACTATTAATCTAATATATCATGGTATAGATATAGAAATCTAAAAAACTTAATTTTATAATCTATAATTTTATTAAAAATTACTATCTTAGATTATATAAATCTCAAATAAAGAACTATAATACAAATTATATTATATTAGGAATATTATTCCTATCTATATGATATTCATCAGATATAAATATAAATCAACAATATTGCTCTACACGAATTATGTTAAATAACATGAATACTGTAACGGTTAATTATTAAGACTATAGCAGTAAATATAAATAAGTCATTGTTTTTTCTACATCTTACTATAAAGCCTTACATCAAGTTATTCCAAGTAAAATAGATTATTACTATTCTTTATTGTTTTAGACTCTTGAAAAAGGGAACCAATTTATGGTCTCATATTATAGGAATAAAAATATAAAAAATAATTGATCTAATTAGTCTCTATCACAGATAATCATATAGATATGTGACTATATACTGCTATTTGTAAATCATCATCTCTAAAGAGATCTACTAAATTCTTACTGTTAATCATAGATTTATGATATATGAATAGCATTATCTATAATAGATATATCTAATATCTAACACTATTGTACGCTATTGGAATAATCATGGAAGAGCTACACAATAAGAGATAGCTATACCGATCTTCTTGTAAGTGTTAAAATAATCATACTACAGATATTATTATTGTACTCTCTACTATTCTTTACCTCTTTCTGTAGTTCGTAATCTCTAGGAACTAATAAAAAATATAGATTAGATTAAAACAATAAATCAATAATTAAGATTGTAGTATCTAGTATGAATAGCTTTCATTATTTATACATGATAACTATCCAGTTATATCAAATTTAAATATAAATATTGAATTACATGAATTTAATTACAAAATTCTACCAATTGATAATAATAAATATTATTCTATTCTATAGAATATTTCAAAAGAATAAAATTCTTATTAGTTTTAATATAAAATAATTGTATATTAAATTCATTTACTTCTATTCTGTTTTCTACAATTTTCTATTCTTCTGAGTTATCACTTATCATTTTTATACATAAAATAACACAGATTTATATAAAAATTACACTAATACGATATCCTATCGTAACTTTTCACTAAAAATCATTCAAGCCTATAGCTAATCTCACACGCATATTAAAAAAATAATAATTCTCTATACATACTTAAATTCTTAAAACTCTTTGATTGATTAATATTAATAAAATACCTTATTTTAAAACTGTAAAACATCAAAACAACTAAATAGCTATAGCAAACACAATATATTAAAATTAAACATCTAGATCTACTAGTCTAGATATTGATAGAGTAAATGCTTGACTAAACAAAAGCTAATCGTTTATGATCTTAAACTTATTAAGCGCCCTTAGCTTAGCTGGATAGAGCACCGGCCTTCTAAGCCGTAGGTCACAGGTTCGAATCCTGTAGGGCGTACCATTAATCTTTTTAAATAATACATATATTACAAATTTTCAATTTTCAGTCAATTTATAGAATCCATATAACAAAACTAACAATGTGATTCAAAAGATCTTTTTACTATCAAGTATCCACCTTTCTTACCTATAATTATATCAATAAAAAATCGATCATATAAAGTTTATATAATAATGCATCTGAGAGTATCAATTAAATTTTATAAACATATTGACAAATTCTTATATATTTAAAGAGCACATGATGCAGTAATATACTTATGATCATGATCTATTAACGATAAACATCATATTTATACTTCTACATAAAACCTTTAATATCTTGATATGTAAGCATACATTAATCAGACACTCACTAAAATACTATTATTTTCTATGTGATATAGTAGATATCAACATAGAAAAAGAATTGATGAAATATAATTATTTAACCTATCTTAATTCTTATAAAATTTAAAAACACTCTCGAGAAAGATTAAAATCTAATAAGATTCTAATATTAAACTTCTAATCACGAATATGCAGTAGATGGATTATATACATTCACTCTTTTAAAATAAAAATTTACAATACAAAATTATATTACAGAGTGAATATGATTTTCTATCTTAAATAAAATGATTTTTATAATTAAATAAATTAATGTATCCCCCTATTTATAGTTATAAATTCATCCTAATAGATCATAATCACTTCAATAACAACTAGTAGAACACCATAACAATTAATATTCAGTCCACCTATTTCTATCAAATGTTAGATCTTAATCAAATATACTATTTACTACTTAATAGAACTAATTCATCAACGATGATATATTCTAAAAATCTATATATTAACAAAATATAAAAATGACTATCGCGTTAATAAGATTAAATTAATTATATGAATTATAGATATAGAACCAATATAAAGTAATAAATTATAAGTACAAAAGATATATTAATCATTTATCTCATACTCTCTTATTCATGTTCCTTTTAAACACAATAAAATATATATTTATCAAATTATCTGTCTTTAACTATAATAAAGAATCTAAAATATAACATGCAGATTACTTCTTAACGTCATTCATATGAGAGAACATAAATGAGATATCAAATCTATCAAGGTCACTGTGTTCGTAAACGGTTTGGACAATGCTTTCTACAAAATCAATATTACATCAACGAAATTGTTGACGCAATTAATCCACAATGCAATGAATTACTACTTGAGATAGGACCTGGTCTTGGTGCCCTAACTCATAAGATAGGAGATAAACTCAATCATCTAGCCGTAGTTGAAATCGATAAAGATCTAGCACTTTATCTAAAAAATAACCCAATTCTTGGACCAAAATTGATTATCTTTCAACAAGATATCCTAACTTTTGATTTCGAAAATTTTTCAAAAAAACAAGGTAATCCGCTTCGCATATTTGGTAATTTACCGTATAATATTTCCACTCCGTTGCTTTTTGAGCTTTTTAAGCATATGAACGTTCTTCAAGATATGCATCTTATGGTCCAAAAAGAAGTGGCAGCGCGTCTTATAGCTAGTCCAGGGAATAAAAACTATGGTCGACTTTCAGTAATGGCACAGTATTATTGTACAATCACCCCAATTATCACAATTCCACCCAAAGCTTTTACCCCTTCACCAAAAGTACACTCTACTATGATACGATTACTTCCTAGAGCACAGAAGTATGACTCGAAATTTAACACCACAATACTTAATTCTATAACTACAGCAGCGTTCAGTCAACGTCGTAAAACATTAAAAAACAGCCTATCTAACTTCTTCTCTAGTCATCACTTATTATCAATAAATATTTCACCAACATTACGAGCAGAAGATATCAGTGTAGATCAATATTGTGAGCTAACTAGCTTATGGTTATCACATTAACATCATGTATCTAAGATGACTTTAATAGATAATCAATTATATGATAGGTTTAAAAAATCGAGAAAATTTTTAACAGATTTCATCTAAATATCTTTAATTTTTTATTAGAAAAATAAAACATATATTAATATATTTTAAATACTATAATAGTATATATTAAATATAAGTAAATTCTATGAAAGAAAACCCTATTGTAAGTTTCTATTATACAACAACACATATTAGATCATATATTTAAAAACTATAGCAATCAACTAGATACCATTGAACTAAGTTCTTAGTCCAATAGATCTCATTGCAAATCTATTAAAATTAATAACAGATTAGATATAAAATTAATACTATCAAAAATTTGTACCACTAAAAATTTTAAGAAGTCTCAGAACGGCTGATGTGCAATTTAGAATCTTGAGCATCCTCTCCACCGTATTTTACTTGTACCCATAAATCTAGATACACAGAAACTTGAAATAATGACTCAATATCTTTACGTGCTCTCATTCCAATAGTTTTAATCTTACTCCCCTTATGCCCAACTACTATATTTTTTTGACTTTTATGATTAACTAATATCATACTAAAAATATTAAGATGACCATTTTTGCCAACAAAAAATCTATTAATTTTAACTGTAGCAATCGAAGGTAACTCATCACCAAGAAAACGTATAAGCTTTTCACGAATAATTTCTGAGCACATAAATATCTTAGAACAATTCGTAATAGATTTTTCTGGAAAATAATGTTCTGATTCCGGAAGATTCTTTTTTACTATATTAGAAATAATATCTATATTACTACATTTTTTAGCAGAGATAGGTACTATCTCTAAGAAGTTTCTCTTTTGGAAAAGAAAATGCAGATGTGGTAACAAAACATGTTTATCAGATATCTTATCCACCTTATTAATAACTAATAAAACTGATTCTTGTTCTTTTAATTTGTTCATAACCATTTGATCAACAGTAGTCCAGATAGTCCCCTCTATTAAAAAAATAACCAAAGACACACCATCTAAAGCTCGCATAGAAATATGATTGATAGTGTCATCATCCATGTGATTGTCTTTACAATAAAATCCAGGTGTATCAATATAAATTGATTGATATGATCCTTCGGTGTTAATACCAAAAATACGATGACGTGTAGTATGGGGTTTAGATGATGTAATAGAAACTTTAGTCCGCACAAGACGATTTAATAATGTGGATTTACCAACATTTGGACGACCTACAATAGCAACAAATCCTGCATAAGTGGTAGAACCTAACATTCTACACCTAAATGGCTTAAAGCCTTTTCCGCTGTTGCTTGCTCAGCTTTACGTCGACTAGATCCAGTACCAATCACCGGTTCTAATATACCACTTACCTGACAGTGAATAATAAATTGCTGATTATGATCTTGACCGTTCACTTCTATTAGAATATAAGATGGTAAAGGAAGATGTCGAGCTTGTAGAAACTCTTGCAAGAGAGTTTTTGGATCTTTTTGTTTGTATTCAGGACGCATATTATTTAAACGAGAAGAATACCATTTAAGAATCATTTTCTCTACTGTATTTATATCGCTATCTAGAAAAACCCCACCAATTAACGCCTCAACCGTATTAGATAGAATAGATTTACGTCGATATCCACCACTTTTCAATTCACCACGACCAAGACGCAAACAAGATCCCAAATCAAAATCTATTGCCAGATCAGATAAAGTATCACCACAAACCAAAGAAGCACGCATCCGACTCATATTGCCTTCATTTACAGATACAAATCTATGATATAAAGCAAGAGTTATCACATAACTTAAAATGGAATCACCAAGAAATTCTAATCTTTCATTATTGTGACTACTACTACTCCGATGTGTTAAAGCTTCTTGTAATAATTGAATACTAGTAAAAGTATATCCTATCTTTCTTTGAAGATGATTAATTTTTTGTAGATTCATGCTTTACCAACTTCTATTTATATTATTTATAATCTCATAAATCTAAAAACATTGCTAGTACAATAGCTCCTATTTCTTGTTCAAGATTTTCTACTATTCACTAACAATCTGACCACATATTATGTTTGATCTAAAAACCAAAATACTATTGAATAATACCAGTACGACTAAAAGTCAATCCAGTGGGCCATTTTCCTTCCTGTTTATCCATACTCATCCAAATGACAACTGCTTTGCCAATAAGATGATCCTCAGAAACAAAACCCCAAATACGACTATCAGAACTGTTATCGCGATTATCACCCATTACAAAGTACATGTTGTCTGGTACTAACCAGCTTCTTGTAACTGCTTCACTCCCCTGGTAAATTGATCTCAAATTACTCTGTTCCCAATCTGATAACACAATATTATGAGATACATGACCAATAGTTTCATTGCATATTCCTACATGCGACTCTTCTAAAGAGGAGTCGTTCAATAATGACTTATCAAGCATATTATCTGAGGTATTACTACTAAATCCAGTTAAAATCTGATTATATTTTCTTACATTGGAATAGATTACTGGAATTGAACTATTACAGTTCTGATGATTATCACAAGACGATAAAATTGATAATGTCTTTGTAATAGGATTATAATCTACTCGGTCACCTGGTAACCCAATTACTCGTTTAATATAATCCTGTCTTCGGTTTTTCGGGTATTGAAACACTACAATATCACCACGCTGTGGATTACCAGTGTTAACAAGAATAGTATTCGTTATAGGATCTCGTAAACCATAAGCATATTTTTCCACCAAAATAAAATCACCTATCAATAAAGTTGGAATCATTGATCCAGATGGAATATGGAATGGCTCAAAGATAAATGAGCGAACGATAAACACTATAAGAAGAACCGGAAATACTGATGCAATATTCTCTATCCATCCATCTTTTTCTCTCCCTCTAATGGTCTGAATGCCTTTTCTCTGTCCTTTTCTATTAATCCTGCATCTATATTGAACAATTTTTACTCTATGAATACACCAAATAACCCCAGCACTAAAGGTACTAAGTGCTAAAAATACAGCAAATATATGCGCCATCTTATATCCTCTAACCTCATAATACCCTCTATCTGCGATCTTTATTAAGATTCATCATTGCTAGGAAGACTTCCTGGGATAACTCAATCTGCCCGATCTTTTTCAACCTCTTCTTTCCATCTTTTTGTTTCTGTAACAATTTTTTTTTACGACTAATATCACCGCCATAGCATTTTGCAAGAACATTTTTTCTCAATTGCTTCACTGAAGATCGAGCAATAATATGACTACCAATAGCCGCCTGAATAACAATATCAAACTGCTGTCGCGAGATAAAATCTGAAATTTTATCTATCAAAATACGACCGCAACGATATGCATCATTACGATGAACCATTAAAGATAGAGCATCAATTCGATCACCATTAATAATCAAGTCAACACGAACAAGATCGGCAATCATAAATTTTTTAAAGTTATAATCTACTGATGCATATCCTCGTGAAATAGATTTAAGATGATCATTAAAATCAAGAATAACTTCAGACATAGGAATGTCATAAGTTAAAGACACTTGAAGACCATGATAAACCATACTAGTTTGAACACCACGTTTTTTAATACACAGCGTGATAATATTACCCAGATACCTCTGAGGAACTAAAATATTACACTCAGCAATTGGTTCACGAAGTTCTACAATTTGGTGAGCTAACGGCATCTTAGCAGGATTATCTATATAGATAATCTCTCCGCTAGTCATCTTTACTTCATAAACTACCGTTGGAGCTGTAGCGATCAAATCAAGATGATACTCACGCTCTAAACGCTCACGAACGATTTCCATATGAAGTAAACCAAGAAAACCACAACGAAACCCACATCCAAGAGCAATAGAGTTTTCTGTTTCATAAACCAAAGAAGCATCATTTAAACGCAGTTTTCCTAGAGAATCTCGGACAGATTCATAATCATGCGATCTTAGAGGAAATAAACCAGCATAAACTTGTGGTTTAACTTTTTTAAAACCAATCAGAGCTTGATCAACACCATGATGCGCTAATGTCAACGTATCCCCTACTGGTGCACCTAAAATATCTTTAATTGCACAAACTAACCAACCCACTTCTCCACAATTCAGACAATCAGTATCTTTACGTTTTGGAGTAAAAATTCCTAAACGATCTATCATATAAACCTGACCAGTACTCATTACCTTGATTTTTTCCCCTTTACGCAAAGCACCATGTTTAACACGGACCAGTGAAACAACACCAAGATAATTATCAAACCAAGAATCAATAATGAGTGCTTGCAAAGGACCACTAGGCATACCTTGCGGAGGAGGAAGATCACGCACTAAGCGTTCTAATACATCAGGCACCCCCATACCTGTTTTTGCTGAACAGCGAACAATATCATTTGTATTAATTCCTATAATATTATTGATTTCTTTTAAAACTCGATCTGGATCTGATAACAGCAAATCTATTTTATTTAAAACTGGTATTACTAATAAATTCATTTCTATAGCACTATAAAAATTAGCTACAGTTTGAGCTTCTACTCCCTGTGAAGCATCAATAACAAGAAGCGCACCTTCACAAGCAGCTAAAGATCGAGAGACTTCATATGAAAAATCTGCATGACCAGGAGTATCAATAAAATTTAATTGATAAGAGCAACCATCTGCTGCTCGGTAAAAGAGAGTAACACTCTGTGCTTTAATTGTAATCCCACGCTCACGTTCTAAATCCATAGAATCTAAAACTTGCGCGGCCATCTCACGCTTACTCAATCCACCACATAGCTGAATCAAACGGTCAGAAAGTGTTGACTTACCATGATCAATATGGGCAATAATAGAAAAATTTCGTATATAATTCATATTTTATATAAAGTTTCACAATTCTTGTTCTTGTCATACATAAGAAACAAACTTAAAACCTTGAAGGTTTTCTAGTAATCAAAATTCTTCAATCAAAAAAATGGAATCAGTGTGAATAAAATTATTAGGTAGTAGAATATGTAGTACTTAAAAAAATAGATGATCTTAATCTAGCTCTATCTATAAAAATCTTGATTTTAACATTAACAATAACTTAAGCAATATTCTGGTCCATAATTATTAATTTATCCTATACATCAATGATAAGACTGGATAATAAATAAATCACTACCTCCTAAGTTTCTTTCATAGACTACTAATGGTAAAAACTCAAAACTTAAATACTTCTTAGTAAATAAATTATAAAATATGGAAGCTTTATTAAAAATCATCTTATCTAGACATAAACTTTTTTTAATCATTAATGGAGAGCCAATACTCATACTAAAAAGGAATATTATTATCTAAATTTAATCATCTGACTTCATCACACAAAACTATGATATTATTCAATAATAATCTTAGTCATTCAGAAATGTTAAATAACAAAAACTAGGATATCACATCTAATATCTAATACGATATAATAGATTATACAATGAACATAAAATACATAGATTATTTTATATAGACTTTATAGATATTTGGATCCTGATCATCTAGGATAAAGCATCCAATCAATAAACAAAAATGATTAGCAATCTTTAATTAGATATTACCTATATCGATAGGTTAAAATGAATCTATTCTACATTAATATATGAAATTATAATGATACGTGCTTATCCCTATTTGAAGATAAAAATAAATAATATCCATGTAATAAAAGAACCTTTGTTTTAAGTGTATCTAATGAACCACTATTATCTATAATATCATCTGCTATAGCCACTCGTTGAGACCGACTAGCTTGAATAGATAAAATTTTTTCAATCTCTTCAGACTTCATATTACTACGCATCATCGTTCTATGTACTTGAGTGACAGAATCTACATCTACTAATAAAACTCGATCAGCATAACTTTGTAAGCTGTTTTCTACTAATAATGGCACAACCCATAAACACCACGGCGAACGTGAACACGCTAATTTTTTACGAGCTATCTTACGTATAACAGGATGTAAAAGATTGTTAATCCATTCTCTATCGTTATCTGAATTGCAAATTTTTTCACGTAGTACAAAGCGATTAAGAACACCATTTCGCATTAATATTTCATCACCAAAATATGCATGAAGTGCTAATAAAGCTGGCTGACCAGGAGAAAGTACTTGACGGGCAATAATATCCGAATCTATTATATCAATACCCATCTTACCAAACATTTGTGCAATAGTACTCTTTCCACTCCCTATGCCTCCAGTTAAAACTACGGTATAACACATAGATCATCATTCTCTATTATTAATAAATAGCCATTAATACGATAAACACAGTATAAGTATTTATATTAAAAGTGATACATCAATTTATTAATTTAAAGAACCCTTTCCATTGATACTATTACTGCATGATGACGAAGAATAGAACGGATCTTCACTTACTAAATTCATACAATATTAAAAATTAACTACTTATCATCCTATTACTAAAAAAACTAGTCTTAATTTCTATTCTATAGACTGTTGTTTCTGAAAACTATTCCCCTAATCGTAAAACTATACATTTAACAGGTTAATTATAGAATTTATTTCTTATTACATGATCTATATAATATATATTCAACATAAGTATAGTATTTCTATTCTATTTCTAATAGGATACCGATCAAAGTAAGATCAAACTGTCTTTTCAGGAATAGTCTTTATTATAAAACTAATAATAATCTGTTTTTACGTAGATTCTATTTAATATATCGTAGCCCTCTATCCATACTTCTCTTAGAAAAACCACAAAATAAGTTAAAAAATTTAAATTACTGATTCTGATATGAATATTCAGCATACAACTTTTAAAAAAGAAAGATAATGAATTATCTGCTATCTTCTACTTGTGAAGATAATAAAAATAATAATATTCTTAATTAGTCTTAATTAATAATATTATTAGATGATCTGTATCCCATTAGCTCTTTATAATTTTATATAATATAAAAAATAAAATTGTAAATGATTCAACATACTGCGAAATATAAAATGAATATTAATATCAATAATATCTAACCTCTATTCATGAAACTCTGGCAATAGGTAATGATACACTATCTCAATCATAGTCTATGGATCTTTTCTTGTCTAATAACTAAAATATAAGACCTTAATTACGTTCAAGCAATTAGGTATTTCTTGATTTAGTCCAGATAGATTATTAAGAAGATTAATAATCTATAAACTGTCTCTTCGGTAATAAATACAGATAGATAAAGAGAATCGAATATAAATAACATAAACCACTAGATAGTAATCATTCCATTCAAAATATTATTAATTTTTTAAAAAATATTTCATTGATTATAGTTATCAGACTATTCATACTCAAGATATTATCATTAATACCAAAATGCTACTAAAGATATAATATATAAAATATTTGATAAATTTAATAAGGAATATTAAACTAAAAATACTCCTACACATATGTATAAAATTAAAATTGAGACTATACATACAATGATACTAATATCTAAAGGCCACATATGCTGTGACTGCTATTCTGGATATTACACTACATACTAACGAGTTGCCAGTATCCTTAACAAATATTTCAGAACGACAAGGTCTATCGTTATCATATCTTGATACACTGTTCCCATGTCTACATAAACATAAACTTCTTACTAATGCACATAGGCTCGGGGAAGGCATGATCTTGGTCAATCAGATGATATTATCACAGTAGGTGCGATTATTATTTCTGTAGATGAATTAGTTGATGCCACAAAATATCAAGGTACAACAAGCTTTCAAAGTAGATCCGAGTCCTGAACACATATATTTGAGAGCTAAATTAGTGAACACATCAATGATTTCCTTAATCATATGACTTTATCTAAGCTAATTAAGCATTAAGACATTTGAAACATAGCTGCTAGACAAAATAAACATATCATACAAAACTCAATAGAATAAATAATCATATCTAATAGGACCTATACTCGATACCTCAATATTTTGAATAGATAACCCGTTTCTCAGTCCCTTCTTATAAGAACATTATAATGATAATATGAATAAATAAAAAAACATAAAACCTATCGTAGCGGATACTAAGCAATGAAATTACCCATTTATCTAGATTATTCATCTACTACACCGACTGATCCTATCGTAGTAGAAAAAATGCTACATTATCTTACTGTAGATGGTATTTTTGGTAATCCTGCCTCACGATCACACCGTTATGGATGGCAAGCAGAAGAAGCTGTGGATATTAGTCGCCAGCAAATTGCAGAACTGTTATGCGTAGATGCGCGTGCAATTATTTTCACTTCTGGAGCTACTGAATCTAATAATTTAGCGATTAAAGGAGCAGCTTCTTATTACCAATATAAGGGTCGACATATTATTACATCTACTACTGAACATCAATCTGTACTAAATACCTGTAAGCAATTAGAACGCGAAGGATTCGTGATCACTTATCTTCAACCACACTATTCTGGAAATATAACACCTCAACAATTAGAAACTGCGATACGTCATGACACTATCCTGGTATCCCTGATGCATGTCAATAATGAACTTGGCATTATACAAGATATTTCTTCTATAGGAGATATATGTTATAAATATGGAATTATTTTTCATGTTGACGCAGCTCAAAGCGCTGGGAAAGTACCTATCACACTAAACAAGTTAAAGATTGATCTTATGTCAATCTCTGCGCATAAGATTTATGGACCCAAAGGAATTGGTGCACTCTTTATACGCAATAAACCACCTGTGCATATTACTACACAAATCCATGGAGGCGGACAAGAGAGAGGCATACGTTCTGGAACACTACCAGTACATCAAATTGTTGGAATGGGTCAAGCCTATCATATTGCAAACAACACAATGTCTTCTGATATGAAGCGAATAAGAACATTACGTCATCGATTATGGAAAGGGATTAGCCATATTAGATCTATTTCTATAAATGGATCATTAGATCATAACGCAGGACATATACTCAATATAAGTTTTCGAAATATCAACCCAGAAATACTTATGATTAATCTACAAGATCTAGCGGTTTCAACTGGGTCAGCCTGCCACTCTTCCAATATAGTTCCATCGCATGTATTAAAAGAAATCGGAGTTAGCGATGAAATGGCACGAAGCTCTATTCGGTTTTCTCTTGGTCGATTTTCTACTATAGAAGAAATTGATTATGTTATCAATCTAATCAATCAAGTGATGCAATAAATCTAAACAACATTTATTGAAATGAATAACTTTTTGTATTACTATTTTATAGATTTGACTAAAAATCTTAAGGCGTATAACAATAGAAAATCTATACTATACTATTACCATATCTCTATATGGTTATTTGCAATTTATATACAAGATATCCTTTTTATAAAGGACCTATTCCTAGTAAATAAATAAATATACAAAAAATATAGAAAAGAATAAACAAACAATCGTATTTATTGAATATAAAATAGAATTCAGATCAACATAATTCTAAATGCTAATCTAAAAAAGAAATCTATTCCTAAAAATAATCTTTACAAAAATGAATAGAAAGGATAAAAATAAAAAAATTAAACTTATTTATAACTAAGAAAACAGCTATCTCTATGCAAACATTACATCTAATATATATCTGGATAAAATAACAACCTTAATATCTTCTTCTATTCTAATATCAATGTGATTTTCCAAATAACACAATAATCCATTACTAATAGAATCAGATTCTTATGAAATTTTTTTATAAACAAAAATATTTAAATGTTTTCAATCAACTCTCGCTTTCTTATTTCATATTAAAACCTGATTCTCTGAAAACTAAACTGCTTATTTTACTAAAAAAATTAATAATTCTGGATAAATCCCGTAGATCAAAACTAAAATAACTGACAAAATTACTATCATACCTACTAAAGCAGTAGACCAAGAAGTGAAAGAAACGGAAGGATTCAAAAAATTAGAAGAATCTGAATAGAGATTTACAATGACACGAAAGTAAGAATAAACGCCAATAGCACTACCTACGATCAACACACCAATTAGCCACCACAAATGCATACTTAAAGCAACAATCATAATATAGAACTTACCGATAAACCCTACAGTTATGGGCATACCTGCTAATGACAACATCATTACAGTCATAATTCCAGCAAGCAAAGGATCTCGCCAAAATAGACCACGATAACAATCAAGTGATTGATTACGCGAATCATCCGATGAAGAAGATATTAAACTAATTATACCAAAAAGACCTATACTATTCACAAGATATCCAGCAAAATAGAAACGAACAGCCTCTTGTGCAAACTGAGAGAATTGTAGAACAATAAGTGGTAGTAATAAAAATCCTAGATGAGAAGTGGACGAATAACCTAATAGACGCTTAATATTACTCTGTCTGCTTGCCATCAAATTACCACATAATATAGATGCTACTGCAAGCATAGTGAATACAGTGCGTACAGTTTGTGCATGCATTAGTGGAGAAGAGATAAATAAACGAATTAAAACACAAAAAATTGCAATTTTACTAGCACTGGATAAAAAGTTTACAACTGAAATAGGTGCACCCTCATAAACATCTGGAGTCCATAGATGAAATGGTGCTAAAGACAGCTTAAAACTAAAACTAACAAGCATACAACCCAGTCCAGCCATAAGTAATGGTTGGGACAAAAAATTAGGATGTACATCAACTCCTAAATTTTTAAAACTAAAACTACCTGTATACGAATATATTAATGCCATACCAAAAAGCAAAAATGAAGATGCTGCAACAGATAATATCGTATATTTTAGTGATGCTTCCAAAGAACGTCGATTTAAAGTAGTGTATCCTACTAATCCAAATAACGGTAGTGACATTAATTCCATTCCAATAAAAAGAGATACCAGGTTGCTTGAACTAGTCAACACTATACCACCAATTGTTGATACTAGAACTAAAAGGTAAAATTCTTCCCGATTGCCTGGATAGGAAATAAGCCAGTGATAAGAAAAAATACAAGTTGATAAGCTTGATAAAATTACTAAAACAGTATAAAAAATTGTATGATAGTCCATCTGGAAAAATGGAATAGAATCTATATTCTGAGAAGGAGTGATAAAATACAAAGAACATAAAGCAATCACTAGACTACTGACTACCAACATAAAGGTTATAAAATGATTTCTCTGGAGTGCGATGGTCAAGAGAACTATTATTACTGCCATTCCGAGAATACATAATGGAAGAAGCATCGTAAATTGTTGGATAAAACTTGTCATAGCAACTTACAACCTTATAATTGAAATAGCAGTGGTCAACCAATTATGAATATTGATTATTGAAGCATCAGACATATCCAATATCGGTTGAGGATAAATACCTAAACATAATGACAATATTACAAGTGCTAAAATCATTAGATATTCTCGCGGTGACATATCTGACAAGGATATTAATGAATTAGCTACTCCATAGTAAATTCGTTGCATCATAAATAAAGAGTATACTGAAGCAAATATTAAACTCAATGCCGCAATAACACTAAAAATAGGAGAATGGTAAAAACTGCCAACTAAAATCATAAATTCACCAATAAAATTACCGGTCCCTGGTATCCCAAGATTAGCCATAATAAAAAATAAAGAAAATCCTGGTAACCATTTTATACGGGACCATAAACCACCCATATTTCGCATATCACGAGTATTCAAGCGTTCATAAATTTGCCCACATAAAATAAACAATGCAGCAACGGACAGGCTGTGCGCGACCATCTGAATTACTGCCCCTTGATACGATATATAACTATCACTATAAATTGCTATTAATAAGAATCCCGTATGAGAAATAGAAATATAAGCAATCAAACGCTTAATATCATATTGCGAAAAAGCTACAAAAGCACCGTAAAAAATACTAATAACTCCTAAAGACATAGCAATAGGCGCAAATTCAGAAGAAGCATGAGGAAACAATGGTAACACAAAACGAAGCAAACCATAGGCAGCGGTTTTCAATAAAATTCCTGCCAAATCAACTGAACCACATGTTGGACTCTGAGCATGAGTATCTGGTAACCAACCATGAAAAGGTACAACTGGCATTTTTACCGCAAATGCAATAAAAAAACCAATCATCAATAATTTTTCAATACCAGGAAGCATCGGAGTATTTAATAAATATTCATAATCAAAAGTCAACTCACCTGTAGCATGATAGTGAACTAGAGCTAATCCTGAAATAGAGATTAACATAAATAATCCACTCAGCTGACTATAAATTAAGAACTTAGTTCCAACTTTAACACCTATTTTACTAACTGAATCTTCATGACCCCATATTACTATGAGTAAATACATCGGTACTAACATAATCTCCCAGAACAATAGAAATAAAAACAAATCAATAGACAAAAATACACCAATTACACCAGATAAAATCCACAATAAGTTAAAATGAAAAAAACCGTGTGATTTATTAATTTCATTCCATGAACAAAGAATTGCTAATATTCCTATAAAACTTGTTAGAACTATCATAATTAATGATAGGCCATCTAAAGCTAAATGAAAATTAATTCCAAAACGTGGAATCCATGGAACAAAAAACTGCAACTGCCACTGCGGATATCCCCGTGTCTGCAACATTACCTCACTAATATGAGAACATAATAACAGAGACAATATTAACATTAGACCCATAACTATTAAAGCAATCCATCGTGGAAATGACTTTCCAAGTCTTTCGGAATACCAGCAGAAAACACCGCCAATAAAGGGTAGTGCAATAAGCCAAGGCAATAGCATAAATGTATCTTTCCTATTATATTTCTAAAAAAACAACTCTTTCTATGTAAAATAATATTTCTTTTTATTTTTTAGAGAAAAATATCTACTATAATACCTAATTATGATATAAATAGATCTTATCTTTACTATATAATTAGAAAAATAATTAGTAATAGCGCACCAGAAATTATGGAAATAAGATACCAAGACAGGAAACCACTTGCGCTTAATATCCAACTCTTTTGTCCAGCAATAAGCAAAGAAGCTGGAATACTGATTAACGTATTTAACGGATCACCTGATACAAGACGGGAAACCCAAAAATAACTATTTACAAAAACTCGCTTATATAACCAGTCAAAACCCCAAGCAAAAAACCACCACATAGAAAAAAGACGACCTAATCTACTATGAGCTATAATATTAACTAAATTAGGTTGACCCAACCAAAGCAAAGCCGATATCAAGAAACCTGATATTACCACCAAAGCTGAAATCAACTCTAAAATATACTTATCACTAGTAGATAAAACACTTGTTCCTGGAAAAACGCTTGCAAGCGGCAAAGTAATCCACGAACCAATAAATGTGGAAAGAATTAATAAAATAATTAGTGGAAAATGATGAGCAATACCTTGACGTTTTTTTATATAAATCAGTTTTTCTTTACCATGAAATACCATAAAAATCATTCGAAAAGTATAGAGAGCAGTTATTAATTCTCCAATCAATCCTACAATCACTAGTTTAAAACTACCTTGAGCTAATGCCCCAGCCAAAATTTCCTCTTTGCTGAAAAAACCTGAGGTTAAAATCGGTATAGCTGATAAAGATGAACCACCAACTAAAAAACACATATAAACTAAAGGCATACGATGACGCAACCCTCCCATTTTCAAAATATTCTGCTCATTCTGACAACCAAGAATAACTGAACCAGCAGCAAGAAATAATAACGCTTTAAAAAAAGCATGGGTCATTAAATGGAATATTGCTGCCTCCCAGGCTTGTACTCCTAGTGCAAGAAACATATACCCAAGCTGACTCATAGTTGAATATGCTAATATACGCTTAATATTATTCTGCACTAAAGCAGATAAACCAGCTAAAAGTAATGTAAACGCGCCTATTCCACCTATAAAATTTAATATACCTGGCGTAATGAGAAAAAAGGAATGAGTACGAGCAATAAGATAAACCCCAGCTGTAACCATAGTAGCAGAATGAATTAATGCAGAGACCGGAGTAGGTCCAACCATTGCATCACTCAACCAAGTCTGTAAAGGTATCTGAGCAGATTTTCCTATTGCAGCACCTGCTAACATAATAGTAGCCAAGGATAGCATATCATGATGATCAAAAGCAGCATAATGAATTGGAAGTAAGGATACCATTTCATGCAAACTTAATGTACCTAATTCGTAATATAAAATACATAATGCAATTATAAAACAAATATCACCTATACGAGTCATAATAAACGATTTAATTGCCGCTGCGCCATAAGTAGAATTAGAATAATAAAAACCAATTAACAAATAGGAACAAAGACCAACGCATTCCCATCCAAGATACATTAATAATAAATTATCTGCTAACACCAATACAGTCATACTAGCCATAAACAAATTAGTATAAGCAAAGAAACGAGCATAACCCTCGACCCCTCTCATATACCAAGATGCAAATAAGTGAATAAAAAATCCTATACAAGTTACGATTGATAAAAGAGTGAGTGATAACCCATCTAGTGTTAATTGAATATCAATCTTAAATTGTTGCACTTGCATCCAAGTCCACAACACCTGGTGAAATACCGGATAACCTTGACGTAAAAAATCAAGACCAATATAAACTGTAGTGATTGCTGATAAACCAACAAATGATAAACCAACAATTGCGGTTACATTGTCTGCCCATCGACTACCAGAAAAAGATAATAATAAAAAACCAATTAAAGGAAATAAAATAGTTAAATAAAGAAAGTTCATCCACGCATCTCACTAAGAGTGTCAATATTAATATTCTGAGTATGACGATATAATTGTAACAAGAGCGCTAAGCCGATACTACTCTCAGTTGCAGCAAGAGTAATCGCAAAAATAAACATTATCTGACCATCAACCTGTTGCCAATAACTACCCGCTACTACAAAAGCTAATGAAGCAGCATTCATCATAATTTCAAGAGAAATTAATATAAAAAGTAAATTACGACGCAACATAACACCTATCAAACCTAGGCAAAATAGGACACTAGCTAAAATCAATCCATGATGTAGATACACGATCTTTATCTCTCCTGCTTAGATTTTACTAGGTTAGATACATGATTGCATGTAATAGCATCTGTATGCGATTCACGGCCAATATGATGAGCTACAACCAACCCAGACAATAAAATCATAGACACTAATTCTACAATTAGTAGATAGGAGCTAAAAAGCTCTATTCCAACCTGTTTTCCGTCAATAATCGTACTTACGATACTTTTATCTCCTATGGACAAAATAGCATAAATTAAAATCCCAAATAAAATAATTGACAGAAGGCATGGACCAAAATAGATA
Source organism: Candidatus Erwinia haradaeae (assembly GCF_900699015.1). Classification (GTDB taxonomy): domain Bacteria; phylum Pseudomonadota; class Gammaproteobacteria; order Enterobacterales; family Enterobacteriaceae; genus Erwinia_E; species Erwinia_E haradaeae_E. Next base: position 103,035 of record NZ_LR217737.1, on the reverse strand, counting down.
TTTAATCTTTGCCAATCTATTTCCTGTTTATTTTCAGATCTCCCTAAATTTAACATCATAACTACAAATACAAAAAGAACTAAAATTGCACCAGCATATACTATAATTTCTAGTGCACCAGCAAAATAAGCACCTAATGAAAAAAATACACCAGATACAGATAAAAATGAAACAATAAGATATAATAAAGCATGTATGGGGTTATGATTCTTGATAATACAAATAGTGGATAACACTGCTACTAAACTACATAAATCAAATAGATACTCCATGCTTGACTCCTGTCAAGGCAACAAATTTTTAACTGAAATTGGTTGAACTTCAGATTGAGCAAAACCTTTATCTTTACCATGAATCGCCAAGCCTGTTATCCGATAAAAATTATACTCCGGATATTTTCCTGGACCAGAAATAAGCAAGTGTTCTTTTTCATAAACCAAATCCTGACGCTTAAATTCAGCTAACTCAAAATCTGGGATAAGCTGCAAAGCATGAGTGGGACAGGCTTCTTCACAAAGGCCACAAAAAATACATCGAGAAAAGTTAATACGAAACCATTCCGGATACCAACGACCATTCATCTTCTTGGATTTTTGTAACGCAATACAGCCTACTGGACAGACTACAGCACATAAATTGCAAGCTACGCAGCGTTCTTCTCCATCCGGGTCACGCGTTAAAACAATCCGACCACGATAACGCGGTGGTAAATACACAGGCTCATCTGGATACATCAGTGTTTCGCGTTTTGAAAAAATACGAGCAGCAGTCATCCAAATACTACGAAAAATGGTACCAAGACCAATCATCAGATCTTTTACTCTCATTAAAACCCCTTATCCTACGATTTACATAAAATTACCCAGGCAGTGACTAAAAGATTTAAGAGTGTTAAAGGTAGACACACTTTCCATCCAAACGACATTACTTGGTCATATCGTGGACGTGGTAACGCAGCACGAATTAAAATAAAAATCATAATAAAGAAAGCTGTTTTTATTAAAAACCAAAAAATCGGTGATAACCATGGCCCATACCATCCACCAAAAAATAATGTGACTATCATAGAAGAGACTGTAATGATACCAATATACTCGCCTACAAAAAAAAGACCAAACTTCATTCCAGAATATTCAATGTGATAACCATCCGCCAATTCTTGTTCAGCTTCTGGCTGATCAAATGGATGACGATGGCAAACCGCAAGACTAGAAACAAAAAAAGTTAAAAAACCTAAAAATTGTGGGATAATATTCCACATATGAATTTGACTATAAACAATCTGGAGCATATTAAAAGACCCAGCCTGTGCCACTACTCCCATTAAAGATAACCCCAAAAACACCTCATAACTTAAAGTCTGAGCTGCACCTCGCATAGCACCTAGAAGTGAATATTTATTACGACTTGAACAACCAGCTAATAATATCGCATAAACTGACAAACCTGCCATCATTAAAAAGAACAAAAGACCAATGTTTAAGTCTGCTGCCATCCAAGTAGAAGTAATTGGTACAATAGCCATTGCCATTAATAAAGAAGTAAAAGCAATCATAGGTGCTAAAATAAAAATAAAACGATCACTAAAAGAAGGAACCCAATCTTCTTTAAAAAAAATTTTAATCATATCGGCGACTATTTGTAATGACCCGCCCCATCCCACTCGATTTGGCCCATAACGATTCTGGAAAAGAGCAAGAAGACGCCGTTCTCCAAAACTCATCCATGCGCCACATCCAACAACAACTAATAAAATTAATATAGATTTCACTATAAGGATAGTCATAACATTCACTTATCTAATGAACTAACTGATTAGAGCACACGACGCAAATTACTAATATCCGCTCCGCGTAAAAAAACCCCTATACCTGGAAAACCTAAAGGCAAACCTACTTGCCCCCACTGTAATTGACTTGATAAAGATACAGGAAGACATATAGTCTCTCCGTAACAAGTAAATTCTAGCAACTCACCTTCATGTACTTGAAGAATCTCCGCATCCTTAAAATTAATCATCAAGTAAGGCTTAGGCATACGTTGCTGGATGACTGAGGACTTCTGAGTCATTTCATCACTTCCAAATAAATGAAAGTAAGGCGATATACGCCAAGACTTAACAGATCTTACAAAGCTTTTAGGAATATTTGTAAACCAGTCTAATCTTCGATTCTGTTTTTTAAAAATCAGCTGACCTGGATCCCCATTACGCAGATGCCCTCCTACTTTATCTTGAAATTTATTCCAAGCCTGCGGAGAATTCCATCCTGGAGACCAAACAAACGGAATATGTGATCGAAGGGCATCTGGTTGATTATTTCCTTCCATGGAAAAAGCAAACATAGTATCCAGATCCTGAGGTTGACGTGGCTCATGAACACTAATATCCGAACGTATTGCAGTGCGTCCACTAAATCGATGAGGTGAACGCGATAACTTTTGACCGAAAATCCGAAAATCAGCATTTGGTGCAGCCTTTTTAATGCCAGCTAAAGATGGAAAAGATAAGATACAATCATTAATTATATCATCTAAGTTATACAATGCTGTCTTCGAACCGTTCATAGCACATTGAATGAAATGAAGCCAACGCCAACTTGCTAAAACCTCAATTTTATCATTATAATAAGATGGATCATATACCTGAAAAAAACGTTGAGCACGTCCTTCGTAATTAATTACTGTGCCATCACTTTCTGCAAAACTAGCACTAGAAAAAACTAAACTAGCTCTATTAGTTGTCCGAGTATACTGATGATCTAACACAATCACAGCCCGTGCATTACTCAATGCATCATCAACAATATATTTTGGAGCATGACGATATAAATCATTTTCTAAAATAATAACTGTATCTGACTCACCAGACCCCAGCTTTTTCAAAGCCTGATTTAATGAGTGACCACCCATTAGACCTAAACCTAAACTGTTAGATGCAGATGAAACTAAGCTAATCCCTACATTCAATAAACGCCTACTTAATGCTTTAGCTATATTAGCTGCTGCCTGAATAATTTCTGCACTTCCAGAATGAGTGCCAGTAATAATTAATGGTTTTTTAGCACTAATAAATGTCTGAGCGATCATTTCAACATAATTAGATACGTTTTTATCAAGATCAGGCACTGGTGGAGCACTATCATCTAACCTATGAGCAATGGCAAATGCAAAACGAGCCTGATCTTCTACCGGTGCATAGTAAGTCCATTTTGCAATATCATCTAATCGAGTAACATCAACATTAGTTAAAAAAAGAGGATATCGAGCTCCTAAACCAATATGACCAATCGCAGCACTATGCCATCCTAATACGTTTCGTTGCAAGGCAAGTTCACTAGCTTTACCTTTGACTGCTTGACGTACTGATAACGCCATGCGCGCACTAGTCTGAGTAAGATCCTCACCTAAAATAAGAATTGCATCATAACTTTCAATCTCACGTAATGATGGAGTATGAATTCCACTATTACGCAAGATTTGAAGGATTAAATTTAAACAAGACTGCTCCCCTTCGGGCATTCCAGAAGAAAAGTTCTCCTTCCCTACAAGAGAAAATAATGCAAAATTACTTTCTATGCTTGCACGAACTGAACCAATACCAATAACTTTTTTCGATTTACACAGCATAGTAGAAGCAAAATGAACCGCCTCATCGCTATTTAATGCAATTACACCATGACTATCACGCTTGATTGCAGAACGCGGCCGATCTTTTAGATTTACGTATCCATAACCAAATCGACCTAGATCACAAAGAAAATACTGATTTATCATGCCATGATAACAATTGTCAATACGACGAAGTTCACCATAACGCTCACCTGGACTAATATTACAACCAATACTGCACTGTTGGCAAATGCTAGGCGCAAATTGCATATCCCATTTACGATTATAACACTCAGAATGAGTTTTATCAGTAAATACCCCAGTAGGGCAAATTTCTACTAAATTACCTGAAAATTCACTATCTAATACACCATCACTAATACGACCAAAATATATATTATCATGCACACCATATACACCTAGATCATTTCCATCAGCATAATTATTATAATAACGAACACAACGATAACAAGAAATACATCGATTCATTTCATGAGCAATAAATGGACCTAAATTCTGATTATAATGTGTTCGTTTTGTAAATCGATAACGACGTAAACTGTGACCACTCATCACCGTCATATCCTGTAAATGACAATGCCCCCCTTCTTCACATACTGGACAATCATGCGGATGATTAATCATCAGTAATTCTATCATGCTTTTTCGAAATTCTTGTGCTTCAGTATCATTAATAGAAATACAGCTTCCATCATCAGCAGGGGTCATACAAGACATTACTAGCTGACCGCGAGAATCTGTGGCACTTTTGTATTTCTTGACTGCACATTGCCTACAGGAGCCAACACTACCAAGAGCTGGATGCCAACAAAAATAAGGAATATTTAATCCAAAAGACAAACAAGCATGTAACAAATTATCTGAACTATGTACCTTATATTCTTGTCCATCTACATAAATTGTAGACATAATACACCTGCTGCTATCAAGCTAATATAGTATTAACATGTTATGCTTATAAAAAGCGCCCTATTCAACTAACACAAATTTAAGATAGATCTCTGTAATGCTATGAGTACATACCGTGTATTTATTCTAATGTTATACCGGCTTCAAACTCCTGTCGAAAATACTTAATTGCACTCTGTAGAGGCTCTACTGCTCCCGGAGCATGAGCGCAAAACGTTTTACCTGGCCCAAGATCAGAACAGAGTTGTAGTAAAGTTTCAATATCCCCATTCCGCCCTTTTTTAAACTCCAAAGCACGTAAAATCTTCACAGTCCATGGTAAACCATCTCGACAAGGTGTACACCATCCACAAGATTCACGAGAAAAAAACTCTTCTAAATTTAAGACTAACGATACCATATTAATTTTATGATCTACTGCCATTGCTAACGCTGTTCCTAAACGACTCCCAGCCTGACTGATGCTAGCAAATTCCATTGGTAAATCTAAATGCTTTTCAATTAAAAAATCAGTACTTGCGCCACCTGGTTGCCAGGCCTTCAGTTTTAGACCAGTACACATACCACCAGCATACTCTTCAAGAATCTCTCGCGCTGTAGTACCAAATGGCAGTTCCCATACGCCTGGTGTTTGTACTCGACCAGAAAATCCCATCATTTTAGTTCCTGAGTCAATACTACTCTTTGAGAGACCCTTATACCAAGAAACACCATTAACTAAAATTGCAGGAATATTCGATAAAGTTTCAACATTATTGACGCAAGTTGGCTTGCCCCACACACCTACTAAAGCTGGAAATGGTGGTTTAGAACGTGGGTTAGCACGTCGTCCTTCTAAGGAATTAATTAATGCAGTTTCCTCGCCACAAATATAACGACCTGCTCCCATATGCACTATAATTTCCAGATTAAAACCACTACCTAGAATATCTTTTCCTAGAAAACCAGCACCAATAGCTTCTTTAATTGCTCGCTGTAAATTCACTTCTGCCTCAACATATTCACCTCGTAAAAATATATAACTACGGTGTGCTTGCAAAGCAAAAGAACTAATTAACATACCTTCTAGTAACTGATGTGGTAATTGCTCCATTAATAAACGATCTTTATAAGTACCTGGTTCCATTTCATCCGCATTACATAATAAATATCGAATATTCATAGATAAATCTTTTGGCATCAAACCCCACTTCAGACCAGTAGGAAATCCCCCTCCTCCTCGTCCTTTTAACCCCGACTCTTTTACAATCTGAACAACTTCATTAGGTGTCATGGTGCGTAAAGCAATTTCTGCACCACTATAACCATAATTTTTACGATACTCCTTTATCCAGATAGGCTGGTGATCATCCCTTAATCGCCAAGTCAAAGGATGTGTCTCAGCATCGCGTAGCACCTGCCTCATACGTATTGCTCCAGTAACTTAGAAATGTGTTCTGACATAACGTAAACATAAGTATCATTATTTATCATTATTGTTGGCCCTTTATCACAGTTTCCAAGACAGCAAGTTGGTAAAAGAGTAAAACGTTTATCTTTAGTTGTCTCTCCTGAATATATACAAAGATATGACTCTAACGCGCTTTGTATACCCTTATAACCTGTCATATAACATACTACGCTATCACAATATCGAATAACATAACGACCAACTGGAGTCCGGTAAATATGACTATAAAAAGTTGCAACTCCATCTAGGTCGCTAGCCGAAATACCTAATACTCTAGAAATAGCTTCAATCAAAATGTCAGATACCCATCCACGGTGTCTTTGTACAATGCTGAGCGCTTGAATTGAAACCGCACGAGCATCTTCATAATGACTCATTTCCTGAATAATAGCATTGTATTCCACAAGGCTAAGTTCAGAACAATTAGCTTCATACATTGTTTTAATTGGAATTCTTTGTCCATACATTTTATCGATCCACATCTGACATAACAAAATCAATACTTCCAAGATAGACAATGAGATCAGATACCAAACTACCATTAATCACTGAAGGAATCTGTTGGAGATGCGGAAAACTTGGCGTCCGTATGCGTGTACGGTAACTCATTGTACTACCATCACTAGTTAGATAATAGCTGTTAATCCCTTTAGTTGCTTCAATCATTTGAAAGGACTCATTTGGAGGAATAACTGGACCCCATGAAACTTGTAAGAAATGAGTTATTAAAGTTTCAATATGCTCTAGTGTACGTTTTTTAGGTGGTGGTGTGGTCAAGGGATGACTCGCCTTAAATGGACCTGATGGCATATTTTCCAAACATTGCTCTAATATACGGATACTTTGGTACATCTCCTCTACTTTTAACATAACACGTGTATAGGCACAACTTAGTCCATTACCAATCGGTACTTCAAAATCAAATTTTTCATAACCCGAGTAAGGACGCCATTTACGCACATCAAAATCCAAGCCTGTCGCACGTAAACCTGAACCTGTTACCCCCCATTGCAGTGCTTCTACTAAAGTATACGCAGCTATACCTTTTGCGCGACTAATCAAAATAGAATTCTTTAAAGTAGATTTTAAATAAATCTTTAAACGCTTTGGTAACCAAAGTAATAGCTTGCGTAATAAATCACTCCAACCAGCCGGCAAGTCCTGAGCAACACCACCAATGCGAAACCAAGACGGGTGCATACGAAAACCAGTAATAGCTTCTACTAAATCATAAATTTTTTGACGATCAGTAAACGCCAAAAAAACTGGTGACATAGCACCTACATCCTGCATAAATGTAGAAATGTAAAGCAAATGACTATTAATACGAAAAAGCTCAGATAACATCACACGAATCACTTCAGCACGCTCAGGTACTGTAATACCAGCCATTTTTTCTACTGCTATCACATATGGAAGTTCATTAACACAACCACCTAGGTATTCAATACGATCAGTATAAGGAATGTAACTATGCCAAGATTGTCGTTCGCCCATTTTTTCAGCACCACGATGGTGGTAACCAATATCCGGCACACAGTCAATAATCTCTTCCCCATCAAGTTGCAAAACAATACGAAAAGCTCCGTGAACTGAAGGATGATTAGGACCAAGATTAAGGAACATGAAATTTTCATGTGCTCGAGAAGATCGAAGACCCCAGTCTTCCGGCTTAAAAATTAGGGACTCCATAGACACGTCTTCTTTATCTGTTGTAAGCTGAAAAGGGTCAAATTCAGTAGCACGAGCTGGATAATCTTTACGGAGGGGATATCCTTTCCAGTCATGTGGCATAATTAATCTTGTTAGGTGAGGATGATCAATAATATCAATACCAAACATCTCCCAAGTTTCTCGTTCATACCAATTTGCATTAGAAAAAATATGGCTAATAGTTGGTATACTTAAATCGCTTTCTAATAAGCCAACTTTAATCATAAGATCATAATTATCTTTAATAAAGATAAAATGGTAAAAAATCGAGAAATCTGCTTTTGGTAATCCAGTACGATAAACTCTATGACGCTCATCCATTCCATGTAAGTCGTATAACATAATATATGGTTTAGCTAACTCATATAAAAATGCAATGATGTCAATAAGCTGTGTTTTTTGAACCCACGTCACCACTAAATCCATTTGTGTTTCTTGTATACTAAAAACATGTTTACCGAATCGGTTATAAAGATTTTCAAGTATAGGATTATTCTGATGGCTATCTTCTTGAGATAGTGGATTCATAGAGGTTGTCGTAGTTAAATTAATCATAACTAGCTCATCATTATTATTCATCTAACTAATATCACTAATATCGCTCACGCCATATAAATATTATGTATAGATTAATATAAAATCTCATTCTAAGATTATTAGTCTACCATAGAATGGTATATTTAATAGTTTAAACATGATCTGGCGTTCTCAGTGTAGTAACAGCAATACGTTCTGCATTTTTTCTATCTCTTTCAGGCTCAAAATTAGCACGATAGACACCCTGATCATCAATTACAGATGATAATGGTCTTCGTTCTTGTTGAATGGATTGTTGTAACAGCAAAAGAGCCTGTATATAGGCCTCTGGACGAGGAGGGCATCCTGCGATATATACATCTACCGGAAGAAATTTATCAACACCTTGTACTACTGAATATATATCGTACATACCACCAGAGTTAGCACACGATCCCATGGAAATCACCCATTTAGGCGCCAACATTTGATCATAAAGACGCTGTATCACCGGAACCATTTTTATAAAACAAGTTCCTGCAATAACCATAAAATCTGCCTGACGCGGAGAAGAACGAATCACTTCTGAACCAAATCTAGATACATCATGAACAGACGTAAACGCAGTAGTCATTTCAACATAGCAACAAGATAAACCAAAATTAAATGGCCAAAGAGAATGCTTGCGCCCCCAGTTAACAAGATTATGTACAGCATGTTCTAACTGTCCGAGATATACGTTTTTATGAACGTATTTATCTAAAGGATCATCTACAATCTCCTGTGTTTGAAACGGATGGCAATCATCTTCCTTTTTTAGATTGGGTCGAGTCAAAATATAGTCCATTTTTAACCTTTACTTTATGTCTTGACTTTTCTTAACGTGCGAAATAGTAGTACATACAATATTGAAGTTTCGGTAGGAGGGAGACCAGTCCAATGCTTTACTTCGCACTAGGTAAAATAAACTAATAATCAATACTACCACAAAGAGGCTAGCTTCAATAAAACCAACCCAGCCACTTTCTCGAATAGAAATTGACCATGCATAAAGATAGAGAGCTTCAACATCAAAGATCACAAAAAACATAGCCACTAAATAAAATTTTGCTGATACACGCAACTGCTCGCCTCGAACAGAGGAAATACCAGATTCAAATGGTGTATGTGTATGCCTACCCCTTAGAGTACTACCTAAAAACCAAGATCCCAAAAGCATGATAAAACAAAGAATCACAGAAGAAAAAATAAAACTAAAAAAAGTCCAATTATCGCTAGAAACTACTATAGATTGTGACATAACTTTATTATCGCTATAATATATAAATTATATATCAATATATCCATACCTAAATACTCACTTTTCACAACAATATTGTTAACATATAAAACAGATTAACAACTTAATTGAATAAAAATTAGAAACAAGAAATTACTTTTGAACTATTATAATATGTATCATTTCAAATCAATATTAATTCACTTTTTATAGAGATAATTGAAAAGATACTAGTCTTTAGTAAAGACTACTAGTTAAAACAATAAAAGTATATAGATTATGCTCCTAACAATAAAACATTGTTTTTTACCATAAATATTTTATCTATTTTAGGTATATTTAGCCTCTTTGATAAATAACTTAAAATTTTTATAAAAAATTAAAGAACACTTTATTAATTAATATGCCATATTATTAAACGTAATTATTATTGATATATACAGATTTCATTAAAAATATAAAAAATATTATATAAAAATAAGCATTATAACTAAATTATAAATCCAGCAATAATAACTAAGATCCATGATATAGATCATCTATCTTGATTCACATAAAAAGTCGATTAAGACTATTAAAATCGATAATATATGTATTCATATAAAATATATAGTATTTAACAACTAAATATTTAATTCAAAATTCTATATACGATAGTAATCACAATTATCTATATCATTATAATATATAATATAATCAAACCTACATCAGTAAACTCTAGAAGGAGTTTTCTTAATATAGAAAAATACTTTTTTAAAAAATAACTTTTTTTTAAAAACATCAACACCACTGTGTAGAAAAAGTAAAAATTAAAATTTAAAATGATCAGATCATCTTACTCTAATCCTGCAGTATATAGTGGTTTACCTATAATATAAATTCTATGTTATTTTCTCTTCTAAGATCTTTCTATGCAATATCTACATGATCTTTTCAGTATTATAACTATGAATTAAATAACAAAGTGTAGGCCTACTGAACCTATAACATATCATGAAACATATCAAACAACTCTAATAATCTTCACATCTCTTTTCTAAAATAATAAGATCTAGTAATCTTATTATCAACACTACTTGTCAATACAAGGTTCTCCTCTATCTCTAGATACCAGATAGAAGACAAATTATCTAACAAGTCTTTAGTAAGGATTCTCTTTTTAGAAAATCTTCTATGAGTAAAATCTAACATCAATAACAAAATTACTTTAGAAAAATTATAAGATCTAAATAAACACTATGATATATGAAAATCCTGAATACTTAATCAATATAATAATAATTATACAAAACATTCATGCTACGCAGTGTTAATAAAATTTACTTATTATGTCAAGTGATCAAACGAACAAACAGGAAGGACATTGGTCTTGTTTCTTGCTATCATCCCTTCTATTCATAGATGAGAGACTAAATCCAACAAATATTGACATATCACTGCGTAATACTGATAATTAATGTTGATGAATGCAATATTTTCACATCAAACATAATCATAACAACAACTTCTTTAAATTTTATTTCCTCAATAAATTTTGCAGAAGAGACTAAATCTGGATTAGTAATACAAATACCTAGCATATCTGTCCAAATATTCATTCTATTTAAATGAAGGACTTTACCAAACATAGTTGCAGTATAATTACTTTAACCACGACTAAGCATGGCAGTTTTGCCCCCTTTCTTCTTGACTAATAAATCCTTATGTCACAATTAGTAATTCTCTATTTCATGACTTTACGCAGTTATGAACTCACTACCGTAAATCTGAAACACTTTTATCTACACAACCAAATCAAGAATTCCTACATATTATTCTTTATGCATCCAATCCCCCTCTTCCGAAATTAATTCTGATAAAAACTCCAAAAAAAGAAAAGTAAACGCCATCTTACCATAACTAATTAACTCATCAATTAACTCCAGAGATACCTTTCTTTCTGATAACTCAGAAAAACTGACAACATTGTTCGTAATAGATTCAATCTGATTGTAGGGAGCTTCCTATTTTTCATTTTTTTATGATTCCATCTTGAATCTTGAATATATCATTAAGTGGAATAATTCCAGAATTTTTCTTTCTACAATTAACGTCATAAACTAATCTGTTATTTCTTCAGATATAGAAAAACCACCCATCGTATATTTCTATTATCTGAGAGAATAACGGCGATTTTATGTATAGTAATATACTAATATAGTCAGAAGAACTGTTGTCACTAAAGTTTTCTGCAATCAAGTTCTGAGATATCACAAGACATATCTTGGTGTTTGGAGCAACCAAATAACCTGAACACAAGAAACCATAACAATAAAGATCAAAAAAATAAAAGATAGGATTATCTATGAACTCTATCAAATCAATATATCTATATTTGGAAAGTACTTCTAATGCAAAAACTCATCACCAAACAAACCCAAAATACTCTATAAATTTATTATGTAATATTATAAGTTGAACTTATAGATAATTGTAGAAAGTAATTAGATAGACTAATTAAATTATACAAAATTCTACCATAATGATTATGCTGGCTTATAAATAATCAATGTTGTCAACTCTTTTGCGTCTTTGATATGAACATAAGCTCATAGTTACAGTCCAGGTGCCTGATATATCAATATCACTCATTATAATGAATAGTAGTCTACCGCCTTAATCTCCTCATACCCATTAATTATTTTTATAAAAACACTCAAATACAATAATTGGTTTCATTATAAATATTTATCATATACACTCTCTTTTACTTATTAATCACTATGTTATTAACATGATATTAATAATATGAATACTTTAAAACTGAATATAAATTTAAATATCTACAAAATCTTTTATATATATAAAAAACATGATCATCACTGCAATATATACAACCTATCTCTAGTACTACCAATGAAAAAGATAAGATCGCTTTTATCTAAGGATATTCCAAATAATAAATCAATCTAAAAATAGATCATATAGAAAAAGCAAGATTTATAAATGTTAATCCAGTATTACACCCAAACGATTAGCTACATCTTCATAAGCAGCTATTAAACCAGACAAACCATAACGATATATATCCTTATCCATTTTATTTAAAGTAATCTTATCCCAAAGACGTGCACTATCGGGTGAAAACTCATCACCTAATACTACTGTACCATGAAAAATTCCAAATTCTAATTTAAAATCTACTAAAATCAACCCTATGTTATTAAACAATCTACTAAGAAGATGATTTATCTTAAAAGATAAACTTTTTATATAAGACAGATGATTGACATTAACTAAATTTAATGTCTCACAATGAGACTCATTAACTAATGGGTCATGCTTAGCATCATTTTTTAAAAACATCTCAAAAATTGGAGGATCTAAAACCTCTCCTTCTACTAAGCTAAAACGTTTTACTAAAGATCCAGCAGCACGATTACGTATAACACATTCTAACGGAATCATATCTAAATTTTTCACCAGAATCTCGTTCTTAGAGTAAAGAGCTTCTATATGCGTTAGTATCCCGGCTTTCTCTAACATTGACATGACAAAATAATTTAACTTATTGTTAATCATACCTTTACGATCAAAATATTCAAAACGGTTACCATCTAAGGCGGAAACTATATTGCGAAACTCAATTATCAATAAATCCGGATTATCAGTAATATATACCGTTTTTACTTTTCCTCGATATAACTCATATTTCTTTTGTATCATGTACACCTGCCTCCAAATAGGATGATGATTTTTAATATTATATTTTAAGTATTTTCTCTCTGAAATATTCTACTCAGAATGTATTCTCTATCAAAATCTTACGTTATAAATTCTATCAATAAGCTATCTAAAAAATTAATTAATGAAAGAGTTTTATATAGTTTGAGAAACCTGATTTATCTTATCTTAAAATATGTAGAGTCTAATAAATATTGATGGCGCTGATATCTAATAAAATACTAAAACTACGTATTCTGTGAAATCAATATACACAGAATAAGCAATAAAAAAACCAACTAATACCCCTATATTTTAGTCAGAATTCTTACACAAATATAATTTTACAGAACAAATCAAGCGTCCTGATATTAATCAAATTATCATTCTAAGAATTAAGTAAAAATGATTCAACCATCAGTGAAATAATAGACTTTATTTAACTGATCGTTCTTCCTTGAGAACAGCATTACATTTATGTCTCTATTTTCATATATTGGATTAATTATCCATATTTTAGATCTATAAATAAAATTACAGATGCAATATTGATAAATCTTATTATCAAATAATTCATTCATTAGATATGATTTAAATGAATCAAATTTATCAATATCGTTCATCTAATTTAGTATTATGTCTGCTATAAACCTCTATATTTCTACATCCGATCTTAAATTAGAATATATTCTAGTTTTTACTAGAAAATTTATTTTATCAAACATTGATTAAACCTATAAATAAATACATATAAAAATATATTAATATATTGAATATCAATATACTTATGGAAAAACAAACTATTCCTATTCAATAAAATTTAATCTTCAACCTTTAAGTAATTCAGGTACTCATCATTAAAAAATATTTAATCATACTTATTATTAACCTATAAAATTTATCCTAAATAATTATAGCAATATATTGTTATTTAACTAAAAGAATAGATTATTTTGTAATAAAATAACTATAAATTACTTTTCATGACTCGTTTACATATTTAGATTATATATCTATAACTTTAATTATGAATAAATCTTTACATAAAATTTTTGAAAACAGTTTTCTATAGAAACTATTATATTTCAGTTGAAACGTATATAAAAATAGTACTGAGTTATGACTTATATACAAATCAACGATCTTATCCCCTTTAAAGTCAATCTAAAAATATTAATCCCATAAAGAAAATAATAATAAAAAATCTATTCACGTTCTCTGTATAAATATAATTTTAATTTAGTGAATATATCTTCAATTTTTTTAAATCGCATATAAATCCTGAATTAACATCAATCTATAACTATTCAATACATTAATTAAGATATTTTATAAACGACATATACCGATTAAATATAAAGCAAACTAAGTGTCTGGACCAAACATGGTCAGAAAAAAATACAACTCGAACCCGTTAGAGATGTCATTGAAAACCGTAACACGTCCATTTCTATTAATCGTAGTCGGGTTTTCTACCTATTTTATTAGAAGAAGATTAGATTCATTATAGATAATGACTGATAGCGATTCACTTACCTCTAATTTAGACAGCGATCTTATAACAACTTATTTTTCTTTGCTAAATGAAAAGTTGGGATATTTCACGAGCTGCAATATTAGTGATCACAGAGATAAAACTATATCCGTTTAACTGAAAAAAGCTAGTTCAGCAAGATTATCGCTACTAACTAAAATAAAATTTTCTTTAATCAGAAACTGTGGTTAAGTAATCCATGATAATTTTCCAATATTTTCTTTAATTCTGATTATATTATTAATGCAAGTTAACCACTGAATAATAATGGGTCACATGCCTATACCAATTCAAGAAGCATATTCTATAAAAATTTTCAGTAAATTAGTATTTTCAGCAATACATCTACGATGATGACAAAAACCTTCTTTGGTCTGGCAGTTATCATCCAAAATCAGAGTTAAACAACCAGATATACCAGTGTTTTTAAGAAATTTAGTTAAACAATACCCTTGGGACTTGAACAAGAACCAGTTCTAAAAATCACTAACATACGATTATCTGCTAACTCTAGAGAAAGAAGAATTACGTTATAACGCTCTTTATCAAGTACAGTAACCGTTTAGCCTGTAGTTTTCACAATAACTATAGATGATGCACGATTCATAAAATAATAATTAATAAATCCTTTTAGACTCATACGGAAAAATCTTACCTTATCTATTTATGGGTGTAAGTAATGCAGTTTTACTGCCTAAAAAGATTGCTAACCACTTTTAGATAAAAAGAAAACTATAATATTTTATAAAAAATAAAAATAATGATCTGATCCCTTCGCACAAATAATATGACTATCCTATCAGATTATTTGATCTAGATAAAACAATTGCACTTAAACATTAAACAAAAATTTATTCCCTTACTAAAAATGTAAGTTTTTAAAAAATCAATCATAAATGTGACTGAAAAATAAAGATAGAATTTTAAAATTCAAGTAAATCATTCATACTATGAAATATAGATTTCAAATCTAATTATGATTAAACATTTTAACTGATTTTATTTAAAAATTTACTCCATTTGAAACAAAATATATCAAGGATGTGTAATCATAAATTATATAAAAGAAGAATACACATGCAAATCACTCAATCCAACTCTAGAATTAATTACAAATAATCAATATAAAAATATTGATTTTGGAATCATATTGTATTCTATATTATCTAGTATAATATAAACTAAGAAAATAATACTTAATAAATAAACATTTTAATTCAGATCCGATTAGATAGAAACCTTAAGCCAATTAAATCAAGAGCTTAAAATTGATTTTTTTAAATCAGTATCTTTTATTAAGGTAGATACCTTATTATCCATACTAATCAAATGATCATTTTTATCAAAAATTAAAATTAAAATTTGTTGATGCACCGGTTGATATCGTGATTCTTGCCTACAAACATAATGCCAAATATTACTTTGTAATGAATGATTAATTATTGATTTACCTAGTATATACGAAACCTGCTGTTTAGTCATACCAATACGGATTCTGGTAATACTTTCAGTTCTTAGGCAATCTCCTTGATTAATATCTTGCCTATATAGAACCTGATCCAGGCTAGAACAGCTAGCAGTAATCATCAAACAAAATATTGGAGCAATCCAAGCATTATAGCTTATCATATATTGTATTCCTTTTAATCTAAGGATCTTGTTTTCTAGCTACTACTCGTCTAAACTAGATGATTTTACAATCTGATTAGAAGTACACATTTTATTGATAATAAAATAAATTGAATGATGCTTTGAATATTTCAATATTATTGAAAACTAAAATTAACTATTCTTCTCTATTATGTGTATCTACATGCAACTTTAGATCCATATCTAAAATATATATCTACATTCTAGATATAGATTTAATCAAACAGTGTTGAATAACCTTATATAATCTGTGATTATAACAACATTAAAGAGAATAATCGATGCATAACTTATATAGTTCCACTCATATAACCCTTGATACTCAAGGTTTACGTTGTCCAGAACCAATTATAGTGATTCGTCAAGCTATTCGAAATATAGAAGATGGTGAAACTCTATTTATTCTTGCTGACGATCCGTCAACAACCCGTGATATTCCTAACTTTTGTCGCTTTATGGGACATAATCTCATAACTAAAAAAACTAAAAGAATACCATACCAGTATCTCATAAAAAAAGGATTAATATAAATTATATTATCCACCATAAAATCACTATTTATAAAATATTAAATATTAACTAAACAAACCTATTACTTCTATCTATAATAGAATTTATAATTTTCATAAATCTTATAATTAGCAAGACAAACAGGATTAATAATTCAAACCTACATCTGACATTCTTAATATGTCAAATTGAATTCAAATTTAACTATATCTATAAATAAACAACTTATATAAATAAGATCAAATCGATAGAACATATCAAAAATAAATCTCAAAATATTTTAAATACAACCTTAAATAATTTAGTATTATCTTTTTATTTTAAGAAAAGTTTTAATTACGATTACTACTCATACAAAATATTTTTATTATAAATAATAGATATATTATTTATCATCAATGAACATCTATTTCTCATATATTGTTAAAATGAACAATAAACACAAATATTAAAGTATTGTTATTTTCTCTTATTTCTTACCATATTATTATACATATTCTTTATAGAATCCAGATTCTAAAAAATCATACAACCTAACTCGATGCATCTCAACATACTCGATGAAAATATTACTCCATAATATTATTAATCACCAGATAACCACTTCATTCTACTAAGAAAGCTACCAAACCTTCTTTTAATACTAAATAGATAAATATCTATCAAATTTCTTTGAACATAGTTTTAAGATACTAACAAACGTGTTACCTAATCAGTAAAAACTAACCAATATCACTATCTTTATCATCAGAAATTATACAGAATCACTTATCTTGTCATACTAATTTAAATACTAAAATCAATCAACGATATGAAATATTACAAAAAAATAAAAATAATATATAATAGCAACTATATGAGTTTATAGTAAAGACAAAAAAGAAAGAATAAAATTCTTCTATTCAGTATATCTAAGACAATATCATTACTAATGACAATATTATTGAATAATGATACTAAAAATTATTGTCTAGCAGACTTTAATGAACTAAACATGCAATATACTACTAAAAGATATGCACCCTCTATTTCATATACCACATATTAAAAATTACTTCACCCAATTATAATATATATTTACATCAAAAATTATAATTACATCTACTATTTTCACACTTAAAAATAAACCACTCAACCTAAAATATTATACAATGCACTAAAAAATAAAATTACAATATGATACCAAACTACATTAGTTTTATAGTATTAAAAGTATTTAACAAATATACATTCTTCCAATAAGATTAGAATCTGCCATATTTACAGATAAATCTATAGAACAACACGTAATCTAGTCACATTTGACTATACAAAAATTATAGATAAATCTAATCGTAATTCAAAATTAATATTTTTTTTTCTAATATCCTTCACTACAAAATAAATTTTCAAAATAATTTTCTGTAAAAAATCTAAGTTTAAAATTAAACTCATGGAATAACTTCTGATTCTATAAATTTCTATAAGAAATCAACATTCTATGTCCAAGATATCTATATGTGATATTATTCAATATCAATCTTACTCATAATAATTATAGACCTTGATTCGGAATCCTTTAATAGATTAAGATTATTGATCCTATTCTCTATTCTATCAATAGAATTGATATATAATAACGAATAGAAAATAAATATAAACTATCTATATAATTAATTCATAAAAAATAACATCTAATACGTTTATAATGAAAAGTATTACTAATATTGTTTACTAAAATCTCAAAATATTAAAATTTTAGATAACTTTATTCAAGTCACTATTACAAAAACAATACTAAAACTATATAAATTATAAACTATTTATTCAATACCATATTAATAAGAAATGCAAATACAACATCAGCTAAGACCAAAATATTATTTTTAATAACAAAAATACAATCATGACTACAGACTCTAAATTCTAATACCTAAAATCTAGTAGATATTAAAATATAAATTATGTAATTTATTTAATAATTTATTAAATAAACTTTTAAAACACTTCAAAATATAAAATAAACTTATTTAACAATATTTATAATCTAGGCTCAGTCAATCTCTTTCATGTAGCACTACATTATTCTTAATACCGTTTCTTTAAATCCAATCACATCCTAATATACAAACAAACTAAAAAATCTACTAACCTACAAATGATAATGATCATCAAGTTTTAAATAATAGCAAGATTACCTAATATCCCTTATCACCTAATTCATACATTAACTCTCTATTTTTAACATATGCAAGATAGATATAACACTTGCATACTATTTAACTATAAAAATAATTGTTGATCTAAGCTATAATAATGATTACTGATCAACATCGACTATCTCATAAATCTTTCACTGATATTCCTAAATCAGCTGATTGTCTTCTCAACTAGTCTAAACATATCTTAGTCTATATCATTTAACAAAATTATATCACTAGATAAAAATAATTAAAAAATAGAATATTTATTCTAAAATATAAATAAGCTATTAACATATATTATATTAGAGTACTATAATGATTTCAACCATCTAAACTTATCAGGCCAACCATAAATATCTTACATCTGATACGCATATAGACATACAGAGTCAAAATCTAACTAATTTTACTATAAATATAAAGAGATAAATATGAAAAAACCACATATATCCCTAATAAATCTAGTCTACATCTCAAAACTTAATACTCATTATTCTTCTTACTCAAAATCAAAGATATCGATATAGCAAATCAATTATCTATATAGTTAATCATACAATTAGAAATTTAACATCAACATAGAAGGATGCAGAAGATTTAAATTTTAAAATCTGCATCTCAAATAATTATTTTATACCGCTAGTATGACATCACTATATATAAACTATGAATAACTTAAATAATATAGATCTTATTAAGAATAATTAACTCCAAATCACATTCTTTACTGTTACTAACTTATAAATAGGTGGCTATATAACTATTAAAAAAGAAAGCAACTAGATTAAATAATCTATATAATATCTACAAAAATGTACTACTATATAGTTAATTTCTCCACTAAAATTAACTAATCTACCATTAAAAATGAATATCACTAATCCTTACATGGTTTTTGTAAAGTTAAAAATATTAAATATATACAATCTATTACATATTATAAGCTCCGCTATAGATGCATAACGCAGTATTAACTATTAGAGTTAGATTCTATGATAGAACGACAAGCTCCCGACATATCTTTCCAAATTCAACGAATTTACACTAAAGATATCTCCTTTGAGACACCTCATTCACCACAGATATTCCAGCAAACCTGGGAACCCGAAGTCAAAATACATGTTGAAACAAACTCAATTCAATTATCTGATAATACATATGAAGTCTTGCTACGCATAACTGTGAATGCAACTATTGTTGGGAATACTGCTTTCTTATGTGAAGTACAGCAAGCAGGTATCTTTTTTATAACCCATGTTGAAGATAAACAAATGGCATACACCCTTTCTGTATGCTGTCCAAACATTATATATCCTTATGCTAGTGAATGTATTGCAAGCTTAATATTACGTGGAACATTATCACCTCTAAATCTCGGACCAATAAACTTTGAGAAACTATTTATGGAATCTCTTAATAAGCCAAATACTACCGTAGTGACCTAGGGAAAATGATGCATAACTCTAATGCCGTTATGAGCATTATCGGATCTGGTTGTTACGGCACTGCATTAGCGATTACTTTAGCCCGTAAAGGCAATACAGTGCTATTATGGGGACGTAATCGATCTCATCAAGATCAGTTACAACTCAACCGCTCTCATCATAATATCCTTCCTAATACACCTTTTCCATCAACTTTAATAATTGAAAACGATCTTAAAAAAACCATAGAAGGTAGCCGAAATCTCCTATTAGTTGTACCTAGCCATGCATTTGGCGAAGTTTTATGTTACATCAAACCCCACCTTCGTTCTGATTCTCGTCTAGCATGGGCTACAAAAGGCTTAGAAAAAAAAACTGGTAGATTACTACAAGAAGTAGCACACGAAATACTTGGTGACCATATCCCTTTAGCTGTGATCTCAGGGCCAACTTTTGCGAAAGAAATGGCGGAAGGCATGCCAACTGCAATTACATTAGCCGCGACAGATTCTGTTTTTGCTACAGAACTCCAACAGATTTTGCATTGTGGCGCAAACTTACGGGTATATAAGAATACCGATTTAATTGGCGTTCAACTAGGTGGTGCAATTAAGAATATTATTGCTATTGGAGCCGGCATCTCTGATGGTATCGGTTTTGGCGCAAATACACGAACCGCACTTATAACTCGTGGTTTAGCAGAAATGGGTCGCATGGGTACAGCTCTGAATGCTAATCCTTCTACATTTACAGGCATGGCAGGACTAGGTGATTTAGTTCTTACATGCACAGATAACCAATCACGTAACCGACGTTTTGGAATTATGATAGGAACAGGAAAAAGCGTACAAAATGCAATACAATCAATTGGGCAACTCATTGAGGGCTGGTATACAACAAAAGAAGTCAAAAAACTAGCTTTACGTTACAATGTAGAAATGCCGATTACAGAACAAATTTATCAAATTTTATATTGCGGTAAAAATGTAAAAGAAGCAGCTTATTGTTTACTACAACGACAAAAAAAAAATGAATATCATAATAAATCAGATAAAGATGATTCAATATATAATTCATGAAAAAACTATAATAATTTTATGAAGGAGAACATAGTAATGACATGCATAAAACCTGAAAACATTTGGCGTTATATCAGAATAGAGGCGCACAAACTATCTGAATGTGAACCGATGTTGATCAGTTTTTATCACGCCATGCTTTTAAAGCATAATCATCTTGAACATGCATTAAGCTATATTCTTTCTAAGAAGATCTTGCACTCATCTATATCAGAAATGTCAATACAAGAAGTAATAGAAAACGCTTATAACGAAGATCCATCAATAATCATTGCTGCTGCACATGATATTCATGCAGTACGTCATCGCGACCCTACTGTCGACAAATATTCTACACCAATACTATATTTAAAAGGGTTTCATGCTTTACAGATCTATCGGATTACCCATTGGTTATGGATGCAAGGTCGCCGAGCTCTTGCCATCTATCTTCATAATGCGATGTCGGTCTCATTTTCTGTGGATATTCATCCTGCAGCACAGATTGGGAAAGGGGTAATGTTAGATCACGCCACTGGTACTGTGATAGGTGAAACAGCAGTGATTGCAGATAATGTCTCAATTCTTCAATCAGTCACACTTGGTGGAACCGGTAAAATTAATGGTGATCGTCACCCAAAAATCCGTGAAGGAGTTATGATCGGTGCGGGAGCTAAAATTCTTGGTAATATTGAAGTAGGGTGTGGAGCGAAGATCGGAGCAGGATCTGTAGTATTGCAACCAGTTCCTCCTCATACTACAGTTGCTGGTGTACCAGCAAGCATTGTTAGAAAATCAAATAATGATATACCATTAATGGAGAGGAACCAACACTTTAACGGAGTAACACCAGGCTTCGAGTCTGGCGATGGAATTTAATCAATCTATCTTTTAAAATTCCATTTTTGTCAATCAAAGAATAAGCTTATACAAACTAATTTAGTCTAGATCAATCCATTAAACACTAAATAAATCATCTCTAAACATCGTTATATCACCCTCTCATTAGTCATTCTACTGAGAGGGAAATAGTACAATTAATGAGGACTAACTGGATAATGAATATTACTCTATGATCAAATCAATTCTCTGGCTAGATAAGATGTAGCCCTTACTGTTCTTCACATTATATAAATTAATATAATCTAATTTTTCTAATTATAAAAACTTATCAAGTCATCAGCTAATAATATATCAATATATATTACTAATATAGTCTAGCATACATTCTAGTTATCTACCAAAGATAACATAAACAAAAATGACCCTTGAAGTGTCATACTATTATCCTTTACGTATGAAGTATTCTTTTCTAATTAAATAAAAAAAATAACTCATCTAATGTTCCCACAAATTTATAGCTAATTTGATCAATTAACCTTGAAATTTAAAAGAAATAAACTATAGATAGTAACTTAGAACTTTATTAGTTTAATAAAAAGAAGACATAAGCACTACCAACCTAATATCTATAAAACTACCTTCTAAGTAAAAATTAGAAATTATAATTGTTCTTTCTCTTAAACCTTTTATTATCTAAAGTGGATTAGAAGATATTAATAGATATAAAATACTCTACTCTCTTTTCTTACTTCGAAAAAATAAATAACTATATCCTCATACAATTTATCAACAACCTGCCTTTCCTAAAAACACTGAAATACCTCACTTATCAAATATTTAGGATTCCTCTCAGGAATCCTAAAATTCTATAATATATTACTAATGTCATTAGTTTTAATATAGTTTTTTAGCAGTCTCCAGCCAATCACCTTTAAATGAACGCTTGATATTTTCAATAGCATCAATCAGATTATGATGCACCATTTTCTCATTTTGAATACCTATACAACATCCTGCAAACCCCTTTAATAACAACTCAGTAGCATATGCACCCATTCTAGATGCAAGTATGCGATCATAGGCTACTGGAACTCCACCTCGTTGAATATGCCCCAATACAGTCACACGTGTATCACGTTTAGTTTCTTTTTCAATATATCCTGCTAGTATATTTATATCACATATATGCTCAGTAATTGCCACAATCGCATGTTTTTTCCCTTTAGCAATGCCAGCTTTAATTTCATGAACAAGATCTTCACGAGTATTCATTCTTTCTGGTAAAACAATAAATTCACACCCACCTGCAATTGCAGCTGCTAAAGTTAGATCACCACAGTGACGACCCATTACTTCAACAATTGAAATTCGTTGATGTGAAGAAGATGTATCACGTAATCGATCCATAGCCTCTACTACCGTCTCTAAAGCAGTGAAATAACCGATTGTATAATCTGTTCCAGCTATATCGTTATCAATAGTTCCTGGCAAGGCAATACACGGAAACCCCATTTCAATTAAAGATTTAGCACCAAGATAAGAGCCATCACCGCCAATAACAACTAAAGCGTCAATACCACGTTTTTTCATATTCTGAATAGCAATACTACGAACCGCTTTAGAACAAAATTCTGGAAAACGAGCAGAACCTAAAAATGTACCACCACGATTGATCATATCTGATACGCTATATCGATCAAGAGTTATCATCCTATCTTGGTATAGACCTAAATATCCATCGTAAATCCCAAAAATTTCAAAACCAGCACTCAAGGAAGTTCGCACTACACCGCGAATAGCTGCATTCATTCCTGGGGCATCTCCACCACTAGTTAAGATACCAATCTTATTAATCATGCAAACCTCATAAAATGTTAGTCAAACTCATAAATACTAAAAAATAGACAAAATCTTCATATAGAAGCTATAGATATAGAATACATAAAATAAAACTAGTAGATTAATAAAGTATTGACTAACCGAATAAACAATATTGTCGTGCTATCTTAGATAATCTTTTATTGGTGATAATTGCCTAAATAACTTCAAATAATTCAAATACTATTACTATAGTCATATTAAGTACTACTCTTTTACTTAAGATAGAGGATTTGATTACAAGTCACTATTGAGATAACGCAACGATGTTTCTCATTCTTAAGAACAGACTGTTATAGAAAATATTTTATTTTCCAAACGTACCTTGACGCTGTTTATCTACTACAGAATGCGGATCCTGATGAATCAGGACATCAGAACTAGGAAATGTATCAAGTAGTGCTTTTTCAATCTGATCAACGATCTTATGAGCCTCATATAATGATAATTGATCATCCATTTCTAAATGGAGTTGAATAAACCGTATAGGACCAACCTGACGAGTACGAATATCATGTGCTCCACATATACCTGGCCACATTGAAATTACATCAATGATAAGCTGATACTCTTTAGGCGGCAAGGATCGATCAAGTAAAGCTTGTATAGCCTCATAAGCCATACGCCCAGAAGAATATAAAATCCAGATTCCGACATATAACGCACATAATGCATCCGCTCGGTAAAATCCATACCAGCTTAAAGCTATCGCTAAAAAAATAACACTATTCATCACTATATCTGACTGATAATGTAACATATCTGCACGAATAGCTTGACTCTGAGTACGCCGTATAATACGGCGTTGAAAAACAACTAAAACTATTGTAGAAAGTAACGATATCAGAGTAACAACTACCCCTACTAGAGGTTCTTTTAGTACTTGAGGCGATGTAAAATGATGAAATCCAGCAAAAAAAAGAAAAAAAGCGGAGCTACAAATAAATATGCTTTGCGCAAGAACCGCAAGAGATTCAGCCTTACCATGACCAAAAGTATGTTCAGCATCAGGGGGTTGCACCGCATACCGTACAATTAGAAGATTTGTCAATGAAGCAGCAATATCCACTAAAGAGTCCACTAACGCTGCTAGCATACTAACAGATCCAGTATACCACCAAGCACAAAGTTTAATACATAACAACAGAAAAGCGAGAAACGCCCCCGCTATAGCCGCTGCAAAAACCTGCCGTGCGTATTTAGCATTCATGGCAGCTACCACCCGATAAAACCTATTTATTATCTAAACCTATATAAAAATGATTATTTTATACATATCATCTATGAATCTAATTAAATCAGCAATCTTTTAAACTAATCTATATAGTTAATGTAATAACTGAAGACATCACCAGACCTCAACCAAATCAAAAAACTAACATATTTAGTCGATCCTAAAGATCTTATTAGATTAGTTAACTACTTAACTGAATCAATTATTCTCTAATTATGAATCTAGATAAAACTCAATATACTTTTAATATCAACTTTGTGAGAATATAGAAAAGACAACTAAAGAAACTCATATTATTTACTATTAAATATCAATCAAATATTGATCTATCTCATACACTATTATTTAACATAGTAATGCCGATAATCATTGTTCTTACCTCTAAGTAAATATCTTATTTTAGTACTTTTAAAAACTTATAAAAATATTCTTTTAAAGAATCTTATTTATAATAAAATTATATAATCATTATTGATTTAATTAATAAAATATAAATATTTAATACGAAAATTACTCTTATTAATACTTATTACATTAACAACAAAAACATATAAAATTATCTCTCACTTCTATAGAGAATTAAATAGATACATCACTATCTCATAATTACTAGAAAATAAACTTTAACGTAGCTTACTATCTTAAAATATATATTAACTGTATTTTATATTGTAAAATTTATTTCATTTTAGCAGAAAGTAGTATAGAGTTGAACTAATCAAATATATTCTGAAAATACTAACAATCCATTTTATATCTGAACTAATACCTATCATAAACTTTTATGATATTATATTCAATCTTCATCTTACCATGAAGATTATAACCGATTCTAACAATTCTTAATCGTCTATAAACTTATCTATCTAAACTAAAATAAGTAAATATAACTATATTACACAATAACAATCTCAATCTCTTTAGAGCAAAGATATAAATAAACTTAAAATAAATCAATAAAAATAAGTAGAATACATTATTCGCAGAATATATATTACTCATTTTTACGAAAGGACAAAATTAGAAAACACTTACTATCAAAGTTATAAAAATACTGCACAAACTATTCTATTCCAAATAGAATTTCAATATAAATACTACACATATATATTATTTATAATAACTCATAAGTATTATAAAAATTATCACTTCTTGATAAAAAGATCACCTAAATTTAATAATGAAATTACTTTAATCATTATTGTTTTTATCAATTCAATATAATAAAAATATCTACAATCATTATATGAAATATATTATTATTAAAATATCGTAATACTAAAAATGATCAATCAAAAAATATTTAGTCAAGAAATCTTAATATCATTATAAATCACCTATATTTACACTGTTCTACGATAAGATTTAATCTAAATATCATGAATATAATCACCGCCCCTTTCTCTTAGCTGAACAACACTTTTATTAGATTCACTCCAACTATAACAATAAGCTTAATCAATATGATCCTAAAAATCAAGATTCATTCATATCACTTACTGATCTAATACACAATATGATTGTAGATGCGATCTAAATAAGAATCAAGTATATCGAATATATCAAATAATCTAGATATTATAGTGTGATTATACTTATAAATAACCAATACTCACCCTTTCTATAACCATTCAAATTAATCAAGATTTCACTATTAGTTAATCTTACTTTAAAAACAATAAAATCTTTCTGATATATGACAAATCAAATTTTTTTTCTACATAAGATCATTGACCTAAAATATAAAAGCATTATAATAACAGAATACTAATCAAAAGCATTCAGACCCAAAATATATTTCTACATTATTATCTTAAATACCTAATTAAATCTTATTTGCTTCAGGCTGAACTTATCTATATTCAGAATTAATTCCTCTCAAATTCAATAAAGAATAAGATTCAGACATTCATGCTGATCAAAATAATATTTTTTATACTTACAAAGTATATATAAACTACATTTAGTAATAAAATTTTAATAATAAAAGATTAAATAATTAATGTTTAAAATATTTAATACATCTAAAGCTATTTCCTTTTACAAAAAAACTGTTAACAAATAATGATATTATAAAAATGATAACCATGTCTAAATATAGACAATATTCTCACTAACTTACTTTATAATATAGTAAAGAAAAATCTTAATAATATAACAATGTTGAATAACATGTAATCAGAATACTATGCTTCGTAATTAGACTTATTTTATAAAATTTCTATTAATCTATGTTTGTACTAACATGTAAATGACAATCTCAATCAGCAATAATCAAATCTAAAACTCTATTTTATATTACTTTTCTAAACAAAAAATTCCGTTCTTTTATAAAATCACCTAATTAGTTTATTATCAATCTATATGACTATAGTATAATCAGAAGAGACGAATTAAATGATCTTTATCTTTAAAAGAAGCTATTTATTTACACTAAAAATCTACAATTTAAAAATAAAAGAAAAATATCATCAAATCAACCCATTAAGTTACCTTTAATATAAAAAATCTCTATAATCTATGATTAAATTCTAGATAAATTAACTCATAATGAATATAAATTTCTAATCTAAAATGTGAATCTATAAATAATTTCAATATTACCGTTGTCCTATTTAACAATATCAAGCAAGTTTACATTAATCTACTGACCGATCTTCTAATAAAAATAAAAATATAATGAAATAAAAGTATAACCTAAATCGACATAAACCAAGTGCTATAATAATCTTATTTTTCTATTTTTCAAATCAACAGAATTATAAACAACATACTAGATCATTGATACAATTAAGATATTAGTATGTCTATTACCCAATGCTTATTATTATAATGATGATGATAACTATTGAAATCTATGATTTTTAATCAAAACACATACAATCATCAATATTACATGCAATACCTGTTAACCCTGCTATGAGAGATAAGTAGTCATCTTTCTACATAAAAACAATATAAATATATACATTAAGAGCATATGATATATTAATCTTAAAGAAAGTTGCATCTATCATCAATGAACTATATTATAGAATAATGTCTTACATAACCTTTGATGCCGAAGTGGCGAAATTGGCAGACGCAGTTGATTCAAAATCAACCGCCGAAAGGCGTACCGGTTCAAATCCGGTCTTCGGCACCATCATACATTCTTATAAAATAGAATATAGAATTTGATATACATAACACATCCTAAAATATTAATAAAACTTTAGTTAATTAAGTAGCATGATATATTGTTAATGATATAGAAACGCTAAATTAACTAATCTAAATTAATTCAACAACTTTCGCCAAATAAAAAAATGGACAAAACATATAACCCAAAAGACATTGAACAACCTATATACGAGTTTTGGGAAAAAAATGGCTATTTTAAACCACACGGCGATGTTTCCAAAGAAAACTTCTGTATTATAATGCCACCACCAAATATTACTGGTATCTTACATATGGGGCATGCATTCCAACAAACCATTATGGATATAATGATCCGATATCAGCGAATGCAAGGGAAAAATACACTTTGGCAAACAGGGACCGATCATGCAGGGATAGCTACACAAGTAATAGTTAGCAAGATGCTTTCAGAAAAAGAAGGAAAAAATTTTCAAGAATATGGACGCAATGCCTTTGTTCAAAAGATCTGGGAATGGAAAAAACAATCTGGTTCTGATATATCTAAACAAATGCGCCGATTAGGTAACTCTGTTGATTGGGAACGCGAACGTTTTACTATGGATAAAGACTCGTCAGATGCTGTAAAAGAAGTCTTCGTCCGTCTATACAAAGACAAACTTATTTATCGTGGTAAACGCTTAGTTAACTGGGATACAAAATTACATACCGCTATTTCTGATTTAGAAGTAGACAGTATAGAACAAAACAGCTTTATATGGTATATCCGCTATATGTTGTCAGATAACATTAAAACCAATGATGGGAAAGAGTACATAACTATTGCGACTACACGACCAGAAACAATACTAGGCGACACAGCAGTAGCTGTACACCCTACAGATAGACGCTATCAAGATCTAATCGGTAAATCGATTATGGTACCCCTTATTAACCGTCGGATTCCAATCATTGCCGATGAGCACGCAAATAAAGAAAAAGGAACTGGTTGCGTTAAAATTACCCCAGGCCATGATTTCAATGACTATATGGTTGGCTGTCGCCATCAATTACCAATGATTAATATCTTAACATACGATGGAAAAATTCGTGACTACGCCACAGTATTTGACACTAAAGGAAAAAAATCTGATATTTACGATCCTGCACTTCCATTGGAATTTCATGGACTAGAATGCACATCTGCTCGAAAAGCCATTATTCAATCTCTAGATAGACTCGGCTTAGTAGATCAAATCAAACCACATCATCTTATGATACCACATAGCGAACGCAGCGGTGTAGTCATTGAACCCATGCTTACTGATCAATGGTATCTACATACAGCACCACTAGCTAAAGTAGCAGTGGAAGCTGTTCAAAACGGTACCATCCAATTCATTCCCAAACAATATGAGAACATGTATTTCTCTTGGATGAGAAATATTGAAGACTGGTGTATATCACGGCAATTATGGTGGGGACATCAAATTCCAGCATGGCATGATAGATATGGTAATTACTACGTGGCCCGTAGTGAAGAAGAGGCTCGAAAAGAAAATAATCTTAGCATGGACATAATCCTCACGCAAGAAGAAGACGTATTAGATACTTGGTTTTCCTCTAGTCTCTGGACCTTTACTAGCTTGGGATGGCCTATTTCTATCAAAACTCTTCAAACATTTCATCCAACTAGCATACTGGTAAGCGGATTCGATATTATATTTTTCTGGATTGCTAGAATGATCATGCTAACAATGCATTGTATTAAAGACGCTAATGGTACACCGCAAGTACCGTTTAAAACTATTTATATCACAGGTCTAGTACGTGATGAAAATGGTAAAAAAATGTCTAAATCAAAAGGAAATGTTATTGATCCACTAGAGATGATTGATGGGATTTCTTTAAACGATATGTTAAAAAAACGCACAAACAAGATATGGAAACCAGAGATAGCAGAAAAGATTCATGCAATAACTAAACAAAATTTTCCATATGGCATAAAACCATATGGCGCGGATGCATTACGATTTACGTTAGCAGCATTAACCTCTACTGGACGTGATATTCACTGGGACATGAAGCGACTAGAAGGTTACCGACACTTCTGTAATAAACTCTGGAATGGTAGTCGATTTGTTTTAATGAATACAGAACAACATGATTGTGGATTTAATAATAAGGAAATAATACTATCAATTCCAGATCGTTGGATTCTTAGTCAATTTAATAACACAATACAAGCTTATCATACTGCAATGGATAGTTATCGTTTTGATTTAATTACAAACCTATTACATAAATTCATATGGCATCAATTTTGCGACTGGTATTTAGAATTTACTAAAATAATCCTGCGTGATGGTTCTGAAACCCAATTGCGAGGAACCCGTAATACACTAGTCTACATACTAGAAGCCTTACTGCGCTTAGCCCATCCGATCATTCCATTTATAACTGAAACTATCTGGCAAAGAATCAAAGTCATCCAAAACATTCACGATACTACTATTATGCTACAACCAATACCCCAGTTCTCTACCAGATTCATAGACGAGATAGTAATAAAAGATATTGAATGGGTTAAAGAAGCTATTATGGCGATCCGAGATATGCGGAATACAATCAGTCTGCCTCCAAATCAACCACTTCATCTTCTTATTCGTAGCAAAAATAAAGATGTTCTGCGTCGTGTAAATCAAAATTTTAAACTACTGAAAACCCTATCACATCTAGATGAACTCACTGTTGTGCAAGAAGGTGAAGAAACCACATCAAACTTTAGTAAATTCATCCATGACGCTGAGCTACTCATACTCAAAAAGCATACTCAAGATAACTCTATTGAAATAGACCGCCTAAAAAAAGACATTATAAAGATAGAGATAACCATAAAAAAAATGAACGCTAAACTAACTAATAAAGGATTTATAACTCATGCTCCTTCCTCAATTATATCACAAGAACGTCAGCGATTACGAGAATTTGAAATAGAAAAAGATCGACTAATTAAAAAACAAATTATGATGATATCATCATAAAACAGCTCTCTAATCTATTATTCTTATTTAACTTTCTCTATTAATAATACTAAATAATTATATGAAATTTAACATAAAAACATGCATTCTTTTTTAATTATACTGCAAGCTAATCAATATTTATCCAAATACGGAACATAAACTTATATTGATATATATGATTTGATAAAATCACCAATTAAATCATAGAATATTTTTCTAGAATTAGATTCTAGAGTCATTTGAGAAAATAAACGATATAATAAACATATATAGCGTATAATAAATCCTTTATCATAAAGACATTGCCGGAAAAAGATCATGGAAAAAATAGATATTAAAATTTTAAATTCACAAATAGGTCTGAAGTTTTCTATTCCAACTTATGCTACTACTGGTTCAGCTGGTCTAGATCTAATTGCATGCATTGATAATGCAATCATATTAGAGACTGGTAGCACTCACTTAATTCCAACAGGTATAGCTATTCACATTTCCAATCCTCATCTAGCGGCAATTATCTTACCAAGATCTGGACTTGGTCATACTTATGGTGTTGTACTAGGTAATTTAGTGGGGTTAATTGACTCTGATTATCAAGGAGAACTGATGGTATCACTATGGAATCGAGGGTTACAACCTTTTACAATCCAACCTGGAGATCGTATTGCACAAATGGTATTTCTACCTATCGTTCAAGTAACATTAAATCTAGTTCAAAATTTCCAAGAAAGCAATCGTGGCACAGGTAGTTTTGGTCACTCTGGTCGTTAACCGTCATATTTAATAAGTTATAAACCTGTCATGCTTCTCAAATACTTACAAGTTAATTCAAAAAGTTATACATTAATAAAATTAATCTATTGGATAACATAAAAAAGTGTTTAATATAAGATATGTAATATTCTTATAATACTACTCAATAATTTATAAAAAACATAAATATTTTTGCCACTCTACAATGAAATTTCTCTTACTATCCTCATCTATCTTAATATGTTTGTTGTATTGAAGTACGCAATCGATTAGAATATATAATTATATAAAATAAAACTAAGATAATTAACATCTATCTATTCATGAATAATCCATACAATCTATCAGTCCATTCTACTGCTAATTTTAATAATATTTGAGAATGTATAGCATCAACATATTGCCTCTTATTTCATTATGAAATTTCTAGCCAACACAACAAAAAGAGCTTCAAAAGACGAAAAAGAATCACATATGATAGATTTGTATAATCTCATTTTATATATCATATATTCAAATTAGTGATTCAAAATTTAAATAAAATCACACTTAGTAAATAAAAAATTGTTATTAGTGTCTATGCTAGAATACATAAAATGCAAGATTTAAATATCTACTCTTATTTTCTCTAAAAACTTAAAAAAATCAACATCTGAATTTTAACTGTATAAAAAGAATTATAACAAACCGTGAAAATCTAGTAAAATTAATTACTCTGCCTGAACTCTAACACCAATCTTAATAATTTCATTATCTGATTTTTCTGCTACTGTCCAGATCATATCTTTCCACTCAATTTGATCTCCTACAACAGGAACTGCACTAATCAAGCTAGTTATCATATTACCAAGTGTTTGTTCTCTATCCATATCTTTATCTAATATTATACCATAAATTTTTGCAACATCCTCTAACCGAGCATTCGCCTCTAGAATAAAATCACCAAAAAACCTCTGATCTAATGATACAGGAGGCGATTGACTAAATAACTTACCTAATGCTGCAAGATCACATTCACGACCAATAACACATAGTATATCATTTTCTTTCAGACATGTACTACCAGAAGGATGAAGCAAACGATTGTTACGAAAAAGAGCCGAAATTCGTGTATCATGAGGCATATATAAATTACGTAAAGAAACACCAATACACCAATTATCCGAACTAATTTGATATATTAGCTGTTCCCATGGGCTCTCAGGATGAATATCTAACCCTACCCTAGAAATAGGAGACGATAGTGGTGGTACTATAACCCGTGCTCTACGAGCAGCCCAGCTTAATGATGTACCCTGAATCATGAGTGAAACAAGAACAACAAAAAAAGCAATATTAAAAAATAATGTTGCCTGAGGCAACTCGGCCATCATGGGAAAAACCGCAAGAATAATCGGTAATGCGCCTCTGAGTCCAACCCAGCTAATAAACACTCTCTCACGGATATTAAAACCATGAAAAGGTAGTAAACAAAAAAGAATAGAGATAGGTCGAGCAAACAAAATTAGATTAATAGATAATAGTGTAGCAGGTATAGCAATACGCCAAAGATCACGGGGATTTACTAACAAACCTAATACAAGAAACATACCAATTTGACTTAACCAAGCCATACCATCAAAAACCTGAAGTATGCCATGACGATTACGAATCGGACGATTTCCAAGGATAAAACCGCACAAATAAACTGCCAGAATACCGCTACCTTCTAAAGTAGTAGTAAGTGAGAAAACAAAAATTCCACTACTTACCGCCAGTAATGGATAAAGACCACTTGCCAATGAGACTCTATTAATCATCTGAACTAAAGCCCATCCACCACCTAATCCAAAAAGAATACCTAACCCAAATTGCTGAATAAGATGAAACATAAAAATCCAATTCAGTCCAGTTTCCCCTTTCTGCAGCATCTCAATAAGAGTAATCGTTAAGAAAACAGCCATAGGATCATTACTGCCTGATTCAATCTCTAATGTAGAACTAACTCTTTCATTCAGACCTTTGCCACCTAAAAGTGAAAAAACTGCTGCAGCATCCGTAGACCCAATAATAGAACCAACTAAAAAACCATTGAGCAAATTTAGACCAAAGAGCCATGAAGCAGCGATACCAGTTAATCCTGCAGTAATCAAAACACCAACAGTTGATAATGACAACGCTGGACCTAAAGCTACCCGAAAAGAACTAGCCTGTGTACGCATACCACCATCTAACAAAATAACAGCTAAAGCAAGATTACTAATAAGGTAAGCAGCTGGGTAATTATCAAATGCAATCCCTCCAATACCATCTGTTCCAGCCAGCATACCAATAGCAAGAAAAATCACAAGAATAGGAATACCAAGCCTTGATGATAATGAGCTTAGTAAAATGCTTGTAGCGACCAATACTGAACCTATAATGAAAAGACTGTAAATCGCTCTGGATTCCAATAGATACATCTCCAGTAAAAAACTAATAGTAATTTAATGTTTTTAATATTTTTAACATATAAATGTTCTTATACCTTTTCATTTAGAATCAATAAAAACATCAAAACAAGAAAATAAGTATAAATAACCTTTATGAATAAAAATATTAGATAATTCTTCTACTAACAAAATAAATGATCTAAACGAGTTCTAGGACATAAACATGAAAAACTTGCTATTTTATAGAAAACAAAACCCAATTACATCGAAAATAACAACTAATAGTCAATCTTTGTTGGTAGAAAATATTGAAATAATTATTTGTGTACTGAAAGGCCTGCATTCAAATACTTTGACATCATGATTGTTAACAAACCATGCACGATGAGCATTTAAAAAATTATCCATTAAATAAAGAAAATTTAATAATAATATATGATATTTTTAATAATTTTCAAAAATATAAAAATCTTAACAAGCATCCTATTCTTAATCTCTTTATCTTAAAAATAATTAAAAAATAAATATAATGATAATTATAGCACGCCATATAAAAGAGATTTAAATGATAATCAACCTTGTTGATATCAAATCAATAATTAAGAACTTATTTAACTATCAATTATTCTTATATTATAAGTTGACCCATACAGGAAATACTCCATTCTAACTATATTATTTAATACACAGCTAACTAGTAAAATATTGATACTTATATGATTAATCTTATAGCTTCTCTAACTCAGATATATAATTCTTATACAAAAATAATGTCATCTAAATATTATGAAGAATCTATATAAAAATATAATTAAAATAGATCAAAAAATACCAAACATCTTAGTTAAAAAATAATTCAAATAGTATAGTAATACTAGAATCGCTTTTGTTGTAGAATAATGTTAAAAGCTCTTTCTATCTGAAAACTGATTATTATATGTATTGCTACAATCAATATCTGTTTCATACATAATCAGATTCACATCTTTCATAAAAAAGACACAACGTACACTGTTGACCAAGGATGTCTCTTTCAGGCAGGATTAATTAATGGAACTCAAGTGCTTAGATTATTTTATACTTTGTCAAATCACTAGCTTTATTCTAGTACTGACCGCATTATTTGCTATCTTTCCATTACATTTACTGCCCTGCTTCTTGTCTGGTTTTATTGTATATGAAACTATTCTTGTGCTAACTCCTCTAATCGAGCGATTAGTACAAGGCCGAATTGCTAGATGGATCAGTATTATGTTTTTAAGCATGTTAGTAATATTAACATTAGTAATAGGGATTACTAAACTTATTACCTTTCTGTTACACGACTTCCAAAATCTTGCTACGTTTCATGTTACTGCCAACAAACTACTAGAAGATGCACAGCATACACTTTCTCCTGTTATAGCAAAATATCTTCCTTTAGATACTAATGATCTACAAAACCAAATTACATCGTGGTTGCACACCCATCTAATTATGCAAACTTTTGGTAAAAATGCAGCACATATTATTGCCACTATGTTCATAG
Organism: Candidatus Erwinia haradaeae; assembly: GCF_900699015.1. Classification (GTDB taxonomy): domain Bacteria; phylum Pseudomonadota; class Gammaproteobacteria; order Enterobacterales; family Enterobacteriaceae; genus Erwinia_E; species Erwinia_E haradaeae_E. The sequence continues at coordinate 66,684 of NZ_LR217737.1, read as the reverse complement.
GAATGGTACTAGGAGCCATCATTTCTCTACGTCATGACAATATTCACCGTCCTTATGCACCACTAAGTTCTGCTATACTAAATAGATTACGAATCTTAACAAAAGCATTCCATACTGTAATCTTCGCGCAAATTAAAGTATCATTAGTTAATACGGTATTAACAGGAATCTTTCTTTTTGGGGTTCTTCCTCTATTCTTACTACATTTCCCATTTGCCAAAACTATTATAGTATTAACTTTTTTCTCTGGACTATTACCAATAATTGGAAATTTAATCTCTAACACTGCAATTGTTCTAATTGGGCTTTCTATATCTCTAGAAGCTGGAATCATTTCCCTTACCTACCTTATACTAATTCATAAGTTAGAATACTTTATTAATGCACAAATCTTTAGCAGTCGTATTGACGCTCAAACTTGGGAAATTCTACTTGCAATGCTTATTCTTGAATCTACTTTTGGTATGTCTGGTGTAATAGCAGCGCCCATTTACTACGCTTATCTGAAAGCTGAACTACGTAATAGTCATTTAATATAAAAATGTGTGCTATATCTAAAATATAATTTAGCTGTCCTAATAGGACTTCGGTGCTCTATTCTTTTCCATTAATCTATAAAAACATCTCCAAAAACATATTTATAAAATCCTTATCAGCATCTAATAAAACTGTGATTTATCTTTGTGTTAGACTATTGCATTACCTGAATATAGTCATCACACATCAGATTATTCAAAATTTTAAAATATTTTACATAAGCATTCAATATTGTGATAAGATCTCAATCTTTATGTAAATAATCCCTATATTTAACATGTATTATTCCAATAATGAAACACAAAGCCATTGCCATTAACCCAATATGTTCAAATCAATTTATTGAAATACCGCAAGCTAAACTCTATCCTAATCCATATGATCTTTTAGTGAAAGTTAAAGCTATCTCTATTAATCCAATTGATATTAAGATTTTTAAAGAAGCTCAACAAACAAATCTTGAAGATCCACGTATACTTGGTTGGGATGCAAGTGGTATCGTCCTAGATACAGGTAGTCAGGTAAAAAATTTTAAAAAAGGAGATCATGTATTCTATGCTGGTGACTTAAAACGACCTGGAAGTAATGCAACATTTCAATTAGTCGATGCACGTATTAGCGGGTATAAACCGAAAATACTAAACTGGGAAGAAGCAGCCGCAATCCCTTTAACAGCCTTAACAGCATGGGAGGGCTTATTTGATCGCTTACATATTCATCATAGTGATCAAACTAAAATCTTACTTATTATTGGTGGAGCAGGCGGAGTAGGATCACTAGCTATCCCATTAGCTAAACTATATAGCAAAGTAAAAATAATTGCCACTTCTTCACGTGCAGATTCAATGGAATGGTGTTTTCACCGCGGAGCAGATTTGGTGATTAATTACAACAATATATCTACGGCACTTCAAAAACATGGACTTAAATACGTAGATTACATTTTTTGCCTAAACGATATCGATGTTCACTGGCCTGCAATCAGTGAGATCATTGCTCCTCAAGGTCACATATGTACTATTGTGTCAAACAAAAATCCACTCGATCTAAGAGTGATTAAAACAAAAAGCGTAGCGCTACATTTTGAATTTATCTATACTCGAAGCCTGTTTTCTACTCCAGATCTCTCCTGTCAAGGGGACATTCTTAATACTATATCACAAAGTGTAGATGAAAAAAAACTTACCTCTGCACTAAAGAAAACTCTACATGGATTCAGTATAAAAAACCTCTTAAAAGCACATAAATTAATAAAAGACGGTCATATGATTGGAAAAGTAGGAATAGTTTTCTAAAAATCAGTCCTACAATACAAATTAGAACCAATTCATCCAAAACTACGAAATTTTCAGTGCAATCATATATTTTCTAGAATCTACTCAATAAGTGATTACTGATTCTTCTTTAAAGCACATAATTTCTATAACAAATCAGATCTAATAAATAGAATCTTTCCAATAACTCTATCCTATATTCATTCATCAACCTGAATTAACTCATCTCTATTAACAAAGAAATATATTGTTTAAACCAAATATGACTGATCTTTATTCATAAACGAATAAAAAGTCATGCATTATCCAAATCATTAACTCACATAAAAACTACTCTGAAAAAGATTATTAACTCTTACTATCATAGATATATGATAAGATCAAAATAATAGATGAATAAAATATTCAATTTTGTTATATTTTCTCATCTGATTATCATGAAAATTTTACTGATCTATATCACTGAGTAACGAATTTAGAAAGACCTAGATTATAACTAATCTTAAAAAAGAGAATCCATTACATAATAGAGATATCATGATCAGAAGCGTATAACTTGATATAGAATAAAACTAATGAAATAAATATCAGGATTACATTCTGTCGTGCTGCAACAGAATTATACTTCGTTCTAGAAAATCTGTTCATTTGTATAAAGTCAAATTCATCTTAACATGTTATAAAAGTAACTCTACCTATTTTGAGTAATGAGTAAAACTATATTAACTAGTCATATTAAAATCAAGATTTCATATAAGAAACCCATTTATTTCACCTAATGATTTTTAAAAAAATCAAGTGATAATTGTTATCTATTCTGTATAACTTTAACAAAGTGATAATTACATCTAATTATAGATCAATCTATTCTTAACCATAACTTTTATGATATGAAAACAACACCAATAGAACCAACACTACTATTTTATGACTATGAGACTTTTGGAAAAAATCCATCACTGGATCGACCAGCACAGTTTGCTGCTATTCGTACTGATATAAATTTCAACCCCATTGAAGAACCAAAAATTATATACTGTCAGCCTTCACTAGATTACCTACCACAACCAGAAGCTGTACTTATTACAGGAATCACACCGCAAATTGCGTACGATAGAGGTATTAATGAATCAGAATTTAGCAAACAGATTTATAAAATCTTTAACGTTCCGAATACTTGCATAATAGGTTATAATAACTTGCGTTTTGATGACGAGATTAGCCGAAATCTCTTCTATCGTAATTTTTATGATCCTTACTCTTGGAGTTGGAAAAACAAAAACAGCAGATGGGATTTACTAAATGTAATAAGAACATGCTATGCTTTACGACCAAAAGGAATAAAATGGCCTATAGATTTAGATGGATTTCCTAGCTTCCGACTAGCAGCGCTTACTCAAGAAAATGGAATTGCACATAATCATATTCATGATGCTAAAGATGATGTCTATGCTACAATCGAGCTAGCTAAACTCATCAAAAAAAAACAACCAAACCTTTACCATTTTCTATATCACCACCGAAATAAAAATCAACTTAACAAATTAATTAATCTACGAGAAATGAAAATTATAGTACATGTTTCAAACACATTCGGTAGAAAACGTAAGTATACTAGCTTAATTTCTCCACTAGACTGGCATCCCAAGAACAAAAATACATTGATAACCTGCGATCTAGACAGCAATATTGCTCCCTTATTTAAAATGAACTATCATGAATTGCGTGCACAACTATATGGACATGATAAAAACTATCTTGAAATCGTTCCAATCCCACTGAAACTTATCCATCTTAATAGATGCCCGATAATTACACCAGCCAACACGTTACGACCAGTAGACTCTACACGTCTTAACATTAATACCGAACATTGTGTAAACAACTTTAAAAAATTACAGAAATACCCTCAAATACGTAAAAAAATCATTGAGCTCTACTCAGAACAACCACCATTTCAACCACTAGATGATGTTGATGCACAACTTTATCAAGGTTTTTTTAACCCTATTGATCAATTATCTATCCAAATTATACGCAAAACTCACCCCACAAAACTATCTACCCTAAATCTATCATTTCATGATAGACGACTTTCAAAACTATTGTTTCGTTTTCGTGCACGTAATTTTCCATCCACTCTGGATGCTATAGAAAAACAAATGTGGCTTAAACATCGTCGCACCATACTTAATCAAAAATATTTTAATCAATACATAGAAAATATATATTCTCTATTAGAGCTATATAAATTTAATCAAGATAAAAAAACAACCCTAGAAGATCTTTTGTCCTATACGAAGGAGCTTCAAGCACATACACACTAATACTATATTTAAAAATTATCAATACTATGAATAACATACATTTTACTATAAGCGATCTATCTATAGTAATAAAAAAGAGAAAATTAATAGAAAAAATCAATATATAAAATCAACTGTAATTAATAATACTATCTCATGAAATCTAACTTCTCTTCTATAAAAATCTACTTATAAATAATAAAGTAGGAGATAATGAAGATGATTTGATTAGTCATAATATTCTTTTACTGTTAATTTACAAATTAATATTATATCGATTGTCCGTTCTAATGGTTAAAGGTACCCAGTATGCTGCAAGCATGATAATTTGTCATTCCACAATCAAATAAAGATAGAACCAAATTAAAAAATTTTTCAAACTTTTAAGAAAACCTGTCACATTAGTATTTTCTATAAAGAATAATATTGACTCTTTAATAAAAAAAACAAGATAATTAACAAGTTATAGAAAATATAATTGAAGAAAGAAATTAAGGAAATTTATATACATTATGACCATACCATATAAACTAAACTGAATTTTAGTGAGTAGACTAACAAAACAATTTAATTGTTTAAACTATAAAATCACAATTACATCTAAAGATTTCAATATCTATTATTCTATCACTGTTTCTCTGTTCAAAAAAGAAAATTGCTCCAAATCAACATACTACTTTAATGATAAATTAATCTTAAAGTAAAATTAATGCTAAACTATTAGTATCATCCATTAATTATATTAAAATTTTCACATTAACTAGTACTTTATATCTGAGGTATTTTTGGATAAAAAATTAGGATTGAGTGCTCTTACTGCACTGGTTTTAAGTTCAATGCTAGGCGCCGGTATTTTTAATTTACCACAAAATATGGCAGCCGTCGCCAGTCCAGCTGCACTTCTAATAGCCTGGACTATCACTGGAATAGGAATTATTCTTTTAGCATTAACATTAATCCTTCTAAGAAAATTAGAGCCTCACCTAGATGGTGGAATTTTTATTTACGCTCAAGTAGGTTTTGGGAATTTAGTTGGTTTTTGCTCCGCCTGGGGATATTGGCTATCTGCTATTATTGCGAATGTAGCTTATCTAGTTATTATTTTTTCTTCTATAAGCATGTTTAGTGATTCTACAGACTATGTTATCTTTGGAGATGGTAATACCTTCTATTCTCTCTTTGCATCCTCTGTATTATTATGGCTAATTCACGCATTAATTATACAAGGGGTAAAAACTGCAGCAAATGTTAATCTTATAGCCACAATTGGAAAACTTCTACCTCTAGGGTTATTTATTTTACTAGCTAGCATCAATTTTAAGTATTCTTGCTTTCAATTAGATTTTATCGGTCATGCATTAGAAAAACCAATTTGGCAGCAAGTAAAAGATGCTATGCTGATCACTCTGTGGGTATTTATTGGAATTGAAGGTGCAGTAGTGATGTCACAGAGAGCACGAAATCAAAATGATATTGGCTCCGCTACATTACTAGCAGTTCTAGCCGCATTAGGTATTTATATGATGGTGACACTTGAATCTTTAGGTGTTATATCACGCACAGAGCTATCGGTTATGCATAATCCATCTATGGCTGGATTAATGAATCACTTGATGGGTATCTGGGGCACTATTATTATAGTAGTCGGCCTAATTCTTTCAGTATGTGGAGCATATCTAAGCTGGACTATTATGGCAGCAGAAGTTCCTCTTATTGCTGCAATTAACAAAAGTTTTCTTATGCCAAGTCTAAGTCTTCGGAACTCTTATGGAGCGCCAACTGTCTCTCTTTATCTTACTAATAGCTTTGTACAAATTGGGTTGATTCTCATTTACCTCACTAATTGTGACTACAATATTCTCCTTACTATTGCATCAGAAATGATATTATTACCTTATTTACTTGTAACAATGTATCTTTTTAAAATAGCTCTAAGATTAAAGAAATTAGGAATTGCTATAATAGCAACTAGTGCAAGTTTTTATGAAATTTGGTTATTATATGCATCAGGACTCACCAATCTTCTTTGGTCGATATTACTATACATACCAGGTATACTAGTTTTTTGCTATAATTACTGGAAAAAAAACCATAAAATATAGCCTTTTCATTCAAAATAATAAATTAAAAAAATTTTCTAACTATTCAGATCTTGAGAGTTAATAAATCATCCTTCTATAATAAATATCTACAATTACTTATACTCTTATTACAGAAATTAATAATAATTATTGAATGATAAATGATAATTTATACACTAAAGAGTTTTAGAAAAGTTAAATTTATTAATTATTAAATTTCTTTTAGAATCTTATTACATAAATAAATTATAATAATAATTATAGAACTAACATAATATTTTATAAATCACAGTTTGTTTTCAGAATTAATCACTAAAATTAATAGAAATAACTTTGTCTATTTTAAAGTTTATGATATTTATAGTGTCCATCCTTATTTTGAATTTATTATACAAATAATGATGTTACTCATGTTATAGTATCACCTAATAAGTAAACTTATAGCCTTATCTATAAAATTGTAAATAATAAAATATTAATATTATACAAATAAATATAATATAAAAATTATTAATTAAATTTACTACTTTTAAGGTATTAAGTTTCTCTATTTAATATATAGATCAATATCACTTAAGAAAATTTAGATACCAATATATAAATATCGTGTACTATAGAACATATATCTTCTAATATTGGAGACTTATTATGATAGTATATACTGAATTTCTCCTCTTGCATGCAACATATGATATGATTGAGATTTTATCCTCCCGTTCACAAGAACTCTAGTCTCTCTTACATTTCAAACTAAATCCTATCGAGCCAATTTAGTAACTATAAGAAGTCAATACCCCTTCTTTATTCAGTATTGCTTATATAAAGCAGCTTCATATTTTTACCACTTCTTATCTAACATAATAGACCTATCTCTAACCTATCTTGACTAGTTAATACTGTTAGTTGATACTATTAACTATGAAGATCATATAAAAATAACAATAATGCAGATTACATATCATTCCCATATAAAATACAACACTAATATTTATTGATCAATAACAATAACGTAATCTAATATTATAAATCTATAAAACATATTTGATGTATTAAAAATATTATTTATTCCTATTTAAATATATATTTAGCTTAGTTTATTTATAAAAACTTTATAATATAAATTGTTATCAAATATTGATATATATGATTCTTTAATTGTATTAAATTTAATATTATTTAATAATTACTAATTATTTAGTAACTAAAAATATAAATAACTAAAATACTTTACTAATCTTGAGTGATGAGAGACTATTGATATGTAGTAACCATTATAATGTATAATAATGGTTTTCATAATAAGATATACTTAGTGACAGCATAACCTCTTTAATTTTATCCTATTATTATTATGTCTTGGAGACTATTCTTCATACCAATGTCTTTATTAAGAAACAATCTTTTTCACCTTTATTCAGAATATTATATTCTAATCTTCATGTTAAAAGAAATAAAAAAATAAGTGTATCTAAAATAGAGTTATAGTTGTAATCAACAACTTGAAATTTATAATTAATGAAGATAATATATAAACATTTTAATAATTCATATTATAAAGAATTATTAAACGTTAAATATTGGATATAAATTAATCATATCAATAATCTGTTCTTTAGTCATCATGAATACGCCATCCCCACCCTGATCAAACTCTATCCATGTAAACGGTATATCTGGAAACTGTGTAATTAAATCCGACATACTATTTCCTACTTCACAAATAAAAATTCCATGAAATGCTAAGTAATCTTTCAGACTTCCTAATATACGAAGTACTAATGTCAAACTATTATCTCCAGTAATTAGACCTAATCTAGGTTCATGTAGATATTCATGCGGTAACGATTTAAGATCTTTTACATTAACATACGGTGGATTCGCGATAATTAAATCATAATGTTTATGAGGCATATTAGAAAACAAATCCGATAATATTGGCGTAACATTCTTCTTTACTCCATGCCTGCAAATATTTTTTTTAGTAATAGCTAACGCATCCTCTGAAATATCTACAGCATCAATCTTAGATTCAGGAAAAACTAAAGAGCAAGAAATAGCTATACAACCACTACCCGTACACATATCAAGAATCTTTTGAGGTTTATCAGAAATAAGACCAGCAAACTCCTGACTAATCAACTCTCCAATAGGAGATCGCGGTATGACAACACGCTTATCAACATAAAACTCTTGACCACAAAACCAAGACTTATTAGTAAGATAAGAAACAGGAATACGTTCATTAATTCGACGCTGAATCAGCTTAATCACACGCTTTCGTTCGCTATAAGTAAGCCGTCCACTACACATATCTCGCTGACTATCTATCGGTAAATAAAGTGCAGGAAACACCAGTTGCACTGCCTCATCCCAAGCATTATCTGTTCCATGACCATACCAAAGATTAGCAGCTGAAAAACAAGTGACTGACCAACGAAGTAAATCATGGATAGTCTTAAGATCTTGAGCCGCTTCATTGAAAAAAACTTGCTCCATGTTTCCCTCCTAGTTTCATTCTATTAAGCCTGAAATTTCTTTAATAACAATCAATTTACAATAGACATGCCTCTATATTTAGATACAATAAAATAATATAGTTTAACATTAACAACTAATTCATTTATAGTAATTAATACATATGGTTACATTATAAAAATAAAATGCCGCACGTAAATTAACGATAATTTATTCATATCTATAATCTTTTATATATTATATCATCCACACTATAGAAAAATTAAGAACAGACACTTAATACAACATAATACAAACAAACTTTCTAATATAATTCTGGTTTATATACAAATAAAATATTTAAATATACATTAAAATCTTCAGATCAGTAAATCTATCCACGTACAATTACAGAAAGGATCCATGAAAGAACCTAGAATAAAATAAACTATGATAATAGAGCGATCTTAATATACTTCATCTCTAATTAGTTTTATCTCCATTAGTAATGAAATATCTTATTCTTGGATAAGAATAAATCTGTTAATATACTCTCTTTTCAAGACAATTTAATGTATTAATTACCTTCGAGATCTATCTGCTAATAAGATATATAACATATAAGATTGAAAGTATTCCATCTACTTATATAATAGAAAAAGATAATCGAAATACAACTCAATTCTATAAAACGAGTTTTCCTTTATGATCGCTATTATTTCATTTTCATACTGATCTTTATGTTTCCAAGATAAGTAAAGAAACAAAAAAAAATCATAAGACCTTTAAATTCAATAAAAATAGAAATTTTAAAAGAGTAGATAAAAAATAAAAATCTATTTATTTTAATCCAACATCAATATAATTTATATTCAGGCATAACACTTGTTGCATATATTCACCTTCATATATATGATATAAAATAAAATCATTACAAGCTTCATCACTAAAACCTATACGTCACTTATAATCCATGCTACAAAGAGATAAAAGATCTCACAACATAAATAGTTAGATTTTAGCTTTATCTACAATAAAAATTAGATTCTAAAATAGAAGTATTGCTTTTCTCTTATCTCTCAGAAATAGAACACTTACTATCAATACCAGCTATTTAATTTTATTAATTCACATTAGAATATTAACTAGGTATCATATAAAGTAATATCTAGATATTATGATCTATAGATTAATAATCAAATAACCACTTGAATTTAAAATTTTATTTATTTACTTTAAGCATTAGAAATATTGCCTATTTGTTTTTCTGAGATAGTAAGCTACTAAACAATGAAAGAAGATAAACTAACTTAAACCCATTATAACAATGCTGTAATCCCGTATTTATTTATGACATTCATTGAAAATAACAAAGCATCATCGAATGATATAGGGCACTATTAATGATGTATAACTAATATAGATCTATCATTCAAGTACCCAATACAATCAGTAAGGCAAAAGACAATATAACACAAAACTTTATCTTATCTTTGATAGAATCAAACTCCATCTTTCTATCACAGAACTAATAATATATCTTGTTATATCTGATATAATACAGAAGCCTTAATTATTAATCACATTTAACATTAACAACCATTACAATTCTCATTGTAAGAATATAAAATTATTCAGTTATAGAGAACACAACTTGTATCTAGAAATAGCACACGTTCCTGCTATATCGAGGTGTCACATGACCAAATACTTGCTTCTTTTTATTAGCACAGTGTTAATGAATAATTTTGTATTAGTAAAATTTCTTGGACTCTGCCCATTTATGGGAGTTTCTAAAAAATTAGAATCTGCGATTGGAATGGGACTAGCTACTACATTTGTCATTACAATTTCTTCAATTCTTTCTTGGCTAGTTAATCATATAATTTTAATACCACTAAATCTACACTATTTGCGTACAATAACATACATTCTAATTATTGCTAGTGTTGTACAATTTACCGAGATGCTTGTTCACAAAACCAGCCCTACCCTCTACCGAGTTCTTGGTATTTTTCTTCCACTAATTACAACTAACTGCTCTGTGCTAGGCGTTCCACTATTAAGTATGAATTTCCATCATGGTTTTATGGAATCAACTATCTATGGATTCAGTGCATCTATTAGTTTCTTGCTGATCATAGTCTTATTTTCTAGTATAAGAGAGCATATAATATGTTCAGATATTCCAGAACCATTTAAGGGTTCATCTATTACACTTATCACTGCTGGTTTAATGTCAATGGCATTTATGGGATTCAGTGGTCTAGTAAAATCATGATTCATATTATATGTATAGCCATAGGAGTGCTCAGCACATTAAGTCTAATATGTGGCGGTCTACTTGGATACGCATCCAAGCGTTGTCTAGTAGAAAAAGATCCTATTATCAATGATATTGACACCTTGCTCCCACAAAGTCAATGTGGACAATGTGGTTATCCTGGCTGTCTCCCTTATGCGAATGCTATTAGTGTTCATAATGAACATATAAATAAATGCGTACCAGGCGGTACTGAAACCATGCTACAAATAGCAGAAATACTGAATATTGAACCAGAACCTATAGAAGATAGCATCACAAAACAATATCAACATAGTATTGCATGGATTAATGAGAACAACTGTATTGGTTGTACTAAATGTATGCAGGTCTGTCCAGTAGACGCTATTATTGGGTCAAAGCGAGTAATACATACAGTCTTTAGTGATATCTGTACTGGCTGTAAGATATGCATCTCTCATTGTCCGACTCATTGTATTGAGATGCGCCCACTTACTACTAAACCTCATTATTGGCAATAAAATATCTCTTGTCTCAACAAAGTTTCTTCGGTAAAAGCAATGTGGAATATATTTAAAAAAGTTAAAAAAAATAAAATATGGGATTTTCCAGGTGGAATTCATCCATTAGAAATGAAAGATCAATCTAATAACATACCTCTTCGGCAAGTCCCATTGCCAAAACAATTTATTTTACCACTGAGACAACATCGTGGTCCCGAAGGTGAAATTAATATTCAACCTGGAGATATTGTATTACGAGGCCAACCCTTAACAATCGGCGATACTCAAGCTTTACCAATACATTCTCCAACATCTGGAACTATTATTAAAATACAAACACATTTGACAGCCTTCCCGTCTCCTCGATCAGAAATATGTGTATTTATTGAACCAGATGGGCAAGACCGCTGGTGCAGAATATATCCACTTAATCAATATCAAAACTTTAAACGAGAAGAAATAATACAATTCCTATATCAAGCAGGCATAGCTGGACTTGGAGGCGCTGGCTTTCCAACAGACAAAAAAATACGACATAATATCAAAAACATTCATACGTTAATTATTAACGCTGCAGAATGTGAACCATATATTACTTCTGATGACCGATTAATGCAAGAACACGCCTCAGAAATCTTAGAGGGTATTCGTGTACTAGCATGGATTCTAATTGCAAAACAAGTTCTAATAGGCATTGAAGATAATAAATTAAAATCTATTGTTTCTCTGCAAAATGCGATGAAAAATAATACTGATATAAAGATCTGTGTTATACCAACTAAATATCCATCGGGTTCCGCTAAACAACTAACAAAAATTCTAACCGGAAAAGAACTACCTAATACAAGTCATACTTCTGATATTGGTATTTTAGTGCAAAATGTTAGTACTGTTTTTGCAATAAAACGCGCTATAATTAATGGAGAGCCTCTCACTGAACGTGTAGTAACGCTTACAGGAGAATCTCTTACCAATCCAGGCAATCTCTGGGCACGACTTGGCACACCAATTAGTCATCTTCTAAAACAAACTGGATTTACTCCTGAAGATCAACAGATCATAGTTATAGGCGGACCACTTATGGGTTTTACCATAGCGGTTGACACTGTTCCAATAGTTAAGACAATTAATTGTATTTTTACCCCCTCTTCCAGAGAAGGTGTTAAAAAAAAGATAGAACAAAACTGTATTCGTTGTGGAATTTGCGCTAATGTCTGTCCGGCGTTGTTGCTTCCACAACAACTATACTGGTTTAGCAGAGGAAACGAGCACGAGAAAACCAACCAATATAATATTAACGAATGCATTGAATGCGGTGCCTGTGATTACGTATGCCCTAGCAACATTCCATTAGTACGATATTTTCGCCAGGAAAAAGAAGCGATTCAATTAAATAACTTAGAAAAACAACAATCCTCTCTCTCTAAAATCCGTTTTGAAGCTCGGCTAGCGAGACTCAAAAAAAGAAAAGATAAAATTTAGAAGATTTTACATAGAATAGTATATGTTAAAAACTAATTAATTCTACCTATATAAAACAGAAACCGAAGTACTACAAATCAATCAGGAAAATCAATACAACACAAAACGATATAAACTATAGCATGATCACTAAATAACAACCCATTAAATAATTTACCGTGATTATCTAATCTGGTATTCCTGTTAGATAAAAATAAAAAATAACAATATTAGAAATCAAAAATACAGAAACCAAGACGTGACCTCTAACTTATTAAAAAAATAAATATACAAACTTAAACTATAAAAATTGATAAGAAATAGAATGATATTCTTTTATTCATGTGTAGATAAATACATCGAAAACTAACCGTTTATTTTTTTTAGAAATCGTAAAAATATTGATATTAAACATCCTTTAGGACACCAACTGACATGGGTTTTCATATTGTTAGCTCCCCTTATATACATAACGACAACAGAACTAACCGTATAATGCTACTTGTCTTGCTTGCTGCACTACCTGGAATTATTGCACAGATTTACTTCTTCGGTTGGGGTACTCTGATACAAATATTGATTGCTAGTTCCGTTGCTCTTATAACGGAATCATTTATTCTTTACCTTCGTAAATATCCAGTATATGAGACACTAAAAGACTATTCAGCGATCTTAACTGCCTTACTACTTGGTGCTAGTATTCCTTCTCTAGCACCATGGTGGGTCATAAGTATTGGTACACTTGGTGCCATAATAATTGCAAAACATCTCTATGGTGGCTTGGGACAAAATCCATTTAATCCCGCTATGATCGGCTATGTAATGCTTCTTATCTCATTTCCAATACAGATGACCAATTGGCTACCTTTGAATAATTTAGACCATATCAAACCTACTTTTATTGAAAGCCTAGATGTCATTTTTCATCCTAATTCTCTTGATCAATTAATCACTATGCCACAATTTCAGCCAAAAATTGATGGCTTTAGCCAAGCAACACCATTAGATAACTTTAAAACTAATCGCCACTTCCTTCCTATACAAAAACAGATTGCAACACAATCGATTCATAAAAATAGAATATCGATCAATTTAGAGTCAGGATGGATAAATATTAGTTTCCTATTTGGAGGTCTCTTCTTATTAATAACACGTACAATTTATTGGCATATCCCACTAGGATTTATTGGATCACTCACTCTTTTTTCTACATTAGGACACCTGTATGACCCAGAAATGTTACTTCCACCAATGATACATCTATTCTCTGGTGCTACAATGTTAGGTGCATTCTTTATTGCCACAGATCCAGTTACTGCTTCTACTACTAATTATGGTCGCCTAATATACGCTATATTAATTGGTCTAATCACATGGCTTATTCGGAGTTATGGAGGATATCCAGATGGGATAGCTTTTGCAGTATTATTAGCAAATATTTGCGTACCTTTGCTTGATTATTACACCAAACCTCATACCTTCGGATACTCTCAAAGGAAGTAAAATTATGCTAGATGCTATACGAAAAAACAGCTTAACATTAGCAATTTTTACTGCAATCACTACAGGCATTACAGCCATGATTCATGGTCTCACTTCTCCTATCATTCATCATCAATCTATGCTAAAAAAACAAGAACTTTTAGATCAAATTATACCACCTCAATTATATAATAATCATCTACAAAACACCTGTTATTTTGTATCCAATCCAGCCTTAGGAAATAATGAATCGCACCATCTATATTTAGCGCGTATGAATTCAATACCCGTTGCTGTAGCAATTGAAACTACTGCTCCAAACGGTTACTCAGGCAATATTCAGATGATTATAGGAGCTAGTTTTGATGGCATCATATATGGAACTCGTGTTATAGAGCACCACGAAACTCCAGGACTAGGAGATAAAATTGAATTACGTCTTTCTAATTGGATTACCAGTTTTAATGGCAAAAAGATTATCAATCACAAAGACAATTCGTTTGCAATAAAAAAAGACGGAGGAGATTTTGATCAATTTACTGGGGCTACAATTACCCCTCGTGCAGTCGTGAATACAGTTAAAAGAACAGTTATTTATATTAAGAGTTTACCTAATCAACTAAATTCACTGCCAATCTGTCAAGAACAAAACCAGTAAAGAGATACTACTTGACCTATGTTACATATTCTTATTGATACATATAAATTCTACTTATTCTTTTCAGTCTATAAAGACTACTAAAAACATAGATTTTCATGAAGCTAATGAAGAAATCACTTTATTCTTGCACAAATTGATAACATAGAATTAAGATTCTAAGTAAATATAAGAATTTACTGATATCTAGTATATTTTACTTTAATAAATATTAAAAATATTAAATTATTATAAATTTGAGATACACGCCCTATGACAATTTAATCATTCAATTATAGACTGAATATGTAAGTTATATGTAATACAATACGATTGTTATCGATATAAAAATCATTTTATAAAACTAATCCATGGTAATATTATTATATAAACTAATCTATCTAACTATCCTAAATATTAAAGCATAATACTTGAATCTTATGAATTAAGAACCCCATTTTACGCATTAAATATAACAATATTTATACATTTTCAATCTGTTAAGAAAACACATATAAAAATGTTTATTAAAAAATAATTTTATATATTCACTCTAGTATAAGTATTTCCCATATATTAAAGTTTTTATTAACATAAACATAGATAAAATCTGGATAATTTACCATAAAAATAATACTTACAGTCCATAGTAGAACTAATAATGGAGAACAATCATAGTTATTGTAATTAACTGAATTAATCTTAGTTTCAAGATCTAGTTCATTTAATCAATGATTAAGAATTACTATCTCCCACAAACTCTACTATTCAATGATTTCAGCGTACTATTCTTTATCAAAAAATTAGTTTTATCATAATACGATTGTTTTCCTAATAAATTGTACAGTATAAAAAATAAATATTTAACAATAATACTTTTAGAGTAATACTTAATGCTTAATAAAAAACATACAATCTAAGAATATATTTCAGAGAAGATATATTGATTGTTAATTATCCAGTATTATTATGAAAAAAAATAAAAAGCCATCGTACCAACTATCGACCCTACTAATCCTAATATAGTCTCCATGATAGTCCATGTCATTAATGTTTCACCTTCACTAGCACCAGTAAAACGACCAAATAACCAAAAACCAGCATCATTCACATGGCTACAAACAATCGAACCACCAGCTATGCAAATAGCTAAAGCTGCCATTTTTGCATCAGAATAATGAAATAACTCAATCACTGGCATAACAAGACCAACTGTAGTAAGACATGCCACTGTCGCAGATCCTTGAATAATACGTACTGCACCAGCTAATATAAAACATGATATTGATACTGGTAATCCAATACCAGTTAGTAAATTACCAAGTGCTGGACCAACACCAGAATCTATTAATATCTGCTTAAATACACCGCCAGCCCCAATAACTAAAAGAATCATACCCGCAGGCTGTAAGGATGTAGTACAAATCTGTATAATCTTTCTTTTACTAATACCTTGATAAGGGGCTAACCCGTAAATAGCTACCAAACAAGCCAGTAAAATAGCTGTAAATGGATGCCCAATCAACTGAAACCACGCATATAAACGAGTGTCAAAAGAACTCCACTGCGAACCAAAAATTTTAACTCCCACTAAAATAAGAGGCAACAAGAGTAATGTTATACTCCAGCCAAATGAAGGAAGTTTTCTAATATCTAACTTAGGCTGCTCATCTAAATCCAATTGAATAAACGTAACATGCTGACTAACATAACGACCAAATACAGGACCTGCAATTAACATACCTGGAAGTGCTGCACACAAACCTAAAAAAAGCATCCAGCTAAAATCTACATGCATCTGTGATGCTAATAGCATTGGCGCAGGGCCCGGTATAAGAAAAGCAGCAGCAGCAGCTACCCCTGAAAACAAAGGAATTACTAATTTCACTAAATTTTCACCAGTACGATGTGCTACTGCAAATGCAATATTAATTAAAAGAACAACTGCAACTTCAAAAAATAAAGGAAGAGAACAAACTAACCCAGCAAAACCCATAGCATAAGGCGAACGCTTGACACCAAAATACTTTATTATATATAACGCAATTTGATTAACTACACCACATTCATATAATATTTTTCCAAACATTGCACCTAAAGCTACAACAATAGAAAGAAAACCAAGAGTACTTCCCATGCCTTTTTGCATAGTATTTGCAATTGTTTCTAATGGCATGCCAGATAAAACCCCTGCAAAAAACGAAACTAATATTAATGCTACAAAAGCGTGCATACGTGCTTTCATTACCAAAAATAATAAAAAAAACACCGAACCAACTGCAGTTAATAATAAACTAGATGTATTCATTCAACACCGCTTATTTTATGTTTTGTAATAATTTCTTGAATAGTTTTTAATGTGATAGTAATCACGTCATGCAAAGATGGATGAATATCAATAGACCATACATCTTTTTCTTCATCTCCAGGAGGTTCTAAAATATCGAACTGAGTACGAAGCATCTGCGGTTGAAAAAAATGTCCTTTTCGTGCTTGAAGGCGTGACTTAATGATATTAAAATCCCCTCTAAGATAAAGAAACACAAGATTAGAATGGCCCGATCGTAAAATATTACGATAACTTTTTTTCAATGCAGAACAAACAATCAATGAGATCTTATTAGTACATTGCATAGCAAATGCTGCATCGTTAATAGCGTCTAACCATGGACGACGATCATCATCATTAAGTGGCAAACCTGAAGCCATTTTTTTTATATTAGACCGAGGATGAAGAAAATCACCGTCAAGAACAGCAGCATTCAGTTGAAAAGCAAGAGTATTCGCAACAGTAGACTTACCACTGCCAGATACACCCATGAGTATAAAAAGATGATGATATAAAGAAACTGGATACATTATTTTTACTCCGGTATGATCCTCGACCACATGCTCGAAGTTATTACCGATCATAATGTTAAGGTCAATAAAGAAGATAAAAACACTGATATGAACTATCAGGAAAATTTAAAAAGAATATCTGTAAATCAAAGTAACAAATACTATCAGATTTTAAAAAATCAACTAAATAAATTATATTTCGCTATTACAATAGATTCTTGCCCCATAAATTTAATATATTCAACATTAATTTTATAATACATAATAAAGTACTATTTACCATAAACTAATCAATAAATCCTGTATTTATAGAATTATTATATCATATAGACCAGTGATTAGAGTTAATCTAACTCTAGCAATTCTATTTTTATTTTTTTAATTTTTCAATAATTTATGTTCTAAATATCAATTATATTTAGTTTTTATATAACTGACTATAAATCTTCTACTAGAATAAAAGGTATCGAATCATTGATGGAATCTTCTCATATCTTAGGTCACTCAAAAAACTATTTCTCGTTTCTAAAATTTTATGTATCATTTTAATATAACAATGTAAAGATCTACAAACATATCGACATCACAACAAAAGATCATGGATCATATTACAGTAATAATATGAGATATAATGTATCGATATACAGCCCAATCTATAACTATTTAAATAATGAGGTACAAATTAAGATAGCCTATCCAATTATTTATTCAGAATAAATGATAACAATCTTAGTATATGCATACTCCTCTTTACTTATCTCTTCTTAAATGAAGATTATAAAAGATATAACACTAACCAATAAAATAACTATGCCCTATTTTAATATAGGGACAAGTTACATAAAATCAACGAAAATACTAAATAAATGACTAACATATAATTATTCTTCATTACCTAAACCATCTCGATTCCCTCAACTCTAAAACATACATTTATATAATTAAATAATAAATATTAAAAATAATCTTATTTCAATTCATGTTGTTATATAATCAATAAGTCAATCTAATTCGCATTAAATTTAAAATATTATAATTGATTAATTTGATATAACTAAGATTCACTTTTTAATCATCCTTAGTTCAATATCCCAATATGATACTGACTTAAATCTGATCCCTAATTTTAATAATTAATAATTAGAGAGTAGAGTAGTAACAAACTAATATTTAGATCACGATTTAATATGATTCCATTAATAAAATTAATAAAATAATACTGAAGAATCATCGAGAAATCAAATCAATCTATTAGACATAGAAATCAATCACATCTCAGTAATATTGATGATAAAATAACTGAACTGACTTAATAAATAACACAAGTAACATTAATATAAATTCATTACATAATTAATAATTAATAATGAAATTAGTATTCAAAAAACGTAGTAATTGAAATCTGAAATGATTTATTCATCAAAATCTACTGCCTATCAGCATCTTAACGATTTATCTCAACATAAATACCATTAAGCTCCTCATATGATCTTTACAGTAGGTTTGTACTAAGTAAAAATAAGAATTCAACTATCATTAATCAAAATATAAGTGTCTTACGTAATGTTGTTCCCGTTATTCTTCTATAATTAATTAATGAAAATCTAACTCAAGAGCTAGAACAGGCTTTGTTCTAGTTAAAAACTTTGTTATCCTTAAGAATATATAAAAAATTATAAATCGTTAACCTAAAGAAGAAAGTAAATAACTCCTAATTACAAAATATATCAATTTATTAAATTAAGTTTTTGATGAATAATATCAAATAACGATGACTAGAAATCAATAAACAGTATATCAAGACAGAATGAATGAAGATAAGTATGAATTGAAGATTATTAATGAATATAATAATATTAATTAGAATTACCTAAAAAATATCTTTATACTTTATTAAGTCTAAATGCTTCGATCAACTCACCATTAATAAGGCAGGGTAAGGTAAACAATGTCTGCAGAAGAAGTCTCTACATCACCGAAGGAATATATCACTCATCATCTAGAACATCTTCAAATAAATCTGCATAATCTAAAAATTATGCACGAAAATGATGATACAACCACATTCTGGATCTTAAATATTGACTCTATATTTTTCTCTGTTGTATTGGGTGTATTTTTTTTAACTCTATTTCGTTATGTTGCTAAATCAGCAACGAGTGGCATACCTGGAAAATTACAGACCATCATTGAATTAATAATTAATTTCGTCGATAAGAACGTACGCGAAATATACCATGGAAAAAGTTCAGTAATTGCTCCACTAGCTTTAACGATTTTTGTCTGGGTTTTCCTCATGAATTTTATGGACATATTACCAATAGATCTGCTTCCATTAATTCAAGAGTATTTCTTCTCTAACCTGCCATCATTACGAATTGTCCCTTCTGCAGATGTTAATATCACTCTTTCTATGGCAATAGGAGTATTTGTTTTAATTTTATTTTATAATATTAAAATCAAAGGAATAATTGGTTTTAGCAAAGAACTAATACTTAAACCCTTTAATCATCCAGTTTTTATTCCAATTAATCTAATTTTAGAGAGCGTCAGCCTATTATCTAAACCAATATCTCTAGGCTTACGACTATTTGGCAATATGTATGCAGGAGAATTGATCTTTATCTTGATTGCAGGCTTATTACCATGGTGGTCTCAATGGCTCCTCAGTGTGCCATGGGCAATCTTTCATATTCTTGTCATTTCTCTTCAAGCCTTCCTGTTTATGATGCTGACCATTGTCTATCTTTCAATGGCATCCGAAGAACATTGAGTTTGTATACTCAAGTAATATGGCTCTATAAAAATCTGTTACTCAACATAAATATTTATTGTTTAAAATATAAAATGGAGATTTTGATGGCAAACCTTAATATGGATCTAGTATATATGTCTGCTGCGATTATGATGGGTTTAGCAGCTATTGGCGCTGCAATTGGTATTGGTGTATTAGGAGGAAAATTTATGGAGGGTGCTGCACGTCAACCAGACTTAATCCCACTCCTCCGCACACAGTTCTTTGTAATTATGGGTCTGGTTGATGCTATTCCAATGATCGCAGTAGGACTAGGGTTATACATGATGTTTGCTATTGTATAATAAGCATCATTTTATATGGTCTGGTGCTCTAATCTTTCCATAATAAATCATGCCAGAACGCTAATGTCATAAAAAGAAATAGTTAAATTTACTACAAGGTGTCTTTCGATGAATATTAATGCCACTATCTTTGGCCAAACTATCGCATTTATTATCTTCGTTGGATTCTGTATGAAATATGTATGGCCACCACTAATGGCCGCTATACAGCAACGCCAGAACGAAATCGCTAACGCGATTTCTTCCGCCGATCGTGCTAAAAAAGATCTGGAACTGTCAAGAGTTAACGCAATTAGCCAGATTGAGAGAGCAAAAAATAACGCTCAGGCTATTCTAGAAGAAGCATATAAAACCCGCACTCAGATTCTAGACGAAGCAAAAAACACCGCCATGAAAGAACGTGATGGAATCCTGACTCAAGCTCAAGCGGCACTTCATACAGAACGTCAACGTATGCATGAAGATTTGCGACAACAAGTTGCAACGCTTATTATGGAAGGAGTTAAAAAAATAATTGAACACTCATTGCATGAAGAAGATCACATAGATATCATCAATAAAATCATCGATGAACTATCATAATGAAAACTCCAATGATCAACTCCATGACGCTAGCTCGTCCCTATGCGCAAGCAGCATTTGATTATGCTGTCATGAAAAACCGCCTAGATCAATGGCAAAACACATTAACCTTTACTACATTAGTAGTATCCTGTCCATCTATTAAGGATTTAATATCAGGACCTTTAGCACCTACCGATTTATCTGAATTATTTATAAAAATATGTGGTGATCAACTTGATAAACCCGGTCAAAATTTTATAAGGATATTATCTGAAAATAAACGTTTATTGATTATACCTACTGTATTAGAACAATTTATTCAACTCCGTACTAAATACGAATCAATTATTGAAGTTGAAGTGTTATCTTCTAGTAAACTAAGTAATATTCAGATAAGTAATATTAGAGTATTAATGGAAAAATATTTATCAAGTAAGATTAAGCTAAATTACACTATTGACAAATCTTTAATAGCAGGCCTGATCATCCGAATAGGTGATATAGTCATTGATGGTAGCATACGAAATAGAATTGAACAGCTAACTAAGATCCTTCAGTCTTAGAGGGGAAGAGTAAATGCAATTAAACGCCACTGAAATTAGTAAATTAATTAGAGAACGAATCGACCAATTTAACATTTTAAGTACAACTTACAATCAAGGTACCATTATTTCTGTAAGTGATGGCATAATTCGAGTACATGGCCTAACTGATGTAATGCAGGGTGAAATGATTAGCCTTCCCAATGATTGCTATGCTATTGCACTAAACCTAGAGCGCGATTCTGTCAGCGCAGTAGTGATGGGCGTGTATACTAATCTATCTGAGGGTATGACAGTTAAATGCACAGGACGTATTCTCGAGGTACCAGTTGGATATGGTTTATTAGGTCGTGTTGTTAACACTTTAGGGGCACCTATTGATGGAAAAGGAAGTGTTTCACATAACGGTTTTTTACCAATAGAAACTGCCGCGCCTGGTGTGATTGATAGGAAAATGGTTGATCAACCACTTCAGACAGGATACAAAGCAATTGATACAATGATCCCCATTGGACGAGGTCAGCGTGAACTAATCATTGGTGACCGTCAAACTGGTAAAACTACAATTGCTATTGATGCAATCATTAATCAACGTGATTCTGGTATAAAATGTATTTATGTTGCGATTGGTCAAAAATCATCTACTGTTGCAAACATAGTACGAAAACTTGAAGAAAATAATGCCATATCTAATACAATTATAGTTGTGGCTACTGCATCTGAGCCTGCCTCTCTACAATATCTGGCACCATACGCTGGATGCACAATGGGCGAATATTTTCGTGACCGCGGCGAAGATGTACTAGTAGTCTATGATGATTTATCGAAGCAAGCTGTTGCTTACCGACAAATATCTTTACTACTTCACCGCCCTCCAGGTCGTGAAGCCTTTCCTGGTGATATCTTTTACTTACATTCCCGCTTGTTAGAACGGGCTGCCCGTGTTAATGAGGATTATGTAGAGCGAGCTACTAATGGTCAAGTCAAAGGTAGAACTGGCTCTCTAACAGTATTGCCAATCATTGAAACCCAGACAGGAGATGTATCTGCATTTATACCTACAAACGTAATCTCAATTACCGATGGTCAGATTTTCTTGGAAACCAGCTTATTTAATTCTGGTGTTCGCCCAGCCATTAATCCGGGTATCTCAGTCTCTCGAGTAGGTAGTACAGCTCAAACTCCAATTATCAAGAAATTATCCAGTGGACTTCGTACTGCGCTAGCACAGTACCGTGAACTTGAAGCGTTCTCACAGTTTGCTGCCGATTTAGATGAAGTTACTCGAAACCAGCTAAATCACGGTCAAAAAATCACTGAACTACTAAAACAAAAACAACACTTACCAATGTCCATAGCAGAACAAAGTTTAATACTGTTTGCTGCAGAATACGGATTTTTAAATGACGTAGACCTACGGGATATAGGCAGATTTGAAGCAGAACTTCTAGGATATGCTCATTGCAAGTACAGAGAATTATTAAATAATATCAACGAATCTGGCATCTTCAATCATGCAATAAAAGAAAAAATAAGCCATCTATTAGAACAATTTAAAAAAACTCAATCCTAGCAAAGTCCTACTTGCTTATCTTAAACAAAAAAAATAGAACTTTGCGGAGAATTTTATGTCTAACGCAAAAGAAGTACGTAATAAAATCCTATGTGTTCAAAATACACAAAAAATTACTAAAGCAATGGAAATGGTTGCAGCTTCAAAAATGCGTAAATCACAAGAAAGAATGTCTATGAGTCGTCCTTATGCAGAATCTATACGACAAGTTATTAGTCATATTACCTCAGCAAATTTAGAATACAAACATCCTTACTTAAATATGCGACATGTTAAATCCAAAGGATATTTAGTTATATCCACTGACCGTGGATTATGTGGGAGTTTAAATTCTCATCTTTTTAAGAAACTATCTACAGATATAAAAGTTTCATCTGATAAAGGAATAGCTAGCAAGCTAGCTATTATAGGCTTAAAAGGCGGACTGTTTTTTAGATCAGTCGGTAGTCAGATAGTAGCACAAATACAGGGCATTAATGACAAACCTACCCTCTCTGATTTAATAGGTCCTGTTCAGGTTATGCTAAAACTATATAATAAACAGCACATAGATCAGTTATATCTTGTCAGCAATAAATTTGTCAACACTATTTCTCAATCCCCACAGATAGTACAGCTACTACCTTTATTTCCTGAAAAAAATACTATCGATGTAATGCAAAATAGAGCATGGGACTATCTATACGAACCCGATCCAAAAACACTACTAGATATATTACTACAACGCTATATTGAATCTCAAGTATATCAAGCTGTCGTAGAAAATTTAGCTAGCGAACAAGCAGCAAGAATGTTTGCAATGAAAACAGCCACTGATAACGGTGAAACTCTAATCAAAGAATTAAAACTAGTATACAATAAAGCACGACAAGCCGGAATTACTCAAGAGCTCACCGAAATTATCGGAGGAGCTGCTGCAGTATAGCTTTAATCTAAAAAATCAAGACACGTAGAACTAGATTAACAGTACAACACTCAAACTATGATAAACTTCTCATCTCCTTGAGAAACTAGCTCCTAGCGCACTCACCAAGGTTTAACTAAATTCGGTGAAACTAAATCAGACCACAATAGAGGAATAAAAATGACTACTGGGAAAATTATTCAAGTAATCGGCGCAGTGGTAGACGTGGAGTTCCATCAAGATACTGTACCAAAAGTATATAATGCACTTGAAGTATATACCCGTCAAACACGTCTAATCCTAGAAGTACAGCAACAATTAGGAGGGGGTGTCGTACGTACTATTGCCATGGGTTCATCAGATGGCCTAAAACGTGGACTAACAGTGTTAGATCTGCATCATCCAATTCAGGTACCAGTAGGAAGTGCTACACTTGGTCGAATAATGAATGTACTTGGTGAGCCAATCGATATGAAGGGAAGCATTGGTGAAGAAGAGCGCTGGTCTATTCACCGACCAGCGCCTGCTTATGCAGAACAAACTAGCTCCCAAGAGCTATTAGAAACTGGAATCAAGGTAATTGACTTGATGTGTCCCTTTGCAAAAGGTGGTAAAGTCGGACTATTTGGTGGTGCAGGTGTAGGCAAAACTGTTAACATGATGGAACTCATTCGTAATATTGCAGCTGAACACTCTGGTTTTGCCGTATTTACTGGTGTTGGTGAAAGGACTCGAGAAGGAAATGATTTTTATCATGAAATGATTGAATCAAAAGTAATTGATAAAGTTGCTCTTGTATATGGACAAATGAATGAACCCCCAGGAAACCGTCTTCGCGTTGCTTTAACCGGTCTAACTATAGCTGAGAAATTTCGCGACGAGGGGAAAGAAGTCCTATTATTTATTGACAATATTTATCGTTACACTCTAGCTGGAACAGAAGTATCAGCACTATTAGGACGCATGCCTTCTGCAGTAGGATATCAGCCTACACTAGCAGAAGAAATGGGTATGCTACAAGAACGAATTACCTCAACAAAAGCTGGATCAATTACATCTGTGCAAGCTGTTTATGTTCCTGCAGACGACCTAACTGACCCATCACCAGCTACAACTTTCTCCCATTTAGATGCCACTGTAGTACTAAGTCGTCAAATTTCTGCATTAGGCATATATCCAGCAGTCGACCCTCTAGAATCTACTAGCCGTCAGCTAGATCCTTTTGTTGTTGGACAAGAACACTATGATACAGCGCGCGGACTTCAATCTCTATTACAACGTTATAAAGAACTGAAAGACATTATTGCTATTCTAGGTATGGATGAGTTATCAGAGGAAGACAAACTAGTTGTAACGCGAGCCAGAAAGATACAGCGTTTTCTTTCCCAACCATTCTTTGTAGCAGAAATATTTACTGGCTCTCCTGGCAAATACGTATCTTTAATAGATACTATACGTGGATTTAAAGATATTATGGGAGGTAAATATGATCATCTTCCTGAACAGGCTTTTTATATGATAGGCGTTATTGAAGAAGCTGTAGAAAAAGCCAAAACTCTTTGATAGTATTACAAAAATAAATTCGTTCTAGGTATAACAATACACAGAAACATCACATCCATTTTATGCTAGGAGCTTTCTATGATCTCAAGTTTTAAACTAGATGTTGTAAGTGTAGAACTAAAAATATTCTCTAATACCGTACAAAGCATTCAAGTTTCAGGTAGCGAAGGCGAGTTAGGCATTAGACCATATCATGCGCCAATATTAACAACAATTAAACCAGGAATGGTGCGTATATTTCAACAAAATGGTGAAAGAGAAATAATATATCTCTCCGGTGGTATATTAGAAGCGCATCGTAATGCAGTTATTATTCTAGCTGATACTGCAATTAGAGGACATGATTTAGATGAAGAACATATACTCCATGCACAACAACAAGCTATAGAAACTATAAAAAAACATCATAATGATATAGATCTACTAAAAGCATCTATCGAACTAACGAAAGCACTAGCACAATTACGTGTTATTGATCTAATTAAAAAAGAAAATATAAATATAAAAAATCTGTCCAATAATCATCAATGATTATTCTTAATTACGTATCTCTAAGTGAAAAAAATTAGAAGCCTTCCTGTTAATCTCATTGGATCCTTAATATCCATCTGTATCAAAAGGCTCAGCCATCAATTAAAACATAAATATATAATACAAAATTTAGTTTGTATTGCACACTCTGATTTACGTTCCACCCCATAGCTATACAAACAATCTCAAAATTTTCTCATTATAATTAAAAATATAATGATGATTACTCAGTACTTTCCTTACATGTTACTTAATTCAGTGATATGCTTACCACTTTTAACGAAAATACCAACACTCACCCTAATAGTGACCCCTTACATCAAAATTAAAATATATACTACCTCAAGATGTAATTAGATAAAATTATACGATCTTCTTTTTATCTAAACAAAAAAAATTATTGAAGACCCCTTGAAAGACTGAAAAAAAGACCATATTTATGATTACAAGAAGGTTGTAAACCTATTTTAATCTTAAATTAATTAAATTAATGCTCGAGGAGAATTAAAAATGAATATTCGTCCATTACACGATCGTGTAATAATAAAACGTGAAGAAATCGAATCTAAATCTGCAGGAGGGATTGTATTAACTGGGTCCGCAGCAGGCAAATCCACCCGAGGCAAAGTCTTAGCAGTTGGTAATGGGCGTGTACTAGAAAATGGTAATATAAAACCATTAGATGTTAAAATAGGTGACATAGTCATCTTTAATGAAGGATACGCAGCAAAAACAGAGAAAATTGATAATGAAGAAGTTCTCATTCTTTCAGAGAGTGAAATTCTCGCTATTATTGAATAATAAAACACGCCATTGACGCAAATTAACAAAATGGAGAAAAAATAAAATGGCAGCTAAAGACGTCAAATTTGGCAATGATGCTCGCGTAAAAATGTTACGCGGTGTAAACATACTAGCCGATGCAGTGAAAGTTACGTTAGGCCCTAAAGGTCGCAATGTAATTCTAGATAAATCTTTTGGTGCCCCATCTATCACCAAAGATGGCGTATCTGTAGCTCGTGAAATTGAACTTGAAGACAAATTTGAAAATATGGGCGCACAAATGGTAAAAGAAGTCGCATCTAAGGCTAATGATGCTGCAGGCGATGGAACTACTACAGCTGCCGTTCTTGCTCAATCGATTGTGAATGAAGGTCTAAAAGCTGTTGCAGCCGGTATGAATCCAATGGATTTAAAGCGTGGTATCGATAAAGCAGTAGTTGCGGCTGTAGAATCACTTAAGAAGCTATCATCACCTTGTTCTGATGCGAAAGCAATTGCTCAAGTTGGTACTATATCAGCTAACTCCGATGAGACTGTAGGTGCATTGATTGCAAAAGCAATGGATAAAGTAGGTAAAGAAGGTGTTATTACTGTTGAAGAAGGAACCGGTTTACAAGACGAGCTAGAAGTTGTCGAAGGCATGCAGTTTGATAGAGGTTACTTGTCTCCATATTTTATTAATAAACCTGCTACTGGCTCTGTAGAGCTTGAATCTCCTTTTATACTCCTGTCAGATAAGAAAATTTCTAATGTACGAGAAATGCTACCTCTGCTAGAATCAATAGCTAAGGCAAGCAAACCATTATTAATCATTGCAGAAGATATTGAAGGTGAAGCGTTAACAACATTAGTGGTTAATAGTATGCGTGGAATTGTTAAAGTGGCAGCAGTCAAAGCACCTGGTTTTGGCGATCGACGTAAAGATATGCTACAAGATATTTCGATTCTTACTGGTGGTTCTGTAATTTCAGAAGAAATTGGAATGGAACTTAAAAATACAGTCCTAGAAGATTTAGGGCAAGCAAAACGTGTATTAATTAGTAAAGATACAACAACCATTATTGATGGAGCAGGAAACAAGCTAGCTATTTCAGGTCGAGTAACTCAAATTAATCAACAGATTAAAGAAGCGACATCAGATTACGACAAAGATAAACTAAAAGAACGCATGGCCAAGCTTGCAGGTGGTGTAGCTGTATTAAAAGTAGGCGCAGCCACTGAAGTGGAAATGAAAGAGAAAAAAGCACGCGTAGAAGATGCTTTAAATGCTACTCGCGCTGCCGTAGAAGAAGGTGTAGTTGCTGGTGGTGGTGTAGCTCTAGTACGAGTTGCATCAGAACTCTCACAACTTCGTGGTCAAAATGAAGACCAGAATGTAGGTATTAAGGTTGCCCTTCGTGCAATGGAATCCCCAATGCGCCAAATCGTTGCCAATACAGGCGCAGAGTCATCTGTGGTTACTAATACTGTAAAATCAGGATCAGGGAACTACGGTTACAATGCTCAAACTGAAGAATATGGAAACATGATTGAACTCGGTATTCTTGATCCTACTAAAGTAACGCGATCTGCACTACAGTATGCAGCTTCTATTGGTGGGCTGATGATTACAACTGAATGCATGATAACTGATCTGCCTAAAGGTGAAACGCCTGAGGCGGGACCAAGTGGAGGAATGGGCGGTATGGGTGGAATGATGTAATTGTATCTTAAAAACCACCCTCCATTGTTCATGGAGGGTGGTTTTTTATTCATTCTGTGCGAATCATCATAACTAAATTTTCTATAAAATCAAGTTCATCAGATAAATAAAAAATTCATAGTTATTTGATCTAAGAGACTAAAGCAAGTCACTCAAGCAAATACACTGAAAAACTCAACAAAGATTACCTTTATTCTCTCTATAATAAGAGAATTAGATTTGCATAAACAACAACTAGCAACTGTAAAACTAGAAGTTTGATTGGATCTAATAGATAAGATGTTACACCGTATTTTTTATAAATCCTATATTGTACATTATCTCTAATCATTCATCTATATATCAAAAATACTCACTGTTTTGTTCTTTATCAATAGTCAATTCACCACGAAGATTCTGTTGCATAAGATACCGAATATCTTCACTCTCTAAATCCTTACTGAGAAGATAATATAACTTAGCCAAGGCCGCCTCTAGACTAAGATCTGCTCCCCCAACCACACCTGCACATTCTAATCCATGCCCTGTCATATATCCTCTCATATTCACGTTACCAGATAAGCACTGTGTTACATTAACAATAACAATACCACGCTGAGTAGCTCCCTTTAACTCTTTTAGAAACTCTTTATTTTGAGGTGCATTGCCCATTCCATATGAGCGAATAATCAAGGCTCTCACAGATCCTCTAGTAAACGAGCGTACTATTTGAGCAGATATACCTGGATAAACTGTAATAATTCCAATAGATTGTGAGATAATAGGGTGGACTACCAAGTCACCCTCTACTAAAGGTAATGCCTGAGTATGCGAAACCCTAATCTTTGGACCCACTTTTAGTAATGGTGGAAAATTAGGTGAAGCAAAAGCATTAAAACGATCAGCATGCACTTTAGTAGTCCGATTACCACGATATAGAGTATTATTAAAAAATAGCGTTACTTCGTTAATTGGATATTTAGCAGCAATAAACAGTGAATTTACTAAATTATTCTGCCCATCTGACCGAAATTCCTCAAGTGGAATTTGGGATCCTGTTACAATAACTGGTTTAGTTAGATTCTCTAACATAAAAGAAAGAGCAGAAGCAGTAAATGCCATGGTATCCGTGCCATGTAAAATAATAAACCCATCATAATGGTTATAGTTATGATAAATATCATTTGCAATTATTTGCCAGTTGCTTGGTTTGATATCTGCAGAATCGATAAGAGGATAATATTCATTCATAGTAAAATTAGGCATGGTAAATTTATGAGAATCTAGCATGTTAACCAACTGATTTTTTAAATAACCTGATACAGGAATACATCCATTCTGAGAACGTTGCATACCAATCGTACCCCCTGTATAGGCAACATAAATGGATTTTGTTTGCATTAATATTCTCAAAGATGACTTTTAAAGAAATCTTAACTATGAATGAATCTCTATCACACAAAAACAGACCAGGTTTTATGATCTTTTATTTTTTAATAACCAATAAATTACTTGATATCACTACGACAGCTCATACAAAGAGCATAACAACTCTTTGGGTCATAAATAAAATCTCCAAGACTATATTTTTTAGTTATGTCTCTAATTATATCTAATAATTCTGTTGATGAGCTTGCATCTAATAAATGGATGAAAAAAGCTAAATTCGTAGGAATCTCAACTTGACTAAATAAAATATCTAATAATCCTGCTCTATTCTGATACAAACTAATCTGTGGATTAGTTAATTTTGCTAATTCTGCAGCTTTTATTACTGCATCATCAAAATCTCCTAATGAATCTACTAATCCATTATCTTTTGCCTCGCGGCCAGTCCATATATGCCCTTGTGCTATCCTTTCAACCTCATTCATAGTTTTGTGACGTGAATCAGATACTAAACTAATAAATTGTTGATAGCCATGCTCTATTCGTAATTGCATCATTTTCTGTACTTCTTTCGGTAAAGACTTAGTATTATCCACTTCGGCTAAATTAGACGTTGCCACACCATCAACATGTATACCAATGGCGCCTAGTGAATTTTCCATAGTATTTATGATACCGAAAATACCAATCGAACCAGTGATTGTACTTGGATCAGCTATAATATAGTTTGCTGGTGTTGAAACCCAGTAACCACCTGATGCTGCCATACCTCCCATAGAAACTACTACAGGTTTACCCGCATCGCGTGCAGCGACTAACTCTTCACGAATATTTTCAGATGCTGTTACAGTCCCTCCTGGACTATTAACACGGAAGATAATAGCTTTGATTTTTGGATTAAGACGTGCAGATCGAATTTCTAATATACTAGCTTCACTATTAAAGCTCCCGGTCTTCGTCTCATGATTCGTGATAACACCACTAGCCATGATAACTGCTATATTAGCATTATCACGACTAGTATTTTTAATCTGATAATCATAAATACTGATACCATGATAATTTTTTGTCTTTTCATTCCATCCAAATATATTGATCATGGCCTTATCAATAAGTGAAGACGAAGCCAGCTCATCTACAAGATGAGTGTCTTTAGCATACTTAGCAAAATCACCGTGTAAGTTTTCTAATCTATACACTTGCTCCTGTGCACTAGGAAAGATTTGTTTTATATTAAGATGTCGATTCTCAGATAAAGTACATAGATAATTATTCCATAGTTCACCTAACCATATTCTGTCTACCTCGCGAACCTCTGATGACATATCATCACGTAAAAAAGGTTCTACAGCAGATTTGTATCTACCAACACGGAATACGTGGGAAGTAATTTTTAATTTTTTTAACAAACTATGATAATACATACTATTTTTAGAAAAACCATGTAAATCTACTTCTCCATTTGGAGATAGATAAATTTTATTAGCAAAGCTTGCAAGATAATACTGAGCTTGACTATAGCTCGATCCAATAGCAAAAATTGGTTTTCCACTATTTCGAAATTCACGAAGAGCTTTACCAACATATTGTAACGATGGCTGATCACCACCAGAAAAGTGATGTAAATCAAGCACCATACCGGTGATCTTAGAATCATCTTTAGCTTGACGAATAGTAGATACTATATTGAATAATGAATTTTCCTTAATATTTTCACTATTATTTCCAAATATCTGTCGGCCTACCTTATTGAAAAACTTATTGCTATTAGTCGGCTTATCTACTAAAACACCATTAAGATTAACAATAAGAGCCCCCTTATTTAACTGGGCAATTGTATTCAGTTTTTCATATTGTAGCCAAACCCCACAAAATACAAAAACCAAAAGAATACAAATAAAATTAAAAATCACTTCACGTATCAAAGTCAGAACTCGCCAGATCCAGTGAAAAATTTTAATAATAATTTTCCATATCATGTAAATTAGTTCTCCATCAATAACCTTATATTGCTCGACACCATGAAAAAATAAAAGCAATTTAGTAATTTAAAGTAATTAACAATCAACCTTCTTAATATTCATATATTCATAATAAATTACATTGTAATACATGAGATTATAGCTTTATAACATATCTTTATCTTATTTAATAAGACGCATACATAAACAATCACAGCACTTAGCGAGATACCACGAATATCTAATAATAAACATGACTGGAGAAATTCTCTACTATTATCTAATGTAATATTATCATGATTTTTCAGTAGACATTCAAATATGAAGAGATAAAATAAAAGAATGTTAATGCTATAAAAATAGAATTATAAATCTAATTAATTGGCTATACTTATACTATAAATGGTCACCAAACCTATACTGAATCAGAATATAATCGATAGAAAATCCATTATCTTATATCAGTAAAATCAAGTTAGCAGTCTTTTTATCCAATAATGAGTAAAAAATAATACTGCTATCTTCCATAAACCGACTAGCTAATTAGATCGTAATCTAGAACAAAGATTATTTCTTATTATAGACCAAATAAGTTAGGTAATTATAAAATAAACAATTAATTTCGAATTATATAAAAATTTTTTAGTTTAGCATCTATATGCTCTTAACTAATTTTTATTAGAACAAGTACATTCTATATAATATAAAAATTAATGTAATGAAATTAGTAAAATACTAAAATACTAGATTATCCATAATTGTATTTCATAATCTTATTTCTCTCAATAATTAAGATTCGCATCTTTGATGTACCCCATTAGATACTAAAATCTTTATATATTACGAAGAGAAAACACATATGTACTCATTTATGATATACATAAAAACTTTACTTCTCATAGAGAGTATTATGAATACTATCAATTTAATAAAACATTATGATATGAATTTTTTATTTTTTTTATATACCTTTTTGCCTAACTCAGGTCTAATAAAAACATATATTTTATTTATTAATAAATATTCATTATAAATATGGTCTACAGGCAGTAATAGAAGTATTTTAAAATAAAAATTTGATATAAAATATAAAATCAAATATAATTTGATTTTATATTTAAAATAATATCTAAAATTCTAGAGAATACATCTAAACAACACTCATACTTATCCACTATCTATTTCAAATTACTATGATGTAGATCCTCTTAATCTCGTTTAAATCATACTGATTTAACGAAATAATATTCACCATCGTACTAATAATATATGAATGCTAAAGTAAAATCACATTAACTGTTTAACTATAACTGCTCATATCTATGATATCGTAACTCTGTAATTATATTATCTTTGTATATAAATTATATACAATAAGATGTATATAAAATACTCATAAACTCCATATCTTAAAAAAATCAGATTTGATAAAAGGAAATCCAGGAGTGATTTGAATATAATTCAAACAATATTTCATAAATATTTGGTATCATTAAAATAGTCTCTAATTCTTCTTTCAAAGTTCATAGAAAATCTATATAAAATAATATTACATATTATACAGCACTTTATAGAAAAATATACTTCTATAATTAAATTATAATGGATATGATCACTTTATTCTACTACTAGATGAAATCGATTCATATACATTTATCATCTCTAGAACAATCGATACGTATCTTATGCATTATTAAATATACATTTAATCTCTATCCTATGAGTCATAAAATATTCCATAATTTGGATATATAAAAGATAACAGTATACAGTACCGTATTTATCAAATCACTAATTTTAATTAACATCTATATCTTCACGTGCGTTATAAGAAATAAAATCACCTGATTCTTCTCATAATATATACTTGCATCAATCTACTCTAGATACATCATAAAAAATGAATACAATGACAACACTTTTAAACGAAAATAATTCATAGTCATAATAATACAGATGATCGACAATATGATTTTCTCATAAAGGAATGAGATACAAAAAGGAAAAAATTGCAATATTATATTTATAATAAATCTGTCAATGAAATTACATTTAAACAAAATAGAAAGTGTTATATACTAACATAATTTTTAAACAAATTAATTCAGTATATTTACATTTCTATAGATATTTTGATACAACGTTACAATAATTATGTATAAATAATCAATACTTTATATTCTTATCTTATTTACACATCTCAGAAAATAGTGATTTCTGTTATACAATAAAACCATATATTATCAATATATAAAAAATAAAATAACTTCAATTTAGCATTCTCACGCAAACAACTGTAATTTAAAACATCGATCATTTTATCAAAAATAATTCATACTTATATACTAATCAACACAGAAACTTAACTGAGTAGATTAAAATGAACGGTAATTTCAAATCCTACAAATTTTATAGGAATAAATCCACTTCTATTAATAAAACAAAAAACTTGTGATGAATACAACATCGCTATTGTAAATAACAGACAAGTATAAAAAATAAAAAATAAGTAATTGATCTAAATCCCATGATGACATATAGAAACAGTAAAAATAAACTATAAAATTCAAGATTTATTCTGATCGTAAGTAAAAAATATTAAAAATAGATTTTTAAAACCCTTATCAAAATAAATAGAATCTTACTGCACCCCGATAACAGTATTATAATTATATATTTCAGTTAATAATAAAATATTCAATAAACAAAATAAATACTCAAAATTATTAATCATTTTTATTACAATTTCTCCAACAATCTTTGTTAAAAGGAAAAATAATGAAGACACTATCTCTTTCCTGGAAAGAACGTTTTTCTGGGGTATCACGTGTATATGGAGAAGCTGCATTATCATTATTTTCTAAAAAACATATATGCGTCATAGGAATTGGGGGTGTAGGATCATGGGTAGCTGAAGCACTAGCACGTAGTGGAATTGGAATGTTAACTCTAATTGACATGGATGATGTGTGTATTAGTAATACTAATAGACAAATTCATGCAACCAAGAAAAATTTAGGAAAACCTAAAATTCAAGTCATGGCAGAACGTATCTTAGAAATTAATCCTGAGTGCGATGTAACCTATGTTGATGATTTTATCACTGTGAGCAATGCTCCTATGTTACTAGATAATAATTTTAGTTATGTCATTGATGCTATTGATAGCGTTACAGCGAAGGCGGCCCTGTTAGCATGGTGTCGTCGTAATAATACACCAGTAATAACTATCGGTGGAGCAGGTGGACAAATTGACCCACTACAAATCCAAGTTTCTGACCTAACAAAAACGATTCAGGATCCATTAGCAGCCAGCTTACGTGATCAACTTAAACATAATTTTAATATTTTACCTAACAGTAAAGGTAAGCTTAATATTGATTGTGTATTTTCAAGTGAATGCTTACGATACTTACAGAAGGATGGCTCCATATCTAATTCACGTGGTAATATGAAAAATCAAAAAACAATAGATTGTAAAAATGGGCTAGGTACAGTAATGATGGTTACTGCCACTTTTGGATTGATTTCTGTATCACATATTTTTAAAAAAATGTTGTACAATGCTTAAAACCTTATCTGATCAGATCTAATGATATTTATCCATACTACCGTTCAATAAATTAATAAACAGATAGAATCAAAGATCAGATAAACAAGAATGATAGTTAACAGATCAAGAATCAAATCAAAAGAACATCTTTAACCAAAGATGTAGATCTTAATTTAATTCTATAATTAAAATTATAGACATAAGGAATAGACAACTTTTCTCTATTGTATAACATCCACAGATCACATGAACCAATTATTAACTTTCTTCCTACTAAAATATCACCTAATATTAAGAGTCATACTCTCTTTTAATTATCTCTATTTTAAAATATATATCTTTTATAATCTAAAAGATTGATTAATCTAATTTATGATTGACAATCATCAATTTCTATTTATAGTCTAATTACAATTAATGTAAGTGTACAACAACATTAAAATATCAAAAACTAATTACTAATCAGCTATCTCAAAATACTAGATTAGATTTCAACGATCACCTATATAGACACACCTTGTGACTTCTATAATTCAAGTAATATATTCAATACAGTTATTACTATAATAAATTCTTTTACGATTTCTGAAATTAATATAATTATATCTTTCAATTATTAAAAACTAGTTTTATTTATAAAATAAAACCATAAAATAAAAAGAAAGATAACGTAATATATACACTATATTACATGATCATATATTACAATTCATAAAAAGATCTTTGGATATCCTGATTTAGGCAACCTCTTCCCATCTAACCAAGCTCTACCATTATACATAACTAAACGATCATTAATAAACCAATTAATCGCTTGAGGATAAATAACATGTTCCTGGTCTTTAACTCGTACAGTTAAAGAATCTATAGTGTCTCCTGAAAAAACTGGGATTTTAGATTGCAACACAACCGGACCTTGATCTAGGTGTTTAGTAACGAAATGCACTGAGGCACCATGCTCATAATCTCTATTCCTAATAACTTTTTGATGTGTATTCAACCCAGGATATCGTGGCAGAAGCGATGGATGAATATTAAGTATTTGACCAGAATAATATTCAATAAATTCTATACTAAGAATGCGCATGTAACCAGCTAAAACAATTAGATGTGGATGATAGTAATTAATTTCATGTATGAGCTGATGATCAAATTCATCTTTATTGGTATATCTTGATTCTAAAATTACATGAGTAGGAATCATAAAATTACGAGCTCTATTCAAAGCGGTGGCTTCATGTTTGTTACTAAAAACAGCAACCACTTGACCTGAAATTAACATATCACGACACGAATCCAAGATCACTTGTAAATTACTACCATAACCAGAAGCTAACACAACAATACGCTTCATTTATTAATTACTACACGTTCAACAGAACTAGAAGACTTAATAAAACCCATCTTCCACGCTGTCTCTCCAGCGTTTCTCATGATCTCTACAACCTGATCTAATGAAGAAGGATCCACTATAATTACCATTCCAATCCCGCAGTTAAAAGTATGATACATTTCAGAACGATCGATACAAGAAGACTCTTGAATCCAACAAAAAATAGATGGCCAGTCCCAACTTGCCTCCTCTATTACAGCTTGAGTATTAACTGGTAATACACGAGGAATATTATCTAATAAACCACCACCAGTCACATGTACAATAGCATGGACATTAACCTGTTTAATCAAAGTTAGAATACTCTTTACATAAATCCGTGTTGGCTCTAAAAGAAGGTCTGCCAGGGGTATTCCATTAATGACAGTAGTACTTATACTAATTTGATGATACGCTAAAAGCTTATGTACCAATGAATACCCATTAGCATGTAGACCAGAAGAGCCAAGAGCAACAAGTATATCACCATCTTCTACCTGATGACCATCAATAATATCCTCTCTCTCAACTACTCCTAAAGAAAAACCTGCTAGATCACAATCCTTCCCATTATACATACCTGGCATTTCAGCAGTTTCACCGCCAACCAAAGAACATCCAGATTCTAAACAACCTTTAGCTATACCTATCATTAGACGAGAAGCAAGATCAATATTTAACTTACTCACAGCATAATAATCTAAAAAAAATATTGGTTCACCACCTAAAACAAGTAGATCATTCACACACATTGCAACCAAATCGATTCCAATAGTATCATAAGATTTTAACTGCATAGCTAAGCGAAGCTTAGTACCAACTCCATCAGTACTAGAAACTAAAACTGGATCACGATATTTTGTTGGTAAAGAGCACAAAGCAGCAAAACCACCTAACTCACTAATCACCTCTGGGCGACGAGTATTCTTTACTATACCTTTCAGACGACTAATTAATAGATTACTAGTATCAATATCTACACCAGAATTTTTATAACTAAGAACAGTAGTGTCACTCACAATGCCATCCCCTCAATTTGATGTAGATGAAATAAACAAAACTTAAAAGCTCTATACTTGAGATACAGAAATAGATAAAAATTAATAAAAATGATCTTTATAACATGAAATTTACAATATTTGAAGTTTAATTTTAAACAAAAACCAACATTATTTAAACAATAAAAAACTCAATCTCAAAGAGAGCATTACTATATATTTATAAAATCCTGAATATTAAGTTAATTTAACTTAAACAATCTGTACACTACTCAAATATTAATTTCACATCTTTCAGGAAAGATGTGACATTAATGAGCTTGATCCCAATTAGAACCTATACCAATATTAACAGATAAAGGTACATCAAGCTTAATTACGCCTTCCATTAACTGGCGAATCTGAAAAGAAGTTTCTTCTACCACACCTTTCCATACTTCAAAAACTAATTCATCATGTATCTGCATAATCATTTTAACTTTGAAGGAATCTTGTTTTAGAAACCAAGCATCTAAACTAATCATTGTTTTCTTAATAATATCTGCTGCAGTTCCTTGAACAGAGGCATTAATAGCAGAACGCTCAGCCGCCTTACGGCGTATCGTATTATTAGATGTAATATCTGGAAAATAAAGACGGCGTCCATTTAAAGTTGATACATATCCATTTTGAACAACTTCTCTGCGCATATGGATTATATGTTTCAATACTTTTGGGTATCGTGAAAAATAACGATCTATATATATTTTAGCTTCTTTTAGGCTAATATTTAAATAACGTGACAAACCAAAAGCACTCATACCATACATTAAACCAAAATTAATTGCTTTCGCAGTGTGACGTTGTTTTTTACTAACAGCCTCCATAGTCACACCGAAACATTCTGCTGCTATGGAACAATGAATATCTTGTTCTTTAGTAAGGGCTAACAAAAGATCCTGATCCTGCGATAAATGGGCTATAATGCGTAATTCAATTTGTGAGTAATCGGCTGATAAAATATAATAATCTTTTTCTGCAATAAATGCCTGTCGAATTCGACGTCCATCATGATTACGTACTGGAATATTTTGTAAATTAGGGCATCTAGATGAGAGACGACCAGTCACGGTGGTAGCCTGATAATAAGAAGTATGAACCCGATTGCTATCTGGATTAATCATTAAAGGTAACTTATCAGTATAGGTAGATTTAAGTTTAAACAAACTACGATATTCTAAAATAATCTTGAGTAAAAGGTGTTTGTCTGTTAAATCTGTTAATCTTTTCTCATGATCAGATAAAAGAGAGTCTGACTTATTTTTAATTGATATTGTATTCTTCAAAGAAGGTAAAATTGCTTCGATCTGTTTTGATGACAATAAATTAAACGATCTTCCTACTAATCTATGTGCTTTTTTTTGTAAATCAGTTAAGCGCTCACTGAGTTCATTTGAATGCATAACTAAAATATTTCGATCAATTAAAACTCCATTATTCTCCAGTCTCGAAATTACAGGTACAAGAGCCATTTCCACTGTTTCAAAAATATTTTTAAGTTCTGAATGTTGCTCTAGTTCTTGCCATAATTTAACGTATAATTTTAGTATAACATCAGTATACTCTGCTGCATAATAGGTTGCTATTTTTAATGGTATTTTATATAAATTAAGTTTATTGCTATGTGTACCACTTATCTTGTTTGATGTTATTGGTTGATAATTTAACCAAGATCTTGCTAGCACAAACACATCGTCACTATGACATCTACTATTTAATACGTATGATGCTATCATGGTATCAAACAATATACCTTTTAATGTAATATTAAACTTCTTCAAAATCCTCTGAATAGATTGAAAATTATGTCCAATCTTTATTATGTTTTTATCTTCCAATAGAGGTTTTAAACATTCAAACACATAAGAACACTCTAACTGAATTGATGTATTCAAGTTACTATGCGATATTGGTAAATAGGCAGCATGACCCGAAGAAATCGAAAAAGATAAACCAATAATATTAGTTTTTAGTTCACCTAAACAATCAGAATGAAAGGAGAATGCAAATATTTTTTTATTCTTGATTTTTTTTAACCAACACAAAAATATTTTTTTATCTAAAATGCTTTCATAATTAGATAAAGACACTCTATGAAGAGATTCGTTTAATTGAGTCTCTTCCGATACAATAGAAGAACTATTTATAACTATTTTTTCTTTCTGGATGCGAGCTGACCACCATTCATCTTCCTTTAAGTAAACAATCCACTTTCTCAGGTCATAATCTATAAATAACTTCATCAACCCTTCTATAGAAGGCGTTCTCTTGACTAACTGATGATTAGTCCATTCAAGTGACAGATTAGTTTTAATAGTTGCTAATTTATACGAAAGAAAAGCCATTTCCTTATTTTTTTCTAATTTTTCTATTATCTTTTTAGTTCCCCGAAAAGAGAGTAAAGCAACTTTTTCAAGATCTGAATAAATCTCAGTTATTCCACCAAGCTCTCGCAGCAGAAACTGAGCGGTCTTGATTCCAATCCCCTCTACTCCTGGAATGCTATCAGACGAATCGCCCATTAAAGCAAGCAAATCTATAATCAGTTTTGGAGGAACACCATACTTGTCTAAGATTTCTTCCGGTCCCATAATTTTATGATTAGTCGAATTAATTAACTTGGTATCTACAGTGACCAACTGAGCCATATCTTTATCGTTAGTGCTAATCAATACATTAAAACCATCCTTTTCTGCCTTAAGAGCCAGAGTGCCAATAACATCATCGGCCTCAACACCAGGAATAACGCACACGGGTATCCCCATTAATGTAAGAATCTTATATAGCGGATTAATCTGTACTTTTAATTCCTTAGGCATAGGTGAACGACGTATTTTATATTCCGAAAAAAGACCATCACGAAAAGTTTTACCTTGTGCATCAAAAATCAAAGCAACATGGCTTGGTCTATATTTTAAAAATAGACTTCGTAACATGTTTAATACACCGCACATCGCGCCTGTTGGAAAACCAGAGCTATTAGTTAAGGAAGGAAAAGCATAATAAGCACGATACAGATAAGAAGATCCATCTACTAAAATCAACAATTTTTTTTTAATTTTAATCATAAATCATTAATATTATCTTTTGTTTTGATCTTACTAGAACTAGAAATCAAAGATGAAATACAATAACTCGTAACTCAGTAAATTCCACCTAATCAAATATATTAATTATTCTCATAATCCCAGAATTTACAGTTTATAAATGAAAGATTTTAGATAATTATTTGTACTAAGTAACCTATACAGTACTTCATATTACCAGTATTATTAAATAATACTATAAGTCAACGACATTAATATGATAATATAAAAACATCATTCTTATTCTAAGATATGTTACTTAAATGGTATATTTTGATATATAAAATGACAAATCCTTAGCATATAAAAGATTAATGTAGAAAATGTGAAAATAAAATTAATTATGGTATATGATATATATATTCTTATAATCTTCAATTTAATAATAATCTATATACCTGAAATTTTCTAATACTAGAATACATAGATTCTAGTCGTTTTAATAACAAAGTGATTAATTAAACATTGATGTCTTTTTTTCACATAAATATATAATCCTCTATCTAGAATAATAACCTCTATAATTAAAGCATTACACTACCTTGAAATTCAATAAGTAAATGATATATATAAAAAATCTGTATTTTAAGAAATATAACATACTTGATTCCATCAACTATATTATATAGTTATCCATTAATATACCACTCTATATATTTTTACTAAATATATTGTATAAATAAATCGATGAAACATAAATTAGGTTTCTCAATCAAGAAAACTTCTTTAAATTCTGTACATTATTATTTTCATGCTATTCAAAATAACTACATTCTTTTTTTCAAAAAAAATAAAATTCACTATATATAAAAAATTAAGATATAATTATATAAATTTTAAAAAAAACAAAAAATAAGTGCATATGAATAATAGAATTAAATTAAAAATATCAATAAAAAGAAGATTGATTGGAATGAATAATATTTGATAAAACTTATAATAAGTATTGCAAATTAATCATGATTTGTAAATAGATAATAACGATATGATCTAATAATAATAATTATCCCTACAATCATCATCGGAATAGATAATATTTGACCCATACTTATTCCATAGTATAAACCTAATTGTGAGTCAGGTTCACGAAAAAATTCAGAGATTATACGAAGAACGCTATAGCTAATTAAAAATAATCCAGATACAGAACCTAAGGGACGGGATCGACTAATAACAAACAAATTAAGAATAATAAATAACAATACTCCCTCTAGCCCCATCTCGTATAATTGAGAAGGATGGCGAGGCAAGCTACCATAGGTCACTAGTAAATTCTTCCACTCTTCATGTATTTGTATTAAGCTTATATCTGCACTTTGTGAACCAGGAAATAACATTGACCAAGGCAAATCTGGATTTACTCGCCCCCACAGCTCACCATTGATATAATTACCAAGACGCCCTGCACCAAGACCAAATGGAATCATCGGTGCTATAAAATCTGAAACTTGCAGAAAATGACGTTTTGTTCGATAAGAAAAAACCAGTATAGCTAAAACAACTCCAATCAAACCACCATGAAAAGACATCCCTCCATTCCATACTTTAAAAATATCTATAGGATGATCAAGAAAAAAAGGAAGATTGTAAAATAACACATAACCTAAACGTCCTCCAAAGAAGACTCCAAAAAAACTAATATAAAGTAGCAGATCTATATCTTCTTTTGTCCAAATACGAGGAGAACAGGAAATGCGCCGTCTAGCAAGCCATCGTACAAATATAAAACTAATGAAGTACATTAACCCATACCAATGCAAAGTAACTGGGCCAACATAAAAAATTACTGGGTTAATATGCGGAAAAGATAAATAATTCTCACTCATTAAACATTATGACAATAATAAATATAATGAACCATAATTTAATATACCAATAGTTTTTCTAATAAAAATAGAGGATTACGTTATAGACAGATCAAGTTAAAGTTGATTAAAGATCATATCTTATTTTAAATATATCTTGTTCATTAGTAAATAAAACTATATGATAAAATCATAATATTTAAAAAATAAAAATTTTTATCATATGATGAATGAATAGATATCTAATAGATTATTTTGTAAGAATCTTTACGCCGTTAGAAGTACCAATCAACGCTATATCTGCTCCACGGTTGGCAAATAGACCAACAGTCACCACACCAGTAAGAGAGTTAATCTCTGTTTCTAAGTAAATTGGATCACTCATATCTAAATGGTCAACATCAAGAATAATATTACTGTTATCAGTAATGATATTTTGGCGATATCTAGGTGATCCACCAAGTCCAACCAATTTACGTTCTACGTATTTACGTGCCATAGGAATTACTTCAATTGGTAAAGGTACACTACCTAAAACCTTCACCTTCTTAGATTCATCTGCAACACAAATAAAACGATCAGAGACTGCTGCAATAATCTTTTCTCTTGTTAGCGCTGCTCCTTTACCTTTAATCATTTGTAGCTGACTATTAATTTCATCTGCACCATCAATATAGAGAGATAAGAAATTAATGTGATTCAGATCTAAAACGGGAATACCATAAGCCTCTAACTTAGCACTCGATACTTCTGAACTTGATACCGCACCAACAATCTGATATTTTATTGATGCTAGTGCATCAATAAAATACTCAGTTGTAGAACCAGTACCGACTCCAACAATCATCCCAGGCATAACATATTCTAATGCAGCCCACCCAGCAGCCTTTTTAAGGTTATTCTTCATCATGATCCGTTTCCAGCTTTTTCTACGATATTCAGAGTAGATTATTGCTTTTAAGACTGCTTTATAATTACTTTCATTAATCTCATTCTTACAGAATACACTTTATGTTATCTAAGGTTGTTGTTTGCCCTATTCCTCACAAATCACAAGTTCTTGACAATTATAATACTACTTACTAACTTTTGATGTAGATATTCACAAAATACCAAAATTAGGAATAAAAATCATAAATACTAAATCAAAACACTACCTTAATATTAGAATAAATTTAAGAGATATCATGAGAATATTAGTATTGTTGTAGAAAGTCATAATACTCTATTGTAATCTCATTTTATTACTTTGAAGTCATATTTAAACATAGAAGAAAAAATT
Organism: Candidatus Erwinia haradaeae; assembly: GCF_900699015.1. GTDB lineage: Bacteria > Pseudomonadota > Gammaproteobacteria > Enterobacterales > Enterobacteriaceae > Erwinia_E > Erwinia_E haradaeae_E. The sequence continues at coordinate 22,100 of NZ_LR217737.1, read as the reverse complement.
AATTGTATGACATATATGAATCAAGATACATTTAAATACATGGATTAATGATCTATCTATGATTTGAGATTATTTATAATTATTCTCTCACAATACATACTAACTTATCCTATTTCACTTTAATCAAAATAACATTGACACCAATCTATCAGAATTATTATCAATGCAGATTATACGCTTATCCTTTATGATAAAAAATCTAAAATATTATAGAATCTATTCAAATCATTATAAATTCCAATTATTAAAAAGACTTTATAGTTCTCCGTTATAAACTATTATTTTTTACCTTCATTATTTTAATTGTTAGAATATTGTAATACCTCGCTATTGATAAAATCAATATTGCTATACTTTTATATTTTAAAATAATACATTAATTTATCATAAAGAATAAATTATATTACAATCATCCCTTTATCTGAATAAGTATTACTCTATGCATTTTTTGATATTAGTAAATAAAAATAACATACATATATATGATATCAAAATATCATCACCTATACGAAATTTAAAAAACTTATAAATTGCAAGATCAGTATGAAATACATATATTATATATATAAATGATAACTTAACATAAATCTTTATAATTCAGTATAAAATACTACTAAATCTTATAAAATTAATTAAGAATATATCTGAAATGGATATACTGATTCTCATCACAAACTAATAATATATAATAGAATTCAATATCTTTTTATCCAATTAGATTATAGAGAATTAATAATACTTGTTATACTCCATTCTTTTTCTTGATATATAGTTACTTTAAAATACTAACTTACTATTTATTCTATTAAATAGAATGATTTAGGATAAATATATCATTAAGTCTACTTTACTATTGAGAAAAACATAAAAATAAATGACCTATAGAAATTGCTATCCAATCCTCCATTCAAATAAGGATTTAATATAAATTAAAATAATAGTATAATATAACATTATACACACTATAGCCTATTTTATTATACATCTAAAACATTCATCTTATATGATAAAATATTTTTCTATTAACTATCAATAGATCAATGAATGATATTCATTTTTATATTGGAAAACATATTGACTAACGATTATGACTTACATTGGATGCAGCATGCTCTCTTTCTAGCGTACTACGCGCAAGATCATGGTGAAATTCCCATTGGATCAGTATTAGTGCTCCACAATCATCTTATTAGCAAAGGGTGGAATCAACCAATTAAACTCCATGACCCCACCGCACATGCCGAAATAATCTCATTAAGAGAGGCAGGAAGAGTCATGAAAAATTATCGTTTAGAAGATTCAACATTGTATGTTACTATTGCACCTTGCTTGATGTGTGTTGGTGCTATCATACATAGTCGGGTTAAAAGACTAGTATATGGCGCTTCTAATACAAAGTATGGAGAAATTCATATTGAAAAATATATTAAAACAAAACTAAAAATAAACTATAATATTCAAATTAAGTCTGGGATTTTAGAAAAAGAATGCAAAGCAGTACTAAATCAGTTTTTTCTATATCAACGAACAAGAAAAAGCATTCTTACTTAGAAGTCTATTTATATTAAAATTTATTTACCAATAAATAATAAATAGTATTTGTTATTATTCTTTATTGAGCGATCAAAAAATAGAAGATAATCTAATATTTTAACATATTAGATTATCTTCTATTTTGTTCTTTTTATATAATTTAGGCAATAAAATATTTATTCTTCTGGATTTAAATAATTTTTAAACACTATTTCTTTTTCTCTTCATACAAGAAAAAATTGTGATTTTTACTTATACAATCTTTATAAGATATTATATGTAAACCTACATTACAACACATAAAATAAGTTAGTACTTTAATAACTATTGATCTTAATCCTTACTTATATGCCAGGATTTTTATTTAAATAATAACAACTATTATCATCCAACACTATCACTTGAATGAATAAAAATGCTGAATGCATAGCTGTTCTATGAAAATCTAGCATAAATTCTAATTTATTTACATGTAAATATCTTAATAATAATAAAAAATAAATACTATTATAGTATAATACAAGATGAGAATACCTCTAAATACTTGAATTAACTTCTACCAACAATAAGATCAATTATGATATAAAAGATACTTCTATCGAAGTAATAATATCTAACTAATGAACACCCTCTCTAACCGCTTGGTTAAACAATAAAATAATCCATATAACAAAAATATTAGATTTAAAGAGATAAAAACACTAAAATATAAAATAACTTTAGCATCTTATTTAACATGAAAATTAAAACCATGCTAAAACTTTATTGATAAAATCTGATATTATAAATCTTTACATATAATACTATAATGATATAGATCAAAATAAATTTTACTACTAACCTTATAATCTTCTGGATACAATATTTATTGATATTTATGCAATATGACTATTACGATTATATCGTCTCCTAGCTCTAATAGAAATATTAGTCTTAGATAATTGTAAGCAAATACATCATAAATATGTTTAACAATACGTTATTGCCTTTCTATATAAACATAGAATCTGATTTATAATATCTCTGAGCAACTATCTACTTAATGTAAATATTCATTATCAAACAACCATAAAAAATATTATTACTTTAATCTCTTCTATATGTGTTGGCTCTTATATCATAGAAAATCCTAATTATAAACAAGAGAGACTATACACAATCAACCTCAAGTCATAGACATGATATCATTGACTTATTATGATATGTGTTAAATAGATATAAAAATAAATATTGATAGATCAATATCAAAAATAAACTATACTATAAACTGAACTGTAGTTAATTGAAAACTTATTAACTTGAAATATAAGATGTATAGCATTATTCAAAAGAAGACGGTAATTATATTCAATTAATCACAAAATATAATAAACTCCCAATCTTTTACGCAAATACTACTATTCTATTATTTTCTATCTAAAAGATTCTCACCTAATTCAATTAGAATAAGTAATATCACCTAACTAAAATCAATGATCATGATAACAGAAATAAATAAGAAAATACTATAATAATCCACACTAAAATCGTCAATCCATATATCAATAATAATTTATAATAGACGATCTAAATCAGATTTAACCTAGAATATTTAGTTGTAAAATATACCTTTACTCTTAACAATAATTATAAATATATATACTGAACAAAAAATTTTATACAAAATTCAGAAATTATAAAATCATCTATATTGAGATAAACAGTAGTTCGTATTTCATTTTTTCACGATAAGAGACCTTTTATGATGGAAATTTTACGTGGGCAACCCGTTTTATCCGCAATGCTAATGAAAAAATTACTAGTATTATTTCAAAAATCGAATCTTCCTATACAACATATTTATGCTGAGTATATTTATTTTGTTAAAATTCAAACGTCCTTAAATATTAAGGAAAAATTACTTTTAGAACGACTATTGCAACACAGTACTTCACTTTTCAAAGAAAATATTCCAAATGGTAAATTATTACTAATAGCTCCTCGTATTGGGACAATTTCTCCATGGTCTTCTAAAACTACAGATCTCGCCAAACACTGTGCTTTAACTAAAGTCATTCGAATAGAACGCGGTAAAGCCTTTTATATTAAATCCAAAAAATTAAATCAAAAACAGTGGAACTATCTAGTATCACAATTACACGACCGAATGATGGAAAGCATTTTTACTGATTTTCAACATATCAAAGAATTATTCACTGAACATAAACCTGCTCCCATGCAATACATTAATATCTTAGATGAAGGACGAAAAGCATTAGAGGAAGCCAATATCTCTTTGTCTCTTCTATTATCCGAAACAGAAATTAAGTATTTAATGACAGAATTTACAAAACTCCATCGGAATCCAACAGATATTGAACTTTATATGTTTGCTCAAGCTAATTCTGAACACTGTCGTCACAAAATCTTTAACTCTCATTGGAATATTGATGGAGAAATACAGTCCAAATCACTCTTTGAAATGATACAGAATACTGTAGAAACAAATCCAAATTATATTCTTTCAGCATACGAAGATAACGCAGCTGTTATGGAGGGATCAGTCTTAAATCGTTTCCATGCTAATATACAAGGTCATTATGATTTTCATAAAAATAATACGCATATTCTAATGAAAGTAGAAACGCATAATCATCCCACTGCCATCTCTCCATGGCCAGGAGCTGCTACTGGGGCTGGTGGCGAAATTCGCGATGAAGGAGCTACTGGAAGAGGAGCTCAGCCTAAAGCTGGTTTATCAGGTTTTTCTGTATCTAATCTTCGTATTCCAGGATTCGAACAACCATGGGAAGAAGATTTTGGTAAACCGAATCATATCTGCAGTGCCTTAGAAATCATGATAGAAGCTCCATTAGGAGCAGCATCCTTTAATAACGAATTTGGACGCCCTATTCTAAATGGTTATTTTCGTACTTATGAAGAAATAGTAGATAGCCATAATGGCCGTGAATTACGTGGATATCATAAACCTGTTATGCTAGCAGGTGGATTCGGTCATATTCTCGAAAATCATATAAAGAAAGGTTCAATTAACCATGGAGATAAATTTATTATTTTAGGTGGTCCAGCCATGAATATTGGGCTAGGTGGCGGCGCTGCCTCTTCCGCAGCTTCTAGTCGATCTGATGTAGATTATGATTTTTCATCTGTACAACGTGAAAACCCAGAGATGGAACGCCGATGTCAAGAAGTCATTAATCATTGCTGGCAACTGCAGTCGAATAACCCAATTATATTTATTCATGATGTTGGAGCTGGAGGCCTGTCTAACGCCTTGCCGGAAATGGTAAACCACGGATTATGTGGTGGTCGCTTTTATTTACGTAATATCCTAAATCACGAGCCTGGAATGAGCCCATTACAAATATGGTGTAACGAGTCTCAGGAACGTTATGTCATAGCAATTTCTCCTGAGAATTTAAAACTATTTGACACTATATGTCAACGAGAACGAGCTCCTTATGCAATAATTGGAGAAGCAATTACAGAAAAAAAAATATCACTCATTGACAGTTATTTCAATACTACTCCTGTTGATATACCCCTTGCTGTTCTTTTAGGAAACATACCTAAAAGCACACGCAATGTAACCAGCTTAATAACAATAGGGTTACCTTTGATACGTGATCAAATCTCTCTATCTGATGCTATATATCGTGTACTTCATTTACCTGCAGTTGCAGAGAAGACTTTCTTAATTACGATCGGCGACCGCTCTGTAGGTGGTTTAGTCACTCGTGATCAGATGATTGGTCCATGGCAAATACCCATCGCAAATTGCGCGGTAACCAACGCTAGTCTAGATCACAACTGTTATCATGGTGAAGCAATGGCAATCGGCGAGCGGGCCCCAGTGTCTTTGCTAAACTTTAAAGCATCTAGCCGCTTAGCTATCGGCGAAGCACTCACAAATATTGTGACAGCACAGATTGGCTCCTTAACGCGTGTGAAATTATCTGCTAACTGGATGGTAGCAGCTGGTCACCCCGGTGAAGATGCGGGCTTATATGCCGCAGTAAAAACTGTTTGTGAAGAATTATGTCCTGCGCTTGGTATTTCAATACCAGTAGGTAAGGATTCTATGTCAATGAAAACTGAGTGGTATCACAACAATGAAAAACAAGAAGTAACCTCTCCATTATCGCCGATAATTACTGCATTTGCTTACGTAGAAGATGTACGGAACACTGTCACACCACAGCTACAAACTAATGACAATCAACTCATTTTTATTGACCTTGGTAATGGTGTGAATGCTCTTGGTGCCACTGCCCTCACACAAGTATATCGTCAACTAGGTAAGCAAACTGCTGATATACGTAACACCAAACAGCTCGTAAATTTTTGGAAAGCTATCCAAACACTAGTTACTTTTAAAAAACTGCTCGCATATCATGATCGCTCAGATGGCGGCTTGCTAGTTACATTAGCGGAAATGGCTTTTGCTGGTCACTGCGGTGTTTTAATTGACATTAAAAACCTTAGTAGTGATATCTTTGCAACACTATTTAATGAAGAACTCGGCGCTGTCATTCAAATATCTACACGTGACTTAGATGAAGTTCAACAAATTTTATCAGAATATAAACTAAATAATTGTAGTTATGTCATAGGTCAAGCAGTAAGAGGGAATCAATTTATAATTTCTAGTGGTCAGTCAATCATATATAGAGAACGTCGTACTACTTTGCGTGCATGGTGGGCAGAAACAACCTGGAAGATGCAACGCTTACGTGATAATCCAGACTGCGCAGATCAAGAACATCAAACTAAATTAGATAACTACGATCCCGGTCTAAATGTATCTTTAACTTTTAACCCTCAAGAAGATATTGCATCAATATTAATAGCTACCGGCATAAGACCCAAGGTAGCAATCTTACGTGAACAAGGTATCAACTCACATGTCGAAATGGCTGCTGCGTTCCATTATGCCGGATTTGAAGCAATTGATTTACATATGACCGATCTAGCAGAAAAAAGGTCTACATTAGACGATATACAGATATTAGTTGCTTGCGGGGGTTTTTCTTATGGAGATGTATTAGGTGCTGGATCAGGTTGGGCAAAATCTATTTTATTAAATAACCACATGCGTGATCTATTTGAATCCTTTTTTCATCGACCAGAAGTTCTAGTTCTCGGTGTTTGCAATGGCTGCCAAATGCTTTCAAATCTACGTGAACTTATACCTGGAAGTGAAGAATGGCCTTATTTCGTACGTAATCAATCAGAATGTTTTGAAGGGAGATTAAGTTTAGTAGAAGTATTAAAAAGCAGATCCCTATTGTTTGATGGTATGGCAGGTTCAAGAATACCAATAACCGTCGCGCATGGCGAAGGTTATGCGTTAATACAGAATAAAACAAATCTAATACAATTAGAAAATAAAAATTTAATAGCTCTAAGATTCGTTAACAATTTTGGCTATCCCACTCAGAAGTATCCTGCTAACCCAAATGGCTCCCCAAATGGGATTACTGCCATTACTAATGACAGTGGTCGTATTACAATTATGATGCCGCACCCAGAAAGAATATGCCGTACAATTAATTACTCATGGCATCCTGATGCATGGGGGAAAGATGGTCCCTGGATGCGAATATTTCGTAATGCTCGTAAACAGCTTGGTTAAATAACCTATAATAATATGTTGATATTATAGTATATAGAATATATAAAATATTGAAAAATAAGGTCTTTATATAATGAAGATATATGTCATAGTAAGTTCCTATTGAAGGACAAAGAACTATTTTAGATTAATTATAGTTTTTTTACACTAAAACAATCAACAAAGTGATCTTTTATATTATAATAAAATCTTCATTCTCAGAATGAAACACTTAATTCATTTTACTACAGAGGGTGTTATGGTAACAATTCGATTAGCACGTCATGGTGCAAAAAAACGTCCGTTTTATCAAGTAGTTGTCACAAATAGCCGTTATCCTCGTAATGGTCGCTTTATTGAAAGAGTTGGTTTCTTTAACCCCATCGCCTCTGGTCATGCTAAGCCACTTCATTTAAATATAGAACGGATCAACTATTGGATAAAACAGGGGGCATCTGTATCTGATCGTGTTCAAATGCTGATCAAAAAAATTAAAAAAATATTATCAGATTAACCTATTCCCGAAATGAAAAAAAAAATAACTACAGAAACCCCGTCTAATCCATTAATTATTGCGATAACAGGTTCTACCTATGGCGTCTATGGCTGGGTTAAGGTATTTCCCTCTACCGAAAATCCAATTAGTATATTTCAGTATCAACCATGGTTCATTAAAAAAACAAATCGTTGGAATATTCTAACTCTAGAAAAATGGAAATATCACAATCATGATATTATTATTAAAGCACAAGGCATTGATAATCGTGATGCTGCAGTCGCCCAACTCACTTGTTGTGAAATCATAATGGACTCTACAAAACTACCGAAATTAAAAGAAGGAGAGTATTATTGGAAAGACATTATAGGTTGCCAAGTAATGAACCTAAAAAATAACATACTCGGCGAAGTTAGCAGTATAATAGAAACAGGATCAAATGACGTTTTAATTATTAAAACCGACCAGAAAACAGAGCAAAAGTCAAAAGAGCAACTAATTCCCTTTTTATATCAGAAAGTAATTAAAAACATCAATCTTCCTGCCCGAACTATTCATGTAGATTGGGAGATAGAATTCTAATGAATTCTGTAGATAAGTCTTGTCATAAAGACATAAGAATATGGATTGGTATTATCAGTTTGTTCCCTCAAATGTTCCAACTTATTACTAATTATGGAGTTACTCGCCGAGCATTTAAAACTGGTCTGCTATCTATTCATACCTGGAATCCACGTGATTTTACCAGTGATAGACGCCATACCGTAGATAAACGTACATATGGTGGCGGACCGGGAATGCTGATGATGACACAACCATTACGGGATGCTATTTATGCAGCTAAAAAAGCAAGCGGAGAAGACGGGAAAGTGATATATCTATCTCCTCAAGGTCGAAAGTTAAATCAAAAAGGAGTCCATGAGCTTGCAACAAATAAGAAATTAATTTTAGTCTGTGGTCGATATGAAGGGATTGATGAGCGTCTTCTTAACACAGAGATAGATGAAGAGTGGTCTATTGGAGATTACGTACTAACTGGGGGTGAATTACCTGCTATGGTAATTATTGATTCTATATCTCGATGCTTACCTGGAATCCTAGGAAAAAAAGAATCAGCCGAACAAGATTCTTTTTCAAATGGCTTATTAGATTACCCACACTATACTCGTCCAGAGATTCTAGAAGGAATTAGAGTACCATCTATATTATTATCCGGCCATCATACCAATATTAGGCGATGGCGCCTTAAGCAATCCATAGGAGCTACATGGCTGAAAAGACCTGATCTTTTAGAGAATAGACCGCTAACTACAGAACAAAAAATCTTGCTCTCTGAGTTTAAAAATGAACACATCGCAGATAACAAAAAATAAAATATACGTCCATCTGTTATTCTACAACTATCCATATACTTGAAATAAGGCATTTTACAATGAAAGATGTTATTAAACAAATTGAAAAAGAACAAATACAGAAGCATATACCAATATTTCGCCCAGGTGATTCTGTAGAAGTTATGGTTTGGGTTTTTGAAGGCTCCAAGAAACGGCTACAAGCATTTGAAGGCATAGTCATTGCAATTAGAAATCGTGGACTTAATTCATCATTCACAATACGAAAAATATCTAATGGTGAAGGCATAGAACGTGTATTCCAAACCCATTCACCTATTCTTAATAGTATTACTATTAAACGTCATGGAGCTGTACGTAAAGCAAAATTATACTACTTACGCACACGCACTGGTAAATCTGCTCGAATTAAAGAGCGTCTGAACTAAACATAAAAGAAACTTATGTAAATAACTAGAAATGAAGAATAGTGTTTATATTAATTCTTAAATTACATCATCTATATATATTACGTACAATCTGGTAGTTCTTATATAAGAAATAAAGAATAATAGACTTTTCAACAATTAAATTGTTAAGAATCTTATATTATTCTACAATGAATCTAAATAATTTATTAATAAAATAGAAAAGATTATTTTTCAAAAAACATATGAAAATCTAACATACAAGATATAAAAAATGCATGATTCATCATATATTCATTATTCAGAAGCAATTCTCTTATGATTTTAAGGTTACCACTATATCTTATGAAGTATTATAGTATATTATAAATAATAAACGGTAATAAAAATAAATGATCTAAAATTTTTTTCTAAAAAATAGAATCTGTATATTATATTTACTGTGTCTTCAGTACATAATATATTGATCATTAGATCATAATATAAGTCAGATATATTGCAACATATTCTCAGTCTACTTTACGAGAAGATAAGATTAAAATCTTTATAAGAAAATAATAAACAAAAAATTATAAATATACAAAAATATTTTGTATTAAAATCTATCCTAACTCTAGTAATCAGAACATATTTTATTAATAAAATTGACTTACTTAACATGAATAATATAATTATATGAATATTTAAAAAAATAAAACAATACTTTTATTTATCTATCTAATTACATTTCATTCCCTTTAATCATAAAACTGAATTAGACTTATTATAAAAGAATAATCTATGAATAATTTTTCTTAGAGAGAATAGAAGTAACAAGTTATATTGTATACTATACATATCATATATATTTATTTATCTTAGTTCCTATAGTAATAGATTATTTTTCTTAAAACGATATGATTATCTTAAAAATAATCAATGGTATGGATTCAAAAAAGAGTTCATTTAAAAAACGACTAATCTTATTTGTAAGATAAGTGATATAATAAATACTAATAGATTAATATAGTCCATAGCTCCAATAAATAGATAGATATGAATATAGCCTTATTACTACTACGGTATCTTATATGAGTACTTATTTAATTGGTGATGTTCATGGTTGTTATCATGAACTTAAATTACTTCTTTCTCAAGTAAAATTCAATCCTAAAATAGACAAAATTTGGTTCACTGGTGATTTGGTTGCAAGAGGTTCTCATTCTCTTGAGGTTTTACGCTTTATACGAAGCTTAGATAACTCTGTTAAAATAGTTCTTGGAAATCATGATCTATATCTTTTAGCAGTATACGAAGGACTCAAAGAACCTAAAACTACAGATCGTCTTGATTATCTACTGGAAGCCTACGATATCGAAGAGATTATAGATTGGCTTCGCTTTCAACCTCTTTTGCAAATTGATGAAGAACGAAAAATTATCATGTCACATGCAGGGATTACACCACAATGGGACATTCAAACTTCTGAGTTATGTGCTCAAGAAATCAAGAAAGCGCTTCAAGGTGAAAACTACCGCCCCCTCCTTAATGCTCTAAATAATAACCTATCCAATTACTGGTCACCTATGCTTACTGGTATTAAACGGTTATGTTTCAGTGCTAACGCATTAACCCGTATGCGATACTGTCATCCTACAGGCCAATTAGAACTAACTAGTAAACAATTACCAGACCACTCCTGTTCGACCTTAATACCATGGTTTAGAATGCCTTTCGCTATTAAACCTGATTATACTATAGTGTTTGGTCACTGGGCCACACTTAATGGAGTAAGTATACCAACGGGTATAATTGGTTTAGATACTGGCTGCTGCTGGGGTAGACACCTCAGTATGCTTCGATGGGAAGATAAAAAAATGTTTAAACAACATTCACTATCTTCTGCATACTCATGAAAATCTATAAAATAAATTCATATAAAAATCTATTAAGATTCTATCAGGGCAACTTACTCTCATATTTATTTAAATTAATCTTATCATAAAATGATTTATATCTATCAAACTACATAACAACATTCTATTATTTAATATTTTAAAGTAAAAAATTGATTTATAAATAATATTTACTAACAGTTTACCAAAAAACTATTATATACATGTGACGCTAGTCAATCGATAACACTATCTACTTAAAATAGATTCAATTATCTATCTCTTGTCATAATAACAACTATAGTAAAGATAGGATTCATGCATCCCCTGAAAGTCGTTAAAAGTATATAAAAAAATAAAACATTACACTGACTTTATATCAGTGAATACAATGCAATAATAGAGTCAGAAGTTATCTATTATCTTTTTCTAGTAATCTAATCATAACTATAGTAAGTCAATACATTGATGATCGATAATTGTAATAATTTATTTTTCTTCAAAAAACTATATTCACTGTATTACTATTCACTTTGCATGTTATACCTAATACTATACAGATGTGAACTCTTATTAATAGTAAGATTATTTTGTAAGATTAAACTTATAAAATACACACTATTGAATAACTTTAATAAGACCTATCTATATAAAAACAAAGATTATAAGACAAACTATATAGTATAAATGAGAAGATTATCGCTAAGACAATTAAAAGTCTGTTAAAGCGATCTCATGCCAAACTACAATGATTATTCAATGATTGCTATCATATAGATAAAATTAGTAATCTCCTAAAAAATAAATGATTCATCAAAGAGACCAACACTCAGAAATCACATATGTTGATATCACAAAGATTAATATACTCTTCTAATCTAATAACGAGTATGATCATAATCACTGTGTTATTATATCCAATACAATATTATCTTATTTTTATAATAAACTAACAATTAGCTCTACCAATCATATTTCCTTCAAATGAAATAAAAAAAGATCAATGATTATTCGATTGTATTTTATAATAAAATACAATCTCAGATCAACATAAAAATTTATTAGAGTAATTCATTGGAATATAAAAATATTTTATACGATTCATAATACGAATTTTAGTATAATTATTAGCCCTATCAAACTAGAAGAACATGAAATAAAATGTCGGATCTTCTAGAACTCATAATAATATTCATTACCCATAATAAATAACAAGGACTAAATTAAGTTATAATAAAATCTAGCTCTATGAATATAGATCGTCGAAATTAATATAGAATCAAAATGAACTTATTGACATTGTTTAACTTAAGATTACTTGATTAACTCGCTAATAATCTTAGTGTCTTATAAAACAAATGAGTAATTATATATTATTAATAATATAGTAAGTTTTCCCATTATTGCATAATAAATGCACTATAGAGCTATGTGAAATGACATATCATATATAGTATAAAAATTACTGACTTAAATATAATATCTGATAATATTTTTTAGATATCATCTTATTCATCTACCCTGTAGCGTAATTCTAAATATTACGATTTCTAATAAATACATGCATTGTTCAAATATTAGAATAACAATAGAACCTTAACTTATATATTTGATTTATGAACGCTTCATCATATCAAAAAATTCATCATTTGTTTTACTCATAGATAATTTATCAATTAAAAACTCCATCGCATCAATTTCTCCCATGGGGTGAATAATTTTACGCAATATCCACATTTTTTGAAGCTCCTCTGATACAGTTAACAATTCTTCTTTTCTAGTACCAGATCGATTATAATCGATAGCAGGAAATACGCGTTTTTCAGCAATTTTTCGTGCTAGATGTAGCTCCATGTTACCTGTACCTTTAAACTCTTCATAGATAACTTCATCCATCTTAGAACCAGTATCGACCAGAGAAGTAGCGATAATCGTCAAACTACCCCCTTCCTCTACATTACGTGCAGCACCGAAGAAACGCTTTGGACGATGTAATGCATTAGCATCTACACCACCAGTCAAGATTTTACCAGAAGCTGGAACTACAGTATTATAGGCTCGGGCTAATCGAGTAATAGAGTCTAAAAGAATAATTACATCTTTTTTATGTTCCACTAGTCTCTTAGCCTTTTCAATAACCATTTCAGAGACCTGAACATGACGTGATGCAGGTTCATCAAAAGTTGACGCTATTACCTCGCCTTTTACTAAACGCTGCATTTCAGTTACCTCTTCAGGCCGCTCATCAATCAATAAAACCATTAAAACACATTCAGGATGATTAAAAGCAATACTTTGTGCAATGTTTTGTAGTAACATTGTTTTACCAGCTTTTGGAGGCGCGACAATTAAACCACGTTGACCACGTCCAATAGGAGAAGCCAAATCTAGTACACGAGCAGTCAAATCCTCAGTAGAACCGTTACCTGTCTCCATTCGTAATCGAGAGTTAGCATGTAGCGGAGTTAGATTTTCAAAAAGAATTTTATTACGTGCGTTTTCTGGTTTATCATAGTTCACTTCGTTAACCTTTAGCAAAGCAAAATATCGCTCTCCCTCTTTTGGAGGTCGGATTTTTCCTGAAATAGTGTCTCCTGTACGTAAGTTAAAACGCCGGATCTGACTAGGCGAAACATAAATATCATCTGGGCCAGCAAGGTAAGAACTGTCACTAGAGCGCAGAAAACCAAATCCATCCTGCAGTATTTCCAGAACACCATTCCCAAAAATATCTTCGCCGCTTTTAGCGTGCTGTTTAAGTATAGAAAAAATAATATCCTGTTTACGCATACGCGCTAAATTTTCCAACCCCATCTTCTCACCAAGAGTGATCAGGTCGGAAACCAGCGTATTTTTTAAGTTGGTAAGATTCATAATGGTGGGTTCTGAGTTTTAAACTTGAGGATGTATCTTGAATTATTGTGTAATAACTAGCAGGATTCTTTATCTAAAACCTATTAAGATAAGATTCTAATCTTAGAATCTACCAATAATAGCTCAAAGACAAATAACTATTCAACGAAAAGCAATAATAAAAAACTAATCATATCAATCTTCAGCGTCAGATGGCAAAAGATGAGTTATCATGAAATTATCCCTATGATATTTAAACTTCTTACTATCTATAAATTCAGGGTGACTATTTTTAATAAAAATACCAATGCAAACTTATAAAACATTACCATAGCACGCTTCATTCTAATCGTCTAGATTTCAACAGAAAAATCGCATGATAATCCTAAGAAGACAATATCTCTCTTAATATATTACTGTAAATGTGCATCTAAAAAATCACTTAGCTGCCCTTTAGACAATGCACCGACTTGGGTTGCAATGACCTGTCCTTCTTGAAAAAGAAGAAGAGTTGGAATACTCCGAATACCATATTGTGGTGCCGTACGTGGATTTGTATCAATGTTTATTTTTGAAACAATTAGTTTTCCTTCGTATTCAATAGAAATCTCATCTAAAATAAGGGAAAACATCTTACATGGACCACACCATTCTGCCCAAAAATCAACTAATACCAATCCTTCGGATTTTAAAACATTCTGTTCAAAACTACTATCAGTTAAATTAATAATTTTATCGTTCATTTGTATCTCCAATAAACCATTTGATTATCACAATTAACGTTAATAACACAACATTATATAGATATAGCAATCATTATTTTATTTAATAATTTTATAGAGAAAATATTTAAATTTTAATAACTCTACAACTATCATTCTTTAAACTAGAAAGAAATTCTTTTCTTTCTTACAAAAACCATCAACCAACAAAAATATAACATATAAAAAATATCGTTATAGAGCATTATCTTCTTAAATATCATAACTAATTATATCATATTTTTCCTTGAAAGTCTTTTTTACCATGGAAGAATGCACGATGTCCTAAAATCTCTTCAATACGAATCAGTTGATTATATTTAGCAATGCGATCAGAACGACTCATTGAACCCGTTTTAATTTGACCAGCAGAGGTTCCAACTGCTAAATCAGCGATCGTTACATCTTCAGTCTCACCAGAACGATGAGAGATAATTGTCGCATATCCTGCATTTTTTGCGATTTTAATAGTCGATAAGGTCTCAGTTAAAGAACCAATCTGATTTAATTTAATTAAAATAGCATTAACAAGACCTTTATTAATACCGTTCTGAAAAACAATAGGGTTAGTTACAAATAAATCATCACCTACAAGCTGTATCTTGTCACCTAAAATTTTAGTTTGATATAAAAAACCTTCATAATCAGATTCATCCTGACCATCCTCAATCGAAATAATCGGATATTGCTTAGTTAAGCTCTCTAAAAAATGTGTGAATTCTTCTGAAGAAAAAGATACTTTTCTGTCATTAAGTAGTACATATCGACCATTTTTATAAAATTCAGATGCTGCACAATCTAAAGCTATAGCGATGTCTTTTCCTAGTATATACCCTGCTTTTTTTACAGCCTCTGCAATAAGATCTAGTGCTGCAATAGTAGATTTCAGATTAGGAGCGTAACCACCTTCATCTCCTACAGAAGTAGGTATCCCCTTAGACTTAAGTATTTGTGCTAAAATATGAAAAATTTCAGACCCCATACGGACTGCTTCTTTTAAAGAAGCTGCACCAATAGGCTGAATCATAAATTCTTGTATATCTAGATTATTATCAGCATGCTTGCCACCATTAAGGATATTAATCATTGGTAAAGGCATAGAGAATTTACCTGGATTATTTGTAAGTTCAGCAATATGCGCATAGAGAGGCATTCCCTTTGAAGCAGAAGCAGCTTTAGCACTAGCTAATGATACAGCTAAAATAGCATTCGCGCCAAGGCGCGATTTATTTTTAGTTCCATCCAAATCAATCATTATCTGATCAATACGTGCTTGATCTTTGGCATCACGTCCAAGTATATTCTTAGAAATCAGTGTATTAATAGAATCTACTACTTTCATAACACCTTTTCCTAAAAATCGTTTCTCATCACCATCCCGTAATTCTAAAGCTTCTCGGGATCCAGTAGAAGCTCCTGATGGAACTGATGCAAGTCCAACGAATCCACCTTCTAAATGCACTTCTGCTTCAACAGTCGGATGGCCTCGTGAATCAATAATTTCTCGGCTAATAACTTTTATAATTTTGGACATTAATCTATCTCAGAACTAAGTAAATGAAAACGAGAAAAGTATCTCGACCGTGTTATACTTACATAATACTTGAAATACATTGTAGTATCTTTATTTTTTTATCTTTTTCTGATGCAAACTCGCTGCATGAATAAATCCACTAAATAATGGATGAGGGTCTCGAGGGGTAGAAGTAAATTCCGGATGAAATTGACAAGCTAGAAACCAGGAATGGCTTGGTATTTCAATAATTTCAACCAACTTGTTATCTCCAGAATAACCTGCCACACGCAACCCAGCTGATTCTATTTTTTTTAAAAATCTCTTATTGACTTCATAGCGATGTCGGTGACGCTCAATAATAATGCTAGAGCCATACAACTGACGAGCTAAACTACAATCAGCTAGTTGACATTCCTGGTTACCTAATCGCATTATACCACTTAAACCACTTTGATCGTTATCCTGACTAACAAAATCCTCTTCGTCATAGCATTCAGTAATGAGAGCTACAACCGGGTATTGACATTGAGGAAAAAATTCAGTCGAATGTGCATCTTTCATATTTGCCACATTACGAGCAAATTCCATTAAGGCTACCTGCATTCCTAAGCAAATACCTAAATAAGGAATATCATTTTCACGAGCATATTTCGCTGTTATGATCTTACCTTCCACGCCTCTATAGCCAAAACCACCAGGAATCAGAATAGCATCTAAATCTTTTAATAAACCTACTCCCTTAAATTCAATATCTTCCGAATCAATTAATTTTATATTAACTGTAGTACGATTAGTTAAACCACCATGCTTTAAAGCTTCAATAACTGATTTATAAGCATCTGGTAATATCGTATATTTTCCTATCATTCCTATATTAATAGCACGATTAGGATTAGATTCTTGATAAACAACCCGTTCCCAATCTTCTAGATTAGCTGGTGGTGTATTTAAATTAAATCTCTTACAAATATAATCATCTAACCCCTGTGATTTTAAAATACCTGGAATTTTGTAGATAGAATCAACATCTATTAGCGAAATAACTGCTTTTTCTGGTACATTACAAAATAAAGCAATCTTAGACCGCTCATTTTTAGGAACTGGATAACTAGAACGACAGATCAATACATCAGGTTGAATTCCAATTGACAATAGTTCTTTAACTGAGTGCTGGGTTGGCTTAGTTTTCACTTCACCTGCTACTACCATATATGGAACGAGTGTTAGATGGATGTATATTGTATTTGCACGACCAATATCACCTGCCATCTGTCGAATAGCCTCAAGAAATGGTAATGATTCAATGTCACCAACAGTACCCCCAACCTCTACTAATACTATATTATATCCTTCACCACCTATAGTTATTTTTTCTTTGATGGCATTAGTAATATGAGGGATTACTTGAACAGTTTCCCCCATATAATCACCGTGTCTTTCTTTACAGAGAACATCTGAATAAACACGGCCTGCAGTAAAATTATTACGACGAGTCATACGTGTACGAATAAATCGCTCATAATGACCAAGATCTAGATCTGTTTCTGCACCATCACCGGTTACAAATACTTCACCATGCTGAATGGGGCTCATGGTTCCTGGATCAACATTAATATAAGGATCAAGTTTTATAATAGTAATTGGTAAACCTCTGGCTTCAAGAATAGCTGCTAATGAACCAGCAAAGATACCCTTTCCCAAAGAAGAAACAACCCCACCTGTTACAAATATATAGTATTTTGTCATGCTCAACCTGAGAGTATTGATTCTAAAAATAATATAATAAATTCTGATATCATAGATAATGAAGATCCAAATTTCATTTTTAAAAGATATAAATAGTGGATTCCATACTGATAAGCAATATTAATATACTTATATATATTAATATGGATCCTTTTGTATATGATAAATCTAAATTAAAGATTAGATATAATCTAAGGATTATGAGATTAAAGTATTTTAATAGCATTTAAATTGAAATAAATCTAATTTCTATAAAAATAGAAACAGATCAATAATGGAGATGTATAGATATTTTTAAGATTATTATTTAATCATATAAAAATAGTAATTTAATAAGATACTAAAAAGGACTGAATAAATACTATTTATCTCATTTTTTTAATTTATTAAAAATTCATTACATTAATAATGTTATCAAATAATCTAATATTCTTTTTTTCTGTATTTAAATATCTAGTGTATTAATATAATTAATAACTGATAGATACGATATTATCGATATCGTATTCTTAATTATTTTACTATAAAACATATATGTTCATTTAAAATTTGATTGGATCTTAAAAAGATAAAAAATTATATCCTCATGAATTATAAATTATCTCATATTATTCTAACCTATTTAGAAGACCATTATATAAAAATAATACATACAATTTATTTCATATTAAAATAATTATCTTCTTTACATAACAGTAAAATATTTTTTTGAAACAGTTATATACTAAAAAGTGTAGTCTATAAATTTAGTATTTAAAATAAATAGAATCATTGAATATATATAAAATGTTTTCCTTACCAATAAATTTACTTAACATGCTATTAAGCTGGAAAGAAAGAACAAATCATTAAATACTAACGGAATTAATAAAAATTTCTTATCTTATTAAGACCAAAACTAAATAAAAATTATTTATTAGAAAAATAAAGAAATTATCTTCAATTTAAAATTCAAAATTTAGAATATTTGTGAAAACTTAAATAAAATAAATGTTATCCGATAATAAAATATGCACACTAGCTATCCACTCTTAATGTAAATATGAGTCACTATTTGCTTAATACTATTATAGTATTTAATCAAAATTTACTATTTACAATCTAAGAATATAATTTTATTTAAAAATTTTAATAAACTTTGATAAAATATAATTAATAGTTATTACTATATGTCGTCTAAAAAGTTTTTACATATCTTACAATAACAACATTAAAAAAATAAAAAATAGATGAATAATTATCCATTATTAATTTACAATAATTGATTTTTATCAATCTTCCTTGTCTTAAGGAAGAGATAATAACTTTAATTTACTTAATAAGATAGTAAAGAAATCTTAATTATTTGAAAATCTTTTAAGATTAAAAGATATAAAATTGATCGATATCAAAAATATTGTAACTAATCACAGAATTTATAAATTATAAATAAGCTCTGATATACAAGACTACTACTTAAGTTAAATAAAATTTTTTTAAAATAATAAACATGTTATATTTATCTATACTAATACATTACTTATAAAATTATATGGGATGACAGTAATCTTTTTCTAGCAAATAAATGAAAGAAATTTATATTTTACAGTAAATATTTCAGTTTGCTACCTATATAGGAGATACAAATTTCATCGGTGAAAAACTTTAAGCACATACGTTATCTGAGTAACAATCTTTACTTTTACCTAATAAACGCTCTCGTTTTTTTAGAAAAATAATCAATATTGAAATAGTTGCTGGCGTGATACCAGGCATGCGTGATGCCTCACCAATTGATGTCGGTTTATAAACTTTAAGCTTAGAAACCGCTTCAGTAGAAAGCCCACTAATTTGTTCATAATTAATATCAATAGGCAATAAAGTTGATTCATAACGAATCTGTCTATAAATATCTCGTTCTTGTCGAATAATATAGCCTTCATATTTAATTTGAATTTCTACCTGTTCTGCTACTTGTTGATCAGTTACAAACGGACCAAATTCGTTGACAGTCATTAGCTTTTTATAGGTGATTCCAGGACGTCTTAATAAATCTTCACAACTAAGATTACTGTTTAATTTTCCTTTTATCAAGGTACTCTCAATAACAGATTCTATATGACTAGATGGTAATTTAATAGAACGAAGGCGTTGCCTCTCTTTCTCAATGTTTTCTAGTTTATTGTTAAAACTCTCCCAACGCATATCATTAATTAAACCTAATTTTCGACCAATTTCAGTTAAACGTAAATCAGCATTATCTTCACGCAATATTAAACGATATTCTGCACGAGAAGTAAACATACGATAGGGCTCAGTAATACCATGCGTACATAGATCATCAACTAAAACACCTAGATAAGCTTGATCACGTCTTGGTATCCATCCGTCCCTACCTAGTGAGAACTGACTGGCATTCAAACCAGCCAAAAGACCTTGGGAAGCAGCTTCCTCATAGCCAGTAGTGCCATTAATTTGACCAGCAAAAAATAATCCTTGAATATACTTACTTTCTAGTGTTCTGTTTAAATTAGATGGATTAAAAAAATCATATTCAATAGCATATCCTGGTCGTGTGATATGTGCCTGTTCCATACCTTGTATCGATCGAATCATCTGTATTTGTGTATTAAATGGAAGGCTAGTAGATACACCATTTGGATAAATTTCATTACTAGTTAGTCCTTCTGGTTCTAAAAATATTTGATGTGAATTTCGATTAGAAAATCGCATCACTTTATCTTCAATTGAAGGGCAATAACGGGGTCCAACTCCTTCAATCTTACCACCGTAGATTGGGCTGTAATGGAGGTTATCACGAATAATTTCATGTGTTTTTTCATTAGTTTTAGTTATATAACACGGTACTTGTCTAGGAAAAGGATGCAGATTTTCTAAAAATGAAAAGCAACGAAGTGGATTATCGCCAACTTGAGGCAATAACAAACTAAAATCAATAGATCGAATATCGATTCGAGGGGGGGTTCCTGTCTTCAAGCGCCCAACCTCCAAAGGCAATTCACGTAATCGCGCTGCCAGTAAAGAAGCTGATGAATTACCAGCACGACCTCCAATAGATGTTTTCATACCAATATGGATCTTTCCATCCAAAAAAGTACCAACAGTTAAAATAACTGCTTTAGAACGAAATTTCACTCCTATTTGAGTGATCACACCAGTCACTTGATCATTATTAATTAATAAATCTTTTACATCTTGTTGTAAAATCAACAGATTAGATTGATTTTCTAATGCATGACGCACTGCCTGACGATATAAAATTCGATCAGCTTGAACTCTAGTAGAATGTACAGCTGGCCCCTTACTTAAATTCAGTGTTCTAAATTGAATCCCAGCTTGATCAATAGCCTGTGCCATTAGCCCACCCAATGCATCTATCTCTTTAACAAGATGTCCTTTTCCAATTCCCCCGATAGCTGGATTACAAGACATCTCTCCTAAAGTATCAATATTATGGGTTAACAGTAACGTTTTTTGTCCCATGCGAGCTGTAGCCATAGCTGCTTCGGTACCAGCATGACCACCACCGATTACAATAATGTCAAAAAACTCTGTATAAAACATAACACAATACCTCTCTGTACCCAAACAATATTGAATTTTATTATAAGATCTTTTTAGATTATTTTAAATTAAAAAAAATTACAATTCTAATTATTTCGATAGAAAAGAATTTCTATAAATAAACTATCTTTTAAAGATAAAAACATAATAATTATTATTAAAGTAGATCTTTTCTGTGGGTAAGTTGAATTTCATTTTACTAATCAATACTTTAGTTCATTTAATTAACTGTGCATGACCTGTGAATTATTATAATATTTATTTAGAATAAAAGGATTTTATCCACAGGCAGTATTAAAAGTTAAATCTGATTTTTTATATACTAATCCATCTTTTATATTGATAGAAGATACACTCTTAATCTATTGCACATACTGTTTATAA